>NZ_AJXU01000065.1 GCF_000264315.1 Rhodanobacter fulvus Jip2
CCGCCGGTGGCGTTCAGCGTGAGGTCGCCTGCGGCGCGCAGGGTGCTGCCCTGCTCGGTGGTGGTGTCGACCTGGCTCGACTGGTTGCTGCGCTGGCTGCCGTAGCTGATGGCGATGCCCGGCATGTCGAGCGCGGCCGCGCTGAGGGCGTGCAGCGTGTCCTGCGTCTTCTTGCCGGAGCTGGCCTTCTCGCGCCGCGTCTGCCGCACGTTGCGATACCCGTCCAGCGCCGTGCCGACCATGGCCATCGACAGGCCGTGGCTGCGGGCTTGCTGGGTGGTGGTTTCGTGGTCGGTCTGGGTGGCGGAGGTGATGGTGACGTTGTTGCCCTGCAGGGCAATATTGCCGCCGCTGCTGGCACCCTCCGCGCGCTGGGCGATGAGGTCGCTGCCGATCACCGCCAGGTCGCCGCCGGCCGCCACCGTCAGGTTGCCCTCGGTGCTGCCGATCAGGCTGCCGACGGTGATGTGCTGCTCCACGGTGTCGGTGGCGTTGGCCTTCTGGCTACCGGCGGTGAAGCCAATGCCGCCCAGGCCGCTGGCACCGCCACCGCCGAACACCCCGCTCTTCTTCTTGCTGATGCTGTAGGCCTCGGTGGAAACCTCCTCGGCCGTGCCGATGGTGACGTCATGGCCGGCCGCCAGCGTGACGTCGTGGGTGCCAGCTATCTGCGCGGCCTGGGTGGTCAGGTCGTGCCCGGCCGCCACCGTCACCGACTCGCCGGACAACGTGCTGCCGATGGCGTAGCTGTCGGTGGTGGCGTCGTGGGTGGTGGTGGTTTTGCTGGACAGGAAGCCGCTTTTCTTGCGTTTGGTGTCGAGGGTAGCGCTGTGGTTTTCCACGCCGGCGTTGAGCGCGATGTCGTGCCCGGCGCCGAGTGCGATGCCGCCCTTTTCGCTGCCGAGGGTGGCGGCGGTGGTGGTGATGTCTCGCCCGGCGCTGACCACGATGCCGTTGGCGGCGTCGAGGGTGGTGCCGTGCAGCGTTTCATCGCTGGTGGTCGTGCTGACTGAGGTGCGGCCTTCCTTGTGATGTTCGCTGGTGGTGGTGAGGTCGGTGACGGCGTTGAGCACCACGTCGCGGCCGGCGCTGGCAACCAGCGTATTGCCGGCCTTGAAGGCGGCACCTTCGCTGGTGAGGTCGCGGCCGGCGGCGAGGGCCACGCTGTCGCCAGCGGTGACGCTGCTAACGGTGTGGGTGGTGGTGTGGGTCTCCGAATGGGCATCACGGCTGATGGTGGTTTGTTCGGTGGCCGTAAAGGTGAGGTCGCGGCCGGCCACGAGGGCCGCGTTGCCCCCTGCGTCGACCGTGCCGGCAGTGGCGGTCAGATCGCGGCCGGCAGCCAGGCCGAGATCGCCGCCTGCGCCGATCGATACCTGGTTCAGCGCGAGGTCGCGGCCGGCATTGGCAACCAACATGTCGCTGGCCTTGAGCGCGGCCCCGTTGCTGGTGAGATCGCGGCCAGCCGTCAGGGACAGGTTGCCGGCGCTGACATTGCCGATGGTGTGCGTACCGCTGGACGTGGTCAGCTGCGTGGCGGTCACACCGAGATCACGACCGGCCACCAAAGCGGCATCGCCACCGGCGCTGATCGGCGTGGCGGTGGCGGTGAGGTCGCGGCCGGCGACGAGGCTGAGATCCCTGCCGGCGCTGATCGGCGCCTGATCCAGCAGCAGATCGCGGCTGGCCTGCACGGCCAGGCTGCCGCTGGCGCTGATGCTGCCGCCGGTGGCCAGACCCAGGCGCTGGGCATCGATGGGCGACAGGCTGTCGCCGAGGTTCACGCCACCGAGGTCGACCTTGCCGAGGTCGGCGCCGCTCACCACGTCGCGACCGGCCACCACGGCGACGTTGCCGCCCTGAATGTGCCCGGCGTTGAGCACGTCTTGTGCGGCGCTGATGCTGAGGGTGTCGGCGGCGCTGAGGTTGCCGCTGTTGAGCAGGGTGCCGGCCTTGAGGGTGGCGTCGCGGCTGGCCAGCACGTTGCCGGTGTTGGTGAGGGTGCCGCTGGCGTCGAGGATGATGTCCTGGCCGGCCATGACGGCGCCGCGTTCGCTGGCCAGGTTTTTCGCGTGCTGCGCCGAGAGGTACACCACCGGCACCAGCACCTTTTCGCCGTTCACCTCCTGGCTGACCAGCCACACGATGTCGTCGCTGAGGCTGGCCATCTGCTGCGCGGTGAGCGCCACGCCCACGCTGAGGTCGAACTGGCCAGCGGCGGCCACACCGGCATCCATCAGCTCGCGGTATTGCGCCACGGTGTCGGTGCTGTTGCTGAGGAAGCGGCGGCCGGTGAGCGCGGTGATCTGGTTGAGCACCAGGCGGTTTTCGTAGAAGGCGTCGCCGAGGCGCTTGAGGGTCTGCTCGCCGTTCCAGGGCAGCCGGTCCATCAGGTAATCGCTGCCGTAGAAGCCGCTCATGCTGGCGAAGCGCGGGTCGGTTTCGATCAGATAGCCGGCGCTGCTGCCCGGATGGGTGGTGAACAGGCCGTTGCTGGGCAGCTGGATGTGCCCGCCGGGGGCGTCCAGCGTGCCCACGGTTTGTGCGCCGGGTGCGGGGCCGGCGTTGTGCAGGCCGCCCACTGCGCCCAGGCTGGCACCGCCGGCCACGGCGCCGACACTGCCGGTGCTGGCGCCGGTGATTGCGGGGCCACCGCTATTGCTGCCCAGCGCCGCGCTGGTGTTGACCGGTCGGCCATCCGCGCCCACCACCTGGTTGGTGATGGTGGTGCCATGGATCGCCAGGGTATCGCCGGCGGTCATGTAGGCCGGGGCATCGAGCCCCGGCGTGATGCTCATCCAGGCGGGCGGCGTGCCCGCGATGGCCAGATCGGAGGAGGTCGAGCTCTGGCCGAAGTGATTGACGCTGTTGTCGTCCCAGCAGGTCTTGGTGCCGAGGGCGCATTTGCTTTTTTTCTGCACCTGGATCCAGTTGTCGACGTCGGTTTGCTGAGAAACCGTTGGCATCCAGCCGAGATTGCGGATGCTTTCGCCACCGAGGGTGCCGCTGCCCCCGGCAACGGTGCCCGACTGGCCGTTCACCACCAGATTGCCGGCCGCTGCGATGGTGGATTTGTCGTTGAGCACCGAGCCACCGAGCACGATGTCAGCACCAGAAACGATCTTGCCCTGTGCGCTGGTGCGCAGCAGACGCTGCTGGCTGATCACGGTGGTGGTGGTTTGCCCGGTGGCATTTTCATCGGGGGCGCAGCGGTGGCTATCGTCCAGGCCGGCGCAGTAGGCGATGGCAACGGGGTCGGTGGTCTTGTCCACCACGTATTGCTCGGACGTGGTGTTGTTGGCCTGCTCGGCGCTGGTGAGCGCGTAGGTTTCAGTGTCGAACACGCGCCGCTCGTTGGTGATCTGGCTGGCCGCGAGGGTGATGTTGCCGTCGGCCTCGATGCTGCCGGAGCGGTTGGTGATGGCGCCTGCGCGGCTGCCGCCGGCGTTGGCGGCGATGGTCAGATCCTGCATGGCATAGATCAACGCATCGCGGTTGAGCAGGGTGCCGGTGACGTACAGGTTGACGTTGCCGGTGGCGGCGATCACGGCCGAATCGTAGGCGGCGTTGTCGGTGGCGCTACCCAGGTCGCTGCCGTTGGTGAGGTTGCCGGCGTGGACGGTGATGGCGTCGCCGATCAGAGTGGCGGTGTTGTCGACGCTGGCGGCGGTGATGGCGAGGGTATCGCCCTCGATGCGGCTGGTGTTGGTGAGCGCGCCGGGGGTGGTAAGCGTGGTGGTGGCGCTGTCGATGGTGCCGCTGTTGGCGATGCCGGCGGCCTTGACGGTGAGCGCGCCGACCGCGCCCAGCGTGGCGCCGGTAGCGTTGTCGAGGCTGCCGCTGAAGGTGAGGCTGGCGTTGCGGTTGGCCTTGAGCGTGTTGCCGGCGACGTTGGTGTAGTTGCCGGCGAGGGTGAGGGCAAGGTCGTTGCCGGCCACGACGCGGCCGCTGCCGACGAGGCTGCCCAGGTCCAGGGTGACGTTGGCGTTGGCCGCGGTTTCGCCGCTGCTGTTGTCCAGCGAGGCCAGCGTGAGCACGGTGTTGCCGCCCGCGCCGAGATGGCCCTGGCGGTTGGTCAGGCTGGCCAGTTGGTTGACCCAGGCCAGGTTGCGTGCGGCGTACAGCGTGCCGCTGGTGTTGTCCAGGCTGGCGGCGGTGAGGTTGAGGTCGCGCCCGGCGACCACGGTGCCGCTGCCGGTATTGCCAATGGCGCCGGCGCTGGCCGTCACATCGCCCTGCCCGCCCAGCGTGCCGGCGGTATTGGTGAGTGCGCCGCCGTGCAGGTTCAGCGTGGTGGCGCCCTGGGCCGCGTTGGCGACACGGCCGGCGCTGTTGTCCAGCGATGCGGCATCGAGCGAAAGCGTGGCGGTGTTGCGGCCGCTACCGGCCTCGATGCGACCGTGGCCGTTGCTCAGTTTGCCGACGGCGCTGGCCGCCAGGGCGCCCGTCGCCTGCAGCGCGCCGTTGCGGTTGTCCAGATCGCCGCCGCTGGTTGCCGCCAGGTCACCGCCGGCATAGACCTGGCCGGCGTTGGCGAGGCTGCCCACGTGCAGGTTGACCGCGCCGTTGCCGGCGATGAAACCGCCCGCGGCACTGGTCAGACCCCGCGTGATGTACAGCGACAGCGCATCGCTGCCGAGCGCCTTGATCTGGCCGGTGCCGTTGGTGAGGCTGTCGGCGTGCAGGGTGAAGCCATCGCTGGCTTGCAGGTTGCCGCCGGTGTTGAGCAGGGCCTGGGTCAGGGTGATGCCGAGGGCGTTGCCCGCAAGCGTGCCGCCGGTGTTGTCCAGCGACTGCGCCGTAACGGTAACGTCGCCGCTGAAGGAGGCACTGCCGCCAGCATTGCCGAAGGCGCCGCCGCTGGTGAGCTCCAGCGCGCCGTTGCCGGCGATCGAACCGGCGCTGTTGTCGAGTGCGCCATCCACATCGAGGGTGAGCAGGCCGCTGCCGGCATGGGCGATGTGGCCGTCGGCGTTGAGCAGGGTGGCCGCCTGCAGCGTGAGGTCACCCGCATTGCTGGCAATACTGCCCGCGCTGTTGTCGAGGGTACCGCTGATGTCGAGCGTGGAGGCGGCCGCGCCGGTCTGCAGCAGCTGGCCGCCGCGGTTGACGAAGCTGGCAGCGCCCAGCGCCACGTGGCCGGCCTGCAGCTTGCCGCCGCTGTTGTTTAGCTGGCCGGTGGCCCGCAGGGCGAGGTTGCCGTTGGTGGCGAGGTCGCCGTTGCGCAGGTTCAAGCCACCCAGGGTGGCGGTCAGCCCAATGGCGCCGCCGGCGCGCGTGGTGGCACCGTCCAGGTCGAGGCTGGCGCCGTGCAGATCCAGCGTGGTGGCGGCCAGGTTGCGGCCTTGAGCCACCAGCGCGGCGGTGGTGTCGACACTCAGGGCGCCGGTGCCGGCAAGGCTGCCGTCAGCCTGCACGCCGGCGCCAAGCACGCCGCTGGAATCGAGGCTGCCCGCGCCGATGTCCAGGTCGCCCTGGCCGGCCAGCGTGCCCGTATTGGCCAGCTGGCCGGTGACCATCCATTGCGCGGCGGTACCGGCGTAGGTAGTGCCTCGATTGTTCGCATGGCCGCCGACGCTGACCGTCTGCGCGGCACCGCTGCGCAAGAGGCCCGTGTTCTGCAGATCGCCGGTGAGGGTGGCCGTCAGGTCGTGATCCGCACGCAGCGTGCCACTGCTGGAGAGGCCATCGGCATGCACGGTGCCATCAGTACCGGCGTAGATCAGGCCGGCATTGGTGACCTTGCCGCTGCTGGCCAGGTTCAGTGCCTGGGCGGCATAGAGCCAGCCTTGCGCGCCCACGTCGACGGCGTCGCCGGCCGTCAGGTACAGGTCCTGCCCGGCCTGCAGCACGCCGCCGGCATGCACCGGTCCGGTCGCCGCCACAGTCAGACGACGGGCGGCCAGCAGGTTGCTGCCGGTGTCGGCATCCAGCCGACCGATGGTCAGGCTGACATCACTCTTGCCGTCGATCAGGCCCTGGTTGTGCAGGGCATCGGCCGTAATCGTCAGCGCGCCGCCGGACTGCCATTGACCGCTGTTGTCGACCTGGCCGCCCTGCACGGTGCTGCTGCCGGCGCTGACAACGGTGCCGGCGTTGTCCAGCGACTGCGTGCCCGTGAGTTGCGCGCGCCCATTTGCGCTGAGCGCGCCGGCATTGTCGAGCACCAGGGCGCCGAGCGTTGCGTCGCCACCATCGGCAAGCAGGTGACCGCTGCTGGAAAGCCGACCGTCGGCGCGGAGATCAAGGCTCGTCAGCGCCTCGACAGTGCCGGCGTTGTCCATGCCAGCCGCGTGCATGGTGATGCCCTGCCCCGCATAGACATCGCTGGCCGCGGACAAGGAAAGTGCGCCGCCGGCGTCCACGGCAACCGCGCCGCTTGCGGCATACAGCTTGCCGCTGTTGCGGATGTCACCGGTGCCGGTGAGGTTGGCTCCCTCGCCCGCGTAGAGCGTGCCGCTGTTGCCCACATCGCCATTGCCGCGGACGTCCAGACGTCCATTTGCGGCCAGCGTGCCGCTGTTGTCGATCCCGGTGGCCTCCACGGCAAGGTCGCCGGTGGCGGTGAGCTTGCCGGTGACCACCAGCTTGCCGGCGCTGGTGAGCTGGAAGTCGCCGGCCTGGGCGGCGATCTCGCCGCTGTTGCGCACGCCCACGCCGGCTTCGGTGCCCAGCAGGTGGATCTTGTCGGCGTACATGCCACCCAGCGCGGCCACATCCAGGCTCACGCCCGGCGCCACGCCATCGCCATTGATCGCCTGCGTCGCCAGATCGGCATAGCCGACCTGGTTGGCGCCGGTGACCACGTTGAGGTTGTGCGCCCAGACCTTGGCGTTGGCCTGCACCGCACGCGCGATCAGATCGAGCCGGTCGGGGCGCGTGGCGTCGAGGCCGCCGCCATTGATGGCGATGGCGCCGCGGGTAACCCGGAACGCCTGCAGGCTGCCGTCGCCGCCGAACACCGGCGTACCGGTGGTCAGCACGCTGCGGGTAGTGTTGATGAAACCGCCGCCGTTGACGCTGATGCCGTTGGGGTTGGCCACGATCACGTCGGCGGCCTTGCCGGCCACTTCGGTATAGCCGTTGAGTGCGCTGGCGCGGGTGCCGGTGACCTCGTTGAGGATGATGCGCGCCGATGGTCCCGCGCCAAGGTTCGTGTTGCCCACGATCATGCCGGCCAGTTGGGTCTGGCTGACCGCGCCGCTGTTGTTGAGGATCAGCCCCTTGCTGTCGACATCGAAGGACTGGAATTGGTTGTGCGACACGCCGCCCGCCGAGGGCGCCACAATGTTGACCACCGGGGTGCCGTTGGCCGCGGTATCCATGCCCGGGCGATGCAGTCCAGCCTGCGCATCCGGCACGGCTTGGGCCTGGCTGGCCGCCGGAGCGCCGAGGAGTGCAACGGCGATGGCGATGGCCAGCGTGTTCAGGCCCTGGCGAAGCGCGTGTGGGGAATGGATGGTGGTCATGGTCTCGTTCCCTGATTCATGGCTGTCGCCGGCGTGGTTGGGCGGCGGGATGGCGGTTGCCTGGCGCTTTCGGCTCCTCCCCCTGCTCGCAGGGGGAGGCTGGGAGGGGGTGGCTCGGGCTTGCCGTAAAGATCAAGAGCGAACCCCTCCCCAACCCTCCCCTGCGAGCAGGGGAGGGAGCACGGCGTGGCGTGTTTTTGCTCCTCCCCCTGCGCGCAGGGGGAGGTTGGGAGGGGGTGGTTCGGGGTGGCCGTAAAGATCAAGAGCGAACCCTTCCCCAACCCTCCCCTGCGAGCAGGGGAGGGAGTACGGCGTAGGCCCTTGTTCAATCGCGTGCGGCACGATCAGTACTGGTAGACCAGCTGGAAACCGGTGGCCGGCCGGCGTGTTTCCAGCACGCGGCCGCCCGTCAGTGCCCAGCCCGCGAAAACATCCCAGCCGAGGCGGCCGAGCTGGCCGCGCAGGCCGAACACGCCGCCGCGCAGCGTGTGTTCGGTGCCGTAGATGTTCTTGCTGGGGCCGCCGATGTGGCCCACGTCGAAGCCGACGTATAACGCCGCCGGCAAAGCGCCCAGCGGCGCGGTGAGGGTGTTGCGCCAGGTCCAGCCGCGCTCGGCGGCCAGGGTCTGTTCGCCGTCGAAACCACGTACGGTGTAGCGACCGCCCAGGGTGATGAACTCGGATCCGTAGAGGGTTTCGCCGCTGCATTGCGCATGCAGTTCGGACATCCATTGCAGCGGCAGCGCGCCGGCCTGGAAAGGCAGGTTCAGGGAAGCATCGAGTATCCACAGCCGGTAGCCGAAGCTGGGATCCGAGGGCTGGTGCCCGGGAGCATCGCGCTGGCCACCGAACCAACTCACGCCGCGGCGCTGCGCCAGCCGCAGATCGAGCTGGGCGGCGCCGAGATACTGGCGTTGCACCAGCGCCAGCTCCGCCGAGGTGACGTCACGCCGCTGGGAGGTCACCTCGGTGTCCTCGATGAAGCTGTGTGCCTTGCGCTTGCCCAGGCGCAGTTCCAGCGAGGTCTTGCCCGAACCGTTGCGGTGGATCATGCGCTGCACGGTGAGGTCGGTGGTGCGCGACTTGCCGCGGCTGAGGAAGGTGGTCTGGTAGCCGGCCACGGTCTGGTGATAGGCGTAGTCGTAGGCCGACAGGGTGAACAGCCAGCGGCCGAACGGCACCGAATAGCTGGCGTTGACGCCGCGCGTGCCGTGGCCGGTGCTTTGCCACACGTCGTGGTTGTAGCCCAGCGAGAGGATGTCGTTGATGCCCAGCGGGTTGTCGAATCCCGCGCTGATGCCGGCTTGCCCGCGCCCAGTGGCGCGCGAGCCTGCATCGTCCAGCGTGGCCACCAGATGCCAGGGCCGGCTGCGCTTGACCGTGATGACGAGGTCGGAGGCGCCGGGCACGTCGCCCGGCGCGATGTCGATGTTCACGTCCTGCGAGGGCACCCGCTTCATCTGCTCCAGCCCCTGCTCGACGTCGCGCAGGTTGAGCAGGTCGCCCGGGCGCATCGGCAGGGCGGTCTGCCACGCGCCAGCCAGCGTACTGTCGGCATAGCGGATACGGCGGATGACGCCGGGCACCAGGGTCAGATGCAGCACGCCGGTGGACAGGTCCTGCGCGGCCACACCGACGCGGGTGGTGACGTAGCCGCGATCGATGATCAGGTCCGACGTGCGCCGCACGACCAGCTCGATGCCCCGGCGACCCGCGCACTTGCCGGCATAGCGATCGAGATAGCGTTGCACCCAGGCGAAATCGGCCAGGTGCGGCCCTTCCAGACGCACGCTGTCAAGCCGGAAGCAGGGTTGCTCGGCCGGCAGATCGGTACGGTGAAAGTCGGTGCCGCGCGAGGTGGTCAGCCGCACATCCGGCGTCGCACGCTGCTGCTGCCGCGCCTGCGCCTCGCGCTGCGCGCGTTCGCGTTGCTCCTGCTGATCGAGCGTGGTCTGCGCCAGGCCAATGCATGGCAACAAGGCGATGCATGCAAACAGCCATTTTGCGGTCGCAACACTGCGCCGAGACGTGGAGATCCCTTCCGTATCCAATCCTTTCCCCTGTTGCCGATGCCGCACCGCCGGACCGGGCGGAAGACGCCCCGATGCGCGACCGGAAAACATTACACGCGACCCGACAAGAACCGAACGTATCCCGACCAGAAAGTGTCGACGGCGTCACACTTTTGCGGAAAACCATGTCGGTCCGCATCGGCGGGGCATCGGGTCGAACGCCGTGGACGTGGCGGTGCGCAATCCACGTAAGCTATGCGCTCCCAAGCCGGCGCAGGCCGGCCTTACTTGCTGCGGAGTATCTGTTCTTGAGCGACCTGATCCGCGTCACCTTGCTCGGCATCATCGAGGGCGTTACCGAGTTTCTGCCCATTTCCAGCACCGGCCACTTGCTGATCGCCGAGAAGTTCGGGCTGGGGGCCCGCTCGGATCTGTTCAATATCGGCATCCAGGCGGGTGCGATCCTGGCGGTGACGTTGATCTACTGGAAGCGCATCTGGCAGTTGCTGACGCAATGGCGCGATGCGACCAATCGCGACTACCTGTTGAAGCTGGCGGTGGCGTTTCTGATCACGGCGGTGCTGGGCCTTATCGCGGTGAAGATGGGTTTCAAGTTGCCGGAGACGGTGACGCCGGTGGCGTGGGCGCTGGTGATCGGCGGCGTGTGGATGATCGCTGCCGAGCGGCTGGCGGCGCGCCAGCCCGATCGCACCGAGGTGACGTGGAAGGTGGCCATCCTGGTGGGCATTGCGCAGATGGTTGCGGGGATTTTCCCCGGCCTGTCGCGCTCGGCGTCGACGATTTTCGCGGCGATGCTGTTCGGTACCAGCAACCGCGCGGCGGCGACCGAGTTCGCGTTCCTGGTGGGCATTCCCACGATGTATGCGGCGACCGGCTACGAGTTGCTGAAGGTGGTGAAAGGCGGCGGCGCAGCGCATGAGGACTGGACCGCGCTGGCGCTGGGTTTCGTGGTGTCGGCGATCGTGGCGTTCATCGCGGTGAAGTGGCTGCTCGGCTATATCCGCACGCACACGTTCACGCCGTTCGCGATCTACCGCATCGCGTTCGGCGTGGCGCTGCTGTTGCTGGTGCCGGCCGGCGGCTGAGGCCGGCGCAGCGGCCCCGGCAGCGGCTTACGCCACTTCCGCCAGCGTTTCGGTGCGTACCGGTTTCGGCCGGGCGATGGCGAGGACGGTGTTGGGTGTGGCCACTGTGCACCGATTGGTACGTTCGAACAGCTCGCGCACCCATTCGATGAAGGCCTGCACGCGGGCCGACAGGTGTTTTTTCTGCGGGTAGACGATCCACACCGGTTTGCCGGTGGAGTTGGTGTCGGCCATCACCAGTTCCAGCATGCCTTTTTCCAGCATGCAGGCGGCCAGCATGCGCGGCACCTGGGTGATGCCCAGCCCGGCGGCCACGGCCTGCAGCACGGATTCGCCGTCGTTGATCAGCATGTGCGCGTCGATATCCACGCTCACCTGGCCGTCGGGCGTGTCGAACTGCCACTGCCGCGGACGGCCGTTCGGGTACACGTAGTTGATGCAGCGGTGGTCTTTCAGGTCCTCGATGCTGCGCGGCGCGCCGTACTTGCGCAGGTACTCGGGCGAGGCGCACACCACGTTGCGCAGGTAGCCGATCTTGCGCGCGATCAGGCTGGAATCCTCCAGTTCGCCCACGCGGATGGCGCAGTCCAGTCCCTCGCCGTTGAGATCCGAGGGTGAGTCGCTCATCGACAGTTCCAGCCGGATGTCGGGGTAGCGCTGCTCGAATTCGGTAAGGCGGGGGATCACTGCGGCACGGCCCACCGACAGCGAAATACCGACCCGCAATTTGCCCGTGGGCTTGCTGTTGGCGAAGTTCAGTGCTTCGGTGGCCTCGGCCAGATCGGCCAGGATTTCCCGGCAACGTGCATGGAAAGAGGCCCCATCGTCGGTCAGTCGCAAGGAGCGGGTGGAGCGGAACAACAGCCGCGCGCCGAGCTGGGTTTCCAGTCGCGACACGGCGCGGCTGACGCCTGACGGGGTCATGCCCAACTGGCCGGCGGCGGCGGCGAAACTGCCGGCCTCGACCACGCGGACGAAGGTCGAAATTGCTGAAAAGTCTTCCATCGGTCCCATTCCTCGTCGATTCATGACTGCGGCGCACGAGTGTAATGCCTGAAAAGGGGATTTTCTATACCGTCAGGTACACCTATTCTCTCGACCCTCGCCGGTGCCCCCTGCCCGGCCAACAAGGTGTTGGGAGTTCAAGATGAAGAAACAATGGATGCTGATCCCGCTGATCGCGGTCACCGTGCTGGGCAGCTGGATGGTGCTGCATGGCGATGACAGCCAGGCGCAAACCCCCGCCGGCGCGCCGCCGCCGGAAGTCACCGTGGCGCAGGCGCTGAGCCGCAAGGTCAGCGACAGTGCCGAGTTCACCGGTCGACTGGAAGCGGTCAACACGGTGCAGGTGCAGCCACGCGTGGGCGGTTTCGTGGAGTCGGTGCATTTCCAGGAAGGCGCCGTGGTGCACAAGGGCGACGTGCTGTTCCAGCTCGACGCCCGGCCCTACCAGGCCGAAGTGGATCGGCTGACCGCCAACCAGGCGCAGGCCCGTGCCGAGCTGAGCCTGGCCGAGACCAACCAGCAACGCGCCACGATGCTGCTGGCCCAGCATGCGATCGCCAAACAGGAAGCCGACCGCCAGGAAACCACGGCACAAAGCGCGCGTGCCCAGTTGGGCGCCGCCACCGCCGCGTTGGCCGCCGCCCGGTTGAACCTGGATTTCACCAAGGTGCGCTCGCCGATCGACGGCCGCGTCAGCAATGCCCGCGTCACCCCCGGCAACCTGGTCACCAGCAGCGACGTGCTGACCAGCGTGGTCTCGGTGAACCCCGTCTATGTCTATTTCGACGTGGACGAGCACACCTGGCTGAAGCTCGATCACCTGCGCGCCGACGCCAAGCAGGCCGGCCGCAGCGCCCGCATCGAAGCGACGATGGGCCTGGCCGACGAATCCGGTTACCCGCATGAGGGCCGCCTCGATTTCGTCGACAACCAGCTGCACACCGGCTCCGGCACGATGCGTTTGCGCGCCGTGTTCGACAACGCCGACGGCCTCTACACGCCCGGCCTGTATGCCCGCGTGCAGTTGCAGAGCGGCCAGGTGAAATCGCGCGTATTGGTGGATGACCGCGCCATCGGCACCGACCTGGGCAACCAGTTCGTCTACGTGGTCGACAAGGACCACAAGGTGCAATACCGCAAGGTCGAAACCGGTGCGCTGGTGCATGGCTTGCGCGTGATCGAAAGCGGCGTGAAGCCCAGTGACCTGGTGGTGGTGAACGGCCTGCAGCGCGTGCGCCCCGGTGCCGAGGTGAACCCGCAGAAGGTGGCGATGAGCTACCGGCTCGATGCGGCCGACAAGGCGCTGGTCGAGCGCGGCGATGCGGATGTCGACACGGATTCGCGTACCGCGCAGGTCAAGCCCGTGAAGGCACACGACCCGCAGGGCTGAGCCCGCCTCCCCGCCCGGCACCCTCCCCACCTCCTCCTGCGCTGCAGGGGGAGGAGCAAAAGAAAGACCGAAGCCGCACACCGGCTTCGTCGAGGACTCTTTGCATGAAAAACATCGCCCAATTCTTCGTCGACCGGCCGATCATGGCCGCGGTGCTGTCGTTGCTGTTCGTGATCACCGGCTCCATCGCGGTGTTCCAGCTGCCGATCAGCGAGTACCCCGAAGTGGTGCCGCCGACCGTGGTGGTGCACGCCAGCTATCCCGGCGCCAACCCGAAGGTGATCGCACAGACCGTCGCCACGCCGCTGGAGGAACAGATCAACGGCGCCGAAGGCATGCTGTACACCTCGTCGCAGGCGACCAGTGACGGCGCGCTCACGCTCACCGTGACGTTCGCACTCGGCACCGATCTCAACAACGCCCAGGTCGACGTGCAGAACCGCGTGGCGCAGGCGCTGCCGAAACTGCCCGAGGAAGTGCAACGGCTCGGCGTGACCACGCAGAAGAGCTCGCCCGACCTGACCATGGTCGTGCATCTGACCTCGCCCGATCAGCGCTACGACATGCTGTACCTGTCGAACTACGCGCGGCTGCACGTGAAAGACGTGCTGGGCCGGCTCGACGGCATCGGCGACGTGCAGATCTTCGGTGCCGGCGAATACTCGATGCGCGTATGGCTGGATCCGCAGAAACTGGCTTCGCGCGGGCTCACCACTGGCGACGTGATCGGCGCGATCCGCGAGCAGAACGTGCAGGTGGCCGCCGGCTCGTTGAATGCGCCGCCCGGCCCGTCCAACTCGGCGTTCCAGCTCAACATCAACACGCGCGGCCGGCTGGTCAGCGAGGACGACTTCCGCAACATCATCGTGCGCACCGCCGCGAACGGCGGCGTCACCCATCTGGGCGACGTGGCGAAGGTGAATCTGGGTTCGAACAACTACGCGCTGCGCAGCCTGCTCGACAACAAGCCAGCGGTTGCGTTGCCGATCTTTGCGCGGCCCGGCTCCAACGCGATCCAGATTTCCGACGAAGTGCGCGCCACCATGGCGACGCTGAAGAAGGATTTCCCGCAGGGCGTCGACTATTCGATCGTCTATGACCCGACCGTGTTCGTGCGCGGCTCGATCGAGGCGGTGGCACACACGCTGCTGGAAGCGATCCTGCTGGTGGTGCTGGTGGTGATCCTGTTCCTGCAGACCTGGCGCGCCTCGATCATTCCGCTGGTAGCGGTGCCGGTGTCGCTGATCGGCACGTTCGCGATCATGTACCTGGCCGGCTTCTCGCTGAACGCGCTGAGCCTGTTCGGACTGGTGCTGGCGATCGGTATCGTGGTTGATGACGCGATCGTGGTGGTGGAAAACGTCGAGCGGCATATTGAACTGGGGCAGAGTCCGAAGGAAGCCACGCGCAAGGCGATGCGTGAAGTCACCGGCCCGATCGTGGCCACCGCGCTGGTGCTGTGCGCGGTGTTCATCCCGACCGCCTTCGTCAGCGGTCTCACCGGCCAGTTCTATCGCCAGTTCGCGCTGACCATCGCGATCTCCACGGTGATCTCCGCGTTCAACTCGCTGACCCTGAGCCCGGCGCTGGCCGCCGTGCTGCTGAAGCCGCACGACGCGCCGAAGGACCGCCTCACCCGCGGCATCGACCGCGCGTTCGGCTGGCTGTTCCGTCCGTTCAACCGCATGTTCCATCGCGGTTCGGAGCGTTACGTGGGCGGCGTCAAGCGCGTCGTCGGCAAGGGCAAGCTGGCGCTGGTGGTGTATGCCGGCCTGATTGCGCTGACCTGGTTCGGCTTCTCGCACGTGCCGACCGGTTTCGTGCCGGGCCAGGACAAACAGTACCTGGTGGCATTCGCGCAGTTGCCTGATGCGGCATCGCTCGATCGCTCCGAGGACGTGATCGAACGGATGAGCGCGATCGCGATGAAACAGCCGGGCGTGGAGCATGCGATCGCCTTCCCCGGCCTGTCGATCAATGGCTTCACCAACTCGACCAACTCGGGCGTGGTGTTTGTCGCGTTGAAGTCGTTCGATGAACGCCGCAGTGCGGATCTGTCGGCCGGCGCAATTGCCGGCGCGCTGAACCAGAAGTTCGGCGCCATCCAGGACGCCTACATCGCCGTGTTCCCGCCGCCGCCGGTGATGGGGTTGGGCACGATCGGTGGCTTCCGCATGCAGATCGAGGATCGCAGCGACCGCGGCTTCGACGAGCTGTACAAGCAGACGCAGAACCTGATCGCCGCCAGCCGCAAGGATCCGGCGCTGGCCGGGCTGTTCTCCAGTTTCCAGGTCAGCGTGCCGCAGGTGGACGCCGACGTGAACCGCGAGAAGGCCAAGGCCGAGGGCGTGAACCTGGGCGACGTCTACCAGACCATGCAGGCCTACATGGGCTCGCTCTACGTCAACGACTTCAACCGTTTCGGCCGCACCTACCAGGTGAACGTGTCGGCCGACCCGGCGTTCCGCCACACGCCGCAGGACATCCTGCAGCTGAAGACCCGCAACGCGCAGGGCCAGATGGTGCCGCTGGGTTCGTTCGTCACCGTCACCCAAGGCGCAGGCCCGGATCGCGTGCAGCATTACAACGGTTATCCGACCGCCGAGATCAACGGCGGCCCGGCGCCGGGCTTCAGCTCGGGCCAGGCGCAGGCGGCGATGGAAAAGCTGGCCAAGGACAACCTGCCCAACGGCATCAGCTTCGAGTGGACCGAGCTGACCTACCAGCAGATCCTGGCCGGCAATACCGCGATCCTGGCGTTCCCGTTGTGCGTGCTGCTGGTGTTCCTGGTGCTGTCGTCGCTGTACGAGAGCTGGTCGTTGCCGCTGGCGGTGATCCTGATCGTGCCGATGGTGCTGCTGTCCGCGATTGCCGGCGTGTGGCTCTCCGGTGGCGACAACAACATCTTCACCCAGATCGGATTGATCGTGCTGGTGGGACTGGCCTGCAAGAACGCGATCCTGATCGTGGAGTTCGCCCGCGAACTGCAGCTGGAAGGCGTGTCCCGCCACGAGGCCGTGCTGGAAGCGGCAAGGCTGCGGCTGCGCCCGATCCTGATGACCTCGATCGCGTTCATCATGGGCGTGGTGCCGCTGGTCACCTCCAGCGGCGCCGGTGCCGAGATGCGCCATGCGATGGGCGTGGCGGTGTTCGCCGGCATGCTGGGCGTGACCATCTTCGGGCTGATCTACACGCCGCTGTTCTATGTCGTCATCCGCGCCCTGGTCGAGCGTCGCGAGGCCCGCGCGGCCGAACGCGCCGCCGCCCACGCACTGCCGGCGCTGGAGAACCAGGGATGAAAACCGTACGCAGGATCGCCGGCGTCGGTGTCGCCGTGGCCTCGGACATGCTCGGCGTGACCCTGGCGGGGCTGATCTACACACCGCTGGTCTACAACGTCATTCACGCCCTGGCGGAGCGTCGCGAGTCGCGCGCCCACGCTGCCGGGATGGAGAACCATTGATGAAAATTTTCATGCACAACACCGAGCCGAATCCCCACGCTCGTCATCCCAGCGGAAGCTGGGATCCAGTGACTTTCACGAAGCCCCAAAGGCGCTGGATTCCTGCTTTCGCAGGAATGACGGTGGTGGTGCGCGGTACGCTGCTCGCAGCCGCCCTCGCGCTGGCCGGTTGCGCCAGCATCGGCCCCGACTATCACGCCGAGAAAATTGCCGCGCCGCAACTGCAGGGCCTCGACGCCGCGCAGGAAAGCAATGCGCAATTCCAGGCCGCGTGGTGGAAGCAGTTCAACGACCCGACGCTGGATGCGTTGATCCAGCGCGCCGCGGCGAACAACCTCGACCTGCGTATCGCCGTGGCGCGTCTGCATGAATCGCGCGCGCTGCTCAGCGGTGCCAAGTCCGACCGCCTGCCCACCATCAACACCGGCGTGGACTACACCCGCAGCCGCGGCCAGCAGCCGGGCTTCAGCGACCAGCGGCTCACCACGACCACCTACCAGGCCGGCTTCGATGCCTCGTGGGAGCTGGACGTGTTCGGCGGCGTGCGTCGTTCGGTGGAAGCGGCCGGTGCCGATCTGGGCGCCAGCGAGGCGGCATTGCACGACGTGCAGGTCAGCCTGCTGGCCGAGGTGGCGCGCAACTATTTCGAATTGCGCGGCAGCCAGCTGCGGCTGGACATCGCCCGGCGCGACATCGACAACCAGCGCCAGACCGTGCACCTGACCGAGGTGCGCCAGCAGGTCGGCACCGGCGCCGAGCAGGACGTGGCCAGCGCGAAGGCCCGCCTCAGCGCGGTGCAGGCGCAACTGCCGTTGCTGCAGACCCAGGCCAGCGCCAGCGAGTACCGCCTCGCCGTGCTGCTGGGCGAGCGGCCGGGCGAGCTCGACATCGACGTGTCGCCGAAGAGTTTCACCCCGATCGCCACCACGTTGCCGATCGGCGACGCCGGCGATGTGCTGTCACGCCGTCCGGACGTCCAGATGGCCGAACGCGAATACGCCGCTGCCAACGCGCGCATCGGCGTGGCCAAGGCGGATTTCTTCCCGCATATCTCATTGGGCGGTTTCCTTGGCTTCCTGTCCGGGCGCAGCAATGACTTCGGCAGCCCATCGACGCGTGCATGGTCGCTGGCACCCAGCATCAGCTGGGCCGGCCTCAACGTGCAGCGCGTGCGTGCGAACCTGCACGTCAGCGAGGCGCGTGCCGATGCGGCGCAGGCGAACTACCAGCGCACCGTGCTGGAAGCGATCGAGGACATCGACAACGCGGTCACCGGCTTCAACCAGCAACGCGTGCGCGTCGATCACCTGATCGAGCAGGCCACGCAGAGCAAGCGCGCCGCCGACCTCGCCCGCATCCGCTACCAGGAAGGCGCCACCGGCTTCCTCGAACTGCTCGACGCCGAGCGCACCCAGCTGGGCGCCGAGGACGATCTGGCACAGGCCGAGGCGGCGATCAACACGCGCGCCGTCGCCCTGTACAAATCGCTTGGCGGCGGCTGGCAGGCCTGCGGTGATGAACACTGCAGCGCCGTGGCCCAGGTCGACGCCACGCCATGAACGCGCCGGCAAGGCGCCTGCCAGCAACGGCAGGCGCGTCGGCGATCACGCCGATCCATCGCGTGGCGCTGGTCACCGGCGCCAACCGCGGGCTGGGTTTCGAGGTGGCGCGCCAGCTCGGCGAACGCGGCATGACCGTACTGCTGGGGGCCCGCGACATGGACAAGGGCCTGCATGCCGCGCGGCAGCTGGCCCACTTGCCCGGCGAAATGATCGCGGTGCAACTCGACATCACCCGGCAGGACCAGGTCGACACGCTGGCGCGCTGGATCACCATCACCTACGGCCGGCTCGACGTGCTGGTCAACAACGCGGGCGGCTACTACCACCCGCGCACCAATCCGGTGGAAGTCGACATCGCGCCGGCGCGCGAGGCGATGGACACCCACCTGTTCGGCACCTGGCGCGTATGCAGCGCGATGTCGCCACTGATGCACCGCCACGGCTACGGCCGCATCGTCAACGTCTCCAGCGGCTACGGCGCCACCACCACCAGCGGCGCCAACTGCCCGGCCTACCGCGTCTCCAAGGCCGCCCTGAACAGCTACACCCGCACCCTCGCCAGCGAACTGGAAGGCAGCGGCATCCTGGTCAACGCCGTCTGCCCCGGCTGGGTCGCCACCGACATGGGCGGCCCCGGCGGCCGCCCTGTCCGCGACGGCGCCGCCGGCATCGTCTGGGCCGCCTGCCTGACCGAATCCCTCACCGGCGGGTTTTACCGGGATGGGCAGCGTATCGCCTGGTGATCTGCGGCGACGCCTGTGCGTCTCAACGCATGCAACGCGTCGATGGCGCCCGCGGCGCGGACAGCGGATATAGCATCGCTATAGACATGCCAATATAGCGTCGCTATATTGGCCCCATGAATACACGCGACATCCTGCTCGATGCCGCCCTGAAGGTTCTTGAGGAAGACGGCGAGGCACAGTTCTCGACGCGCAAGGTTTGCGCGATTGCGAACGTGACGGCACCGACGCTTTACCACCACTACGGCAGCGCCGATGGGCTGCTGAGCGCGGCCATGGCCGAAGCCTTTGGGCAGTTCCTGGAAAGCAAAAAGGCGGTGGTTCGATCAGCCGATCCGGTGGTGGTGCTGCGCGAGGGCTGGAACGATTACGTGCGCTTCGCGGCAACGCGGCCCCGGCTTTACGCGGCGATGATGAGCCGCGTTCTCGACGGCGCTGACATCCCTGCCGCCGAGCAGGCTTTTGCGCTCCTGCTCGCACGCATCGCCGCCATTGCCGCCAAGGGGCGGCTCGGTCCGACGGTCGGGGCGGCGGCCGATCTCATGTGGGCTTCGGCGAACGCGGCCTCCATGCTTCACGTGACGGCCCGGCTGCGCAAGGGTGCGCCGCCCGCTTCGGCCGTCCTTGAGCAAATCCGCGAGGACGCTCTGCGGTCCATCCTGAAACCCGCAACGAAAGGCCGGTCACGATGAGAATGCTCGTCACCGGCGGCACCGGCCTGCTCGGCGGTCGCCTGATTCCCAAGCTTGTGGCCGATGGCCACCAGGTTTTCGCCCTCACCCGCTCCACGTCATCTCACGCCAGGCTGCAGGCCATGGGGGCAACGCCCGTCGACGCGGATCTGGAAAGCGGCGCGCCGCCGGTGCTGCCGCTGATCGATGCCGTTGTGCATGCGGCGGCCATGTTCCGCTTTTCCGGGCCCCGCAAGCCCTTCTTCCGCACCAACACCGATGGCACCGCAGCGTTGCTGAAGGCGGCCGGATCGGCGAGTGCGCGGACGTTCGTCTACATCAGTGCGGCCGGCATCATCATGGACGACGACGGCACGCCTGTGCGCAACGCCGATGAAAGCGCGCCGGTTTTCACGCACCACTTTTCCGCCTACCTGGCGAGCAAGGCACGGGCGGAGGCGCTGGTTCTCGCCGCCAACCAAACCGGTTTTCGCACGATCGCGCTCCGTCCACCGGCCATCTGGGGGCCTGGCGATCCGTTCGGCAGGGCGCTTCCCGATGCCGTCGGCTCGGGGCGATTCGCCTTCATCGATCGCGGCGATTATGCGTTTTCGACCTGCCACGTGGACAACGTGATCGAGGCGATACGGTGCGCTCTTGAACGGGGTGAAGGTGGACGCGCCTTCTTCATCAAGGATCGGGAAGAACAGACCTTCCGGGCGTTCGTCGCGTCGCTCGCGCGTGTGCAGGGTTTGTCGATCGACAAGCTGGGCTCCATGCCGTACTGGCTCGCGTCTGCCGTGGGCCGGCTGCTTGATGCCATCTGGGCCGTGGCGCGGAAAGATGGCGACCCGCCGATTTCGCGCTCGATGATCCGCATGATCGGGCGCGCGTTCACCATCGATGACACCGCTGCCCGGCGGGAACTGGGCTATGCAGGAAGGACGTCGCGGGCCGATGGCCTGGGGCGTTATGGGGAATCGTAGGCTGCTGCCTCGAAGCTCGCGTGCTGGAACCCAGCGGACAGGAGCGCCACGTCGCTCCCGCCGGGAGAACCGCCCGGGTTAACGCTGCACGATATGCGCGAACCACTCCCAGCCGTGCACGCGTTCGGTGATGAGCTTGGTGCAGGTGAGCATCGGCACGGCCAGCAGGGCGCCGGGGATGCCCCAGAGCCAGCCCCAGATCAGCAGCCACAGCAGGATCGCGATGGGGCTCAGCCGCATGCTGCGGCCCTGGATGAACGGGGTGATCAGGTTGCCTTCGATCGCGGTGATGCCGGCGAAGGTCAGCACCGGCAGGAACACGTCGAAGCTGGCGTCGTTCGCATACAGCATGCACACGATGGACAGCACGATGGTGGTGACGATGGCGCCCACGTACGGGATGAAGTTGGCGAACATCGCCACCGCGCCCCACAGCAGCGGGTCGGGTACGCCGTACAGCCACAGCATGCAGGCAGTGACCGCGCCCAGCCCCGCGTTGATCGACAGTGCGGTGAGCAGGTAGCGCGACACCTCGGTCTGGATGCTGCGCACGATGGTCACGGCGTGGCGCTTGTAGGTGAAGCCGGGGGTGATCTCCACCAGCCGACGCAGCATGGAGTCGCCGTAGAGCAGGAAAAAGAACACCAGCAACACCACACTCAATACCGCCGCCAGCACCTTGGGTGCGGTGGAAACCACGTCCCAGGTACTGAACGACACCGGCGACGGCTGGCTCGACGAACTGCGCACGGGATGCCCGGCGACCAGGGTCTGGGTGGCGCGGTTGGCCGCCTCCAGTGGCTGGGTGATGCCCTTGAGCTTGGGCACGAAATGACGGATGGCCGCGGGCGCACCCTGGAACCAGCCCACCGCCGGCTGCGCCAGCTGCCCCACGCCGGTGCCGATGCCCACCATCAGGCTGATCACCAGCACGCTGGCGGTGAGCCAGCGCGGCAGGCGCACGCGTGCGCCGGCCGCCACGATGGGGTTCAACGCCAGGCCGATGAAGGCGGCCAGCACCAGCGGTATCAGCAGGGCGCGGGTGATGGTGATGGTGTAGAGCAACGCCAGCAGCAACAGCGCATTCATCACCACGCGCAGCGCACGCAGGTGGCGACGCATGCCGCGCATGTAACGCGTGCCCGGCGCGGCCCGGTGCAATGGCAGCGCGGGCGGCAGCTCCGCATCCAGGGCGATGCCGGATTCGGCGGAGAGCTCCGGCAGCATGACCGGAGCGGGTGGCGGCGGCTCGATCTCGCTCATGGCTGGTCGGCGTGCGGCTCGGCATCGACGCGGCCGGCCTCGGCGGCGGCCGCCGCACCCAGGCCCGCCACGCCCAGCTCGGCAATCATGCGCGAGCCGATCGTCACCAGTTCGGACAGCCCGCCGCCCAGCAGCGCACCCAGGCCCGGCAGTCGCAGCGGGTGCACGTTGAGCCGGCCCAGCGCGAAACCGGTCGCCGCCGAGATGCCTACCGTGCTCAGCGGATGGGCACGGCCACGCGCCAGCAGGGCGGCCGCGGGCAAGCCGACGCGGTGGCGCGCCAGCCCCACGTGTGCCTTCGCCAGTTTCACCCTGGCCAGTTTCGACGCCATGCTCATGTTCGATCCCCCCGGTCTTGCGGCTGCAGCGGCGCGTCCGGCGCTGCCGTCGATGACGCCTCCCGCGTCGGCGCGGCAGTGGCCGCGCCGCCCTGCCGTGCCTCGTGCAGGGTATCGCGCATCATCGCACTCCATTCGTCGCGCGTGGCGGGCAAGGTCATCCAGTGCATGCAGCGACGAAACAACCAAACGGCGCCGGCCAGCAGCAGGATCTGCAACACGCAAAGCGTTGTCAGCGCCCACAGCCACGAGCCAAACCACTGCGCCAGCGCCAGCCCCAGCAAGGCCATCAAGGTCAGCGCCAGCGCCACCCCGGCGGCGGTGGCAACCAGCCCGGCCAGCAACAGCCACGAAACGGCGCTGCGGGCCAGGCCAAGCTCGGCCGCCAACAGATCCCATTGCGCGCCGAACAGGTGGCCGAGTGCCCGGCCGAGCTGCGCGATTTCCGCGAGCAATCCAGACGGCAACGGCGCCGTTGATTCCGGCGCCGTTGCAGATTCACCGGGGATATCGCCCCGGTCGCTCCTTGGTTCTTGCATGGAATATCCCCTGGCGCCGATCAGCGCCGCAGGATACGGCCAAGCAGCCAGCCCGCCCCCAATGCCATGGCCACCGATTGCACCGGTTTCTCGCGCACGTAGAGGCGTGCCCGCTCCAGCCATGCGTCCGCGGTGTCCATCGTGCGATCGCAGGCTTCGCGGCCGCGTTCGGCCACATCGGCGGCGGTGTCGGCGGCGCGATTGGCCGCTTCGGCCGTCTTGTCGGTGGCGCGGTGGAGGCTGTCCTCGACATGGTCGGCGGCACGATCCACCGCCTCCTTGGTGCTGGCGACGGCACTGGATGTGGCCTGTTTCACGCGCTCGGCCTTCTCGTCGATCCGGTTGCCGGTCAGCGGTGCGGAATGGTCGGGTACCTGGTTACTCATTGCTTGCTCCGGAAAATACGTGGGTGGATGGACGGGCCGCGCCCGTTACCTGGCGCGGCGGAAGAACGCAATGATCGCCAGGATCAGGAAAATGACGAACAGGATTTTCGCGATGCCGGCGGCGGTGCCCGCGATACCGCCGAAACCGAACACGGCGGCAATGATGGCGATAACCAGAAAAACCAGCGCGTAGTGAAGCATGGACATGTCCTCGTGGAGTGGGGGGCTGCGGACATTTGCCGCATGCCCGCATCATCCCCAGCCCGATGCCATGCGCGCGTGAAGGTTGGCGATGTCGGCCTGCACGCTGCGGCGACGTTCGGCCGGCGCGGCAATCGCCGGCTCGTCAGCCCCGGTGCGCGGGGTTGAGGCTGTACGTGCCCACCCATTCCGCGCTGGCCAGCACATGGCCCTCCATCGCCTCGCGCAATTGCGTCAGCGTGAAACCGGGGGCCAACCCCAGCGTGGCCACGTCCAGTGCGGAAACGCGGAAATGGTAGTGATGCACCCGTTCGTCGTTCCACGGCGGACAGGGGCCGTCGTAGCCCAGGTACTCGCCCACCATGTCGGCGTCGCCGGCGAAGAAGCCGGTGAAATCGTTCATGCCCTGCACGCTGCGCGGTGGTCCGAACGGCTCGTGCTTGCCGTGCGCCGTCACGCCGTCGCTGCAGGCACCCGCCGCCAGCTCGGTGTACTCGGGCGGGATGTCGGCCATCAGCCAGTGCACGAATTCCACCCGGCGCAGGTCGGCCGGCACGCTGCGACCAGGCTGGTTGACGTCATCGCGGCGGCTGGGCACGTCGGGGTCGATCACGGTGAGCACGAATGAGCGGGTGCCGGCCGGCGCATCCTTCCACGCCAGGTGCGGGTTGCGGTTGTCGGACAGCGCCATGGGATCGCCGGGACGACCAAAGGCGAACTCCGCCGGGATGGGCTGACCGTTTTCGAAACTGTCGCTGCGTAGCTGCATGGGGTTCTCCCTGGAGTGCGGCGCGTTGATTGTCGCCCCTCCCGCGTGCAGGGGGAGGGAAAAGATAGTGCAAGAGCGACCCCTCCCCAGCCCTCCCCTGCCTTGCAGGGGAGGGAGCAAAGCCGCGGTTTCACGTCGCAGCTCGCCTGAAGGGCCGTTGGCGCACGTTCGGTTCCTCCCCTGCGTGCAGGGGAGGTCAGGAGGGGTTCGCTTTTTGGACCCGCAGCGCCACAGGAAACCCGCCCCTGCCGCAGCCCTTACCATGCGGCCACACGATAACGACGAGCGAACCATGGATGCACAAGACCTGCAGCGGCTGGTGACCACGCCGATGCCCTACGGCAAATACCAGGGCCGCCTGTTGGCCGACCTGCCGGGCGCGTACCTGGCCTGGTTCGCGCGCAAGGGCTTTCCGCCCGGGCAACTGGGGCGCCTGTTGGCGTTGGCGCTGGAGATCGACCACAACGGCCTGTCCGGCCTGCTCGATCCGTTGCGGCAGGCGCCGCCGCGGCGCTGAGGCGTCGCGGCGCGGCCATCCAGACGGCCAAAACGCGTCGCCGTGCCTGTAGGCTAGGGAGAAATGCGCCCATCCCGCGGATGCGCATGATGACCTCTCGGATATCGACCACGGAGCGCCGCCATGAAGATCGAGACACTCGCCGTCCACGCCGGCTATTCCCCGGACCCCACCACCCGTTCCTCGGCCGTGCCGATCTACCAGACCGTGGCGTACGCGTTCGACAACGCGCAGCACGGTGCCGACCTGTTCGACCTGAAGGTGCCGGGCAATATCTACACCCGCATCATGAACCCCACCCAGGATGTGCTGGAGCAACGCGTCGCCGCGCTGGAAGGCGGCATTGCCGCGCTGGCGCTGGCCTCGGGCATGGCGGCGGTGACCTACGCCATCCAGACCATCGCCGAGGCCGGCGACAACATCGTTTCCACCGCCACCATCTATGGCGGCAGCTACAACCTGTTCGCGCATACGTTTCCGCAGCAGGGGCTGGAGGTGCGCTTCGCCGACGCGGGCAAGCCGGAGAGCTTCGCCGCACTGATCGACGCGCGCACCAAGGCGATCTTCTGCGAGTCGATCGGCAACCCGCTGGGCAACGTCACCGACATCGCCGCGCTGGCCGAGGTCGCGCATGCGCACGGCATTCCGCTGATCGTGGACAACACCGTGCCCAGCCCCTACCTGTGCCGCCCGATCGAGCACGGCGCCGACATCGTGGTGCACGCGTTGACCAAGTACATCGCCGGCCACGGCAACAGCATCGGCGGCGCCATCGTCGACAGCGGCAAGTTTCCCTGGGCCGAGCACAAGGAGCGCTTCCGCCGCCTCAACGAGCCGGACGTGTCGTACCACGGCGTGGTCTACACCGAGGCGCTGGGGCCGGCCGCCTACATCGGCCGCGCCCGCGTGGTGCCGCTGCGCAACACCGGCGCCGCCATCTCGCCGATGAACGCCTTCCTGATCCTGCAGGGCGTGGCCACGCTGGGCCTGCGCATGGATCGCACCTGCGACAACGCGCTGGCCATCGCCAAGTACCTGCAGAAGCACCCGAAGGTGTCGTGGGTGCGCTACGCCGGCCTGCCCGATCACCCGGACCATGCGCTGGCGCAGAAGTACATGGGCGGCAAGGCCTCGGGCATCCTGTCGTTCGGCGTGAAGGGCAGCGATGCCGACCCGCGCGCGGCCGGTGCGCGAGCGCTCGACGGGCTGAAGCTGTTCACGCGCCTGGTCAATATCGGCGACGCCAAATCGCTGGCCACCCACCCCGCCTCCACTACCCATCGCCAGCTCGATGCGACGGAACTGGCCAAAGCGGGCGTCAGCGAGGATATGATCCGCCTGTCCGTGGGCATCGAGCACATCGATGACCTGATCGAGGATCTGGCGCAGGCGCTGGACGCGGTCTGACCGGCAGCCCACCGACGATCACATCGTCGGTGGGCTTCGCGTTCCAAGGGTGGTTGCGGCAAGTTTTCCGCGTGACGCCCGCCTGGCGTCGTCGATCGACGACCGCGCAAAGCACGCGCCCAGGCCGCCCATGCTTTCCCCACCGGGCGAATTCTCCGCCGCGGCGGCGGCCATCGCCGCCGACGGCTGGTACCTGTTGCCGGGCCTGCTTTCGCCCACGCAGACCCGCGCACTGGCCGGCGAATGCCGCGCCATGCATGAAGCGGGGCAGCTCAAGGCCGCCGGGACCGGCGCCAACCGCACCGCTTCGTCGCTGCGCGGCGATCTCACCGGCTGGTTCGTGGCCGGCGCACTGAGCGTGCCGCAACGGGCATTCAGTGATCGGCTCGACCAGTTGCGCCAGGCGCTCAACCGCGAGCTGATGCTGGGCTTGGTGGACAGCGAATCGCACTATGCGGTGTACCGGCCCGGTACCGGATACGGCCGGCACCTGGATCGCCTGCGCGGCGACGATGCGCGGGTGGTATCAGCGGTGTTTTATCTCAACGAGGACTGGCGGCCGGCCGAAGGCGGCGCGCTGCGGCTGTATCTGGCCGACCGTTCGCACCGGGACATCTACCCCTGCGCCGGCGACCTGCTGCTGTTTCTCTCGGCGCAGTGCGAGCATGAGGTACTGCCGGCCACCCGCGACCGCATGAGCATTGCCTGCTGGATGCGCCAGCGCCGCCTGGATGCTGGCGTGTAGGAGCGCACCCTGTGCGCGAGCTTTTGCTGTTGCGATTCCCGATTCCCGATTCCCGTAAAACGCATCGCGCACAGGGTGCGCTCCTACATTTTGTCGTGCCCGTCCGCCACCGCGTTGAAGCGCCCCGCGATGTAGTCGTCGGTGAAGCTGGTCATGCCGAAGTCGCGGATGAAGCCGCAGTGGCCGCCGTACGGTGCGATATCCAGCTCGATGTTGGGCGGCAATTCCAGTTGCTCGAAACTGCGCACCGGGATCACCGGATCGTCGCGCGCGGTGAGAATGGTGGCGGGGATCTGCATCGCCTGCATGATGTCGCCGGCCACCGAATAGCCGTCCAGATACTGCTGCAGCGATTTGAAGTCCGTGTGGCGCAACACCAGCGCCTCGGTCAGCCCGCGCAGATGCTGTTTCATCTCCGACATCTCGAAGTACTGATGTTCGGGAAACGCCTTCTGCTTGGTCAGCAGCGAGTGGCGCCACTTGCGCATGAAGTAGGCCTGGTAGAACCAGGGCGCGGATTCCTCCAGCGAAAACAGCCCCACCGCCGGATCGATGATCGGGCACACCGCCAGCACGTAGCTCAGCGGAATGCCCACCAGCGACGTATGCATGGCGACGCGCAGCGCGAAATTGCCGCCCAGCGAAAACCCCGCCAGCACCAGCGGTCGCGCCGGCCAGCGGCGGGCGATGTCGCCCAGCGCGTGCACCACCTCGTCCAGCTGGCAGGAATGGAACAGCGCCTCGTTGAGGCCGTGGCTGTCGCCGTGGTCGCGGAAGTTCAGCCGGAAGATGTCCCAGCCATCGGCCAGCAGCCGGCTACCGGTCTGCAGCACATAAGTGGAGTCGACGCTGCCTTCCCAGCCGTGGAACAGCACCGCCAGGCCGCGCGGCTCAGGCCGCGAGGATTGCGCGGTATACGCGCCGGACAGGCGCACGCCGTTGCCGCCGTCGACCACCACCGGCTCGGCGCCCTGCGACACGGTTTTGGCCGCGGCCGGCAGCAGCAGCCGGCGCACGCCGCTGGAGGAAAGCATGGTCTGGATGTGGCCGCTGCGCAGCGGCCAGGGCGGGCGAAAATCCTTCCCGTACAGCAGGCTCATTCCTGGCGGTCTTCCAGCGCGGCGGCGATGCGTTCGCGCGACAGCTCGGCCATGCGGCGGCGGGCGTCGGGGGTGGCGGGCACCGGCGTGAGGAAATGGATCTCGGCATCCATCGGCGCCTCGCCCAGCAGGCGCACGATGTTGTTGAAGAAACTCTCATGCTCGCGGAAGCCGGCATCGAGCAGCCGCCGGCCGTTGCGGGCAAAACGCAGGGCCACCGGTTGCACGATCACGTCGGCATCGAGCGCGGCCTGGAAGATGCGCGCATGGAACACCTTCAGCACGCCGTGGTAGCCGGTGCCACCTTCCGGAAACACCGCCACCGAACGCCCCGCGCGCAGGCGATCGACCATCACCTGCATCACCGTCGACAGCGAGTGGTTGTTGCCCCGACGGTGGAAAATCGTGCCGCCGCTGGCGGCCAGCCAGCCGATCAGCGGCCAGCCGGCGATCTCCGCCTTGGCCACGAAACACGCGGCACGCTGGCTGTGCAGCATGGTGATGTCGATCCACGAGGTGTGGTTGGCCACGAACAGCACCGGATCGCGCTGGGCCGTGCCGAAACGCCGCGCGCGCATGCCGAAGATGCGCAGCAGCGTCACCGACCAGGCCCGGATCATGCGGTGGGGAAACGGTTCGCGGCCGTTCTTCATCACCGCCTGCTGGGTCCAGCTGAGCAGCAGGCCGCACAGCAGGATGCCGAGCACGATGTGCACCAGCACCAGCGGCACCCGCCACAGATAGCGCAGCGGGCGTAACGGATCGTGGGATTCGGAGGGGGATGCGTCACTCATGAGCGCAGCAGTTTAGCGTTACTTCGCCGCCGCGCGGAACGCCGCCTAGACCCGCCATCCGCTCCAGGAGCGGCTTCAGCCGCGACGCTCTTCTCGACTCGCCTGGGGCAAAGGGCATCGCGACTGAAGTCGCTCGTACAGGGGTTTTACCGCCGCGCTACTGGCGGCCAAGATGCGCCAGCGGCAGCGAGGGAGAACGTTTCACCGTGCGCAGCACGAAGCTGGAGTTCACGTCAGCCACGCCGGACGCGTTCAGCAGATGATCGAGCAGGAAGCGCGAGAAATCCGCCAGGTCGGCAACGTACACGTGCAGCAGGTAATCCATGGCGCCGGTCAGTGCATGGCAGGCGACCACCTCATCCCACGCGTTGACGCGCTCGACGAAACCATCCACCACCGCGCTCTCGTGCTTGCTCAGTTGCACCCGCACGAACGCCTGCAAACCCAACCCCACGGCCTGGGGGTCGACTTGCGCCGCATAGCCGCTGATGACGTGATCGGCCTCCAGCCGCTGCAGCCGGCGCAGGCACGCCGAGGGCGAGAGGCTGACGCGCTCGGCCAGCTCGGCGTTGGTAATGCGGCCTTCGCTCTGCAGCACGGCGAGCATGCGCAGGTCCGTGCGATCAAGCGTGTTCATACACAATCTTCATCGTTGTTTTCCCTATTAAGCGCAATTATATGGCGCGCAGGTGCCCATCGGTCGCAAGAATGCAATCTTCGTGCGGACGATCGTCGCTAAGCTGCCCGAAGCCCTCGCCGAACGCAGGAACGGCCATGAACACACCCCGCAAGATCGAACACCAGCAGACCGACCGCGGCTACGTGCCGGTCTACGCCACCGGCGTGGTGGAGCAGCCGTGGGCGAGCTACAGCCGCAGCGAGCACGCGGTGTGGGACACGCTGTTCCAGCGCCAGCGCGACCTGCTGCGCGGCCGCGCCTGCCAGGAATTCCTCGACGGCGTCGAGCGCTTCGGCCTGGGCGACGGCGGCATTCCGAAATTCGCCGAGCTCAACACCGTGCTGGGCGCGGCCACCGGCTGGCAGGTGGTGGCGGTGGAAGGCCTGCTGCCGGACGAGGTGTTTTTCGATCACCTGGCCAACCGCCGCTTTCCGGTCAGCTGGTGGATCAGGAAACCCGACCAGCTCGACTACCTCAGCGAGCCGGACCTGTTCCACGACCTGTTCGGCCACGTGCCGCTGCTGCTCAACCCGGTGTTCGCCGACTACATGCAGGCGTACGGCCGCGGCGGCATGAAGGCGTTCAAGATCGGTCCCGAGGCGCTGATGAACCTCACGCGGCTGTACTGGTACACGGTGGAATTCGGCCTGATCCGGACGCCCGCGGGCATGCGCATCTACGGCGCCGGCATCGTCAGCTCCAAGGGCGAGTCGGTCTACAGCCTGGATTCGCCCTCGCCCAACCGCATCGGCTTCGACATCGAGCGGGTGATGAACACGCGCTACCGCATCGACACCTACCAGCAGACCTACTTCGTGATCGAGAACTTCGAGCAGCTGTTCGACGCCACCCGCCCGGACTTCACGCCGATCTACGCCAGGCTGCGCCAATCGCCCGCGCATGCCGCCGGCGACGTGCTGGATGGTGACCGCGTGTTCACCCGCGGCGACCGCGCGGGCTGGGCGACCGACGCGGACAGCTGAGGCGCCCAGCGCAAGCATTCGGTTTACGGGCCCTCGCGCCGACGGCGCGATTTCACCATGCCGTGCTTGCGCAGCAACGCGCGCAACTGGTGATAGCCGAGCCCCAGCAGCGGCGCGGCCTCGACCTGGTTGTGGCGCGCTTCGGCGAGCGCGCGCTGGACCAGGTCGACTTCCAGACGCGCCAGTTCCGTCTTGATGTCGCAGGGAAGCCGGATCGATGCCTGTTCCGGCGGCGTCCCTTCCACCACGTCAGGCACGGCGTCGGCCGCCGGCCGGAACGCGGAAGCGAAGGGATCGAAAACGATGGTGTCGACCGGCTCGTCGGCCGGCGTGCGGTGCACGGATCGCTCGACCACGTTCTTCAGCTCACGCACATTGCCCGGCCACGGGTAGCGCACCAGCGCGGCGCGGGCGGCTTCGCTGAAACCGGCAAACAAGTCCCGGCCCAGCTCGCGGCTGATGTTGACCGCGAAGTGCTCGGCCAGTTGCAGGATGTCGCCCGTGCGTGCGCGCAGCGGGGGCACCGTCAGCACGTCGAACGCGAGGCGGTCGAGCAGGTCGGCGCGAAACGTTCCGGCCCGCACGGCGGCAGGCAGGTCGCCGTTGGTGGCGCCCACGATGCGCACGTCCACGCTCAGCGTCTCGCTGCCGCCGACGCGCTCGAACTGGCCGTACTCGACCGCGCGCAGGATCTTTTCCTGCACGCGCAGGGAGACCGTGGCCAGCTCGTCGAGAAACAGCGTGCCGCCATGGGCCTGCTCGAAGCGGCCGATGTGGCGGCGGCTGGCGCCGGTGAACGCGCCCGCCTCATGGCCGAACAGCTCGGTTTCGAGCAGGGCCTCGGTCAGGGTGGCGCAGTTGAGCTTCACCAGCGGCGCTTCCCAGCGCGGCGACAGGTAATGCAGCCGCGCCGCGATCAACTCCTTGCCGGTGCCGCGCTCGCCGATCACCAGCACCGGCTTGTTCACCGCCGCCACCCGCGAGGCGTGTTCCAGCAGATCCAGGAATGCCGTGGACTCGCCCAGCATGGCGGTGGTTTCGGTATCCGATGGACGCGGATCTGGCATGGGGGTATCACTCGCAGAGCGGTCGAGCGACCGGATGACTGGTTTCGCTCGGTATTGGTGAATATAACCATGTATCGGTTGATAAAGCCGACCCGGATGATGACCGCTTTTGGCCGTGAAGACATAACTCTCTATCTATCAATGGCTTGGACGAACGTGTCGGCTTGGCACGGCATGTGCTGTAGGCATTTCGTGGCCCTTCACCATCACGAGGCAAGCAGACATGGGCGTTTTTTCGAGAATGAGCGACATCATCAACTCCAACATCAACGCGATGCTGGACAAGGCCGAAGAACCGGAAAAGGTAGTGCGGCTGATCATCCAGGAGATGGAAGACACGCTGGTGGAAGTGCGCTCCGCCGCGGCGCGCGCCATCGCCGACCGCAAGGAACTGGAGCGGCGCGTGGAATACGCCCGGCGTGAATCCGACGAGTGGCAGCGCCGCGCCGAGCTGGCCATCACCAAGGGGCGCGACGACCTGGCCAAGGCCGCGCTGGCCGAGAAGAAACATACGGACACCGCGCGCGAGGCGCTGCAGGGGCAGTGTCATGAGGTGGAACTGGGCCTGGCCAAGCTCAATGACGACATTGCCGCGCTGCAGGGCAAGCTGGCCGATGCCAAGCATCGGCAGAAGTCGTTCGAATTGCGCCACCACACGGCGGCCAACCGCCTGAAGGCGCGCAGCCGCACCCACGACGAGCGCATCAACAACGCGCTGGGCCGCTTCGAGCATTACGAGCGCAAGCTGGAGCACATGGAAGGCCGCGTCGAAGCCTACGACCTGGGCAAGCAGCGCGATCTGGACCGCGAGTTCGCCGACCTGGAAACCAACGACCACGTCGAGGCCGAACTGGCCGCGCTGAAGGAACGGATGGGCTCGGGGACAGCAGCCGCCAAGGAGTAACGCGACATGGACGTTACCGCCATCTTCGCCATGTTCTGCATTTTCGTCGCGCCGCTGTGGCTGATCCTGCACTACACGAGCCAGCGCCGGCGCGCGCAGGGCCTGACCCGCGAAGACGAAAAAATGCTGTCGGATCTGTGGCAGATCGCCAACCGGATGGAGAACCGCGTGAAAACGCTGGAAACCATCCTGGATACCGAAGTACCCAACTGGAGAGACAAGGCATGAATGCTTCAACGGACGAATATCATCAGCGCCGGCTTCATCGCGACTCGGAACGCGGCCTGATCTTTGGCGTGTGCACGGGCGTCGCCGAGGGTTTCGGCTGGCCGGTATGGCTGACCCGCATCGGGGCGCTGGCGCTGGCCTGGTGCTTCCCGATGTCGACCGTGGTGGCCTACGTGGTCGCCGCCCTGGTCATGCCGCAGCGGCCACTGCGTTATTGCGGCCGCGGCGACGAGCGCAGCTGCTGGCAGCCACGCCACCGGACCGAGCCATGAGACGCGACGGCAACTGGCGCGCGCAGCGCTTCTATCGCGACCCGCGCCACGGCAAGCTGATGGGCGTGTGCGCCGGCCTGGCCGATTACTTCGGCTGGAACGTGACCCTCGTGCGCGGCCTGGCCATCGTCGCGCTGCTGTGGTTCAACGTGGTGACGCTGGCGGCGTACCTGGTGCTGGGTTTCGTGCTGCCGACCAAGCCGGAAGCGCTCTACGACTGGGACGCCGACGAGGAATACTGGCGCAGCGTGCGGCGCTCGGCCGGCGACACCTTTCGCGACGTGCGCCACCGCTTCCGCGAGCTGGACATGAAACTGCAGCACATGGAAGGCTACGTCACCTCGAGCCGGTACGACCTCGATCGCCAATTTCGCGATCTGGAATCCTAGGAATCAACGATGGACAACGGTCAATTTTTCATCCTCTGCATCATCATCGTCGTCCTCGGCGCGCGCATCTTCCGCGACCACCTGCGCTTCAAGCACGTCCAGCCGCGCGAAGATCCGAAATACCAGGCACGCATGGACACGCTGGAGCAGCGCGTGCAGACGCTGGAGCGCATCGTCACCGACAAGGGTTACGACCTGAAGCGGGAATTCGACAAGCTGTAGCCGGCCGCCTGGCGACAACTCGCCCCTACGACTTGCCCGGGCTCGACCGTTTGACTTCACTCACCTCCAGCACCTGCGCGATGCGGGTGCCGTCCCAGCGATAGACCAGGTGCTGTGCCTGCACGCACGGCGCCACCACATCGGGATAGAACGCGGCCAGGCATTCGCCGCCGCTGTCGCGCGCGCTGTCGTAGACCACGCCATTGGCACCCGCGGCCCGCAGCGCGCGGGCCAGTGCCACGCTGGCCGCATAGCTGTCCGGCGCCTGCGCCGCGGCCCAGCCGCCCCGCAAGTCGTACAGCTTGCTGTCCACGCTGGTGCGATAGCAGCGCATCTGGATGTCGGCGGCGGGCTGGGCGGTGGCGGCCAGGAAACGTTCGCGGTGATACACGGTTTCCTCAACCGCCGTGACCACGCTGTGGGCCGCGTAGAATACACCCCAGGTGCCGTCGGAAAACCGGCTGCCTTCGGGATTGAGATGGGTGAACGCGGCCATCACCGGCGTCGAACCCGGCCCGCTGAGACGCCGCTCGCGCGGCACCAGCCGCAACGCATCCGCCTCCTCCCGCAGCCGCGGGTTGGTCAGCGCCTCGATCGCGAACAGGGCGTCCAGATCCGCCGGATCGGCGATGCGATCGAACACGCCCACCGGCGGAAAGCGGCTGGGCACGATGCGGTAGGCGTGCGCCCAGCGAATGCGTTTGACGGGTGGCAGATCGGGCGGCATCGACATTCCAGGGTTGTGCTCCCTCCCCTGCTTTGCAGGGGAGGGTTGGGGAGGGGTCGCTCTTGATCCTCAAGTCAAAAGCACCCCCTCCCAGCCTCCCCCTGCGAGCAGGGGGAGGAGCAAAGCATGGTTCGCAAGCGTCTCGTTCGTCGCGACGTGCGGGCTTCGCTCACCCGCGCTGCGCATCCAGGTACTGGCGCACCACGTAGAGGTCGGCGACGTTGCCGGACAGCATGCGTTCCAGCGCGGAATGGCCACCGAACAACGGCGCCGTGTTCGGCTGGTGCAGCCATGCGTCGGCCTGGGCCGGGTCGGGAAACAGGATCTGCAGCGACTTCCAGATGCCCAGCAGGTAGCTGATCCGCTCCAGCGTGTCGCGCCCCAGGCTGCCGCCCTGCTGGCGCTTCCACTTGTAGAAGGTGGACTCCGGCGGATCGCCCAGCAGCTTGCGCTGGTCGGCGATGCGCAGCTTCCACTGTTCGGTGAGGTTGAAGAACGCGCGCAGCGCCGGATCGGCGAGCGTATCCGGCGCTGCGTAACGGGGCGCGGCTTCGGCGATGCGGGTCGAATGAGCCGTCATGCGCTTACTCTCCCTGTGAAGTTATTTCAAATATTACTACACAAATGCAGTTATTGGACTGAATGCTTCGAATCACCGTTCGCCTTGGCGCAGGCGCAGCCGTAATCGGGCTCCGGCCCACCCTCGGCGATGAAGCGGTCGATGCGCTGCTCCAGCAGCGGCAGCGGCACCGAGCCGGTGGAAAGCACCGTGTCGTGGAAATGACGCACATCGAATTTGGTACCGAGCGCCTTCTCCGCCCTGGCGCGCAGCTCGCGGATCTTCAGGTAGCCCAACTCGTACGACAGCGCCTGGCCCGGCCAGCTGATGTAGCGGTCCACTTCGTTGGCGATCTCGCGGGCGGACAGCGCGGTGTTGACGGTGAGGTAGTCGATCGCCTGCTGGCGGGTCCAGCCCAGGTGATGGATGCCGGTGTCGACCACCAGCCGGCAGGCGCGCCACATCTGGTAGGTGAGGTAGCCAAAACGTTCGTAGGGCGTCTTGTAGATGCCCATCTCGTTGCCGAGATATTCCGAGTACAGGCCCCAGCCCTCGCCATAGGCGGAGATGTAGCTGTCGCGGCGGAACGCGGGTTGATCCGGGTTCTCCTCGGCCAGTTCCAGTTGCAGCGCGTGGCCGGGATAGGACTCGTGCAGGGTCAACGCCGGCATGTTGTACAGCGGTCGCGACGGCAGGTCGTAGGTGTTGACCATGTACTCGTTCGCGTCGCCGCGGCCGGAGGTGTAGTACGGCGCGATGGCGGCCGGCACCGGCACGATGGTGAAGCGCGCGCGCGGCAGGTGGCCGAACAACCGTGGCAATTGGCCGTCCACTTCCTTGGCCACCCAGGCGCTGCGCATCAGCAACTCTTCCGGCGTCCTGGCGTAGAAGCGCGGGTCGGTGCGCAGGAAGTGCAGGAACGCGGGGAAATCACCCTGAAAGCCGCTTTCCTTCATCACCTCCAGCATCTGCGCGTGCAGCTTCGCCACCTGGTCCAGCCCGATCTGGTGGATGGCGTCGGGGCCGAGGTCGAGCGTGGTGTATTCGTGGATCTGCTGGCGATAGAACGCCTTGCCGTCGGGCAGCGCCTCGGCCGCCAGCGTGGTGCGCGCCTGCGGCACGTATTCGTTGCGGAAAAACGCCAGCAGGCTGGCGTAGGCGGGGATCACGTCATCGCGGATGCGCTGCAAGGCCTTGCCCTGCATGGCCTGCGCCTGCTCGGCCGGCAACGTGGCCGGCAGCCGCAGGAACGGCGCGTAGAGGCTGGCCTGGGTGGGGTCGGTCAGCTCGGCCACGGCGGCAATCGACGCGTCGCGCCCGTCCAGCACGGCGCGCGGCACGGAAAAGCCGCGTTTCAGGCCGGCGCGCATGTTCGCGATCTGCTGGTCGAAATACGCCGGGATCTGGCCCAGCCGGTCGAGGTAGATACGATAATCGTCCACCGTGCGCAGCCGGTCGCTGCCCAGGTCGTAGCCGATGTCCGACCAGAACGCCGAGTCGCTGTTGAACGGCATCTGCCAGTTCTTGAAGCGCTGGTTGGCGACGAAGTTGCTGATCTGGTCGCGGTAGATGGCGTAGTTCACCTGGTTGGCGCGCGACAGCGCGGTGGCGTCGACGCCGTCCAGCTGGTTGAGCACGTTCCGCCAGTAATCCAGCCGCTGCTGCTGGCTGGCCGCGTCGACCGTATCGAGCCGGCCGTTGTTGGGTTGCGATTCGCCCGACGCGATGATGCCGGCCTGCCCGACGCGCCACGACCATTCCTGCTGGTAGATCGCGCGAAAGCGGTCATCGGCCGTGCCGGCATGCGCCAAAGCACTGCACGCCAGGCCCGCCAGCAGCAGGTAACGCCAACAACGGATCATCACGGTCTCCACGAAGAATATCCGCCGATCATCGCACCGAACGTCGTGATGGCACCGTGCCGATGGATGGGTGCCGTGAGTGGAGAAGGGCGACGCCGTTCCGTCCCTCCCGAATCCCGGCTAGTCGATAACCGTGTAATGGCCGCGCATCGCCTGCAGGTAGGCATCCAGATTGCGGCCGGCAACTTCATCGAACAACTCACCGGTTTCACGGAAATCGTCGATCCGGTCGGGGCGGAAACTGCGGAAGCTGTCGCGCAGGCGGCACCACGCGCCCAGCGTCCACTTGCCGCCCCAGAACGCCAGGCACAGCGGTTCGATCTCCCGCGTGCTGGGGTTGCCGGCTTCGTCGCGGTAGCCCAGCTCCAGCACGCGGTTGCCGCCGATGGCCGCGTGCAATTGATCGATGCGGGCGGCAAAGGCGAGGGTTTTCTCGTCGCGCCAGGTCGGCGCGAAGATGGGCGTGCGGCTGGAGCGCTCGCGCAGGTCCGGCGGCAATACCGCCTCGATCTTCAACAGCGCGGCCTGCGCTCCCGCGGCCAGCCGCGCGCCGGCAAAGGCGCGTACGAAGCGCGTGCCCACCACCAGCGACTCCAGTTCGTCGGCGTTGAACATCAGCGGCGGGATGTCCGAACCCTTGCGCAGCACGTAGCCCACGCCGGCCTCGCCCTCGATCGGCACGCCGGACAATTGCAGGTCGGCCACGTCGCGGTAGACCGTGCGCACCGACACGTCCAGCGTCTCGGCCAACTGACGCGCCTGCAGCGCGGTGCGGCGACCGCGCAGGGCGTGGATGATGAGGAAAAGGCGATCGGCACGGCGCATCCGGACATCATGGTCGAGACCGGCGTTGGGGAAAAGCGTCGAACGTCACGCACGGCGCGCTATTGCTCTAAAGCCCTCTCCCCCAGCGGCTTCGCCGCCGGGGGAGAGGGAGCAGGAGCGCGCCGCCGTCACGTCGGCCCTACGCCGATGCTGCGGCGATCAGTTCCGCGTCGGCCGCCGCGGCGCGCTGCACGCCCGGGCGCGCCAGCACCCGATCGATGTAGGCGCGGATCACCGGCAGCTCCGGCACCAGCTTGAACATGGTGGTCCAGTTCAACGCGGTGCCCCACAGCACATCGGCGGCGCTGTACGTGTCGCCCAGCAGCCAGGGGCCTTTTTCGAGCTGGTCGGTGAGCGTCTTCAACATGGTGTCGTAATCGCCGTAGCCGCAGGTCGAGGACGGCGCCGGTTCGCGCTGCATCGATCTGTCGGTCACCGCCGGCTCGAAGCAGGAGCCGTAGAACACCAGCCAGCGCAGGTACGGCCCGCGCAACGGATCGCCGATGGGAGGCGCCAGCGCGGCCTCGGGGTAGAGGTCGGCCAGGTAGATGTAGACCGCCGGCTGTTCGGTCACCAGCGCGTCGCCGTGGAGGATCGCCGGCACCTTGCCCATGGGGTTGACCGCCAGGTACGCCGGTTGGCGCTGCTCGCGGTCCTTCAGGTTGAGCAGGTGCAGCTCATAGTCGGCGCCAAGCTCTTCGAGCAGGGCGCGGGTGCCGGCGGAGCGGCTTTGCGGCGAGTGGAAAAACGTGACGTGTGGCTTGCTCATGACAAACTCCTTGAGTGATCGAACTGAATGATCGGCCGGTCTCATGCTCTGTCCTGCAACAGGTTGCCGCTCCGCGACGATGGGGCTCCGTTGTGCTCCCCGGTCGATCGGCTCAGCGGCCGACGAACTGGTGGTCGGAGAGAATGCGCCCATCCTCGCCCATGAGGAGGAAGTCGGAGCCGCGGCCAGTGACCTTGCCTGTCGCCACCTCAACCATCTCCCATTGAAACCGCACGGCGCCATGATGGCCGTTGGCCCCTGCCACCGGACGGAAGATGTTCACGCCGGGCTTGACGAACTGTTCGTACCCCTCGGCCACCCGGACGTCCATCCGCTCCAGCCCATGGAACTCTCGCGTGGGGGTGTAGTGCTCAGCCTCGGGAGCGAACAGCTCGCGGACGATCGCGCGGCGCTTGCCCGCGTCGGGCTCATTCCACATCTCGATATAACGGGACGCCAGCGCATTCAGGTCGTTCATGGGTTCCTCTCTTGTTTCGGTACCGCGACCGGCTTCGCGGTGATGAAATCACGACACGGCAGATGCGGTCGCTCCTGCCGGTTCCTGGCGCAGGGCACGCTCATCGTGGCTTTCCCAACGACGAGTGGAAGATTTCAGAGATGCCGCGTTTCGGCGGGCGGCGACATCCAGTTGTCGTGGCGACCGTCGGCGTAGCGCAGCGGGGCGTCGATCAACTCCTGCGGCGTGGCGTCGTCAAGGCAGGCCAGGTTGACCGACACGTAGTCGCCGCCGATTTCCTCGATGTGGCCGCGGCCGAACGGGCGCACGCCACAGTGCCTGCAAAACAGATGATGCGCGCTGCGCGAATTGAACTGGTAGTCGGACAACGCTTCCCCGCCGGCCAGCAGGCGGAACGCGCCGGGGCGCACGATGGCAGCCCAGTTGCGTGTCTTGGTGCAGATCGAGCAATTGCAGCGGCCGGTGCCCGTGGCCAGGTCGATATCCGCTTCGAAACGCACCGCGCGGCAATGGCAACTGCCGTGATAGGTATGGGTCATGGTCGGGTCCTTGAACGAAAAAGGGGACGGCACAGGCCGGCCAGGGCCACCAGCGTGCGGCGGTGCGCAGCGGCGATGGGAGGCACGGCGGCAGTGAGTTGCCGGCCATCCAGCAACAGGCCGCGCTGTTGCAATGGCTGGTAGGCCCGCAGCAGGCGCTGGAAGGTTGGTCCCATGGCCGGCTCAGGCCGCGGCTGCCGCGTCGCCCACGCACCACGGCGGCATTTGCGCGTGCTTGAACAGGCGATACCACAGCTCGCGGTCGGCGGCGCTGTACAGATCCAGCGTGTGGATCACCTCGCGCGCAAATTCCACGCTGCCCAGATGGCTGGCGGTGATGACGCCGCCATCGCTCACCGCCAGCACGCCGGCATCGTATTGCGTGGCGCCGGCATACGTCGGCACGTGGCTGTCGATGTGGCCGGCCCAATTGCCAGTGTGCCGGCAGCCATCGAGCAGGCCGCTGCGTGCCAGTGCCAGCACGCCGCTGTCTATCGCGGCCACCGGCGCACCGCCATCATGGACACGGCGGATCGCCGCCACCGCCGCGTCGCCGTCACCGCGCTGCCACAGGTGACCGCCGGGCACGACCAGCAAGGCGGCGCGCTCCACATCGATCCGCGCCAATGTCACGTCGGGCGAGACCGTGAGGCCGCCCATCGACACGACTGCCGCGGACGAGAAGCCCACGGTCCGCACCAACCAGTCGCCGGGGCGACGGATCTCGCACAACGCCAGCGCCGCCTGCCAGTCGGCAAAACCCTCGAACACCAGGAAGTAAACCGTATCGCGCATGCCCTCGCCCTCCTCTGCTGGAGTGACAGGATGAACGGGCGCTACTGCCAACGTCGTGTCAGCAGGGTGGTCGCGAGGGATCGTGCGGCGACATGTTGTTCCTTCCCCGCTTGCGGGGGGAAAAGCGGATTGGGGCGCGGCAAGCTGCGCTACTGTTGGCTTTTCATACCGAAACCGAAGAGCGCCCCCTTCCGCCCTCCGGGCACCTTCCCCCGCTGCGCGGGGGAAGAAATCAAGGCTCGGCGGGCGCCGCCAGCCCATAGCTGCGCTGGCGCATCCACTTGGTGATGATCCACTTCTCGCCTTTTTCCACCGGCTCGCCGCCATGCAGGGTCAGCGGGTCGACCTGGCCGTCGCGGTTGCTGTATTCGAAATAGACGGCCATACCTTTCCTCGGCAATACCCGCAGGCCCAGCGTGGGGAACACGGTGGCGCCGCCCTGCGCCACGTCGTTGAGGTAGATCAGCAAGGTGGACACGCGCTGGCCGCCGACCACCATCTGCGCCTCGCTGCCGGGGTCGCCGGGCGAGAAATAGTCGAAGTGGGGCTGGTATTCGCCGCCTTCGCCGTAGTGCAGCACCTGCAGGCCTTCGCCGTTTTCCACCGGGCAGTTCATCAGCTCGGCAATGCGGCGATCGAGCCGCGCGATGAAGTCGTCCGCGTTGACGGGGAAGAAGGTGCCCTCGCTGCTGCGCGCGGCGATCACCTCGTAGCCGCCGTTGACCGGGTCGACCGTGGTCGATCGCTGCAGCTTGTCGGCGGAGCGGCGGATCAGCTCGTCGCATTCCTCGTCGTCGAGCACCTGGTCGAGCACGGCGATCGTGGGCGTCGCCACGCGCAGCAGCACGCGGACATCGCGATCGTGGGTGGGGATGACATTGCCCGCGGGCAGTCGCGGCGCGTCCGCGACATAGCCGGTGGCTTGCGCCTTCAGCGGTGCGGCGGCGGGGGGCTGCTCGCCACGGGCCAGGGCTTCCACCGCGGCATGGGCGAAGGTGGCGTCGAAGCCGCTGCGGCACATGTCCTCCACCAGCGCCTGCACGACGCAGCCGCGGGCCAGGTTTTCGACGATCCAGTCGTGCCACTGGGTGGTCAGCTGAGTGTGTGTTGCCACGGCGACTCCGGCTCGGGTGGGCGGCAGGCGGGGCCCTGCGCGTCGTGGGGAGGGTCAGTATCGCCTGCCCGGGGGCGGGTGCAAGCCGGCCGCGCCGCGCGCGAGGGTTATTTTTCGGCACGATTGTTGTGCCCTACACTCGTCGTACTGCCGCCTGCTGGCCGAACCATGTTGTTTTATCGCACCCGCTTCTTGTTGCCCGTGCTGGCTTCGCTCGCCCTGAGCGCCTGTTTCGCATCGCGCAAGCCCGACATCCCGCCCGCGCTGGTCGCCCCCGCGCCGGTGAAGCTGAAGATCGGGCTGGCGCTGGGCGGCGGCGCGGCGCGCGGGTTTGCGCACATCGGCGTGATCAAGATGCTGGAGGCCAGCGGCATCCACGCCGACGTGGTGGCCGGCACCAGCGCGGGCAGCGTGGTTGGCGCGCTGTACGCCAGCGGCATGAACCCGTTCCAGTTGCAGCAGGCGGCGCTGGCGCTGGATGAAGCGTCCATCCGCGATGTACGGCTGTTTTCCGGCGGCCTGGTGCAGGGCCGCAAGCTGCAGGATTACATCAACACGGAAGTGGGCAACCGGCCGATCGAGCGGCTGCAACTGCCCTTCGCCGCGGTGGCCACGCAACTGGAAAGCGGGCAGCGCACCGTGTTCGTGCTGGGCAATACCGGCCAGGCGGTGCGCGCTTCCAGCAGCGTGCCCGGTGTGTTCGAACCCACCGCCATCGACGGCAGGCATTACGTCGACGGCGGCGTGGTCAGCCCGGTGCCGGTGGATGCCGCGCACGGGCTGGGCGCGGATTTCGTCATCGCGGTGGACATCTCGGCACCACCGGATCGCAGCAGCCCCGACGGCATGCTGGACGTCATCGGCAAGTCCATCTCCATCATGGGCCGCCAGCTCGGCGAGCAGGAACTGGCCCGCGCCGACATGGTGATCCACCCCAAACTGGACGGTATCGGCGCGGCGGATTTCACCCAGAAGGACCGGGCCATCCTGCGCGGCGAACAGGCGGCGCTGGTAGCGGTGCCGACTATCCGCGCCAGACTGGCGGCGATGAAGGCGGCGCGACAGGCCTCTCTCGTGGCGCCGCATCCGCTGGCGCATTGACGGCGCTGCGGGCGGGCCCGCGCAACATGCCAGGCATCGGGCGCGGCAGCTTCACGCGCTGCCGTGGGTGAACAGCTCGACCACGCCGCGGGGTGCGTTGTTGTCGAAGAACAGCGTCAGGTTGCGATCGGCCGCGGCAGCAGCGGACGCGCTGCGGGGGAAGAGATCCGTTTCATAGGCGGCGAGCGCCGCTTCGACGTCGCCGGGATGGGCGGCGATGGCGTTCGCGAGTTCGGCGCCGTCGTACATGGCCAGGTTGGCACCCTCGCCCGCGAAGGGTGACATCAGATGCGCCGCGTCGCCGAGCAGGGTCACGCCGGGTAGGCGATTCCAGCGATGGCCGACCGGCAGCGCGTGGATGGGGCGGGGCACGGGGTCGGTTTCGCTGCGGGTGATGAGCGCGGTCAGCGCCGGCGCCCAGCCATCGAATTCCGCCGCGACGCGGGCCAGCGCCGTCGCCGGGTCGGTGACGAAGTCGATGCCCGCGATCCAGTCCTGCGGTTTGTTCAATGCCGCATACGTGCGCAGCGCACCATCGGCTTCGCGGTGCGCGATGATGCCCTTGCCCGGCGCCATCGCGATCAACGTGATGCCGCCCACGGTTGCGGCGTCCGAGCCGTAGCGGTTCTCGTGGTCACGCAGACAGGTCTCGATGAACGAGGTGCCGACATAGCGCGGTTTTGCCGCGGAGAGCAGCGGGCGGACCCGCGACCAGGCGCCATCCGCACCCACGAGGAGATCGGTTGTCACCATTGCGCCGTTGGCAAAGGTCAACCGGTGGCGTCCGTCGCCGCACGCCGACACCGACTTGAGCTTGTGTGCCCAGTGGATCGTGCCGGCCGGCAGCGAGTCGAGCAGCATCCGGCGCAGATCGCCCCGGTCCGCCTCCGGTCGACTGCCGTTGCCCTTGTCGGGCTGGTCGAGCAGAACGTTGCCGTCCTTGTCGAGCACCCGCTGCGCCTCGGTACCCGCGTGGATGATCGCGCGGAACGCCTCGAACAATCCGGCAGCCTTGAGCGCAAGCTGCCCGTTGTACGGGTGGATATCGAGCAAGCCTCCCTGCGCGCGTGCATCCGCCGAGTCTTCCGCCTCGTAGATCGTGGCGGCGATACCGTGAACATGCAGGACGCGCGCAAGCGTCAGCCCGCCGAGGCCGGCGCCGATGATCGTGACGGGCGTATTCATCATGGTTTCCTGAGGATTGCGGGGCCGCCTATGGAACGACGTTCCATGCATGTTGGAACGACGTTCCATCCGTGTCAAGATGCAGCATGATCAAGAAAATACGCACCACGCCACGGCGCGAAGCCTCGCTGTCGCGTGACCGCATCGTTGAAGCGTCGATCGAGTTGCTGGATCGCAACGGCGAAGCCGGCCTGACATTCCGCGCCCTGTCCGAACGGCTGGCCACCGGCCCGGGTGCCCTCTATGGCCACATCGCGAACAAGGACGATCTGCTGATCGCCGCCTGCGACGCCATCGTCGCCCGCACGATGTCCGAATGCGCGATCGGCGCCACGCCGCAGGCCACCTTGCGCGCCATGGCGCTGGGCATGTTCGACACCATCGTCGCGCATCCGTGGGTCGGCTCGGCGCTCACCCGCGCGCTGGGACAGTTGCCCATCGTGCGCCTGCTCGAACGCACGGGCCAGCAGGTTGGCGCGCTTGGCGTGCCGGAGGACGAGCAGTGGGCCGCGGTGTCCGCCTTGCTGAGCTACATCCTCGGCGTCGGTGGGCAGAACGCGGTCAACGGGCAACTCGCCCGGGCGCGCGACATCGACCGATCCACGTTCCTGGAGGGATTGTCGACCACGTGGTCGCAGCTCGATCCACAGACGTACCCGTTCACCCGCCGTGTTGCGGGACGCCTGCGCAGTCACGACGACCGCGCCGATTTTCTCGCCGGCTTCGATTTCATCCTGCGCGGCATCGAGCGCTCCAGCTCCTGACCGGTGGGTGGATGCGACCGTCTCTGGCGCCATCGTGGGTGACCGCGGTGCCGGTCGGCCGGCGACTGACATATGGCCTGGAGTATCTATTCAATCCATGGCTATTCAAGGCGCCTCACCCGGACATCTCGACTTCTGGCAGCGCGTGGCGCAACACCCGCAACTGAGCGCCGACTTCCGCGCCATCGCCAACAGCAACCGGAGCCGGCTGGATCGCCCACGCCAGCGCTTCGGCTGACGCGCGATACCCCGTAGCGGCGGTCGTGCTTGACATCGGAGCGTGTGTATTGATGTACTGATACACATGGACGCATCGGTACTCACCATACAACCCAGCGCCAGCGAGCCGATCTATCGGCAGATCGTCGAACAGTTGCGCCGGCTGATTGCCGGCGGCCAGCTCGCCCACGGCGAATTGCTGCCGTCCGTGCGTGAGGTCGCCGGTTTCCACGCGATCAATCCGATGACGGTATCGCGCGCCTATGGCATCGCCGAAAGCGAAGGTCTGGTCGAGCGCCTGCGCGGCAAGGGCATGGCAGTGATCGCCACGCGCAAGAGCGGAGAGAGCGAAAGCCATCGGCTGGCCCTGCTGGAATCACAGTTGCAGGCGCTGGCGCGCCAGGCCAACGAACTCGAATTGCCTGCCGCATCGGTGTTGCGGCGATTGACCAAGCTGCTGGGGGAATGAGATGAATGCCATGCTTCGGGAAACAGGAATTGCCGTCGCTCCGCTCGCCGCGCGCGGGCTGGTCCACTCATATGACGGCAGCACCGTGCTCAACGGGGTCGATCTGGTGTTGCCGCCCGGCAGCGTGCTCGGCCTGATAGGACGCAACGGGGCCGGCAAATCCACCCTGATCCGCGCCATGCTGGGGCTGTTCAAACCTCAAGGCGGCGAGGCCACCGTGTTCGGCGAACCAGCGCTGACGCTCAGTGACGCCACCAAGGCACGCATCGCCTACGTGCCGCAGCAGCCCGACGCATTGGCCTGGCTCACGGTGCGGCAGATGCTGGATTTTGTCGGCCGCTTCTATCCGCGCTGGGACGAGGCCTTCGTACAAAACACCTTGACCCGCTGGCAGATCCCATCCAACAAGTTGCTGGCGAAACTGTCACCGGGCGAACGCCAGCGGGTGGACCTGATCCGTGCACTGGCCTCGCAGCCGGAACTGCTGGTGCTGGACGAGCCGGCCGCCGCGCTCGATCCGTTTGCCCGCCGCGAGCTGCTGCGGGAGGTGGCGCTGCGCGGGGGCGAATCGGGCACCACGGTGCTGTTTTCCACCCATATCGTGTCCGACTTGGAACGCGTGGCGTCGCACATTGCCCTGCTGCAATGGGGAAAGGTCCGACTGCACTGCAGCGTGGACGAAACCAAGGAACGCTACGCACGGCTGTGGCTGCCGGCGCACTTGGGCAGCGCCGCGCCTGCACATGCCATCAGCCAACGCCGCCACGATGACGGCAGCCTCAGCCTGGTGGTCGAGCGCGACGCACAAGGGCAATGGCCGCGAGCGTCCCAGCTTGCCGGTGCCCGCATCGATGTGCTGGGGCTGGAGGATCTGTTCGTGGCGATCGCCGCATGAACCCGCTGCCGTGGCTGCGGATGCCGTGGTACTGCGCATACCCTTCGACACGCTGGTTCACCGTGGTGGTGTACGCCTTGTGCGCCGCCGGTGCGGTGGCGAGCAGCCTTCTAGTCAATCCAGATCGCTGGAAGATGTGCCTGTTATGTCTGTTCATTGGCCAGATCACGTTGTGGACGGTGTTCCTGCCCAATACGTTGCGGCTGGCCGTGGACATCCATGCTCTGCGCGTACCGGGCGTCCAGCAGCAGATCGTCGGCAGCCTGTTGCTGTATGGCGCGCTAACCGTGGTGATGCCCGCGGCCTGGCTGACCACGCAGGGGGCGCCGGTGTGGTCGGTCGCCGCCGTGCTGGCGCTTTCTGTCTGCGGCGGCATGGCCTGGGTCCTTGTGCCACGCTATCTCGGCTTCTTTTTCGGCTTTTTTCCCTATCTGCTGACCATCGCGTCTTCGCGCTTGAACCTTTCCCTGGGTGATCCGCAGACCACCAGGCTCGCCGCTCTGTTGGCGCTGGTGCTACTGCTGATTGCCATCGGGCGTGGGCGCCGGTTGATCCATGATGGCGCTTCCATGCGCGGCTGGTCATCGCCCATGCTGTTGCAGGTGCGCCCTGCGGGCCGCACGAGCGGCGCGTTCGAGCAGTGGCGGCTGCGCCAGCGACCCGAGTCGCTGCGTATCCTTCCCGACCTGGCCGGCGCTGGCCCATCCCGGCCCGGCATGGCGGTGCGGATCGCGCTGGGTGGCGCCTACCTGCCGCGAACGGGGTTGAGCTACGCCAGGTATTTGGCCAGGGTTTTTGGCGCCGCTGCCGTGGTGCTGTGCATGTTCCTAGTGCCTGACCTGATCGCCGGACACGGCCCTGTCGCGCTGTTCGAGGCCATGCGCGAGATCCTGCATGTCGCGTTGCCGTCGTTCGCCATCGCCCTGACCGTCGTGGCCGGAACGGCGATAAGTGCAAGCAGCGTGGCGCTTCTGAAAGGACGCTGGCAACGCGTCAGTGGTGAGCTGCCTTTGCTGGCGCTATTGCCGGGGTTGGGCGACGGATCTCGCGCCCGCCGTATTCTGCTGCGTGCGGGCCTGAGCGTGCCCTTGGCCATGCACACTGCGGTGGCGCTGTTGCTGGGCGCCGCTATGCTGCTTTGGCACGGCCACGCATACGAACTGGCTTTTCTGCTGCTGGCGCAGCTGGGCTCGGCCACCGTCACCACCGCCCTGCTGCTGGACTTTTTCGGGGGCCGGCCGGTCGGCCCGTGGCACAGCGCGATGCTTCACGGCGCGTGCTTCACGCTGACCCTGCTGAGCCTGGGTTTGCCGTGGGCATGGAGCCACCTTCACGTCGGCTGGGCCCACGAACTGCTCTCACCGCTCGCCCTGGGGTGGCTGCTCTTGGCACTGGCCATGTCATGGCTCGGCCGGCGCGGCTGGCAGGAATTGCAGCAGATTCCGCACCCCTTCCTTGCGCATCAATAGTGACCGCCGCGATCACGATTCCGGCGGATCACGGCGGCGCGTATGCGTGACCGCGCCCACGATGCCCACCCCTAGCAGCACCACGCCGCCGGCCACGATCCACTGCGATGGCACGTGCATCAGGTAAGCCACGTACGCCAGCCCGCCGATCACGACGACCATGCCAATCAGATAGAGCGCGAATGAGGACATGGTTGTCTCCGTGATGGCGATCAGCGCATTGAACCGGTGTAGCGATCAGTGCGGGGTGAAGACGATGGCGCTGCTTCCGCGTGGGATCCGGGGCTTGCCGTTGCCTTGACGCCTCCTTGGCGCCCGCCCACCCATGCTGATGCCCTTGCAGCGGGAGCAGCGTGTGACCGAATCGATCAGCCTGTCACGATACGCCCAGATCGGCGCCTTCCTGTTGCGCTATCGCAAGGCAGGCCTGTTCAACGGGCTGGATCTGGATCTGCAGGAGGCTGCGCTGGCGCAGGAAGCCGATCCGGTAGAATCGGGGCGACCCGAACAGTTCGTGGATGACCTGGAAGCACTCGGCCCCACGTTCATCAAGGTGGGCCAGGCCTTGTCGACGCGGCCGGACATGGTACCGCCAGCCTATCTTGCCGCCCTGGAACGTATGCAGGATGACGTCGCACCCGTGCCGGTGGCGGAAGTGCGGGCGATGATCGAGGCGGAACTTGGCGCGCGCATCGGCGTGCTGTTCGGCAGCTTCGACGACCAGCCGCTGGCGGCCGGCTCGATGGCGCAGGTGCATGCGGCCACCTTGCGCGATGGTCGCGAGGTGGTGGTGAAGGTGCAGCGCCCGCACATCGCGCAGACGTTGCGCGAGGACCTGGCCATTCTGGAAAAGCTGGCCGGCGCCGCGGACCGGCTTACCGACATGGGCCGGCGCTACGGCTTTGCCGACTGGGTGCACGAACTGCGCCACAGCCTGGCCAACGAGATCAATTTCGCGCTGGAGGCCGACAACCTGCGCCGCTTCGCCGCCAACCTGCACGATTACCAGCACCTGTATGTGCCACAGCCGCTGGACAACTTCACCACCGAGCGCGTGCTGACGATGGATCGCGTGCGCGGCATCAAGGTCACCCACGTCCCGCCGGTGCGCCGCATGGAGCATCCGCTGCAGCAGCAGGCACAGGAGTTGCTGCGCGCCTACCTCGACCAGGTGTTCGTGCACGGCCTGGTGCATGCCGACCCGCACCCCGGCAATGTGCTGCTGATGGACGACCAGCGGCTGGCGCTTTTCGACCTGGGCATGGTGGCGCGGCTGCCGCCACATACACGCCAGAGCCTGCTGAAGTTGATGCTGGGCGCGATCGGCGGCAACGGCGACCAAGTGGGCGAGATCAGCGAATCGATGGGCACGCCGCTGCAGGACTTTCGCCATAGCCAGTACCGCCGCAGCGTCGACCAGCTGGTTTCGGGCTACGCGGGATTGCACGATGCCAGCCGCGCCTTTTCCGAAGGGCGGCTGATTCTGGAACTGACCCGGGTGGGCGCGGCCTGCGGACTGCGGCCGCCGCCGGAGCTGACCATCCTGGGCAAGACCTTGTTGAACCTGGAGGCGGTCACCACCGCGCTGGATCCCACGCTGGATACCCGCGCGGTCGTCGAGCAGCACCTGCAGCAGATGATGCGCCACCAGGCGCTGAGCTCGCTGTCACCGGCCAACCTGGCCAGCGAGTGGCTGGACCTGCAGGAGCTGGCGCGGCGCACGCCGCAGCACATGGGCGCCATCCTGCGCACGCTGGCGGAGAACCGCCTGCGGGTGCGCATCGACGGGCTGGAAGAATCCCGCATGATGGAAAGCCTGCAGAAGATCGCCAACCGCATCGCCACCGGCGTGATCGTGGCCGCGCTGGTGATCGGCGCCGCGCTCACCGCCCGCATGCAGGGCGGTGCCAGCCTGTTCGGCCTGCCCATCCTGTCCGCACTGTTCATCATCGTGGCCGCCATCCTGGGCGCGGGGTTGATCCTCAGCGCGTTGCGGCGCGACCGCAAGGTGGACCGGGCCGCGGATCGCACGCCCGACTGATTCATCCACGCACGCGGGATGCGATCACGCCGAAGGCTTGCCCCAGGCCCACATGCATCCGCCATGTTGTGGGTACTCCGGTATGGACGTCCATTTGAGTCGGGCCTCCTCTCGCATGGTCACCGGATCGGCACGCATTTACAAACCGATTTCTTAACATGTACTATGAATACATGTTTATCGGCACAGGCTTCCACTCCCCCTGCGATCCGTTTCCCGCCTTCTGAACAAGGCACACCGCCCGCTCGCCATCCATCGCCTCTCCCCCGGCGAATTCGATAGACGCACCATTGGATTATCCCCCGGTGACCAACAACAACCGTCGCCCCGTTCGCCCGGGGCCGCGCCATGCGTCCGCGCCGCGCCGGCGCGCCGCAACGCCCTGCCTTCTCGCCCTTTGCATTGCCGGCGTGCTGGCCGGGCCATCTCATGCCGACGAACCGGTGGCGGCAACCACCCTGTTGCCGATATCCGTCCAGGCGGAAGCCAGCCCGCTGGTAAATGCGCCCGCGGTCGATGTGCAAGTCAGCCGCGAGCGGCTGCAGCAGCAGAACGTCAGCAGCAGCGCGGACGCACTGAAGTACGTGCCCAACATGATCGTGCGCACGCGCTACATCGGCGATCCGAACGCGGTGATCAGCGGGCGCAATGCCGGCACGCTGCAAAGCGCACGCAGCCTGGTTTATGCCGACGATCTGCTGCTGTCCAACCTGATGACCAACGGCTGGGACGGCGCCCCGCGCTGGGGCATGGTGGCCGCCGAGGAAATCGGCGCGGTCGACGTGCTGTATGGGCCATATTCCGCGCTCTACCCCGGCAATTCTTTGGGTACCACCGTGCTGATCCACACCGTGCTGCCGCAGCATCGGGTCGCCAGCGTGAGCACGCAGCTCATGAGCCAGGATCATCACGATGCCTACGGCAACGAAGGCCACTACAGTGGCCACCAGGTCGCCGCCACTCTGGGTGACAAACACGGTCGCTGGAGCTGGTTGCTGGCGTTGAGCCGGCTGGACAACAAAGGCCAGCCCATGCAGTACGCCACCGCCATCCGCGGCGGTGATGCCGCCGCCGCGATACCGGTCAGCGGCGCCACGCTCGATCGCAACCCGAACGGCACACCACGGCTGGTCTACGGCGCCAACAGCATCGAGCACACCGTGCAGACCCAGGCCAAGCTGAAAGTTGGCGTGGATATCAGCGACCATGTCGCCGCGTTGTTCACCCTCGGCGGATGGCACGACGACGCCGAGAATCGTACCCGCAGTCTGATCCGCGATGCGGATGGCCAACCAGTCAGCAGCGGTGTGATCAACGCAGCGGGCCAGACCTGGACGTTGCCGGCCAGTGGCCTTGCGCCCACGTCGCGGCGCGACACACACGTGCTCTACGGCGCGCAGTTGAAGGGCCGTTTCGACAACGGCTGGCACTGGAGCGCGGCGGCCAGTCATTACGATTTCCTGCGCTCGGAGGCAGCCACCGCAACGCAGCCCGAAGCCGGCACGCCGCGTGGCGGCCCCGGCACCATCGCCGACCTGCGCGGCTCCGGCTGGTCCACGTTCGATCTGCGTAGCTACGGTCCGCTCGGCCAGCAAAACACGTTGTATGCCGGCGTGCATGACGACCGCTATGTGCTCGATACCCGCGTGCGCCATGCCGGCCACTGGCGCGGCGATGCGGACGGTGCGCCGGTCAGCGCGTTCGGCGGGCGCACCCGTACCCGCGCCATCTATCTGCAGGACGTGTGGAGCCTCGCGCCGGCCTGGGCGCTGACCCTCGGCGGACGGCTGGAGCAGTGGCGCGCCTACGGCGGCGTGCTCGGCGACGCAAGCAACACGCTGCGCTACGCGGACCGTCAGCGCACGGATTTCTCGCCCAAGGCCGCGTTGAGCTGGGACATCGCCGACGTCTGGCAACTGCGGCTGGCGCATGGCAGGGCGGTGCGCTACCCGACGGTGGCCGAGCTGTTCCAGGGCACGATTTCCGGCAATGCCATCGTCAACAACAATCCCCGGCTCAAGCCCGAGATCGACGACTCCACCGACCTGACCCTGAGCCGGCAGACGAGCCAGGGCCACTGGCGCATCTCGCTGTTCCAGGACCGCATCGCCGACGCGCTGTACGCGCAGACCGATATCACCGTCACACCCACCGTCACCAGCGTGCAGAACATCGACCTGACGCGCGTGCGCGGCGTCGAAGGCGAACTGGTCGCGACCGATGTGTGGATAGCTGGGCTCGACATCTCCGCCAGCCTCGCCCTCAACGACGCCAAGACATTGCGCGACCGCCAGTACCCGAGCGCCAACGGCAAGGTCTTCCCGCGGATCCCGAACATCCGCGCCAGCCTGTTCGCCGATTACCGCTTTGCGCCGCAATGGGATGCCTCGCTCGGCATTCGTCACTCCGGCCATCAGTACGGCACGTTGAACAACAGCGATTTCGTCGACACCTACGGCGCGGTAAGCCGCTTCACCGTGGTCGACGCGAAGCTGCGCTGGCGCTTCTCGCCGCGCTGGACGGCGGCGCTCGGCGTGGACAACCTCACCAACGCCCGTTACTGGGTCTACCACCCGTACGCCGGCCGCACCGCGTTTGGCCAACTGCGCTGGGAGTTGTGATGGCGCACCCATGGTCTTTGCCGCGCATGCTGACGGTGGTCGCGCTGGCCCTGTTGCCCCTGACCCTTCCCGCCCGGGACATGACGCCGTCCGCCGCCCCGGCGCTGGGCGCCAGCGCGGCCTTCGATACGCTGGGCCGGCTGTACGTGGTCGACACGGCGGATGGCCACGTGCGCTTGCGTCGCTCCGACGATGAGGGCACCACCTTCACCGTGCCGGTAAACGTGAACACGACCGCCGAGCCGATTTATGCCGAAGGCGAGAACCGGCCGAAGATCGCGCTCGGCCCGCACGACGAGCTGTATGTGAGCTGGTCGCAGCCGCGCGCGAAACCATGGACCGGTTTCGTCCGCTTTGCCCGCTCGCTGGATGGCGGCGACCATTTCTCCGCTCCGTTGACCGTGCACCGCGACCGCCGCGAGATCACCCACCGCTTCGACGCGATGGCCGTGGACGGCCACGGCCGCGTGGTCATCGCCTGGATCGACAAGCGCGACCTGGAAGCGGCCAACGCCGCGAACAAACCCTATGAAGGCGCGGCGACGTACTACAGCTGGACGGATGACGGCATCCACTTTGTCCCCGAGCGCAAGCTGATGGACCAGAGCTGCGAATGCTGCCGCATCGCGCTGGCACGAACGGCGCAAGGTGGCGTGGCGGCGTTCTTCCGGGGCATCTGGGACGACAACCGGCGCGACCACGCATTTGCCGAACTGCGTACGGACGGCCAAACGGGTCGGGCCACACGCGCCACCTTCAGCGACTGGCGGATCGCCGGGTGTCCGCATCAGGGACCGGGCCTGGCGATCGGTGCCGACGGTGTCCGCCATGCCGTCTGGTATGAGGCCACACACGGCCCCACGCTCTGGTACGGCCAGCTCGATCCGGGGCATACGCCGCGCCACAAGCTGGCGCTCGCCTTTGCCGGTGCGGCCCATGCGGACGTTGCGACAGACGGCCCGAATGTGTGGCTGGCCTGGAACCAGATCGATGCCGCCGGCTACGCGCTTGTCGTGCGCACATCCACGGATGGCGGCGTGCATTTCAGTGCACCGCGAACCCTGGCGCGCAGCCACGGCGACGTGGGCTCACCCCAATGGCTGCTGCACCAGCATCGCGCCTATGTGGCATGGAACACCGCGACCGGCTTCCGACTTCTCAAGCTCGATGGAGCACCCCGATGAAACCCTGGTTGTTTTTGCTCGCCTTCGCCCTGCCGGGCCTTTCCGCCGCCGCCTCGCTGCAGCCGCTGAACGCCGATGCCGTCGATGTCCTGTTGCAACCGCCAGCCCGGGGCGAGCGCTTCATTGCGCTGTGGTCACTGGATTGCGCGTACTGCGAGGCCAACATGCAGACCCTCGCCCGGCTGCAGCAAGCGCATCCGGAGCGGATCGAGCTGGTGACCGTCGCCACCGACAGCATTGCCCAGCGCGACGCCATAAGCGCGCGCCTGGATGCCGCCGGCATGGAGCAGTGGCCGGCCCGCGCCTATGCCGACACGACGCCGGATCGCATCAATTACCTGATTGATCCGCAGTGGGGAGGCGAGATGCCACGCACGCTGGTGATCCGTGCCGATGGTTCGCGCCGCGGCCTCAGCGGCGCACTGACACCGGAACAATTGGCCAAGCTGCGTTGATGCGCGCAAGGCTGCCCGATTCAGGACGCGCCGCGCTTCGCCTTGGGCCCGGGCTTGCGCGCCGCGGCCACCGCCGACTTGCGCGCCGGGGCCACGGCGGGTTTGCGCGCGGTACCCAGCGCCGGTTTGCGCGCAACCTTGGCCACCGGCTTCGCGGGCAAGCGACGCCCACGCGCCGGCTCATCGACCGCGAATCCCGAAAGCAGTTCGTTCAAGACGCCCTGGTTCTGCGCCAGGTCCGCCAGGGTATAGCTGTCCAGCACGGTGAAGAACGCCACCCTGGCTTCATGCATGGCCTTCCTGAGCCTGCAGGCGGAAACGATCACGCAATCGGCCTTGACCGGGTCCATGCAGGGTGCCGTCGCCATGTCGGGCTCCGTACGACGGATCAGCTCCCCCAGCAGTATCGACTCCGCCGGGCGCGCCAGCCGCAGCCCACCGCCCTTGCCCCGGGTGGTGGCCAGGTAGCCGGCCTGGCCCAGTTCATGGACCACCTTCATGAGGTGGTTCTTGGAAATGTCGTAGCTCTCGGCGATCTGCGCGATGGTTGGCAGCGGATCCGGCCGCACGGCAACAAAGATCAGCACCCGGAGGCAGAAGTCCGTGTATGTGGTCAGACGCATTGCATGCCCTTCACTGCCCTCGACGAATTGAACCGGTACCGCGTCTGCCGGAACGCGATGAACTGCATTGGCACCATCGTGGTCCGCACCGCCACCGTTCGCAATGCCGATCTCCGGATTGTAGCCGCCGCCCCGCATGGCGACCGTGAATGGACAACGGCGCGGGACGGAGGTTTCCGTACACATTGTCGCAGCGGCATCCGGCGGGCATGGATAAAAGGCCGCTCTCGATCATGCGTGGTGATGCCGGCGCTGACATCGATCAATGCAACCGCTGTTTTCCGCCTTTTTTCCTTGCCAACAAAGGCGCATGCACATAAGATGTATTACACATACATCTTATGTGCATGATGTCGCAGCCAGGCCCGAAGACCCGTGATGACAGCCTCTCCACCGCCGTACCGAATGCCCGTGAAAAAGCAGGGTTGCCGGACTGCGGGCATGCCGCGCCCGGTGATCACGTCGCACTCTCCCGCGCACCCTGAAATCCTGAATCCATCCTTGCGCCTGCAAGGCCATTCATGGAAACGGGACCTCGGTACCAGCGAGCTTTCCGGCTAGCCGGCATCGCATCGCGATGACCAAGTCATCGCAAGGGAAATAACGCAACTACCTCTGCACGCATGGGCGCATTTCGTCCTTGCGGAGGAAGCCTGCGCCAAAAATTCTTCCACCGCCCGAAAGGAAACCACCACGTGAAATGCCTGATCGTCGCAATGGCCATGATGGCTCTTGCCATTACCGACTCAGCGGTTGCCGCAAGTCGAAGTTTCGAGATGAATATCCAGGACACGGAAATCACCCTGGTCAATAACCAGAAGTACCACACGTTCGCATTCAACGGACAGGTGCCGGCACCGCTTATCTATGCCGACGAAGGCGACGACATAACCGTTGTCGTGAACAACCTGACCGCAATGAATCACACCATCCACTGGCATGGCCTTTTCCAGAAAAACAACTGGAAGATGGATGGTGTACCGGGCGTGACGCAGGAGGCGATCAAGCCGGGTGAAAGCTTCACCTATCACTTCAAGGCCGAGCCGGCCGGGACGCTCTGGTACCACTGCCACGTCAACACCAACGAGCACGTGGACCTGCGCGGCATGTGGGGTCCGTTGATCATTCGACCGAAACACCCGACGGCCCTGGAAAAGACCGTCACCAAGGACTTCATCCTGATGTTGTCCGAGTGGGACTCCAAATGGGCCGATAAACCCGGTTCCGGCGGCCTCCCCACCGACCAGCCCGATTATTTCACCATCAACGGGAAATCGTACCCGGAAGTGCAGCCGATTCGCATCAAGGAAGGCGACGTGGTGCGTATCCGCCTGATCGGCACCGGTGACAAGGTGCACAGCATCCACATCCACGGCCACGATTTCCTGATCGCATTCAAGGATGGCCAGCCGCTGAAAAGCCCGATCGTGGCGGACACCGTGCTTATCGGCCCGGGAGAACGCTACGACCTGATTTTCAAGGCGGACAACCCGGGTCGCTGGATGGTCCACGACCATATCGAAAGCCACACGGTCAACGGCAACCAGCCGATGGGCGGAATCATGACCGTCATCGAGTACGAGGGTATTCCCAACGACCCCTGGTATGAGCTCGGCGACCACAAGTTTGTGCCGAACTTCTATTACGAAGAATCACTGAAGAAAGGTCCCGGCTTCTACAACGCCGACGTATTCCACGGCAAGGTCATCGAGTAACCAGGGAGGTTGAATCACATGCGATCACTATCAGTTGTTTTTCTTGCGTTGCTGGCTGGCCTCGGCATGGCGGATACCGCCATGGCAGCGGGCGGAGCGGATGTTCTTCAGCAGCAATGTTCATCGTGTCATGCACTGACCAAACCGGCGGACGCCAGCCTCGACCGGCTATGGGAGCGCAAGGGTCCTGACCTCTATTACGCGGGCGTGAAGTTCAATCGCGAGTGGCTGGAGGCATGGCTGCAGAACCCGACCACCATCCGGCCCGGTGGCGTCATGTATGCCAAGGCGATCAAGGCCTCGGCGGACAAGACCGCCGACACCATCGACACCGGCAAGCTCACGCCGCACGTGAAGCTCGGCAAGGCCGATTCGGCCGCGGCGGCCGACGCGCTGATGAAGCTCGGTGCCGATCTGAACCTGGTGCAGAAGGGTGCGTTCAAGAACGGATCACCCGGCCCGATGGCCAAGATGCTGTTTTCCAAGCTGCGCGGCTGTTCGTCCTGCCATAGCGCAAAGGGCGGCGACGGTGGCCGCTCCGGGCCGGAGCTCGGCGACGCCGGCAGCCGGCTGCAGCCGGATTTCATGGTGGCCTACATCAACAACCCGCAGAAGTTCGATCCGCACATCTGGATGCCGACGCTCGGCCTGACCGATGCCGACGTACAGAAGTTGACGGGATACCTGTTGACCCTGAAGCACACGGAGGCCCAATGAACATTCGCATGCTATGCCTCACCGGCGTCCTGTCGCTGGCCGGCCTGTCCACCTTCCCGGCATACGCCGACGATGCCACGACCCGCAGCGCCAGGGTCTACGACACCTACTGCGCGCAATGCCACGGCGCCAATCGCGACGGCAACGGCATCAACAGCACGGCCATGGCGGTCAAGCCGCGCGACCACACCGACACCAAGGGCATGGGCGACACGCCCGATGAGGAGCTGCGCAAAGCCATCAAGAGCGGCGGCGGCGCCGTGAACAAGTCGGTCTTGATGCCGCGCTGGGACGGTGTGCTCAGCGACGCGGAAATCGACGGCCTGGTCAGCTACCTGCGCGTCGTCAGCAAGAGTGGCAGCAAGTGAACTCACCCAGCAATGCAGCAAAAGGCTACCCCATGAAACTGAAGCATCTCAGCTACGCCCTCACCCTCGCCCTGGTTGCCGCCGGCAGCCTGCAGGCCAAGACGGTCGACATCACCCTGACCGCCAAAGAGGTGAGCCTGCCCATCGACAACAAGGGCACGATGGCCACCACGTGGACGTTCGACGGGCAAGTTCCCGGGCCGCTGGTACGGGTCACCGAAGGCGATACCGTCAACGTCACCCTGATCAACGACAAGGCCAACCACAACTCGCACTCGATCGACATGCATGCGTCGCAGGAAGACGTATTGACCGACTTCGAGCCGGTCAGCCCCGGCTCGGTCGGCAAGTACACCTTCGTGGCCAAGCACCCGGGGGTGTTCTTCTATCACTGCGGTGCCGACCCGATGATCCAGCACGTGGCGCGCGGCATGTACGGCGCCATCCTGGTCGAGCCGAAGGACAGCACGATGCCGAAGGCCGATCGCGAGTACGTGCTGGTGCAGTCCGAGCAGTACCCCAACCCGGAAAACGTGCCGGAGATGATGGCCAACAAGTGGAGCCATGTCGTCTTCAACGGCATCCCGTTCCGCTACGACCCGGTGCACGACGAGGCGGCCAGCAAGATGCTGCAGGCCAAGCCGGGCGAACTGGTGCGCATCTACTTCGTGAATGCGGGGCCGAACGAGTTCTCGTCGTTCCACCCGATCGCCGGCATCTGGGAGTCGGTCTACCCCAGCGGCAACCCGAAGAACGTGCTGCATGGCATGCAGTCGTACGTGGTCGGACCTGGCGACGCGGCAACCTTCGATATCCGGTCACCGAAGGAAGGCGCCAACGCGATCGTCTCCCACTCGTTGCGCCAGGCACTGACGGGTGCGATCGCCGTGTTGCAGTTCACCAATGATGCCGACCCGGCCATGGGCCACGGCGACAACATCATCGTGCGCTGAGGCGATGGCTGGTCCGGAGGCCGGCACCGCCGGCCTCCGGGCTACCTTCGTTGCCCACGCGGACGACGGACGACAACACCGCGTTGCCACGCTGCACAACACACCCCTTCTTTCTTGTCGTGGCCCGGCCACGGCGATGCATCCATCCCATGGCCCAGGCCCACGCCCGGAAACAACGCCGCAACGCCGCCGAACCGGATACCTTCCGATGATGCCCGAACTGGGTCAATTCAGCCTGATTCTTGCCTTGCTGCTTGCCGCCGTGCAGGGCGTCGTACCGATCGTCGGCGCCTGGCGCGGCAGTCCGTCGTTGATGGCGGTGGCGCGGCCGGCGGCCGCGGGACAGGCGGTTTTTGTCGCCGCGGCTTTTTTCATCCTCACCTACGGCTTTCTCACGTTCGATTTCTCGATTACCTACGTGGCCGACAACTCCAACCTCGCCCTGCCGTGGTATTACCGCGTTGCCGCGGTGTGGGGCGCGCACGAGGGATCGTTGCTGCTGTGGATCCTGATCCTCAACCTGTGGACGGTGGCGCTGGCCATCTTCAGTCGGCAACTGCCACCGGCGTTCGCCGCGCGCGTGCTGGGTGTGCTCGGCCTGGTGGCGGTCGGTTTCCTTGCCTTCATCGTGTTCACCTCCAACCCGTTCGCGCGGCTGCTGCCGATGCCGGGCAACGGCGCGGATCTGAACCCGGTGTTGCAGGACCCCGGCATGACCTTGCATCCGCCGGTGCTGTACATGGGCTATGTCGGTTTTTCGGTGGCCTTCGCATTCTCGATCGCCGCCCTGCTCGGCGGTGAGCTGGAACAGGCCTGGGTGCGCTGGGCGCGGCCGTGGACGAATGCGGCGTGGGGCTTTCTCACCGGCGGCATCGTGGCCGGCAGCTGGTGGGCGTATGCGGAGCTGGGCTGGGGCGGCTGGTGGTTCTGGGACCCGGTGGAAAACGCCAGCTTCATGCCGTGGTTGATCGGCGTGGCACTGATCCATGCCCAGGCGATCACCGAGAAACGCGGCTCGTTTCGCGCCTGGACGATTCTGCTGTCGATCTTCGCGTTCTCGCTGAGCCTGCTGGGCACCTTCCTGGTGCGCTCGGGTGTGCTGACCTCGGTGCATGCGTTCGCCTCCGATCCGCGCCGCGGCGTGTTCATCCTGATCTTCCTGGGGATCGTGGTGGGCGGCTCGTTGCTGCTCTACGCGGTGCGCTCGCCGAAAATGATCGGCCAGGGGAAGCCTTTCGCGGTGGTGTCGCGCGAGACCGCCATCCTGGTTGCCAACCTGATGTTTGCCAGTGCGGCGGGGATGGTGTTGCTGGGCACGCTGTTTCCGTTGCTCAGCGACGCGCTGCAACTGGGCAAGGTGTCGGTGGGCGCGCCGTATTTCGGTTTCCTGTTCCCACTGCTGATGCTGCCGGTGGTGTTGCTGTTGCCGTTCGGGCCGCACCTGCATTGGGGCCGCGGTGACAAGGGCGCGCTCGCGCGCGTCGCCGGCCGCGCCGCGATCGGCGCGGTCAGCTGCGCGCTGGTCATGTGGGTGCTGGTGGACGGGCAGCTGAAGGCGATCGCCGGCGTGGCCGCGGCCGTCTGGATCGGCACCGGCACCGTGCTGTTCGCGCTGAAGCGCTGCCGCGCGGTGCCGCGCGGCAGCCACTACCCGGCCGAAATGGCCGGCATGCTGCTGGCGCATCTGGGCGTGGGCGTGTTCCTGATCGGCGTGCTGCTGTCCGAACCGCTGGGCATCACGCGCGACGTGCGCATGGCGCCCGGGGAGACGCAGACGATCGGCAGCTACACCTTCCGCTTCGATGGCGTGCACGGCGTCGATGGCCCGAACTGGCACGCCGAACAGGGTGCGGTCACGATCCTCGAGGGCAGCGACGTCGTGACCGTGATGCACCCGCAAAAGCGGGTCTACGCGCGCGGTCAGGTGCAGACCGAGTCGGCCATCAACGCGGGCTGGCGGGGCGATCTTTATGTCGCGCTGGGCGAACCGATGCCAGGCGGGGATGTCGCCGGCGCCTGGACGCTACGGCTGTACCAGAAACCGTTCATCCGCTGGATCTGGTTCGGCGGGCTGTTCATGATGCTGGGCGGCTTCGTGGCCGCCGCCGACCGCCGCCTGCGCCATCCACGCACCGTGGCGGCGGTCGTGACGACGCCGGCAGTTGGGGAGTCGCTCGCATGATGCGCACGCTGCCGCTGCCGGGCTTCGCCCTGCTCACCGCGCTGTTCGGTTTTGGCATCCGGTGGAACAGCCATCACGACCCGCACGAGGTGCCTTCGCCGCTGATCGACAAGCCGGCGCCGGCGTTCGTGCTGCCCCGGCTGGACCACCCCGGCCAGAGCCTCGACAAGACCTCGATGCTGGGCCGCCCCTATCTCGTCAACGTGTTCGCCAGCTGGTGCATCGCTTGCGGCGAGGAGCATCCGGTGCTGATGACGGCGGGCCGCAAGCTCGGCATCCCGCTGATCGGCTACAACTACAAGGATGACCCGAGCGAAGCCAAGGCGTGGCTGGCGCGACATGGCAATCCGTACGACCAGGTCATCACCGACCGCAGTGGCCGTACCGCGATCGACTTTGGCGTGTATGGCGCGCCGGAGAGCTTCCTCGTCGATGCCGGCGGCGTGATCCGCTACAAGCACATCGGCCCGTTTACCGCCGAGCTGATCGCCACCGAACTCGCGCCGGCGATCGCCGCGTTGCGCAGGGAGGCGCCATGACGCGCCTGCTGTGGTGCCTGCTTGCCTTGTTCGCGGTCAGCGGCTGGGCCAGCGCCCAGGCGATCGATCCCCTGCCGTTCAAGAGCCGGGTCGAGGAGGTGCGTTTCCAGCACCTGACGAAACAGCTGCGCTGCATGGTGTGCCAGAACGAGAGCCTTGCTGATTCCAATGCCGAGTTGGCGCGCGACCTGCGACACGCGGTGTTCGCACTGATGCAGGTGGGCAAGAGCGATGCGCAGATCAAGCACTACCTGACCGAGCGCTATTCCGACTTCGTGCTGTACGACCCACCCTTCCGACGCGGCACGTTGCTGCTCTGGCTGGGACCGATCCTGCTGCTGTTGCTGACCGCGGCCGCACTGATTGCCACGGATCGCGGCCGCATCCCATCCCGAACCCAGGCGCGACAGGAGGAACCATGGTGAACCTCGCTTTCATGGCCACGGCGGCCGTCATGGTGGTCGTCACGACGGCCGCCCTCGTTTTCCCGATGGTGCGAAAAAAGCGGGACGTCGGCGATTCGCATGGGACGCTCGGCTGGGTCGTGGCCATCGCCATCGTGCTCCCCACCGGCGCGCTGGGGCTGTACGCCATGCTCGGTACGCCCGCCGCGCTGGATCGATCGGCCTACGCGGCTCCCAGCGACGTCGACAGCACGCTTGCACAGCTGCGCGCCGAGGCGCTGGAGCAACCCGATGCACTCCCGCCCTGGCTGCTGCTGGGTCGCGCCGCCGCCACCATGCAGCAACCGGATGTCGCGCTGGAGGCATTCGGTCACGCCCTGAAAATGGCGCCGGACGACCCTGACGTCATGGTGGCCTATGCCGAAGCGATGGCAGCGAAAAATGTCGACCACCGGCTCGACAAGCCGACGCTGGCGTTGCTCGAACGCGCGGTAAGCCTCAACCCCCGGCACCAGCACGGCCTGCTTCTGCTGGGCATCGCCGATTACCAGGATGAACGTTTTGCCGAGGCGGCGACGCGCTGGAAGCAGCTGCTGGCGGTGCTTCCGGCGGACTCCAGCATTGCCGACGCCATTGCAACCCAGATTGCCGACGCCGAGTCGCGCATGGCCGGCGCCCGGCCATGAACGCGGTGCCGCCCGCAGGTTTACGAATCCCCAATCCCGGCCCTCAAAACAACTCCCCCTGCGGCGACGCCTTGCGTGGCGGCACGAAGCGCGAGGTATCGAGTTTCAGGTCGTGGGCGCGAGTCAGGCCGTGTTTGCGGCAGGCGACGGTGAAGCGTGTGCGCAGCAGGTCGGCGAACACGCCCTGGCCGTGCATGCGGGTGGAGAAATCGCTGTCGTAGTCGCGGTCGCCGTTCATCTGCCGCACCAGGCTCATCACGTGTTCGGCGCGTTGCGGCACGTGCAGGGCCAGCCATTCGCGGAACAGGGTTTTCAGTTCCCACGGCAGGCGCACGGTGGTGTAGCCGGCGCTGCTGGCGCCCGCCGCCGCGGCCTGCGCCAGCACGGCTTCCATGTCGCGATCGTTGAGAGCGGGGATGATCGGCGCCACCAGGACGCCCACCGGCACGCCGGCGGCGTGCAGCGCGCCGATCGCCTGGATGCGGCGGTGCGGGGCGCTGGCGCGTGGTTCGAGTTTGGCGGCCAGGCGGTTGTCCAGTGAATTGACCGAGACCAGCACCCGCACCAGCCCCTCGCGCGCCATCGGCGCCAGGATGTCCAGGTCGCGTTCCACCAGCGCGTTCTTGGTGACGATGGTGCAGGGGTGGTGGCATTCGGCCAGCAGCTCCAGCGCGGCGCGGGTCAGCCGCCAGCGTTTTTCCACCGGCTGGTACGGGTCGGTGTTGCTGCCGATGTTGATCGGGCTGACCACGTAGCCCGGCTTGGCCAGCTCGCCGCGCAACACCTCGGCAAGATTGCTTTTGGCGCGCAACCGGGTTTCGAAATCGAGGCCCGGCGACAGGTTGAGGTAGCTGTGCGACGGCCGCGCAAAACAATAGATGCAACCGTGCTCGCATCCGCGGTACGGGTTGATCGCCTGGCTGAAGCCGATGTCGGGCGAATCGTTGCGGCTGATCACGCTGCGGGCGCGTTCCTCGGTGACTTCGGTGCGCGGGCGCGGCGTCTCCTCGTCCAGCAGTTCGCGCGGCCAGCCGTCGTCCTCCGCCTGGTGGCGGATGTTCTCGAAGCGACCTTCGGGATTGGAGGCGGCGCCGCGGCCCTTGAGTGCGCGGCGATCAGGCGGAACGTTCATCGGCGCAGTGTGCCGCGGCGGCGTCTCAGCGCATGCGAAGGGCCACGTCCTGCGGCGGCGGACGTACTCACAGCGGCTATACACCCGGGCACGGATTCTTGGCGGGCGCGGCTCCGGGGCGCCGCGCGCTATCCAACGCCTCGTCTGATCAAGGAGTTCGTGATGACTGCCACTGGATTGATCATTTTTCTTGTCATTGGTGCGATCGCCGGCTGGCTGGCCGGGCTGATCGTGCGCGGTTTCGGCTTCGGCCTGCTGGGCAATATCGTGGTCGGCATCATCGGCGCGTTTCTGGCCGGCTGGCTGCTGCCGGCGCTGGGCGTGGGTTTCAGCCTGGGCAGCCCGATCGTCACCAGCATCGTGTACGCGATGATCGGCGCGATCGTGTTGCTGGTGATCATCGGATTGATCAAGCGCGCCTGACCGATGGGCGCAAAAGAAAACGCAGCGGCTCGCGCCGCTGCGTTTTTTTGTGGCCGTCGGCAAACCGCTCAGGCGGTGATGTCGACATCCTTGGTTTCACGCACGAAGAACAGGCCGATGACGAAGGTCATCATCGCGATCACCACCGGGTACCACAGGCCGGAGTAAATGTTGCCGGTGAGCGCCACGATGCCGAACGACACCGAGGGCAGGAAGCCGCCGAACCAGCCGTTGCCGATGTGGTACGGCAGGCTCATCGAGGTGTAGCGGATCCTGGTGGGGAACATCTCCACCAGCCATGCGGCGATGGGGCCGTAGACCATGGTGACGTACAGCACCAGCAGGAACAGCAGCAGGATCAGCATCGGATAGTTGCTGTTGGCCGGTGCGGCCTTGGCCGGATAGCCGGCCTGATCCAGCACGCCACCGAGGCTGGCACCGAACGCCTTGGACTGGGCGGCGAACTCCGCCTTGGGCAACGCGGAGCCATCGAACGAATCGACCGACGCGCCGCCCACCGTCACCCTGGCCACCGAGCCGGCCGGCGCCGCCTCATTGGTGTACGGCACGCCGCGCTTGGCCAGCGTGCTCTTGGCGATGTCGCACGAGCTGGTGAACACCGAGGTACCGGTGAGGTTGATCTGCAGATGGCAGTCGGCCGGATCGGCCACCACCGTGATCGGTGCGCTGGCACTGGCCGCCTCGATCGCCGGGTTGCCGAAGTGGGTGAGGCCCTGGAAGATCGGGAAGTAAGTCAGCGCCGCCAGCAGGCAGCCGGCCAGCACCACCGGTTTGCGCCCGATCTTGTCCGACAGCCAGCCGAACACCACGAAGAACGGCGTGCCGATCAACAACGCCGCGGCAATCAGCAATTGCGTGGTGGTGGCGTCGATCCTCAGCGTGCTGCCAAGGAAATACATCGCGTAGAACTGGCCGCAGTACCACACCACGGCCTGGCCGGCGGTGGCGCCGAACAGCGCCAGCAGCACCAGCTTGAGGTTGCCCCAGCGGGCGAACGATTCGGTCAGCGGCGCCTTCGACGTCTTGCCTTCGTTCTTCATCTGCTGGAACACCGGCGACTCGGCCAGTTGCAGGCGGATGTAGACCGACACGATCAGCAGCAGCGACGACAACAGGAACGGCACGCGCCAGCCCCAGTCGTCGAACTTGTCACCCAGCAGCCACTTGCAGCCCAGAATCACCAGCAGCGACAGGAACAGGCCGAAGGTGGCGGTGATCTGGATGAAGCTGGTGTACAGGCCGCGTTTCCCCGGCGGCGCATGCTCGGCCACGTAGGTGGCGGCGCCGCCGTATTCGCCGCCCAGCGCCAGGCCCTGCAGCATGCGCAGCAGGATCAGGATCACCGGTGCGGCCACGCCGATCGAGCCGTAACTGGGCAGCAGGCCCACGAAGAAGGTGGACAGGCCCATGATCACGATGGTGATCAGGAAGGTGTATTTGCGGCCGACGAGGTCGCCCACGCGGCCGAACACCAGCGCGCCGAACGGGCGCACCGCGAAGCCGGCGGCGAAGGCCAGCAGGGCGAACACCAGCTGGCTGGCCTCGTTGAGACCGGAGAAGAACTGGTGGCCGATGATGACGGCCAACGAACCGTACAGATAAAAGTCGTACCACTCGAACACGGTACCCAGGCTGGATGCCAGGATCACCCGCTTGTGGCTGACGTCGAGCGCGGGACGCCCGTCAATCGCAGTGGTTGCCATGCTGTACTCCCCTTGGTAATGGATCGCCGCCCTCCCTCGCGGGGGGCGGCCATCGGTTCAAAGCCAGTGGCGCGCCGGCGAACCGGCGCCGGTCAGAACGAGTATTTGGCGGTGAACTGCAGCCGCTGCAGCTTGCCCGAGTTGTTGTTCTCCAGCACGCGGCGACCCCAGGCGTATTCCGCGCCGAGATCCACCTTGGGCAGGGGCGAATAGAGCAGGTTCACGTGCGCGCTTTCGGTGTGCCGGTTGGCCGCCGGGCCGGTCAGCGCCACGTCGTTGTCGATGCCGTTGCGCGCCACCATCAGGTTCATCCGCAGGCGGTCGTCGAACGCGTGGTGCCAGGCCAGATACGCGGCCCATACCCGGCGTGTCTCGATGTCGCTGGCGGCATTGAGCATGCCGTCGGCGGCGAAGTTGGCCAGCCCCACGTAGCGGCCGATGCCCTTGCCCACGGTGGCGCTGTAGCGCAAGTCATCGTTGCTGCCGAGCACGGCCTTGCCCATCACGCTGACACCGCCGGCAGTGGCGGTGCTGGTGCCGCTGGGCAACGCATCGTTGCGGCCATCGGTGCGCAGCTGGCGCAGCAGGCCGGCCACGCCGAAGAAGCCCCAGTCGCCCTTCCAGGTGTAGCGCGCGGTGAGGTCGGGCATCACGTTGTGGTCGGGCGAAAGCTGCGCGCTGCCGCCCTGGTAGGGCGTGACCGTGGTGTGCGGGTTTTCCAGCGCCACCGCGAAACCGCCACTGGTGTAGCGCAACTGGGCCTGGCGCACGAACACGGTGCCGTCGGTGACGCCGATGAAGTCGACCGCCTCGGGCAGCGCGTTCGGGTCCATGAAGTTGGTCCAGGTCTGGCCGGCCAGCCAGTTGTTCCAGTACAGGTAGGCGTGGCGCAGGGTGAGTCCGTAGCCGTTGCTGGCGTTCTCGTTGCCCAGCGAATTGCCGAAGAAATCCCACTCCAGGAAGGCGCCGACCTTGTCGCCGCCGTCGGTGAGGCTGTCCACGCCCACGCCGATGCGCGAGAACTTGGCGTGCATGTCGCTGTAGCTGGCCGACTTGCCGCCGATCGGCGTGGCGCCGGGCAGGTACAGGTCGCGCGCCGCGTTCTGGTCACCCGGATAGCCGTCCGTATGGGTGGACATGAAATCGGTCTTGATGAAGCCGCCGATCTTCACCTTGGTGTTGGCATACGCGTTGCCGGGTGTGGTCAGCACCACTTCGTGCGCGGCGGGAGCGGCGGCGACTGTCTTCGCCGGGACCGCGGCCGGGGCGCGCGTCTGCGCGGCCTGCGCCTGTACCAGGCTCTTCAGCTCGTTCAACTGCTGCTCCAGCTGCGCCACGCGCTGCTCGAGCTGTTGTTCGCGGGTGGCGTCCTGGGCGTGGCCGGCCAGGGGAAGCACCAACGCGCACGCCATGGCCAAGGGGAGCGCGGAATGACGGTAAGCGGTTCTCATGCATGCGTCTCCCCGAAGGGTTCGATGGAAGGACTCTCTCGATGGGCAACTCATCGTGGACTGGAGGCTTGCCGGGATCCGGGGTCGGCGAATCCCGAATCCCGTCTCCCCAATCCCGGCGTTTCCAGCATGGCCATGCTGCGACGCGCGGCGCTATTCGCCTTTGGTCGCTATTCGACCAAAGTCGATGCGCGCGGCCGCCTGCCGCCTCTCGGCGATGGGGCTACACTCGATCGTCAGGTGGCGTCGACGCCACCACGCCATCCATTCATCGATGCCGCCCATGCGGCGGCCAGCAGGAGGCCAGCCATGTCCAAGCTTTATCCGGTCAACCCCGAATTCGCCGCGGCGGCGCGCGTCAGCGCGGACGATTACGCGCGCCTTTACGACGAATCGATCAAGGACCCGGAAGGGTTCTGGAAGCGCATCGGCCAGCGCTTGGACTGGATCAAGCCACCGACGAAGATCAAGGATGTCTCGTTCGACCCGTCCGACCTGCACATCCGCTGGTACGAGGACGGCCAGCTCAACGTCAGCGCCAACTGCCTCGACCGCCAGCTGGAAAAGCGCGGCGACAAGGTGGCGATCATCTTCGAGGGCGACGACCCGAAGGACTCGCGCCGCATCACCTACCGCGAACTGCATGCCGAAGTGTGCAAGTTCGCCAACACGCTGAAAAACCTCGGCGTGGTCAAGGGCGACCGCATCGCGATCTACCTGCCGATGATTCCGGAGGCGGCCGTGGCGATGCTGGCCTGCGCCCGCATCGGCGCGATCCACTCGGTGGTGTTCGGCGGCTTCTCGCCCGATTCGCTGGCCGGCCGCATCGTCGACTCGAAAGCCAAGGTGGTGATCACCGCCGACGAAGGCCTGCGCGCCGGCAAGCACATCCCGCTGAAGGTCAACGTGGACGCCGCGCTGGAACGCCCCGGTACCAGCAGCGTGGAAACCGTGATCGTGGTGCGCCACACCGGCGGCCCGATCAACATGCAGTCGCCGCGCGACCGCTGGTACCACACGCTGATGGAGGGCCAGTCCACCGAGTGCGCACCCACCCCGGTCGAGGCCGAGCACCCGTTGTTCGTGCTGTACACCTCCGGCTCCACCGGCAAGCCCAAGGGCGTGCTGCACACCACTGGCGGCTACCTGGTCTACATCAGCTACACACACGAGCTGGTGTTCGACCTGCGCGAGGATGACGTCTACTGGTGCACCGCCGACGTGGGCTGGGTCACCGGCCACAGCTACGTGGTGTACGGCCCGCTGTGCAACGGCGCCACCACGGTGATGTTCGAAGGCGTGCCCAACTATCCCGACTACAGCCGTTTCTGGCAGGTGGTCGACAAGCACAAGGTCAGCATCTTCTACACCGCGCCCACCGCCATCCGCGCGCTGATGCGCGAGGGCGAGGAGCCGGTGAAGAAGACCTCGCGCAAGTCGCTGCGCGTGCTGGGCTCGGTCGGCGAACCGATCAACCCCGAGGCCTGGGAGTGGTACAACCGCGTGGTCGGCGAGAACCGCTGCCCCATCGTGGACACCTGGTGGCAGACCGAAACCGGCGGCATCATGATCTCGCCGCTGCCCGGCGCCATCGCCACCAAGCCCGGCTCCGCCACGCGACCGTTCTTCGGCATCACCCCCGCCATCGTCGATGCCGACGGCAAGGTGCTGGAAGGCGAAGCCGAGGGCAACCTGCTGATCACCACCTCATGGCCCGGCCAGGTGCGCACCATCTACGGCGACCACCAGCGCTTCATCGACACCTATTTCAGCGCCTATCCCGGCAACTACTTCTCGGGCGACGGCGTGCGCCGCGACGAGGACGGCTACTACTGGATCACCGGCCGCGTCGATGACGTGATCAACGTGTCAGGCCATCGCCTCGGCACCGCCGAGGTGGAAAGCGCGCTGGTGTCCCACCCGAAGGTGGCCGAGGCCGCCGTGGTCGGCTGCCCGCACGACATCAAGGGCCAGGGCATCTACGCCTACGTCACCCTGGTGGTCGGCGAAACCGGCAGCGACGACCTGCGCAAGGAACTGGTGGCCTGGGTGCGCAAGGAAATCGGCCCCATCGCCACGCCCGATTACCTGCAATGGGCCCCGGGCCTGCCCAAGACCCGCTCCGGCAAGATCATGCGCCGCATCCTGCGCAAGATCGGCGAGAACAAACCCGACCAGCTGGGCGACATCACCACCCTGGCCGACCCCGGCGTGGTGCAGAACCTGGTGGACGAGCGGTTGATCAAGTAGCGCCGGGAGTGGGGAATCGGGAATGGGGAATCGGTGCGCAATCACGCGCGTCCCCGCAAGCCCGCTTTTTACCATTCCCGATTCCCCACTCCCGATTCCCGGCAAATGACCGACATCCTGATCGCCGATGACCACCCGCTGTTTCGCGATGCGTTGCAGCGGGCGGTATTGACGGCGGTGCCGCAGGCGCAGGTGCATGCGGCCGACAGCGTGCATGCCTTGCTGGCGCTGATCGAGCGGTTACCCGATGCGGACCTGTTGCTGCTGGACCTGCACATGCCCGGTGCCCGCGGCTATTCCGCGCTGGCGCATATCCGCGGCCAGTATCCGGGCCTGCCGACCATCGTGGTCTCCGGTCATGAGGAACCGCAGGTGGCGCGCCGCGCACTGGGTCACGGCGCGTCCGCTTACATCCCCAAGTCCAGCCCCGGCGAAGACATCGTGGCGGCGATCCGCGCCGTGCTCGATGGCGACGTCTGGCTGCCGCCGACGCTGGTGGGCGCCGCGGCCGAACTGCCAGCGGACGAAGCCGCCGTCGCCGCCCAGGTGGCGACGTTGACCCCGCAGCAGTTCCGGGTGATGACGATGATCGCCGAGGGCCTGCTGAACAAGCAGATCGCCTGGGAGCTGGGCGTCTCCGAAGCCACGGTGAAGGCGCACATGACCGCGATCATGCGCAAGCTGGGGGTCGGCAACCGCACCCAGGTGGCATTGGTCGCCAGCCATCTGGCGGTGGATCAGCAAAGCCTGCCGCCGCTGCCGGACGGCACCGGCTGAGCGGCCGCGGTGCCAACGCCCGCAACGCCGGAAATTCGTACGGTCGTTTGGCCCGTTTTCCGGGATGATCGGCGCTTCCGGTTCAGCCTCATATACGGCTATTTGATTTTTCTTGCTTTTTTGTTGCAGCGCACTATAGTCGATACTCCCCTTTTTCCGGGATCGACAAATGGAACAACCGCGCGCACAGGGTCTCTACGACCCAAGCAATGAACATGACGCCTGTGGCGTGGGTTTCGTCGCCCATATCAAGGGTCGGAAAACGCACGAAATCGTCCAGCAGGGGTTGATGATCCTGCGCAACCTCGACCACCGCGGCGCCGTCGGCGCCGACCCGTTGATGGGCGATGGCGCCGGTATCCTGATCCAGATCCCCGACGGTTTCTACCGCGAGGAAATGGCGGCGCAGGGCGTTGTGCTGCCGCCCCCGGGCGAGTACGGCGTGGGCATGGTGTTCCTGCCCAAGGAACATGCCTCCCGGCTGGCCTGCGAGCAGGAGCTTGAGCGCACCGTGCACGCCGAGGGTCAGGTGGTGCTGGGCTGGCGCGACGTGCGCGTGGACGATTCGATGCCGATGTCGCCCGCGGTAAAGGCGCGCGAGCCGGTGATCCGCCAGATCTTCATCGGTCGCGGACCGGACATCATGGTGCCCGACGCGTTGGAGCGGAAGCTCTACGTGATCCGCAAGACCTCCAGCCACGCCATCCGCGCGCTGCACCTCAAGCACGGCCAGGAATACTTCGTGCCCTCGATGTCGACCCGCACGGTCGTCTACAAGGGCCTGCTGCTGGCCGGCCAGGTGGGCCAGTACTACCTCGACCTGGCCGACCCGCGCACGGTGTCGGCGCTGGCGATGGTGCACCAGCGCTTCTCCACCAACACCTTCCCCGCATGGGAGCTGGCCCACCCGTACCGCATGATCGCCCACAACGGCGAGATCAACACGGTCAAGGGCAACGTCAACTGGATCAATGCCCGCACCGGCGCGATCTCCTCGCCCGTGCTGGGCGACGACCTGCAGAAGCTGTGGCCGCTGATCTACCCGGGTCAGTCCGACACGGCGTCGTTCGACAACTGCCTCGAACTGCTGACGATGGGCGGCTACCCGCTGTCGCAGGCGATGATGATGATGATTCCCGAGGCCTGGGAACGTCACACGCTGATGGACGACAACCGCCGCGCGTTCTACGAGTACCACGCCGCGATGATGGAGCCGTGGGACGGCCCCGCCGCGATCGCCTTCACCGACGGCCGCCAAGTGGGCGCCACGCTGGACCGCAACGGCTTGCGCCCGGCCCGCTACGTGATCACCGACGACGACCTGGTGATCCTGGCCTCCGAGGCCGGTGTGCTGCCGGTGCCCGAATCGCGCATCGTGAAGAAGTGGCGGTTGCAGCCGGGCAAGATGCTGCTGATCGACATGGAAGCGGGCCGCATCATCGACGACAAGGAACTGAAGGACCAGCTGGCCAACGCCAAGCCGTACAAGCAGTGGATCGAACACATCCGCATCAAGCTGGACGACCTGCCGGCCGCGCGCACGGAGCCACGCTCCAGCGAGACCCTGCTGGATCGCCAGCAGGCGTTCGGCTACTCGCAGGAAGACCTGAAGTTCCAGCTGCTGCCGATGGCGCAGGCGGGCGAGGAAGCGATCGGCGCGATGGGCAACGACTCGCCGCTGGCCGTGCTGTCGGACAAGAACAAGTCGCTGTACCAGTACTTCCGCCAGCTGTTCGCGCAGGTCACCAACCCGTCGATCGACCCGATCCGCGAGCAGATGGTGATGTCGCTGGTGTCCTTCATCGGCCCGAAGCCGAACCTGCTGGACATCAACAACATCAACCCGCCGTTGCGGCTTGAGGTATCGCAGCCGGTGCTGGACTTCGCCGAGATGGCCAAGATCCGCGACATCGAGCGCTACTCCAAGGGCAAGTTCCGCAGCTTCGAGCTGGACATCACCTACCCCGCGGCATGGGGCAAGGCCGGCATCGAGGCGCGGCTGGCGTCGCTGTGCGCCCAGGCCACCGACGCGATCCGCCTTGGCCACAACATCCTGATCGTCTCCGACCGCGGCGCCAGCCGCGAGCGCGTGGCCATCCCGGCGCTGCTGGCCACCTCCGCCGTGCACCAGCACCTGGTGACGATGGGCCTGCGCACCAGCACCGGCCTGGTGGTGGAAACCGGCTCGGCGCGCGAAGTGCACCACTTCGCCCTGCTGGCCGGCTACGGCGCCGAAGCGATCCACCCGTACCTGGCGATGGAAACCCTGGTGCACGCTTGCGCCAGCGGCGAGGTGAAGCCCGAAAAGGCGATCACCAACTACATCAAGGCGATCAACAAGGGCTTGCAGAAGGTGATGTCCAAGATGGGCATCTCCACCTACATGTCCTACACCGGCGCGCAGATCTTCGAGGCGGTGGGCCTGAACCGCGAGCTGATCGACAAGTACTTCACCGGCACCACCTCGAACATCGAGGGCATCGGCCTGTTCGAAGTGGCCGAGGAAGCCCTGCGCACACACGCCGCTGCCTACAGCGACGATCCGGTGCTGGCCGACCGACTGGACCCGGGCGGTGAGTACGCCTGGCGCGTGCGCGGCGACGAGCACATGTGGACGCCGGACGTGGTGGCCAAGCTGCAGCACGCCACGCGTTCCAACAACGGCCAGACGTACAAGGAGTACGCGCAGCTCATCAACGACCAGTCCAAGCGCCACATGACGCTGCGCGGGCTGTTCGAGTTCCGCATCGATCCGGCCGCGGCGATCCCGCTGGACGAGGTCGAGCCGGCGAAGGAAATCGTCAAGCGCTTCGTCACCGGCGCGATGTCGCTGGGCTCGATCTCCACCGAGGCGCACACCACGCTGGCGATCGCGATGAACCGTATCGGCGGCAAGTCCAACACCGGCGAAGGCGGTGAGGACGAGGCGCGCTACCAGAACGAACAACGCGGCATCGCGATCAAGCAGGGCGACACCGTTGCCGGCCTGCTCGGCGCGGCGCACATCGAGCGCGACCTGGTGCTGCAGGATGGCGATTCGCTGCGTTCGCGCATCAAGCAGGTGGCCTCGGGCCGCTTCGGCGTCACCGCCGCCTACCTGATGTCCGCCGACCAGATCCAGATCAAGATCTCGCAGGGCGCCAAGCCGGGTGAAGGCGGCCAGCTGCCGGGCCACAAGGTGTCCGACTACATCGCGCAGCTGCGCTTCTCGGTGCCGGGCGTCGGGCTGATCTCGCCGCCGCCGCATCACGACATCTACTCCATCGAGGACCTGGCCCAGCTCATCCACGACCTGAAGAACTGCAACCCGCAGGCGTCGATCTCGGTGAAGCTGGTGTCCGAAGTGGGCGTGGGCACGGTGGCTGCGGGCGTGGCCAAGTGCAAGGCCGACCATGTGGTGATCGCCGGCCACGACGGCGGCACCGGCGCTTCGCCGTGGTCGTCGATCAAGCACGCCGGCACGCCGTGGGAACTGGGCCTGGCCGAAACCCAGCAGACGCTGGTGCTGAACCACCTGCGCGGACGCATCCGCGTGCAGGCCGACGGCCAGATGAAGACCGGCCGCGACGTGGTGATCGGTGCGCTGCTGGGCGCCGACGAGTTCGGCTTCGCCACCGCGCCGCTGGTGGTGGAAGGCTGCATCATGATGCGCAAATGCCACCTCAACACCTGCCCGGTCGGCGTGGCCACGCAGGACCCGGTGCTGCGCAAGAAGTTCTCGGGCAAGCCCGAGCACGTGGTGAATTACTTCTTCTTCGTCGCCGAGGAAGCCCGCGCGCTGATGGCGCAACTGGGCATCCGCCGCTTCGAGGACCTGGTCGGTCGTGCCGACCTGCTCGACACGCGCCAGAGCATCGCGCACTGGAAGGCCGGTGGACTGGACTTCAGTCGCGTGTTCCATCGCCCGGACGTTCCCGCGGACGTGGCCGTGCGCCATGTCGCCGAGCAGGATCACGGCCTGGATCGCGCCACCGGCAAGGCGCTCGACCACACCCTGATCGACAAGGCGCGGCCGGCGCTGGAGCATGGCGAAAAGACCAGCTTCATCGTCAGCGTGCGCAACGTCAATCGCACCGTCGGCACCATGCTGTCCGGTGAGGTAGCGCGTCGCTACGGCCACGTCGGCTTGCCGGACGACACCATCCACATCCAGCTGGACGGTGTCGGCGGGCAAAGCTTCGGCGCGTTCCTGGCCCGCGGCATCACCCTGGACCTGGTCGGCGAAGCCAACGACTACGTGGGCAAGGGCCTGTCCGGCGGCCGCATCGTCGTTCGCTCGCCGAACGACTTCCACGGCTTCGGCCCCGAGCACATCATCGTGGGCAACACCGTGCTGTACGGCGCCACCGAAGGCGAGGCGTATTTCAACGGCGTGGCCGGCGAACGCTTCGCGGTGCGCAATTCGGGCAGCACCGCGGTGGTCGAGGGCGTGGGCGACCACGGCTGCGAATACATGACCGGCGGCACCGTGGTGGTGCTGGGCGATACCGGCCGCAACTTCGCCGCCGGCATGTCCGGTGGCGTGGCCTACGTCTACGACCCCGACGGCGTCTTCGAGCACAAATGCAACCTGGCGATGGTCGGCATCGAGCCGCTGCTGTCGGGCGTGGAGCAGGAACTGCGCATCCCGCGCGAGTTGTGGCATGCCGCCTCGCGCGGCGGCGCCACCGAAACCGACGAGGCGATCGTGCGGCGGCTGGTGGAGGCGCATTTCCGCTACACCGGCAGCTTCCGCGCCAAGGAGATCCTGCACGACTGGCCGGCCGCGCGCTCGCGTTTCGTCAAGGTGATGCCGGCCGAATACCGCCGCGCACTTTCCGAACTGCACCAGCGCGCCGTACTGGCATCCACCGAGAAGGCCACGGCCTGAGCCGCGAAGGAATAGACAATGGGCAAGATCACTGGCTTTCTCGAATACCCCCGTCAGGTGGAAACCGCCGAGGTACCCGTGCAGCGGGTCAAGCACTGGCGCGAATTCACCCAGCAGCTGACCGATGAGCAGGCGAAAATCCAGGGCGCGCGCTGCATGGATTGCGGCACCCCGTTCTGTCACCACGGCTGCCCGGTCAACAACATCATTCCGGACTTCAACGACCTGGTGTACCGGCAGGACTGGAAGCACGCGATCGAGGTGCTGCATTCCACCAACAACTTCCCCGAGTTCACCGGCCGCATCTGCCCCGCCCCGTGCGAGGCCGCCTGCACGCTGAACATCAACAGCGACGCGGTGGGCATCAAGTCGATCGAGCACAAGATCATCGACAAGGCGTGGGAGGAAGGCTGGGTGACGCCGCAGCCGGCCGCCGTCAGGACCGGCTGGAAAGTCGCCGTGGTCGGTTCCGGCCCGGCCGGCCTGGCCGCCGCGCAGCAGTTGGCACGGGTGGGCCACGCGGTGACCGTGTTCGAGAAGAACGACCGCGTCGGTGGCTTGCTGCGCTACGGCATCCCCGATTTCAAGCTGGAAAAGAGCCATATCGATCGGCGCGTGAAGCAGATGAGCGCCGAGGGTGTGCAGTTCCGCACCAGCGTCTTCGTGGGTGCGGCGGCAGACGCCGCCCGCTACGGCAAGGTCGAGGCGGTTACGCCCGAGCAATTGCAGGCCGAGTTCGATGCGGTGATCATCGCCGGCGGCTCCGAAACCCCGCGCGATCTGCCGGTGCCCGGGCGCGAGCTCAAGGGTGTCCATTTCGCGATGGATTTCCTGCCGCAGCAGAACAAGGTGGTGGCCGGTGACCGGCTGAAGCACCAGATGCTGGCCACCGCCAGGAAAGTCGTGGTGATCGGCGGCGGCGATACCGGCTCCGACTGCGTGGGCACCTCCAACCGCCAGGGCGCGATTTCGGTAACCCAGTTCGAGCTGCTGCCGCAACCGCCCGCACAGGAAAACAAGCCACTGGTGTGGCCGTACTGGCCGCTGCGCCTGCGCACCTCGACCTCGCATGAGGAAGGTTGCCAGCGCGACTGGTCCGTGGCCACCAAACGCTTCAACGACGACGGCAAGGGCAACGTGAAGAGCCTCACCGGCGTACGGCTGGAATGGAAGGACGGCAAGATGGGCGAGGTCGCCGGCAGCGAATTCGAGATTGCCGCTGACCTGGTGCTGCTGGCGATGGGCTTCGTGTCCCCCGTGCAGGCGGTGCTGGATGCGTTCGGCGTGGACAAGGACGCCCGTGGCAATGCCAAGGCCAGCACCGACGGCGCCGCTTCCTACCGCACCAGCGTCGACAAGGTGTTTGCCGCCGGCGACATGCGTCGCGGGCAATCGCTGGTGGTCTGGGCGATCCGCGAGGGGCGCCAGTGCGCTCACGCCGTGGACGAATTCCTGATGGGCGTGTCGACCCTGCCGCGTTGAGCTGATACCGGCGATACGCCGCGCGTCATCCGGCGCGCGGCGTGGTGATTACCTGCCGAACTCCCGCCCGTTGTCAGTCGCCGCTGGCCTGCGGCCGCAACGGCGATGCCAGCAAGGCCCGCAACGCCGCCGGTTTCACCGGCTTTTGCAGCAGCGGATAACCCAACGCCCGCGCCCGCTGTTTCAACTCGACACTGCCATCGGCGGTGATGATGGCGGCTGGCGGCAGCTGCGCAAACTCGACCCGCAATTGCTCCAATACCTGCAAGCCATCGGTATCGTCGGCCAGATGGTAGTCGGCGAGGATCAGGTCGACCGGCCCGCGTTGCAACTCGATGCGCGCCTGCGCCACGTCCACCGCGGTGCGGCAATCCACGCCCCAGCGGCCGAGCAGCGCGCGCATGCCATCGAGGATGGATTCGTCGTTGTCCAGGCACAGCACGGTCAACGGCAGTCGTGCATCCGGCCCACGCTGCAGGATCTTGTGCCGCCGCGGCGCCACCGGTTCATTGCGCGGCACGGTGACCGCGAAGCAGCTGCCATGGCCGAGGCGCGAATGCAGGTCGAGGCGATGGCCGAGGATGCCGGCCAGGCGATCGCAGATCGACAGGCCCAGTCCCAACCCTTTCTCGCCCCACGGTGACGGCTGCTCCAGCCGCTGGAACTCGTCGAAGATGCGCGCCCGCTGCTCCGCCGCAATGCCGGGGCCCGAGTCCCACACTTCGATCCGCACCTCGTCGCCCACCCGCCGCGCACCCAGCAGCACGCCGCCCTGGCGCGTGTAGCGCAAGGCATTGGAGAGAAAGTTCTGCAGCACGCGCCGCAGCAGCTGCGGATCGCTGCGCACGGCGAGGCGGGTGGCCGCCACCCGCAGTTTCAGGCCACGTTGCTCGGCCACCACGGCGAACTGCGCCTGCAGCGATTCGAACAATTCCGCCAGCGCGAAGCCGCTCACTTCGGGCCGGTAGCTGCCGGTGTCCAGGCGCGACGTATCGAGCAGGGCATCGAGCAGGTCTTCGGCGGAGCGGAACGAGGCGTCGATGCGTTCGGCCAGCTGACTGGCTTCGGCGTCCAGCCCCGGATGCTGGCGCAGGGCCGACGTGAACAGCCGCGCCGCGTTCAGCGGTTGCAGCAAATCGTGGCTGGCCGCGGCCAGGAAGCGGGTCTTGGAGATGTTGGCCGTTTCCGCCGCGCGGCGGGCATGCGCCGTGGCGACCAGCGATTCGGACAGCTCCGCGGTGCGCTGCTCCACCCGCAATTCCAGTGTTTCGTTGGCCTCGATCAAGGCTTGCTCGGCGTGCTTGTAGGCGGTGACATCGGTATACGTGGTGACGTAGCCGCCGCCCGGAAGCGCGCGCCCGCGCATCTCGATCACCGTGCCATCGGGTCGTATGCGCTGGAACAGGTGCGACGAGCCGGCCCGCATGTAGTCGATGCGTTTGGCCACATGGCCGTCCACTTCGCCGGGGCCGCATTCGCCGAGCTCCGCGTTGCGGCGGATCAGGTCGGCCACCGGAACGCCCACGTGGACCATGCCGTCGGGGTAGTCGAAGAGTTCCAGGTAGCGGCGGTTCCAGGCGACCAGGCGCATGTTCGCGTCGACCACGCTGATTCCCTGCGACACGTTCTCCAGCGTGGTCGACAGCAGCTCGCGGTTGAAGCGCAGCTCCTGCGACGCCTCGTCCATCAGCGCCATCGATTCGGCCAGGTCCAGCCCGCTACCGGACAGGGCGCCGATCAGGATGCGCCGCGCGTTGGCCGCGCCCACCGCCGATGCCAGCAATCGCTCGGTGTACTGGATCAACGCCCGATCCGCCGTCTCGCCCGCCAGCAGCGGCCGCTCGCGCCGCGTCCCGTATTCATCGAACGCCCGCCGGGCGCTGCGCTCGCCCACGATGCGTTCGGCGATCGTGCGCAGGTCGCCCACCACCACGCGGCCGCGCCAATCGCCCGGACCACCCCGCCCGGCCGGATCGGCATCGATGAACACCGCCGCGTGCAGGCGCTCCTCCAGACTGGGCCGAAAGCGCAGTGACACGAACACCAGGCAACCCACGTTCACCAGCAACGACCAGAACGTGCCGTGCATCACCGGGTCCCAGCCGCTGAGCTGGAACAGCGCCTGCGGACGCAGCCAGCCCAGGCCGAGCGGGCCATGCTGCAGCCACGCACCCGAACGACTCAGCGCCGGCAGCAGCAAGGTGTAGCCCCAGACCGCGAAGCCACTGAGCAAACCGGTAACCACGCCACGGCGACTGGCCCCGCGCCAGTACAGGGCAGCGATCAGCGCGGGTGCGAACTGCGCCACCGCAGCGAAGGCCAGCAGTCCGGTAGCCGCCAGGTTTTCCGCATTGGCCGCCAGCCGGTAGTAGACGTAGGCCATCAGCGCCAATGCCACGATGGCCACCCGCCGCACGGCCAGCACCAGTTGCGACAAGTCATCGCGCTGTTCCAGCCGCAGCCAGCGGATGCGCAACAACGCGGGCATCACCAGGTCGTTGCTGATCATGGTGGACAGTGCCACCGAGGCCACGATCACCATGCCGGTTGCCGCGGAGAATCCACCGATGAAAGCCAGCAGGGCGACGCCGCTGTCCCCGTACGCCAGCGGCAGCGTGAGCACCCACGCATCGGCGGCGCCATCGCGCACAAGAGGCATGTGCGTGCCCGCCGCCACGATGGGCAACACCGCCATGCTGATGATGGCCAGGTAGATCGGCACCATCCAGCGCGCGCGCTTCAGGTCATCGACCTCCTCGCACTCCACCACGCCGATCTGGAACTGGCGCGGCAGGCAGAACATGGCGCAGAACGCCAGCATGGTCTGCGCCAGAAAGCCCGACGAGAGCCCATGGCTGAGCTGGTCCATCGGCAGCTGCACCGTGGCCACCAGACCCGGCCCACGCCACAGCGCGTAACCGGCCAAAGCCACGAAGGCCACCAGCTTGATCAACGACTCCAGCGCGATCGCCAGCATCATGCCGTGATGGTGCTCGGTCGCATCGATGCTGCGCGTACCGAACAGGATCGCGAACACCGCCAGCAGCGCCGCGCACCACAACGCGCTGTCTACCCCATCCGCCGGCAGCGGCGCCGATGCATGCCCGCCGAGCACGCCATACGACATGGCCACGGCCTTGAACTGCAGCGCGATGTACGGCACCACGGCAGTCACCGCGATGACCGCCACCAGCGCCGCCAGGCCATGGGACTTGCCGAACCGCGCGCCGATGAAGTCGGCGATGGAAGTGATGTTGCGCTGGCCCACGATGCGCACGATCCGCTGCATCAAGCCGAAGCCGAACAGGAACAACAAGACCGGTCCCAGGTAGATCGGCAGGTAGGCCAGGCCGTCACGCGCCGCCGTTCCGACCGCACCGTAGAACGTCCACGAGGAGCAATACACCGCCAGCGCGAGGCTGTAGATGACGGGACGCAGTTTCGGCTGGCGCGGATAGAGCGGCCGGCGATCACCCGCGTAGGCAACCACGAACAACACGCCCACATACAGGAGCGATACCAGCAGCAGCAGCCAACCCTGTATCAAGCCCCTCTCCCGGCAAGCGAACGATGCTGCCTCGATGACGTTTCGCGTGCGGCGTCGACGTCGAAAAACCTCCGACGGCACCGACCCGTGGCGGCTTGCGCGGCAGCCGGCCGAGCCGGTGATCGAGCGGCGCCGTGCTTGTACCCGGGCACGGTGAACGTCACCATGGTGCGATGACGACCGCCGACACGCCCCGCCTTGGCAACGTAGCAGAGCCCCTGCACGATGACGAGATCCACGTGTGGAAACTGGACTATCAACGCGCCGAAGGTCGCAAACCGCTGATCGGGTTGCTGGCACGCTATCTCGCGATCCAGCCGTCCGCGGTGGCGTTGCGCGAAGGTGGCCACGGCCGACCGGCCTTGGCCGCCGTCCACGGTGACGCGCTGGATTTCAACTGGTCACACAGCGGCAACCACGCCCTGATCGCGGTCGCCCGTGGCATCGCGCCGGGCGTGGACATCGAGCGCCAGCGCCCGCGGCCCAAGGCGCTGGAGATCGCGCAGCGGTTTTTCAGCGACGACGAAATCGCGGTGCTGGCCAGCGCCGCGCCCGAGCGCCGCAGCGGGGTCTTTCTCGATATATGGACGGCCAAGGAAGCGCTGCTGAAAGCGCATGGCAACGGACTTTCGTTCGGCCTGGATCGGCTCAGCGTCGTTGGTGACGACGCACTGATCCAGCTGCGTCGGTTCGATGGTGAGGACGTCAACGGCTGGCAGTTGCAGCCACTTGCGCTGGGCCACGCTTTTGTCGGTGCGCTGGCGTGGCGTGGCGATGCGCGGCGGATTCGGCTGAGGACGCTTGCCAGCGCCGTTTGATTGGTGCACTGTTTTCGGCCACGCAGCGATACCGCATCCGATCAGCCGTTGCCACCGCCACCTGCATCGACTCCGCCATGACTTTGCTCAGCGTCAACCTCAACAAGATCGCGGTCCTTCGCAATTCGCGCGGCGATACCGAACCCGATATCTGCCAGGCGGCGCGCACCTGCATCGAGGCAGGCTGCGGCGGAATCACGGTGCACCCACGGCCGGACCTGCGTCATGTCCGACCCGACGACGTGCGTGCGCTGTCCACCCTGCTGCGCGGGCGTGTCGAATACAACATCGAGGGCAACCCGTTTGCCGGCCCGCGCGGCGCCTACCCGGGGTTGCTTGCGCTGGCGCGCGAGGTGCGTCCAACCCAGGTTACCCTGGTACCGGACAGCGACGGACAGATCACTTCCGACCACGGCTTTGACATCCTGCGCGACATCGAGCGGCTGCGTCCACTTGTCGCCGAACTCTGCGAACTGGGGTGCCGTGTCAGCCTGTTCGTCGACGCGGACAACACGACCCGCGCCTTCGAACAGGCCGCCGCGATCGGCGTGCAACGCATCGAGATCTACACCGGCCCCTATGCCAGGGCTTTCGCCGAGGATGCTCCCGGCCTGGCGTTGGAAGCTTGCGTCACCACGGCGCGGTGCGCGCAGCAGGCCGGCCTGGCGGTCAACGCCGGTCACGATCTCAGCCAGAAGAACCTGGGCACGTTCAAGGCGGCCATCCCCGGTCTGGCGGAAGTCTCCATCGGCCACGCGCTGATCGGCGAAGCGCTGTACGAAGGCCTCGCCGTCACCGTTCGCAACTACCTGCAGATCCTGCGCTGAGTCGTCGTGGCGCGCCGCCGGCGCTTGGGCGAAGGCGATTTCCGATACAACAGGTTCGATTTTCACCCACAAAAAACCCCGCCGAAGCGGGGTTTTCCGTTTATCTCATGCAACCGGTCGTTGACCGAATCAATCGCCTTCGGTGAAGCCGATCTTTACGAGGTTGTAGCTTTTCGCGTCAGCCAGCACGCGCGCCACATACTCGTAAGCCACCGCATCCGCCGCGTTGATCTGGATCTCCGGCTGATTGGTCTGCTGCGCGATAACCGCCAGCTGCGCCTTGAGTCCCAGCTCATCGACCGGCGTGTCGTTCCAGTAGAACCCGCCGCCGGCATCGATCTTCAATCGAATGGGCTCGAGCGGATTCGGTGGATTGACCACGTTCGGATTCGGCTGCGGCAGATCGACCTTGATCTTGTGGGCGAGTACCGGCGCCGTGATCATGAAGATGATCAACAGCACCAGCATCACGTCGACCAACGGGGTAACGTTGATCTCCGACATCGGCCCACTGGTATTGGTACTGAATGCCATCTCGTTACTCCTTGCCGGTCGTCATGAACCCGACATGGACCATGCCAGCGTCCTTGGCGTCGCCAAGAACCTTGCGCACAATCTTGTACTCGGTTGTCTTGTCCGCGCGGATCTGAAGTTCCGGCTGCGGCGACTTCTGCGCGTTCACCGCAAACTGTGCCCGCAACTCCACGTCCGTGACCGGATGATCGTTGAAGTACAAGCTGCCATCCTGCTTGATCGCCAGATCCAGCGGCGGCACCGGCATTTCATCGTCCTTCACCTTCGGATTGGCGGTAGGCAGGTCAATCGTGATGCTGTGTGACATCAGCGGCGCGGTAATCATGAAGATGATCAGGAGAACCAACATTACGTCGACGAGCGGCGTAACGTTGATTTCCGACATCGGCCCGCCGTTATTGCCACCGGTACTCATGCCCATGGGTCAATCCCTCACTTCTGGCTTTCGACGCGCGAACCGGTGGCGAAGAAGTCATGAAGGTCGTGCGCGAATTCGTCGAAACGAGCGTAGGTCAGACGGTTCGAGCGGTTGAAGAAGTTGAACGCAAACAGTGCCGGGATAGCGGCGAACAGACCGAACGCGGTCATGATCAACGCCTCACCGACGGGACCTGCCACGGCGTTCATCGACGCGTTGCCGGTAGCAGCAATGCCGATCAGCGCGTGGTAGATGCCCCACACGGTACCGAGCAGGCCGACGAACGGTGCCGCCGAGCCCACGGTGGCGAGCAGGGTGAGGCCGCCTTCGAGACGGAGACTCTCGCGAGCCACGGCCTGGCGCAGTGCACGGTCGATGAATTCCGAGCGGCTCAGCGTTTCGGCCAGGCGACCCGGCGTGCCGGCAACCGACTGCTGGTGGTGGGCAACCGCGGAAGCGGCATCCAGCGCGATCTTGGAGAACGGTTCGCCCTTGGGCTGGGCTTCCAGCTCACGGATGGCGTCCTGGGTGGAGGAGTTACCCCAGAAATCGTTGATCACCTTGTCGGCACGCGAACGCACCTGGGCGTTGCGGATACCGTTGGCAATGATGAAGTACCAGGAAAGGAACGACATCACGACCAGCGTGATGAAAACCACCCAGCCAAGCCAGTCGAAGTTCTGTGCAAGGTTGGCGAAACCCATCTGTTTCATGGCTTCGGCGTTGGTATTGCCACCCATGACGGGAGTGGCATCGGACGGTGCAGGAGTCTGTAGGAACATAACGCTACCCTAGGGAAGTCAAGCGTGAACTGAGAATGTGACCGGAGGAGCCCGATTACATCTGGTTGAGATTGAAGTTGACGGGAACGCGAGCGTACCCCTCGACTTTTTGTCCGTTTCGTACTGTGGGATTGAAGCGCCAGCGCCGTGCTGCGTCCATCGCCGCACGATCAAGCTCGTGGAAACCGCTGGATTTGTCGACCTTGATGTCCTTCGGCGAACCATCCGTGCCCACCAGGATCATCAACACTACCGTACCCTCGTGCCGCATGCGGATCGCCTGTGGCGGGTACCGCGGCTGGATACGGCTGTTGTAGCTCAAATCCTGGCTGGCCGTGATCTCGGTCGGCGGTGCGGGCGGTGCCGGTGGTGCCGGTGGCGGCGCCTGCACGGCCATCTGCGACACCTCTTCCACAGCCGGCGGCGGAGCCGGCGGCGGCGGTGTCGGCGGCGGCACGACCTGCTTGATGATTTTCGGTGGTGGCTGTTTTGGCGGTTCCGGCGGCGGCGGCGGCGGCGGTGGCGGCGGCGGCGGCGGCGGAATGAAGCTCACCTGGACGATGTGTTCCTTGGCTTTCTGTTCTTTCTGATGTGGCGCCATCGGCGCGATCAGCAACAGGAACGCGAAAGCATGCAGCCCGACGGCCACTGCCAACGCCCAGGTGCGTTTCCAACTGAATGGTTCACGCCCGTTTTCTTCGTTACTAGAGGCCATCTGTCAACTTTCTGAAGCTAGTCAATCGGAGTGGACGTGCCGCAGCGCATGGGTCGAGCGTTGCCTCTCGGACAGCACTCGCCGCTGGGGATACGCGGGGAAAGAATTTTCAACGGTACAACAGCACGAGGCATTTGTATAGCACCCGTGAAACACACAAATGGACGTCCATCTGATTCACGGGTGCGCAGGGCTGTTTACTTGCTTACACCAGCGGTTTTAAGCCATGCCTTGGCCTTTTCCGCGGTTTCCGGCTGCTGCGCCGCCTGCTTCATGGCGGCGATCGCTGCCGGCTTGTTCTTGAGGCCACGTTCGGTCTCGGCCAGCAACATGTAGGCCGTGCCCTTGTGTTTCACGCCCTTCTGGATCGCCTGCTCGAGCAACGGCTTGGCCTGGCTGAATTTGTTTTCCACCATCAACAGGTGCGCCGCACGCAGGGCGGATTCGCCATCGGTAGCCTGTGGCAGTGCCTGGTTGTACGCAGCGATCGCCTTGTCCGAGTTGCCGGCCATCTCGTACGACTGACCCATGAGCTTGTAGGTCTCGCTGTTGCCGGTGATCGTGTGCTTGGCGATACCGTCCTGGAGCACCTGGGCCGCCTTCGCTGCGTCCGGTGCCGGATCGTTGCTGCTCTGCGCCTGCAGCAGGTAGAGCTTGGCCAGGGTCATGTTGTCCTTTTCTTCGGTCAACGTGCCTGCGGCGCGGGCCTTCTCCAGCAGCTGGATGGCCTCGGGGTATTTTTCGGCATTGACCAGCACCGATACGGCATTGGCGCGGGCCTCCGGATCATTCGGGTTGGCGGCGAGCTGTTCCTGCGCCAGCTTCATCGCCTGGTCTTTCTGGCCGCTTTGCGCATAGCTGGCCATCAGGATCTGGTCCCAGCTTTCCTTCGGCTGGTCGGTCATCGATTTGGCCTTCTGGACGGCCGCAATCGCCTCGGGGTATTTCTCCAGCCGGTAGTAGGCGTTGCCTTCGAGCGCATACGAGTCGGCGGTTTCCTTCTTGCCCTCGGCGCGCCATTTCGCAATGGTGTCCAGCGTCGCTTGGTATTGCTCGTCGGCCATCTGGAATTGCGCCAGTTCGTAGAGCAACTGGAAGTAGGTGTCGTTCGGCATCACGCCGATGGCCAGCGATTTCTGCAAGGTGGCAATGGCGCCCTTGACGTCGCCATCGTTGTACTTGAGGTTGGCCAGCCCTTGCAGCGCCAGAGACTGGGCGTACTTGCTCTTGCTGCTTTCGACGATCGGCTCCAGCACCTGTTCGGCTTTTGCCTTGTCACCCGCGCTGACCGCATCGAGGCCTTCGTTGATCGCCTTCTGATCCTTCTTGCTGGTCAGGTCGAGCTTGGGCGCTTCACGGGTCGCGTCGGGGTACAACGCTTCCTTCTTGTCGGTGTCCGCCTTGTGCGGGCGCGCCATCAGCGGGCTGCTGATCAGGGCCAGCGCGACGGTCGCGCCAGCCAGCGTCCGAAACAGATGAAAGGGCTTCATGACGGTCCTCGTGGTTAGGGGGTTCACGCTGACGCGTGAGGGGTCGCTGAGCGTAGCGCGTCCCGGCGCACGGTGACAAGCGTTGATTTATAAAATAAACATTAAGTATTTCAATTACTTAGATGTTTCTTGCGCGAGTCTTTCGGATTGTCCACATTTTTTCGGATGTATTTGGCCGGACGAAGCCGAGCCCGGCATCACATTTGGGATGCCCGACGCGGTCAGATGTCCAGGTTCGCCACCTTCAGCGCGTTGGTTTCGATGAATTCGCGACGCGGTTCCACCGCCTCGCCCATCAGCATCGAGAAGATCTGATCGGCGGCGATGGCGTCCTCGATGCCCACTTGCAGCATGCGGCGGGTGTCGGGGTTGACCGTGGTGTCCCACAGCTGCTCCGGGTTCATTTCACCCAGGCCCTTGAAGCGCTGGATGCTGCGACCCTTTTTCGCCTCGTCCAGCAACCAGTTGCGGGCATCGACGAAATTCAGCACACCGCGAGACGCGTTGCCGCGACGCACGACCGCTTCGGGCTGGATCAGGCCCGCGATCTGCTGGCTGATCGCCAGCAACGGGCGGAACTCGTTGCTGCTGAAGAACGGCTGCGGCAGGAACCAGGTATGGCTGAGGCCGTGCTGTTCCTTCACCACCTCGATCGCCGGTGGATGCTCGTCGTGGCCGGGGCGCAGGGCCAGGCGGTAGTGCGGCTTGCCGAGCCCGCTGGCAGCCAGGCGTTGCGCGGCGCCGTCGAGCCAGGCCTGCATGGCGGTCGCGTCGGTCCACAACGCCGGTTCGATCGGCGGATGTTCGAGCAGCGCGTTGAGCACCGCCGCGTCGAAGCGATGGGCCAGCTTGGCGATCTGATCCTGGGCGTACTGGTAACCGCGCAGCAGTTTCTCCAGTGCTTCACCGGTGATCGGCGGCGCATCCGGGCTGTAGGTCAGCGAGGCGTTGTCGACGGCGCTGGAAATCAGGTAGTCGTTCAGCGCGGTGTCGTCCTTGATGTACAGCTCCTGCTTGCCCTGCTTCACCTTGTACAGCGGCGGCAGGCCGATGTAGATGTGGCCACGCTCGATCAGCTCGGGCATCTGCCGGTAGAAGAAGGTCAGCAGCAGGGTGCGGATGTGCGAGCCGTCGACGTCCGCATCGGTCATCAGGATGATGCGGTGGTAGCGCAGCTTGTCCGGGTTGTACTCGTCCTTGCCGATGCCGGTGCCCAGCGCGGTGATCAGCGTGCCCACCTCGGCCGAGGACAGCATGCGATCGAAGCGCGCCTTCTCCACGTTGAGGATCTTGCCCTTCAACGGCAGCACGGCCTGGGTCTTGCGGTTGCGACCCTGCTTGGCCGAGCCGCCGGCGGAATCACCCTCCACCAGGAACAGTTCGCACAGCGCCGGGTCCTTCTCCTGGCAATCGGCCAGCTTGCCGGGCAGGCCGGCGATGTCCAGCGCACCCTTGCGGCGGGTCATCTCGCGCGCTTTGCGCGCCGCCTCGCGGGCGCGGGCGGCATCGACCACCTTGGAGGCGATCGCCTTGGCCTCGTTGGGGTGTTCCAGCAGGAATTCACCCAACTTTTCGTTGACGACCTGCTCCACCACCGTCTTGACCTCGGACGAGACCAGCTTGTCCTTGGTCTGCGAAGAGAATTTCGGATCGGGCACCTTCACCGACAGCACCGCGATCATGCCCTCGCGCATGTCATCACCCGAAGGCATGACCTTGGCGCTCTTGGCCACGCCGGACTTTTCGATGTAGTTCTGCAGCGAACGGGTCAGCGCGGCGCGGAAACCGGTGAGGTGGGTACCGCCGTCGCGCTGCGGGATGTTGTTGGTGAAGCAGAACATCGTTTCCTGATAGGAATCGGTCCACTGCATCGCCACTTCCACCACGATGCCGTCCTGCTCTGCGGTGAGGCTGATCACATTGGGATGCAGCGCCGTCTTCAACTGCGCCAGGTGCTGCACGAAGGAGCGGATGCCGCCTTCGTAGGCGAACGTATCCTGCCGGCCATCGCCGCGCTCGTCGGTCAGCACGATGGTGACGCCGGAGTTCAGGAATGACAGTTCGCGCAGCCGCTTGGCCAATATTTCGTAATGAAACTCGATGTTGTTCGTGAACGTCGCCGGGCTGGGCAGGAAGCGCACCAGGGTGCCACGCTTGTTGGAGGGCCCGACCACCTTCAGCGGGTACAGCGGCTCACCCAGCGAATATTCCTGCAGGTGTTCCAACCCGTTGCGGTAGATCGTCAGCCACAAGTGCTCGCTCAGGGCGTTGACCACCGAGACACCCACGCCATGCAGACCGCCGGAGACCTTGTAGGAGTTGGCGTCGAACTTGCCGCCGGCGTGCAACACCGTCATCACCACTTCCGCGGTGGAGCGCCCTTCCTCGGGGTGCATGTCCACGGGGATGCCGCGGCCGTTGTCGCTGATGCTTACCGAGCCATCCTCGTGGATGGTCACCGTCACCCGGTCGCAGAAGCCGGCCAGCGCTTCATCGATCGCATTGTCGACCACCTCGAACACCATGTGATGCAGGCCGGTGCCGTCATCGGTATCGCCGATGTACATGCCCGGCCGTTTGCGTACGGCTTCCAGGCCCTTGAGGACCTTGATGTTGCTGGAGTCGTAGGTGGAGTCTTGGGATTCGTTCATGCGTTGCCCGTTTCCTGGCGCCAGAACCCGCCCGACGCGGCGCCATGTAAGCCGGGCAAGGGTTATGCAAGGTTATGCAATCTGGGTAGATGCAACCTATGGATTATAGCAGGGGCGCCACGTTGCCCTGTTCCACATGGAACAACCGGTGCGGGACGGCCTTCAGCGGCGTCGGCAAGTCGGTGCCGGTCAGCAGGACCTGGGCGCCCGCAGCCTCCAGCTCGGTGACCACAGCCTGCTGATGCGCCTGATCCAGCTCGGAAGCCAGATCGTCAAGGCAGACGACCGGCCACTCGCCGCGATCACGCGCGAAGAGCGCTGCCTGCGCCAAGAGGCAGGCCAGAGCCGTGAGCTTTTCCTGGCCACGCGACAAATGCTCGCGTAACGGCGCATGGGTGAACGCGATGGACCAATCCGCCCTGTGCACGCCGAAGGTCGTGTGTCCCCTGATCCGGTCGCGGGGGCGCTGATCCTGCAGCGCATCGGCGAGATCGACGCCATCGGGCCAGCCACGCTTGTAGCGCAGCCCCACTTCGCCCAACTCCGGCAGCAAACCACCGGTGCTGGCGGACAGCAAGGGTTCCAGCTGTTGCAGGTAGTCCTGGCGCAGCGCCTCGATGGCCTGAGCGGCCTGGGACAACTCGGCCTCCCACGGTTGGTAAAGCTCGTCGGACAACGTGGCCGATCGCAACAAGGCATTGCGCTGTTTCAGGGCGCGTTGGTAACGGCGCCAGTTGTCCAGGAAGGCATGTTCCACATGGAACACGCCCCAATCCAGGTAGCGCCGGCGCTCTTCCGCCGCACCCGCAATCAGCGCGTGCGACCCCGGCTCGAAACACACCACGGCGCACTCGCCCACCAAGGCGCCCAGCGCCACCTTCTCGCCGTCGATCTTCGCATCCCATCGTGGCGACCCTGCCCGCCCCAGACCGACCCGGCTCGACCGCCCGTCGTCACGCTTCAATTCGGCAAACACGGCAAGCTCGGGCGCACCGCGCTGCAGCAACGCTTCCTTGGCGCCGCTGCGGAACGACCGCGCATGCGACAGCAGGAACGCGGCTTCCAGCATGCTGGTCTTGCCGGCGCCATTCGGGCCTTCAAACACGTTGATGCCCGGCCCCAGTTCCACATCCACCCGGGACAGGCAACGCAGCCCCTGGATGCGCAGCCGTTCAAAGCGCATGCGGCAAACCCCACACGAAAAAACGCCGGGCTGTCCTCGGACGCCCGGCGAAATTTTGTTCCAGCAAAGCTGCCGTCATGAAGCGTCAGAGTCGCAGCGGCATGATCACGTGCCGTGCCTGCTCGCTGGCTTCTTCCTGCACCAGGCAGCTCGACTGCGCGTCACGCAGGCTCAGCCGGGCTTTTTCACCGTCCAGTGCTGCCAATGCGTCCAGCAGATAACCCACGTTGAAACCGACGGCGAGATCGGAGACATGGGTATCGGCTTCAACCTCTTCCACGGCCTCTTCCTGCTCGGGATTGTGCGCCACGATGCGCAGCTTGCCCGGCGACAATTCCAGTTTCACGCCACGGTACTTCTCGTTGGACAGGATCGCGGCGCGCTGCAGTGCCCCGCGCAGCACCTCGCGATCCAGCGTGGCGGTCTTGTCGGCGCCCAGCGGGATGACGGCTTCGTAATCGGGGAAGCGCCCGTCGATGAGCTTGGAGGTGAACACCACACTGCCGCGGCGTACGCGCAGGTGATTGCGTCCGAACTCCAGCGCCACCTCGCCATCACCCGATTCCAGCAGGCCGACCAGCTCGTTGACGCCCTTGCGCGGAATGATGATCTGCCGCCGTGTGGTGACTGAACTCTGCAGTTGGGTTTCCTTCATCGCCAGGCGGTGGCCGTCGGTGGCCACGCAGCGCAGCGTGTGCTCCTGCAGATCCAGCAACATGCCGTTGAGGTAGTAGCGCACGTCCTGGTTGGCCATGGCGAACGAGGTGTGTTCCATCAGGTCGCGCAGAACCTGTTCGGGCAGGCTCACGGTTTCGACAAGCTCGATCTCGTCGACGGTGGGGAATTCGCTGGCGGCGAGCGTGGTCAGCGTGAAACGGCTGCGTCCCGCATTCAACGCCACCCTGTCGCCATTGAGCTTCAGGTCGATCTGGGCGCCGTCCGGCAGCGCACGCACGATGTCGAACAGCTTGCGGGCCGGGATGGTGATCTCGCCGTCAGCCAGCTTTTCCGCACTGGTTGACGCGACCATCTCCACTTCGAGGTCGGTGCCGGTCAGCGACACCTTGCCGTCGCCCACCTTGACCAGCAGGTTGGCAAGCACGGGGAGCGTCTGGCGGCGTTCCACCACGCCGATCACCTGCTGCAGCGGTTTGAGCAAGGCTTCTCGCTGGATGCTGAATTGCATGATTTCGCTTCCCCTAGCTTCTGTTCTGTTTTTTTAAAAGAAGTTTAGTTGTAGTAGTAGGCGCCGTGGATAACTTTTATAACGCCATATTGCGATAATAATCAACTACTTGCTGGTGTTTTGCGCTGTGCTTGAGCAGTGGCGTCGGCTGTTGATCAGTTGTGGGTAACTTTTTGCCGCGTTTCATCCACCTATTATCCACAGCCAGCCCCACCAGTTATGCATGACTTTTGCGCACTGGGCCACCTCAACCGGTCAGCGTGCGGATCAGTTGCTCCCAGTCCTGGCGCATGCGCGTATCGGTTTCGACGAATTTGCGGATCGTGCGGCAGGCGTGCAGCACGGTGGTGTGGTCGCGGCCGCCGAATGCCTCGCCGATCTCCGGCAGGCTGTGCTCGGTCAATTCCTTGGACAGCGCCATCGCGTATTGCCGCGGCCGCGCCAGCGAACGCACGCGCCGCTTGGACAGCAGGTCCTGCAGCCGCACGTTGAAGTACTCGGCGGTGATCTTCTGGATGTTGGGTACGGTGATGGCCTGGGCGTGGGTGGCCAGCAGGTCGCGCAGGGTCTCCTCGGCAAATTCGGTGGTGATCGGCTTGCCGTAGAAATTGGCGCGTGCCGCCAGCGTGTTCAGCGCTCCCTCGAGATCGCGCACGTTGGAACGGATGCGCTTGGCCAGCAGCATCGCCACGCTCTCGTCCACCGCCACGCCCTTGTCGTGTGCCTTGGCCAGCAGGATCGCGGCGCGTGTCTCGAAATCCGGTGGCTCGATCGCCACGCTGAGGCCCCAGCCCAGGCGCGACTTCAAGCGGGGTTCGAGCTTGTCCACCTCTTTCGGGTAACGGTCGCAGGTGAGGATGATCTGCTGCTTGGACTCGAACAACGCGTTGAAGGTATGGAAAAACTCCTCCTGCGTGGTGTCCTTGCCGGCGAAGAACTGGATGTCGTCGATCAGCAGCGCGTCGACCGAGCGGAAGCGCTGCTTGAACTGATCCATGCTCTTGGCGCGCAGCGCCTCGATCATCGAGCCCACGAACTGCTCCGAGCGCAGGTACAGCACCTTGCGCTCCGGATTCTGCTGCCGGATCAGGTTGCCGGCCGCGTGCATCAGGTGGGTCTTGCCCAGGCCGGTGCCGCCGTACAGCAGCAAGGGGTTGTAGGCGCGGCCGGGATTCATCGCCACCTGCATCGCGGCGGCCTTGCCCAGCTGGTTGGACTTGCCCTCGACGAAGGTCTCGAAGGTGTAATGCGGGTCGAGGTTGTGCGGGAAACTGGCCGCGGCCGGTTCCTGCACCGCGCGTGCCGGCGTGGGCGCGGGTTTGGCGGCCGGTGCCGGGCGGGCCGAGTTGGAGCCCACCTCCAGCCGCACCGTCAACGCGTGCCCGGTCAGCTGCTGCATCACCGCCTCGATCCGCGGCAGATAGCGCTCGCGCACGGTATCGAGCGTATAGGGGTTGGGCGCAAACAACTGCAGGCCCGTGGTGCTGTCGCGGGCCTGCAACGGCATCAGCCAGGTGTGCAGGTCCTCGGCGCTCAGTTCGCCTTCGAGACGCTCAAGGCAACGTCGCCACAAATCACTCATCGATCTACTCAGTCCACTGCAGGGGCGCTGGCGCGCGGAATGTCGATCGGCAAGTCTACCAGTTCGGCCCGTCGCCCGGCCGTTTTATCCACATGGTGTCCACAGGCTCATCCGGCCATGTATTTGACAGCCACGCGATCTGACCACATACTCGCAAACCTTTTTATCCACATTCCCTTCGGAGTAAGCCATGAAGCGGACCTTCCAGCCCAGCAAGCTCAAGCGCGCTCGCACGCACGGTTTCCGTGCCCGTATGGCCACCGCCGACGGTCGCAAGATCATCAACGCCCGTCGCGCCAAGGGCCGCAAGCGCCTGATCCCGTAAGCGGCGTACCGGTGATGCCTCATGCCGACCTGCCGCGCGAGGCGCGGCTACGTCGGCCTGGTGACTTCGCCGCCTTGCGAGCAAGCAGCGGACGCGCAGGCGGCCGCTGTTTTCATATGCGCTACCGCGACAACGAGCTGGGACATGCCCGCCTCGGGCTGGCGATTTCCAAGCGCGTTTCCAAACGCGCGGTGGAGCGCAACCGCATCAAGCGGCTGCTGCGCGAATCCTTTCGTCGCGTACGCCATCAACTGCCTTCCGTCGACCTGATGGTGATGGCGCGCGAGCAGGCGGCCAACGTGCCCGGCCCGCAGCTGCTGGCGGAGATCGATGTGCTGTGGAAAAAGCTGATCGCCGCCCGATCCGCGGCCACCGAACCATTGAAGCGGGCCGACGACACCACCACAATCGGCCGTTGACCTCTTTCTTTCTGCCTCCCGCGGCCTTTCACAGTCGTGGCGTTACCGGATTTGCTACGCGATGAATCAAACGCGCACCTTCCTCATGTTCGCCCTGCTGGCGGTCGCCTATCTGCTGTTTCTGGCCTGGGAGAAGGATTACGCACCGCAGCCGCCACAAACGGCCGTGACCAGCGCGTCCAGCGCCGCGGCGCCGGCTGATGCCAGCGTGCCCGGCGCGATCCCCGAGGCGGGCGCGCCGCCGGCCGCCGTCACCGCCGGGCAGAATACGGCACCATCCGCCGCAGCATCGTCTCGCATCACCATCACCACGGACTTGCTGCGCCTGGTGGTGGATACCCGCGGTGGCAGCGTGGTGCACACCGACCTGCTCGCCTACCCCTCCGTCGCACCCACCCACAAGCAACCCGCGCCGCCGCCGGTCGCGTTGTTGAACGACAGCGACACGCGCTATTTCGTGGCGCAGAACGGCCTGGTCAGCAGCAACGGCGCACAGGATCAGCCGAACCACCTGGCGCTGTTCCACAGCGACAAGGCGGCCTACGAACTGGCCAGCGGCCAGGACGAGCTGCAAGTGCCGCTGACCTGGCAGAACGCCGACGGCCTCAAGGTCACCAAGATCTACACCTTCAAGCGCGGCAGCTACGTGATCGGGCTGACCCAGCGTATCGACAACGGCAGCACCCAGACCTGGCAGGGCAACGCCTACCGCCAGTTGCTGCGGGTGGAGCCGCCGAAGCCGAGCGGCTGGCTGAAAAGTCTCATGGATCCCGAGTCGCGCAGCTTCCAGGGCGCCGCCTGGTACACCGGCGAGAAGTTCGAAAAGCTGCCGTTCAAGAATTTCGCCGAGAAGGACGATGCGCTGGACGCCTCCTACAAGGGCGGCTGGGCAGCCATGCTGAAGCTGTACTTCTTCGCCGCGTGGATTCCGCCGGCGGGTCAGACCGATCACTACGTCACCACCACCCTCAACCCCGACAGCGCCCATCCGCGCCACCTGATCCGCGCCGTCGGCCCCGCCCTCAGCGTGGCGCCGGGGCAGAGCCAGAGCAGCGAGGCGCGGCTGTATATCGGCCCGAACGTGCAGGGCACGCTGGACGCGATCGCCCCGGGCCTGGATCTGACCATCGACTACGGCATGTTCAAGGCCATCGCGGTGCCGATGCACTGGGTGCTGTCGCAGTTCCACGCGATCTCGAAGAACTGGGGCGTGGCGATCATCCTGCTGGTGCTGCTGATCAAGGGCCTCACCTGGAAGCTCACCGCGGTGCAGTACCGCTCCAGCGCGCGCATGCGCAAGCTGGCGCCGCGCATCGCGCAGCTGAAGGAGCGCTACGGCGACGACAAGCTGAAGATGCAGCAGGCCACGATGGAGCTGTACAAGAAGGAGAAGGTCAATCCGATGGGCGGCTGCCTGCCGGTGCTGATCACCATGCCGGTGTTCTACGGCCTGTTCTACGTGCTCGAATACAGCCTGGAACTGCGCCACGCACCGTTCCTGTGGATCCCCGACCTCAGCGCCGCCGACCCGCTCTACATCCTGCCGATCATCTACGCACTGGTGATGCTGGGCACGCAATGGCTGAACCCCGTCGCCGCGGGCATGGACCCGACCCAGGCGAAGATGATGAAGGTGATGCCGCTGCTGTTCTCGGTGATGTTCGCCTTCTTCCCCGCCGGCCTGTGTCTCTACTACGCGGTGAACGGCATCGTCGGCCTGGGCCAGCAGTGGTGGGTGACCCATCACGTGGATCGCGAGGAAGCGGCGAAGCCCGCCTGAGCATCGGCCATCTGGGATTGAACAGCTGCAGCCGGGCAACCGGCGCAGCTGTTTTCTTTTGAGGGCCGGCTGCGGCGTTCGATTTATGTGCCACGAAACCACCGCCAACATCATCGCGGCCTTGGAGAACCACCCATGAACAGCCCCACCACCGACACCATCGCCGCCGTCGCCAGCGCACCGGGCATGGCAGGCGTGGGCGTGGTGCGGGTCTCCGGGCCGGCGGTTCCCGCCATCGCCGCGACCCTCCTCGGCCGCGCCCCCACGTCGCGCCACGCCCACTTCGCCGTCTTCCGCAACGGCAACGGTGAGCTGATCGACCGCGGCCTGCTGCTGCATTTCCCCGCGCCCGCCTCGTACACCGGCGAACACGTGCTGGAACTGCAGGGCCACGGCAGCGCCGTGCTGCTGGATCTTCTGCTGCGCCGCTGCTGCGAACTGGGCGCGCGGCTGGCGCGCCCCGGTGAATTCACCGAGCGCGCCTTCCTCAACGGCAAGCTCGACCTGGCCCAGGCCGAAGCCGTGGCCGACCTGATCGCGGCCCGCTCGCAAGCCGGCGCGCGCGCCGCGCTGCAGTCGATGGAAGGCGTGTTCTCGCGCAAGGTCGACGCGTTGCTGCAATCGCTGATCGCCCTGCGCGTGCACATCGAGGCGGCGATCGATTTCCCCGAGGAAGAGATCGACTTCCTCGCCGACCCCGCCATCACCGCACGGCTCGACAGCCTGCGCCACGAGCTGGCCGAGCTGCTGCGCGAAGCGCAGCGCGGCGTGCGCTTGAACGACGGCCTCAAGGTGGCCATCGTGGGCCGCCCCAACGCCGGCAAATCCAGCCTGCTCAACGCGCTGGCCGGCAGCGACCGCGCCATCGTCACCCCCGTCGCCGGCACCACCCGCGACGTGCTGCGCGAACACCTCGACCTCGACGGCATCGCGCTGGAACTGGCCGACACTGCCGGCCTGCGCGACACCGACGACGAAGTCGAGCGCGAAGGCGTGCGCCGCGCCCACGGCGAACTGCAGCGCGCCGACGTGGCTCTGTTGGTCACCGACGCCGAACACGCCGATGCCGACCAGCGGTTTTTCGCCAACCTGCCCGCCGGCGTCGAGCGAGTGGTGATGATCAACAAGATCGATCTGGATCAGGCGCCAGCCCGCAGCGGCCAGCGCAACGGCACCCGCTGGCTATGGGCCTCGGCCAAGACCGGCGCCGGCCTCGACGCCCTGCGCAAGGCCCTGCGCCTGCTGGCCGGCGCCGGTGGCGAAGGCAGCTTCAGCGCCCGCCGCCGCCACGTCCTCGCCCTCGAAACCGTGCGCGACCACCTCACCCGCACCGCCACCGTGCTGGCCACCACCCGCGCCGGCGAACTCGCCGCCGAGGAACTGCGCCAGGCCCAGCAGGCCCTGGGCGAAATCACCGGCAGCTACAGCAGCGACGATCTGCTGGGGGCGATTTTTTCAAGCTTCTGCATTGGCAAATAGCCGGGTTACATCGAGAATTTCCGAAGAGCGCCGGCTGGTCAGGCTGCAGCGGCCTTTCCGCTATTCTTGCGACTGGATGGCAGGTAAGCGCGGGGGGGGAAAGGGTGACTTACAACGAAGAAGAAACCCGCTTCCATCTCATCGATCCGGTGCTGCGCCGCAAGGGCTACGACGACCCGCAGCGCATCAAGCTGGAAACCCCCGCACCGGTGGAGCCGACCGGTCCGAAGGGCCGCCGCCGCAAGGGCGCGGGCCGCACCGACTATCTGCTCTGCGTGCAGGTGGGCAACATGCCCAAGCCCCTGCCCGTGGCCGTGCTGGAAGCCAAGAAGCAAAGCGAGGATCCGCTCAAGGGCATGCAGCAGGCCAAGAGCTATGCCGACTGCGCGCGTTTCGACGTGCAATACGTGTTCTCCAGCAATGGTCACCTCTACGGCGACTACGACAAACCCAGTGGCCTCCAGACCGGCCCGCATCCGTTGGACGACTTTCCGCCGCATGCCGACCTGTGCACCCGTTACGCCCGCGACAAGGGCATCGACCTGAGCCGTCCCGAAGCCGCCGTACTGTTCCAGGCCGACAGCCCGGCGTGGAACCAGAGCCGCTACTACCAGGACGCCGCCATCCGCGCCGCGTTCGAGAAAATCCTGCGGGAACACCAGGCGGGCCGCGCCCCGCGCGTGCTGCTTACGCTCGCCACCGGCGCCGGCAAGACCATCATCGCCACCAACCTGCTGTGGCGCATGGCGCAGGCCGGGTTGCTACCCAAGCCTGCGCTGTTCCTGTGCGACCGCGACGAACTGCGCGAACAGGCCTACACCAAGCTCAAGGCAGCCTTTGGTGGCAACGTGCGCATCGTGCAGACCGTACGCGGGCAGAACGCCGCCGCCAACGCACGCATCCACATCGCCACCTACCAGACGCTGGGCATCGACGGCGAGGAAGACGACAGCGATGACAACGGCAGCTTCCTCACCGAGCACTACGGCGAGAACGCCTTCAGCATCATCATCATCGACGAATGCCATCGCTCGGCCTGGGGCCGGTGGTCGCAGGTGCTTACGCGCAACCCCGACGCCATCCACCTCGGCCTCACCGCCACACCGCGCAAGCTGAAGGAAAGCCGGCACGCCAGCGCCGAGGAGCAGGCCGACCACGAAATCACCGCGCACAACATCCGCTACTTCGGCGAGCCGGTGTACGAATACAGCCTGGCGCAGGCGCAGGAAGACGGCTACCTGGCCGCCTGCGAAATCATCAAGCGCAAGGCCGACATCGATGCGCGCGTGTTCACCCGTGACGACATCCTCAAAGCCGGCGTGCGCGACATCAAGACCGGCAAGCCGCTCACCGAAGAAGACCTGACCAAGAACGAATACACCGGCAAGGACTTCGACGACGAATTGTTCGTCGACCTGCGCACGCCGGCCATGTGCAAGGACCTGTTCGAGCTGCTGTGCGAAAACGGGGGCCCGGAGCAGAAGGTCATCATCTTCTGCACCCGCGACCTGCACGCCGATCGCGTGGCGATGCAGATGAACAACCTTTACGCCGCGTGGTGCAAGCAGCACGACCAGCCGCGCAAGGACGACTACGCCTTCAAGTGCACCGCCGCCGCCGGCGCGGACAAGATCGACATCATGCGCGGTTCCGGCGAGCGCGCCTTCATCGCCTGCACCGTGGATCTGCTCGAAGCGGGCGTGGACATCGAGCGCCTCAACGCGGTGGTGTTCTTCCGCTACCTGCAGTCGTCGATCAAGTTCTACCAGATGGTCGGGCGCGGCACGCGCATCGACGAGCCCACCCGGAAATACAAGTTCTGGCTGTACGACTACACCGGCGTCACCGACCTGTTCGGCACCGAGTTCATCACCGCGCCGCCGCGTTCCGGTGGCAGCGGCGGAAGCGGCGGAAGCGGCGGCGAGGATGGTGGCGACGGCGAAGGTGGCGAGTATCCTTCCACGCCGGTGCCGGTGATGCGCTTGGGCGACAGCGAACACGTGGTGGTCACCGCGCAGGGCCGCTGCATCCTCGCCAACCGCAACGGCAAGGCCACGCCGATCCCGGTCGACGAATACCGCCGCGAGGTGATCGCCCGCGTACTCGCCGAGGCGCACAACCTCACCGACTTCCGCACGCTGTGGATCGAGGCACGCCAGCGACGCCAGCTGATCGACCATTTGCTGCGCGACAACTTCAGCCCGGAAGTCATTCGCGACGTGGAAAAAATGGGCGACTTCGACCTGTTCGACTTCTTCGGCAAATACGGCTACCACGCCCGCGCGCTGAAGCGGCCCGAGCGCGGTGCCGAATACGTGAACGCCAACGCCGCATGGTTCGCGGGCATGGCCGACAAGCCCGCCATCGTGCTCAAGGGGCTGGCAGCGCAGTTCGCGCAAGGTGGCACCGAGGCGCTGGAATCCGAAAGCCTGTTCGACGTGCCGGAGATCGCGCAGGCCGGTGGCATCAAGGCGCTGCGGGTGTTGGGCAAGCCGGTGGAAGTGATGAAGGAAGCAAAGATGAGGTTGTTTGGGGTATGAGGCTGGTCAACGTTGGTGATATTTGTTGCTTTGAATACGGGAAGAGCCTGTCGGAACGGATCAGAAAGCCCGGCGATTTCGTTGTTTTTGGATCAAATGGTCCGGTAGGTAATCATTCCGAGGGCTTCACTGACGGGAAGACAATCATCATTGGTCGGAAAGGGTCTATAGGTGCGATTCATGTCTCCCCTTATTCATGCTGGCCGATAGATACAACTTATTTCATCGATAACACTTGTACGGACTGCGATCTTGAGTGGCTTGCCTTTCAACTTCGGCATCTCCGACTTGAAGAGCTGAACAAGGCAAGTGGCGTGCCGGGCTTGAACAGAGAAGATGCCTACAAGCAGTCAATCTGGTTGCCAGAAACAAAAGCAAAGCAACGCCAGATCTCTTCCTTTATGAAGGCCCAACTGGAGGAAGTGGACACCGCGCGGCAGGCGGCTCAGACACAGGTGCGGGATGTTGTGCTGCTGCGCAGCCGTTTGTTGCAGCAGACCTTCGCGGCGTTGCGTGATGCGCCGCGCAAGGTGCTGGGCGAGTGGGCCAGAACGACCAGCGGCTCCACGCCGCCGCGTGGCGACAAACGTTACTGGTCGCCGGCCGAAATCCCATGGGTGAAAACCGGCGAAGTGGCCTTCGCACCCATCACGCAAACGGAAGAGGCCATCTCGCGGCAGGCGCTGGCCGACTGTTCGCTGACGTTGTTGCCACCGCAAACCGTACTCATCGCCATGTACGGCCAAGGCAAGACACGCGGGCAATCCGCCATGCTCCAAATCGAAGCAACCACCAACCAGGCGTGCTTCGCCATCCTGCCGAACGACACGTGGGACGTGGACTTCCTGCATCACTGGTTGATGGCCTCGTATGAGGATTTGCGCGGCTTGTCCGATGGCCGTGGCGGCAATCAGGCCAACTTGAACGGCGCGCTGTTGAACGCACTGGAGATCCCGGCGCCAGACATCGTCGGCCAGCGCCGCACCGTCGCCGTCCTCAAAACCCAACTCGCCGAAGCCGCCGCCATCCACCAAGCCGCCACCACCCAACTGGCCGAGATCGAACGCCTGCCGCAACGCCTGCTGGCGCAGGCTTTCAATCCATCCACCACACAAGGAGACGTGACATGACCGGCAAGAAGCTCAGCGCGCAACACCAATCCGCCTTTGAAGCGATTCGCCAGTGCGAAGAGAACGGCAGCGAATGGTGGTCGGCACGCGATCTGGCGCCCTTGCTGGACTACGTGCAGTGGCGAAACTTCGTGCAGGTGGTGGAGAAGGCCAAACTGGCCTGCCAGAAGGCGGGCAAGCACGTCGCAGACCATTTTGCTGACGTCAGCAAAATGGTCGATATCGGCTCCGGTGCCCAGCGTGAAGTGGAGGATGTACGCCTGTCGCGCTACGCCTGCTACCTGATCGTGCAGAACGGCGACCCGTCCAAGCCGGTGATCGCCAACGGCCAGACCTATTTCGCCCTGCAGACGCGGCGCCAGGAGCTGGCCGACGCGGCGCAACTCGCCCGGCTTTCCGAGGACGACAAGCGCCTCGCCGTGCGCAATGAGCTGGCCACTCACAACAAGCACCTGGCCGCGGCGGCAAAAGATGCCGGCGTGGCAACGCCACTGGACTACGCGGTGTTCCAGGACCACGGCTACAAAGGCCTGTACGGCGGGCTGGGCGCCAAGGACATCCACGCCCGCAAAGGACTGAAGAAAAGCCAGAAGATCCTCGACCACATGGGCAGCACGGAGCTGGCGGCCAACCTGTTCCGCGCCACGCAGGCCGAGGACAAGCTGCGCCGCGACGGCGTACGTGGCAAGGCACAGGCCAACCGCACCCATCACGATGTGGGCCGCAAGGTGCGCCAGACCATCGACGAACTGGGCGGCACCATGCCGGAAAACCTGCCGGCGCCGGAACAGAGTATCCAGCGGCTCGAATCGGCGAAGAAGAAGCAACTCACGAAGAAGACCGACAAGTAATGCCACGTCCCCGAAAAAGTACCGTCGAAAAAGCGCCCAAGGCCATCGCCAGCACGCAATCGCTTTCCAGTTTCGTCAAGAGCGCGTGCGACATCATGCGTCGCTCCAATTGCGCCAGCGCGCTGCAGTACGTGCCGGAGCTGACCTGGATCCTGTTCCTGCGCATCCTCGACGCGCAGGAAACGCGCGAGGCCGAGCAGGCCGAGGCGCTGGGTGCGGCGTTCTCGCCCGCGCTGCGTGCGCCCTACCGCTGGCAGGACTGGGCGGCGCCGTGGAGTGACCGGCCCGATCATCCGAAAACCCCGGAAGGCAAGCCGCAGGGCTGGAAGCGGCAAGAGCTGTTCGCCGCCGGTGACGGCCGGCTGTTCGACTTCATCAACAAGGATCTGTTGCCGCATCTGCACGCGCTGGACATGGACCTGCGCACCGGCCTGCCCAATCCGGCCGCGTCGCCCAAGCAGCGCATCATCGGCCGCATCATGACCGCGGTGGAACGGGTGCGCGTGGATGCGGAGACGAACCTGCGCGACATCCTCGATCGCCTGCACGAGATCAACATCGAGCACATCGACGACACGCACTTCTTCACCCTGTCGCAGGTGTACGAAGACCTGTTGCTGAAGATGGGCGAGAAGAACTCCGACGGCGGCCAGTTCTTCACCCCGCGCGAGGTGATCCGCGCGATGGTGCATACGGTGAACCCCTCGCTGGGCCAGACCGTCTACGACCCGTGCTGCGGCACCGGCGGCTTTCTCGCGGTGGCCTATGAGCACATCGCGCGCAAATTGGGCAAGGCGCCGGCCAGCACCGATCTTGAAAAGCTCAAGCACGACAGCTTCTTCGGGCGCGAGAAGGAAAACCTGGTGTTCCCTATCGCGCTGGCGAATCTGGTGCTGCACGGCATCGACCAGCCGAACCTCTGGCATGGCAACGCGCTGACCGGACGCGCGACGTATGCGGCGCTGTTCGACCATGCGCCCACCCAGTTCGACGTGATCCTCACCAACCCGCCGTTCGGCGGCAAGGAAGGCAAGGATGCGCAGAAGAACTTCGCCTTCGAAACCGGCGCCACCCAGGTGCTGTTCGTGCAGAAGATCCTGGCCGAGCTGGCACCCGGCGGCACCTGCGCCATCGTCCTGGACGAAGGGCTGCTGTTCCGCACCAACGAAAGCGCCTTTGTCGAAACCAAGCGCAAACTCACCGACGAATGCGGGTTGTGGGCCATCGTCAGCCTGCCCGGCGGCGTGTTCTCCACCGCCGGTGCGGGCGTGAAGACCAACCTGCTGTTCTTCACCAAGGGCCGCAAGACCGAAAACATTTGGTACTACGACCTGTCGTGGGTGAAGGTGGGCAAGAAGACACCGTTGACGCTGGCGCACTTCGGTTTCGCGGCGGATGGCTCCGTGCTTGACGAGGCGGCCCTGCCGGCTGCGCTGGTGGCCGAATGGAAAGCCGACGAGAGCCATGCGGACCCCTTCCCGAGCTATGCGCGCATGCTGCCCCGCCGCGGCAAGCCGAAGGGCGAAAGCCGCTATTCATGGACCGTGGACTTCGCCGCCCGTCGCGCCGCGGCGCGCGAGGCGATGCAACCGCTGCAGGATCAGGCCCGCCAGGCCCGTGCCGAGGCGGTCGACCTGAAGGAAAGGCTCAAGGGGCTGAAGAGGGAAAAGAAGCCCGGCACGGAAATCAGCGAGCTAATCGCAGCGTTGCAGCAACGGATCGGCGAACGTGAGAAAGCCTCGCGCGAGCTGGAGGGGCAAGCTGCCGCAATCGATGCGGCCACGTTCGACCTGAAAGCGGTCAATCCAAATGCGGCGGTCATGGCGGACAACCGCACACCCGAACAAATCATCAGCAGCATCGCCACTCAAGGCCAGATAGTGGCCGCCGCGCTAGGCCGGCTGGCAAAGCTGATGCCATAGCGAGCAGAACCGCTGCGCCATTGATCGACACCCGATGCAGCGGGCGCTTCAGGCCTGCGCTGGCAACCGACGCGCGGCTCGACGTTGCCGCCGCCGCGCGGCCCAGCTTTTCCGCCGTTCGGCCAGGCACGAGAAGATCACGTACAGCGCGGGTGTGCTCAGCAAGGTGAGGCTTTGCGAGATCAGCAGGCCGCCGATCAGGGCGATGCCCAGCGGGCGGCGCAGTTCGCTGCCTTCGCCAAGGCCAATGGCGATGGGCAGCGCGGCCAGGATGGCGACCATGGTGGTCATCATGATCGGACGGAAGCGCACGATGCAGGCTTCGCGTACCGCTTCCAGCGGGCTCTTGCCGTGCTCGCGTTCGGCGACGAGGGCGAAGTCGATCATCATGATCGCGTTCTTTTTGACGATGCCGATCAGCAGCACCAGCGCGATCTGCGCCACCACCGACAATTCGGTATCGGTAAGCCACAGCGCCAGCAGCGCGCCCACGCCGGCGGCGGGCAAGGTGGACAGGATGGTGACCGGGTGCAGCAGGCTTTCGTACAGCATGCCCAGCACGATGTAGACGGTGAGCACGGCGGCCAGCACCAGCCACAGCATGCCGCTTTGCGATTCCTCGAAGCGGCGGAAATCGCCGCCCACGTTGAGCCGGATGTCGCCGGGCATGCGCATGCCGCTGACCGCGGCCTGCACGATCGCCATCGCCTCGCCCATGCTCACGCCGGGGGCCAGGTTGAAGCTCAGATCCATCGTGGTGTACTGGTTTTCGTGGCTGATGGATGAGGGAGACAGGCCTGGCTCCTGGCGGGCGAAGGCGGTGATGGGAATCATCTTGCCGCTGTTGGAGCGCACGTAGATGCGGTTGAGCGCGTCGGGGGTGGCGGTCTGCTCGGGCATGGCGTTGACCACTACCTTGAACTGGTTGATGTCCGAGTAGATGGTGGATACCTGGCGCTGGCCGAAAGCGTCGTAAAGCGCGCCATCGATGGCGCCGATCGACACACCCAGCTGCGCGGCGCGGTCGCGGTCGATCACGATGTTCTGGCGCAGGCCGCCCTCTTCCACGTCGCTGCCGACATCGGCCAGTTTCGGATTCTTCTTCAGCTCCGCCACCAGTTTCGGCAGCCATTCCTGCAGCTGCGCCAGGTCGTTGCCCTGCAGCCCGATCTGGTACTGCGCGCCCTGGTTGCCACCGCCGCCGCCGCCACTGGGCAGGTCCTGCACCGGGCGCAGGCGCAGGTTGAGGTCGGGGTATTTCGCGGCCTTGGCGCTGAGCCGCGCCAGCACGGCGAAGGTGTCATCCACCCGGCCTTCGGCGCGGGTCTTCAGGTCGATGTTGAACGAGCCGCTGGTGCCTTGCCGGCTGCTGCCCAGGCGCGCGCCGACCGACGCCACGTCCGGGTCGGCCAGCAGCATCTCGGTGAGCCGCTGCAACCGTTGCCGGCTTTCCTCGAACGACACGGTGGCGCTGGAAGTGGCGCGGCCCCAGATCAGGCCGGTGTCCTGCGGCGGAAACAGGCCGGATTTGACCACGCCGAACAGGAAGAACGTGGCCGCGATCAGCAACAGTGGCGTCAGCGAAAGCGCCAGCGCGTGGCGCAGCGAAAAGCCCAGCGCGCGGGTGTACACGCGCAGCATGCCGGCGTGGAAACGATCCAGCGCCAGGCCAAGCCGCGACGGCTCCTCCGGCTCGCGATGGCCATTGAGGAAGCGACCGCACAGTGCCGGCGTCAGCGTCAGCGAGATCACCGCCGACACCACGATGGCCGCCACCAGGGTGGCGGCGAATTCGTGCATGAACATGCCGGTCATGCCGCCGGCAAACAGCAGCGGGATGAACACGGCGACCAGCGAGGCGGTGATCGAGACGATGGTGAAACCGATCTCGCGGGCGCCGGCCAGGGTGGCCTGCATGCGGGTCATGCCGCTGTCGATGTGGCGGATGATGTTCTCGATCACCACGATCGCGTCGTCCACCACGAAGCCGATGGCGATCACCAGCGCCAGCAGGGTGAGGTTGTTGAGCGTATAGCCGAACAGGTACATCGCCACGAAGGCGCCGGCCAGCGACAGCGGCACCGCCGCGGCGGCGATCAGGGTGGGCGCCAGCCGGCGCAGGAACAGCGCCATCGTCAGTATCACCATCGCCAGCGAGATCAGCAGCGTGGCCTGCACCTCGTGCAGCGAGGCGCGGATGGTGGGCGTGCCGTCGAAGAATGGCGTCAGCCGCGTGCTGGGCTGCAGGTAGGCGCGCAACAGCGGCACCTGTGCCTTCACCAGATCCACCGTGGCGATGATGTTGGCGTCGGACTTCTTGTAGACGTACATCAGCACGGCGGGTTTGCCGCCGAACGATGCCGCCTGGTAGGCGTCTTCGGCCCCCGCGTATACGTTGGCCACGTCGCGCAGGCGCACCGGCGTGCCGTTGTGGCTGGCGATCACCAGCGCAGCGAATTCATCGGCGCTGTGCAGTTGCGTGGTGGCGCTGATCGCCATGGTGGTCTTGCCGTTGGACAGGAAGCCCTCCGGCGAGGTGACGTTGGCGGCGCTGAGCGCGTTGCGCAGCTGGTTGGGCGAAATGCCCATCGCGTTCAGGGCGCGCAGGTTCACGTCGACGCGGATCGCGGGCGTGGCCGCACCGGCGATCTCCACTGACGACACCCCGGGCAGTTGGCGCAGCCGCTGCGCCAGCAAGGTATCGGCCACGTTGTACAGCGCGTCGGCCGACTGCGTGTCCGAGGTCAGCGCGAAGGCGATGATCGGGTCGTCGTTGGGGTCGGCCTTCTGGTAGCTGGGCGCGCCGTTGAGGCCGGTGGGCAGATCAGGCGCGGCGGCGTTGATCGCCGCCTGCACATCGCGGGCCGCCGCATCCAGGTCGACGCCACCGTCGAACATCATGAAGACGAAGGTGCGGCCTTCGGAACTGCGCGAACGCATGGTCTGGATGCCGGGCACCTGCCCGAGGTGACGCTCCAGCGGCGCGGCCACCGTCGACGCCATCGTGCTCGCGTCGGCGCCACTCTGGCTGGCCTGCACGAAAATCGCCGGAAACTGCATCGCCGGCAGCGCCGACACGCCCAGCAGGAAATAGCAGATCGCGCCCACCGCGAACAAACCCATGGCCAGCAGCGAGGTGCCGATCGGACGGCGGATGAAGATGCCGGAGATGTTCATGGATTCAACGTTGTCGGGGAGCGCGCGGAAGCGTGGCAGGCGGGACGTGTAGGCATCATCCCAAGCTCAACGGTTGAGCCGTGAAATGGTTGAACGGTGAGCGGCGTGCACTGCTCCTCCCCCTGCGCGCAGGGGGAGGCTGGGAGGGGGTGCTCGGGTTCGCGGGGAGGTCAAGAGCGACCCCTCCCCAGCCCTCCCCTGCGAGCAGGGGAGGGAGCAAAGCGGCAGCGCGGCACGCTCAGGCCGCTTGCTGGGCGTGGCGCAAAGCGCGCTGTTCGCGGCGTGCGGCCAGCCAGTCGGAGAAACGCTCCATGTACAGGTAGATCACCGGCGTGGTGTACAGCGTGACCAGCTGCGACAGCAGCAGGCCGCCCACGATGGACACGCCCAGCGGCCGGCGCAGTTCGGCGCCGATGCCGTTGCCCAGCGCCAGCGGCAGCGCGCCCAGCATGGCCGCGGCGGTGGTCATCATGATCGGGCGGAAACGCAGCAGGCAGGCGCGGCGGATCGCGTCGTGCGCGTTCATGCCGGTGCGGCGCGCCTCGATCGCGAAGTCGATCATCATGATCGCGTTTTTCTTCACGATGCCTATCAAGAGCACGATGCCCACGATGCCATCCACCGACAAACTCATGCCGCACAGGATGAGCGCCAGCAACGCGCCCACGCCGGCCGGCGGCAAGGTGGAGATGATGGTCAGCGGGTGGATGTAGCTCTCGTACAGCACGCCCAGCACGATGTAGATCACCACGATGGCGGCCAGCAACAACAGCACCTCGTCACCGATCGATGAACTGAATTCTGCCGCCTTGCCCACGAACTCGCCGCGCACCTGCGGCGGGAAATCCAGCTGCGCCTCGGTGGCGTGGATGGCGTCGACCGCATCGGACAGCGCGTAACCGGGCGCCACGTTGAACGCCAGCGTCACCGCCGGCAACTGTTGCTGGTGGCTGATCACCAGCGGCGCGCTGGTGACCTCGGCGCTGGCCAGCGACGACAGCGGAATGGTGCCGCCGCCGCCGATCTCGAAGCCCACGTTGCCGGCGTTGCCGATGCCCGAGGGCGTGGCCGAATTGCTGGATTTCACCTGACCGAAGCTGGTGGCATTGCTGCCGGTCAGCGCGCCGTTGCCATTGCCGCGCACGGTGAGCTTGTTCAGCAGGTCGTCCGAATTGCGGAACTCCGGCGCCACCTCCAGCACCACCCGGTACTGGTTGAGCTGGGTGAAGATGGTGGAAATCTGGCGCTGGCCGAAGGCGTCGTACAAGGTGTCGTCGATGCTCTGCACCGGCACGCCCAGGCGACTGGCCTTTTCGCGGTCGATGGTGAGCTTCAGGGCGTTGCCCTTGTCGGCCAGGTTGTTGTCCACATCGGCCAGTTCGGGGCGCTGGCGCAGCGCCTCGGTCATGCGGCCGGCATAGGTGGCCAGCTCGGCCGCGTTCACGTCGGACAAGGTGTACTGGTATTCGGTGGCGGCCACGCGGCTGTCCAGCGTCACGTCCTGCACCGGTTTCAGGTACAGCGCCACGCCGGGGATGTCGGCCACCGTCTGCTGCAGCCGCGGCAGCAGCTTGTCCAGGCCGTCGCGGTCGCCGCGCTCCTTCAGCACGATGCTGAGCTGGCCCTGGTTGATGGTGGGGTTGATCGTGCCGGCACCGATGAAGGCGGCCACGCCGGCCACGCCCGGGTCCTTGCGCAGCGCCTCGGCCACGGCCTTGGTGCGGTCTTCCATCTGCGGGAAGGCGATGTTCTGGTCGGCCTGCACCACGCCGGTGATCAGGCCGGTGTCCTGCTCGGGCAGCAAGCCCTTGGGGATCACGATGTACAGGAACACGGTCAGCACCACCGCGGCGCCCGCCACCAGCATGGTCAGCTTCTGGTGATCGAGGATCCAGTCCAGCGAGCGCTCGTACGCGCCCACGGTGCGCACCCACAAATCACGCTTGCCGTCGGCGGCGGTGCGCTCGTGCGCGTCATCGCCGGGCGGCAATTCGTCGGGCTTGAGCAGGTAGGCGCACATCATCGGGGTCAGTGTCAGCGACACCAGCATCGAGATGGTCACCGCGATGGTCAGCACCCAGGCGAACTCGTGGAACAGTCGGCCGGTGACGCCGGGCATCAGCAGCAGCGGCAGGAACACCGCCACCAGCGACACCGTCAACGACAGCACGGTGAAGCCGATCTCCTTCGCGCCGATCTCCGCCGCCTCCTTGCCGCTCTTGCCCTGCTCGATGTAGCGCACGATGTTCTCGATCATCACGATCGCGTCGTCCACCACGAAACCGGTGGCCACGGCCAGCGCCATCAGCGACAGATTGTCCAGCGACATGCCGGTAAACGACATCACGCCGAACGTACCCATCAGCGACAGCGGTACCGCCACCGACGGGATCACCGTGGCCCACAGCCGGCGCAGGAACACGAAGATCACCGCCACCACCAGGAAGATGGTCAGCAGCAGGGTGAACTGCACGTCGTGCACCGAGGCCTGGATGGTGATGGTGCGGTCGGCGAACACGTCCAGGTGCACGTCGGCCGGCAGCGCGTTGCGCAATTCCGGCAAGACCTGGCGGATCTGCTTCACCGTCTGCACGATGTTGGCGCCGGGCTGGCGGCGGATGTCCAGCAGCACCGCCGGCTTGCCGTTGGCCCAGGCGGCGAGCTGGTCGTTCTCCACGCCATCCACCACCTTGGCCACGTCCGACAGCCGCACCGGCGCGCCGTTCTTGTAGCTGATGATGGTGTTCTTGTATTCGGCCGCCGTGCTGAGCTGGTCGTTGGTGCCGATCGAGTAGCTCTGCGTCTTGCCGTTGAGCGTGCCCTTGGGCGCGTTGACGTTGGCCTGGGTCAGCGCACTGCGCACGTCCTCCATCGTGAGGCCGAGGTTGGACAGCTGCGCCGGGTTCACCTGCACGCGCACGGCCGGGCGCACGTTGCCGGCGATCGACACCAGGCCCACGCCCTGCACTTGCGACAGCTTCTGCGCCAGGATCGAATCGGCCAGGTCGTTGACGTCGCGCAACGGACGGCTGTCCGACTGCAGCGCCAGGGTGAGGATCGGCGCGTCAGCCGGATTCACCCGGTTGTACACCGGCGGGTACGGCAGGTTGCCCGGCAGCGTGCCCTTGGCCTGGTTGATCGCCGCCTGCACGTCCTGCGCCGCGATGTCGATGTCGCGGTCCATGTTGAACTGCAGGATGATCGTGGACAGCCCGGCGGAAGAGTCCGAGCTCATCATCGCCAGGCCGGAGATCTGGCCCAGGTTGCGTTCCAGCGGCGTGGTCACCAGCGAGGCCATGGTGCTGGCGCTGGCGCCCGGGTATTGCGTGGTCACCACCAGGCTGGGCGCCTCGATCTCCGGCAATGCCGACACCGGCAACTGGCGGTAGCCCAGGATGCCCAGCAGCAGGATCGCCACCATCAGCAGCGAGGTGGCGATCGGGCGGCGGATGAAGAGTGTGGAGAATCCCATGGCTATCCGAAACGTGTAGGAGCGGCGTCAGCCGCGGTCATGCCCAGCCAGCGGCAGATGGATCGCGCGGGCCGCGCCCAGGCGGGCGGCCCGTGTCACGCGTCAGTGCCTGCGACGGCCCGCCTTGGTGTCCTGCTTCGCCTTGTCCAGCTCGGCCTGGGTCGGCACCGCCGGCACTTCACCGGGTTTCAGTGCGTTGACCTTGCTGCCGGGCTTCAGCCGGAACTGGCCCTCGGTGACCACGCGGTCGCCGGCCTTCAGGCCGCTGCCGATCATCACGTGGCTGTCGCCCACTTCACCGGCCACCACCACCGCCTGCATCTTGACCGTGCTGTCGCCCTGCACCTGGTAGACATAGTCGCCGTCCGGCCCGCGCTGCACCGCCTGCGCCGGGATCACCAGCGCACCCATGGCGGTACGCACCTGCAGCCGCACGTTGACGAACTGGCCGGGCCACAGCTCGTTGCCGGCGTTGGCGAATTCGGACTTCAGGCGGAAGGTGCCGGTGCTGGTGTCGATCTGGTTGTCGATCACCTTCAGCACGCCGCCGCTGGCGATCGGGTGCGCGTCGACGCGGTCCAGCGCGGTCACTTCCAGCGGCGAGCTGTCGTTGGCGGCGGCGCCGCGCACCAGGTCCAGGTTCTGCTCGGGCAGGGTGAACATCACGTAGATCGGATGCAGCTGGGTCAGCGTGACGATCGCCGTGCTGGCACTCACCACGTTGCCCGGGTCCACGTTGCGGATGCCGGCCAGGCCGTCGATCGGCGAGATCACCTTGGTATAGGCCAGCTGCACCTGGGCGTCGCGGATGCTGGCCGCATCGGACGCCACCGCGGCCTGGTACTGCGAGGAGGTGTTGCGCAGGGTGTCCAGGTCCTGCTTCGAGATATAGCCCTTGGCCGCCAGGTCCTGGCTGCGCGCCAGGTTGCTCTTGGCGGTGGACAGCTGCGCCTCGTCCTGGCGCTTTTTGGCCAGTGCCTGGTCAAGCGCGGCCTGGTAGGTGCGCGGGTCGATCTGCGCCAGCACCTGGCCCTTCTTCACCGGCTGGCCTTCCTGGAAATCCAGGCTCAGCAACTGGCCGCCCACCTGCGGGTTCACGGTCACCGTGTTCAGTGCCTGCACCGTGCCCAGCGCGGTGAGGAACACGGGTACGTTCTGCCGCTCCACCGGCACCACCGTCACCGGCACCGGCGTGGCCTCGGGGCCATCGGCCTTGGCGCCGGCGGCGGGCTTGCCTGCGGCCTTGCCGGCGGGCTTGTGCAGCAGGCGCACGCCCACGATCGCCAGCACCACTACCGCAATCACGATCAACGTGATCTTCCAAAAACGCGACATGTAGAACTCCTGGGTTTAGCAGTGTGGCTGCCGGGAACACGACCGCGTCGGGCAGGCGTGGGGGATCCGGGATGAAAGCATAGAGGCAGTTCAACGAACCGGGACAATGCCAGTTGACACGGGTGTGTCATGACTGACGACACGGTGCTGCCGTTGCCGTGCCGTGCCGCCACCCTTGCCGGTCACTGTCGCCAACGCCGCACCCCGCCTGAAACTTGTGGCCCGCTTCGTTTATAATCCGCCGCTGGCATCCGCCTGCCTTCGACGGGGCCAAGCGGTTGCCGGGGCATCGGGTTGTCTCGCGGCCATGGCGCTACCACTGGCGGCACTGCCGCTGACCATATTATCGGCCAGGCCCGAAACCTATCGGGCCCGACCGGCATTATCTACTGACTGGAGTACACGCGTGAGCGGTTCCATGAGCAAATCCGACCAGACAACCATGCGCCAGTTCGCCATCATGATCGGCGGCCTCGTGGTGGTGGCGGTAATCCTGATCGTCACGGCGTTGTGCATCTACAACAACGAACCGAAGGAAACCGACCCGACCCAGCCGGCGCGCGTTACCGAGCGGATCGCTCCGGCCGGCGCCGTGTACGCGGGCGACACCGGCCGTGCCGCGATGCAGGCCGCCGCCGAGGCCGCCACCAAGGCCGCCGCCTCGCAGGTCGCCTACGGCGGCACCACCGACGGCAAGGAAATCTACGATCACCTGTGCACCAGCTGCCACACCGGCGGCATCGCCGGCGCGCCGAAGCTGGGCGACAAGGCCAAGTGGGCGCCGCGCCTCGCCGAAGGCATCGACACCCTGGTCAAGCACGCGATCGAGGGCTACCACGGCCCCGACGGCAACTTCATGCCGCCCAAGGGCGGCAACCCCGCACTGACCGACGAGCAGGTTACGAACGCCGTGCACTGGATCGTCGATCAGGCGAAATAAGTCCAGCTCCAATAAAGCAAAACCAACGCCGCCTCCGGGCGGCGTTTTCGTTTGCCCCTTCCTCCGTGGGGGACCAATCGGCAGGAAGCCCGATTGCACGACGCAGCCGCCCGAATGCAGGTTGGGATGGCGGGCGTCGGCTGGCGGGAAGATCAAAAGCGACCCCTCCCCAACCCTCCCCTGCGAGCAGGGGAGGGAGCAGAGCAGGAGCGGCGCCGTTCTACCTCTCCCCCTGCTTGCAGGGGGAGATTGAGAGGGGGTTGCCTGGGCTGGCGACGGGCTGAGTATTACCGCCCGCATTCTCGATCCACCCCCGCGCAAACTCCCGCAGCTCCGGAAAGAACGCCTCGAACCGCGCCTGCAGCTGCGTCTCCTGCGCCAGCAGCACGGGCAGCGCCGAGTCCAGGGGATTGGCCCGGGTCAGCCGCTGACCGATGCCGGCCAGGGCCTCGCCAAGGATCACGTCGTCGGCGTACCCGGCGGGCAGCCCCTGCAAGTCCATGTAAGCGCGAAAGCGCCGCAACGCGGGTGGCAGCAGGGCATCCTGCCGCCACAGCAGCGCGCGCAGATCATCGGAGAACGGCGCCAGCGGCCGCCCGCTCCAGTGCGAGAAATCCCGTGCCAGGCTGCGGTCGAACCACATGTCCAGCAGGATGCCCGCGTAGCGCCGGTACGGCGGCGGCAACTGCGCCTTGGCCGCCAGCACCTCGGCGTGCGCGTCGGTGTAGACGTCGATGGCACGATGCAGGCGGATGCCGTCGATGACCCGTGGCGCGAACCGCGCCGGGTCCGGCGTGCCATGCACGAAATCACCCAGCATGCCGCCCAGCTGCAAGGCCTCGTCGTCGCCGGCGAGCAAGGTATGGGCCAGGTGGTTCACCGGCGCGCCTTGCGGCAGCCGATCCGTCCGGCGGTTATGATCGTCCGCATGACTCCCATTGCGCTTCCCGCCGATCCCGTCAGTTTTCCCGAGGAAGCGGCCAGTTTCATGCTGGCCGGACCCGCGGGCAAGCTCGAACTCATCAGCGACATCGCCGACCCCGGCTGCGCCCGCCGTGGCGTGGCGGTGGTCTGCCACCCGCATCCGCTGCAGGGCGGCACCATGCACAACAAGGTGGTGACGATGGTCGAGCGGGCATTGCGCGAATCGGGACTGGACACGGTGCGCTTCAATTTCCGCGGCACCGGTGCGTCCGAAGGCGCGTACGACGAAGGCAACGGCGAGGGCGACGACCTGGCCGCCGTGGTGACCTGGGTGCGGCGCACGCGGCCGGACGATGCGCTGTGGCTGGCCGGTTTCTCGTTCGGCAGCTACGTCAGCATCCGCAACGCGGTGCGCCTGCGCGCCGACGCGCTGATCAGCATCGCGCCGCCGGTCGGCCGCTGGGCATTCGAGACGGTCGCGCCGCCCACCTGCCCCTGGCTGATCGTGCAAGGCGAGGCCGACGAGGTGGTCGAGCCGCAAGCCGTGTTCGACTGGGTGGATGCGTTGAAGCGCAAGCCGGAGCTGGTGCGGATGCCCGAGACCAGCCACTTTTTCCATCGCCGGCTGATGGACCTGCGCGGCGCCATCAAGCACGCGGTGCGTGGCTGGTTGCCGGCCAAGCGGAGCGGCGCCTGACCGTCACCACGGTTTTCCGCGACGCCACCACGACCCCCGTTTTTTGATCGGCCCCATGCCCGAAACCACGCTTACCCCTTCCGCCCGCTATCTCGACGGCGTCGCCGCGCATCGCTGGGAATCGGATCCGACCCAGCTGGCCCTGCTGCCCGAATTCGATCGCATGCATGCGGCGCTGTGCGCCGAGCCCGTCGCCGACTCCGGCCTGTTTGGACGGCTGAAATCCCTGCTCGCCAGCGAGCCGGCCGCCGCAGTGCCGGGCTTGTACCTGTGGGGTTCGGTCGGTCGCGGCAAGACTTTCCTGATGGATCTGTTCGTGGCCAGCCTGCCCCACGGCGTCGCGCGGCGGCGGCATTTCCACCGCTTCATGGCCGAGGTGCACGACAGCCTGCGCGCACTGGGCGAGCGGCAGAGCCCGCTGGACGAAGTGGCGGAAGAGCTGGCCGCGCACTGCCGGGTACTGTGCCTGGACGAGTTTCTGGTCAACGACATCGGCGACGCGATGATTCTGGCCAACCTGCTGCAGGCGCTGTTCGAGCGCGGCGTGGCGCTGGTCACCACCTCCAACACCGCGCCGGTCAATCTCTACCGCGACGGTCTGCAGCGCGCCCGCTTCCTGCCTGCCATCGCGCTGATCGAGCAGCACTGCCACGTGGTGGAAATGGCCTCTTCGCGCGACTGGCGGCTACGCGCGCTGGCGCAGGCGTCGGTCTACCACTACCCGCCCGGCGCCGAGGCGCACCGGGCGCTGGAGCGTATCTTCGCCAATCAGGCCAGCGGCGAGGTGCGCGAAGGCGGCAGCGTCCACATCAACGGCCGCGACATCGCGCTGTGCAAGCGCGCCGACAACATCCTGTGGTTCGATTTTCCCGCCCTGTGCGAAGGCCCGCGCGCGGTGGCCGACTACATCGAGCTGGCCAAGGCCGGGCCCGCGGTGATCGTGGCCAACGTGCCGCAATTCACCGTCTACAGCGAGGATGCGGCGCGCCGTTTCGTGCAGCTGGTGGACGAGTTCTACGACCGCCGCGTGAAACTGGTGCTGTCCGCCGCCGCGCCGATCACCGAACTGTACGACGGCGAGCGCCTGCGCGCGGAATTCGGCCGCACCGAGTCACGGCTGATCGAGATGCAGAGCGAGGAGTATCTGGCCAGCGAGCATCTGGCTTGAGGCCGGGATTTGAGATTGGGGATTCGTAAAAGCTCAAAGGCGCCGCTCGCTCGGGCGTTTGCTCTTATGAATCCCGAATCCCCAATCCCGAATCCCCACTTGCCGACTGCGCCTGCTGGAACCGCCGATGGTGGATCAGCAGGCCGCGGTAGTACACGAGGTAGTAACCGACCAGCACGCCGACCACCAGCATCGTCAGCGGGCTGGCGCTGTGGGTTGCCATCGCGTGGCCCATCGGGTCGTCCACGCTGGGCGGGATCTGCGCGCCGATGAACGCGAAGCGCCAGGCCAGCCGACCCAGCAGCAGCGCCGTGAGCAGCGCGCCGATCCAGCTGTTGGGCACGTAGCAGTCACCGCGCACGGGGTCGATTTCGAAACGGGTGAGTTTCAGCCCCAGCAGGCCGATGGCGCCGCCGATCAGCATGCCGCCCAACGCCCCTTCGGCCAGCGCCAGCCGGTGCAGGCCGCTGAGCATCAGCAAGCCGCCGACCACCGCGAAAATGGCCACCCGGAAAACCATGCGCTTGCGCCGGATCGGCTGGCGACCGAATTGCCGGCTGATCCGGCGCCACATCATCCAGGCGATAAATGGCAGCGCGACGAGGTAACTGAGCATGTGCGCGGGCATGGCGCGATCCGGTGTTGGGATGGCGCCAGCTTAGTGCGGCCGTCGTTGCGCTGACGAGTGACGATTGTCAGTGTGTTTGTGTGGGATTGAGGATTGAGGATGGTGGATTCGTCAGAGCAAAAGCCCGAGCGTGCGGCGCTTTTGAGCTTTTACGAATCTCGAATCACCAATCCCGAATCCCATCGCCGGATCTACTTCGCCTTCCCCTGGTTCGCCACCGCGGCCATCTTCGCCGCGATCGCGTCGGCATCGCCCAGGTAGTAGTGGCGCAGTGGCTTCAGCTCGTCGTCGAATTCATAGACCAGTGGCACGCCGTTGGGGATGTTCAATTCCACGATGGCGTCGTCGGAAATGCCGTCCAGGTATTTCACCAGCGCGCGCAGGGAATTCCCGTGCGCGGCCACCACCACGCGCTGGCCGGCCTTGATCGCCGGCGCCAGCACTTCATGCCAGTACGGCAGCACGCGGGCCACGGTGTCTTTCAGGCATTCGGTGTCGGGGATGTCCTTGGGGTCGAGCGTGGCGTAGCGCGGGTCGTTCACCGATTCGTTGGCGCTGCGCTCCAGCGCCGGCGGCGGGATGTCGTAGCTGCGACGCCAGATCTTCACCTGGTCCTCGCCGAATTTCGTGGCCGTTTCAGCCTTGTTGAGGCCGGTCAGCGCGCCGTAGTGGCGCTCGTTGAGGCGCCAGTCGGTGAGCACCGGAATCCACATCAGCTCCATTGCATCCTGCACGCCCCACAGTGTGCGCACCGCGCGCTTGAGCACCGAGGTGTGCGCCACGTCGAACGCGTAGCCGGCCTCTTTCAGCAGACGGCCCGCCTCGGCGGCCTCAGCCATGCCCTGTTCGGTGAGATCGACATCGGCCCAGCCGCTGAAGCGGTTGTCGAGGTTCCACTGGGATTGGCCGTGCCGGATCAGGACGAGTTTATGCATGGATGGGCGCCGTTTGTGCAGAGGAGGGAAACGATGAATGGTGCAGCCCAGCATCGGGTATCGTCAAATGCAGCCCTGCCACAGGTCATGCCAACCCATGGGGGCGCCAGCGCATCTCAAGCCGTCACCCATCACGAGGAACTGCCCATGCGTCGCATCCTGTTTGCCCTGCTCCTGGTTTTGCCGCTGCTGGCCGCGGCCAGCGACAACGATATCGACAAGATCAATGGTGCCGCGCGGGTGGAGGCCGGGCAGCATGCCGGCGATGTCAGCACCGTCAATGGCGCGGTGGAGATCGGCGCCGGCGCCATCGTGCAGGAGGCCCAGACCGTCAACGGTGCGGTGACCCTGGGCGAACGCGCGCAGGCGGCTGAGCTCAATACGGTGAACGGCGCCATCCGCCTCGGCACCGACAGCAAGGTCAACGGCGACGTCGATGCCACCAACGGCAGCGTCGAGCTGGCCAGGGGCGCCGACATCGGCGGCAAGCTCAGCAACGTCAACGGCGCCATCAAGCTGGACGCGGCGCATGTGGCCGGCGGTATCGAGACGGTGGCCGGGGATATCACCGTCGGCGCCGGCTCGCGCGTGGAAGGCGGCATCCTGGTGGACAAGTCCAGCAGCTGGTTTGGCGGGAACGACCGCAAGCCGACCGTGGTGATCGGCCCGCACGCCGTGGTCAAGGGCACGCTGGAATTTCGCCGCGAGGTGGTGCTGAACGTCAGCGACAGCGCGCAGATCGGGCCGGTGAAGGGCGCCACGGTACAGAAGTTCAGCGGCGCGAACCCCTAGGGCCCGGCCTATGTGGGAGCGGCTTCAGTCGCGATGCCCTTTCTTGCCGTTCGAGCAAAAGCATCGCGGCTGAAGCCGCTCCCACAACAGCCATGGGCTAACGTGCCAGCCAGCCGCCATCCACGGGCAGTACCGTGCCATGCACGTAATCTGACGCCGCCGAGGCGAGAAACACCACCGCACCGGCCAGGTCGGCCGGCACGCCCCAGCGGCCGGCGGGGATGCGCGCCACGATCTCGCGCTGGCGCTTTTCGTCGGCGCGCAGCGCGTTGGTGTTGTTGGTCTCGAAATAGCCGGGGGCGATCGCGTTGACGTTGATGCCGTGCGCGGCCCACTCGTTGGCCAGCAGCCGGGTCAGCCCCAACAGGCCGGATTTGCTGGCCGTATAGGAGGCCACCCGGATACCGCCCTGGAACGACAGCATCGAGGCGATGTTGACGATCTTGCCGGGCCGCTTGCGCGCCACCAGCCGCCGCGCCACGGCTTGGGAAAGGAAGAACACGGTCTTCAGGTTGACGCCCATCACCGCGTCCCAGTCGTCCTCGCTGAAATCCAGCGCGTCGTTGCGGCGGATGGTGCCGGCGTTGTTGACCAGGATGTCGATGCCGCCCAGCTCGCGCTCGACGGTTTCGATGATGGCGGGGATCGGCGCGGTGGTATCCAGCGACGCCTCGACCCAGTGGAAGCGGCGCCCGGCCGCCCGCACCGCTTGGGCGGTGTCGGCCGGATCGGTGCGCCCCACGGCGGCCACGTCGGCACCGGCCTCGGCCAGCGCGATCGCCATCGCCTGGCCCAGGCCGGTATTGGCGCCGCTGACCAGCGCCACCTTGCCCTGCAAAGAAAAGGGATTCATGGCGACCTCACTTCAACTGGCAGATGTCGAGCACGTGCATGTCGGTGTAGTCGAGATTCTCGCCGCCCATCGCCCAGATGAAGCAGTAGTTGCTGGTGCCGGCGCCCATGTGGATCGACCACGGTGGCGACACCACCGCCTCGCCGTCGGCGATCACGATGTGGCGTTGCGCGTCGGGCACGCCCATGAAGTGGTAGACGCGGTCGTTCTCGCCCAGGTCGAAATAGAAATACACCTCCGAGCGGCGGTCGTGCAGGTGCGGCGGCATGGTGTTCCACACGCTGCCGGGCTTGAGCACGGTCAGCCCCAGCAGCAGCTGCGATGAGGCGCAGGTGGCCGGCACGATGTACTGGTAGATGGTGCGCTCGTTGGAGGTTTCCAGCGCGCCGCGCTCCAGCGCCACGGCCTGGTCGATCGGGATGTGCTTCAGCTCGAAGCGCGCGTGGGCCGGGGTGGAGATCAGGTAGAAGCGCGCCGGGTTGGCCGGATCCACCGACTCGAAACTCACCTCGGCGCTGCCCATCGGCACGTAAAGGCCATCCTTGGGCTGCATTTCGAATGTCTGGCCGTCGACACGGATGCGGCCCACGCCGCCGCCCACGTTGACCGCGCCCAGCTCGCGCCGCTGCAGGAACGGCTGGCCGGCGGCGGAGGCCGGCTCGGTCTGCTGCGGCAGCGCCAGCACCTGTTTCACCGGGGCGGCGCCGCCGATCACGAAACGCTCGTTGTGGCTGTAGTTGAGGCGGATCTCGTCGGCGGCAAACAGATCGCTCATCAGGTAGCGGTCGCGCAGCTGGTCGTTGCTGGCGCCGTCCATCATGTCGGGGTGGGTGGCGTGGTAGGTCTTCTGGTACATGTCTGGTCCTCATGCGGTGGGCGCGCGGCGTTCAGGGAGCGCGTGGGTCGGCAGGCCGCCGGAGCGGGTCGACGGCGGTGGGCCTGCGGCGGCCGTCGACGGTGATGAGCCCCATCATAGCCATCTGGGCAGGTTTTGGTGACCGGTGTCATCGGAGGCTGGAGAAATGCCCGTTGCCCCGCTCGGGGGAGGATCACCGCCGTGGTGGCCGGTGACTTCCGGGATGTCCTCCGACCCGGATTCGGGTGTAGCGTGGCGGTTTCATCGGCCACGATGCTCGACAAGCCTGCGCCGTGGCGCTCCAATGACACCGGTTACTTGTTTGCATCCCAAATCTATGCCCTCAGATCGCTCCGCTCCGCTGACCGCCCTGCAAGTCCACGCCGAGGATGAGGTGGCGATCGCCCTCACCGACCTGGCCGAGGGCACCGTCGTATCGCTGGCTACCGGCGACGTACGGCTGCGCCAGGCTGTGCCGCACGGGCACAAGTTCGCGGTGCGGGCGCTGGCCGCCGGTCAGCCGGTGCACAAATACGGTTTCGCGATCGGCCGCACCACCGCGGCGGTGGCCGCGGGCGACTGGGTGCACACGCACAACATGGTCACCGGGCTGTCGGGCACGCTGGAATACCGCTACCAGCCTCTGGCCCCGGCGCCCGCGCCCGACGCCGGCGCGGGGGCCACATTTCAGGGCTACCGCCGCGCCGACGGCCGGGTCGGTACCCGCAACGAGATCTGGGTGCTGTGCACGGTGGGCTGCGTGGCACGCACCGCGCGGCGCATCGCCGAGCAGGCCGAGCGCCACTTTGGCGGCCGCGTCGACGGCGTGCATGCGTTCACCCACCCATTCGGCTGCTCGCAGCTGGGCAGCGATCTGGAGCACACCCGCCAGATGCTGGCCGCGCTGGCGCGCCACCCCAACGCCGGCGGCGTGCTGCTGGTGGGGCTGGGTTGCGAGTCGCTGCAGATGAAGTGGCTGCTGGAAGCGATGGACGGCGTCGATCCGGCCCGTTTGCGCTGGTTCAACTCGCAGCTTGCCGACGACGAGGTGGAACAGGGACTGGCCGCGGTGGAGGAACTGGTGGCCGTGGCCGAACAGGACCGGCGCCAGCCCTGCGATCTGTCGGACCTGGTCGTCGGCCTGAAATGCGGCGGCTCGGACGGCTTCAGCGGCATCACCGCCAACCCGGTGGTGGGGCGCATCGCCGACCGGGTGGCGGCGGCCGGCGGCACGCCCATCCTCACCGAGATCCCCGAGATCTTCGGCGCCGAGCGAATGCTGATGGCGCGCGCGCAAAGCCGCGAGGTGTTCGAGCAGATCGGCACCCTGGTCAACGATTTCAAGCGCTATTTCCTCGATCACGGCCAGCCCGTGCACGAGAACCCCTCGCCGGGCAACCTCGCCGGCGGCATCACCACGCTGGAGGAGAAATCATTGGGCGCGGTACAGAAGGGCGGCCGCGCCACCGTGACCCAGGTGCTGCGCTATGGGCAACGCGCGCAGTCGCCCGGCCTGGCCCTGCTGGAGGCGCCGGGCAACGATGCGGTATCGGCCACCGCACTGACCGCCGCCGGTGCTACCGTGATCCTGTTCACCACCGGCCGCGGCACGCCGCTGGGTTTTCCGGTGCCGACGTTGAAGATCGCCACGAACAGCGCGCTGGCCGCGGCCAAGCCGCGCTGGATCGACTTCGACGCCGGCGCCTTGCTGGACGGTCTCGGCATGGAGGCGCTGGCCGACGCGCTGCAACAGCTGGTGCTGGACACGGCCTCGGGAAAACCGGCCCGCAACGAGATCAACGACGAGCGCGAGATTGCCTTGTGGAAAACCGGAGTCACCCTGTGAGCCGCGCGGAAGCCGCCGCCACCGGCACCCCGGCCGCCCTGCTCGGCCCGGACACGTTGCCGGCACCGACGGCCAACCTGGCGCTGCCCGACTACCCGCTGGCCGCCGTCAGCATCGGCATCGTCCATCTGGGCCCCGGCGCGTTTCACCGTGCCCACCAAGCCGCATTCATCGACCGCCTGCTGGCGCGCGAACCGGGCTGGGGCATCTGCGCGGTATCGCTGAAAAGCCGCGGCCTGCGTGATGCGCTGCAGCCGCAGCAGGGCCTGTACACGATGGCGGTGCTGGATCAGCAGGTGTCCTACCGGGTGATCGGCTCACTGCGCGAGGTACTGGTGGCCGCGGAGGATCGCGAGCGCGTGCTGGAGCGGCTGGCCCACCCGCAAACCCGCATCGTCACCCTCACCGTTACCGAGAAGGGCTACTGCCTGGACGCCCGCGGCGAGCTGGACCTGCGCCACGTGGACGTGATGCACGACCTGGCCACGCCGCAGCAACCGGCCAGCGCGCTCGGCTATCTGGTCGAAGGTCTGCGCCGCCGCCAGGTGCGCGGGCTGGCGCCGTTCACCACGATCAGCTGCGACAACCTGGTCGACAACGGCTTGCGCCTGCGCGCCGCCGTGCTGCGGCTGGCCACGGCGCAAGGCAGCACCGCGCTGGCGCGTTGGATCGAGCAGGAAGCCACCTTCCCCCGCACCATGGTGGACGCCATCGTGCCGGCCACCGACACCGCCTTGTGCGAACGCGTGGCCGACGCGCTGGGCGTGCGCGACCAGTGGCCGGTGCAGCGCGAGGCGTTCAGCCAGTGGGTGATCGAGGACGCGTTCTGCAATGAGCGCCCCGATTTCGCCAGCGTGGGCGTGACCCTGACCAACGATGTGCCGGCCTATGTGCGCGCCAAGCTGCGCCTGCTCAACGGCGCGCATTCCTCGCTGGCCTACCTCGGCCTGTTGCTGGGCCACGCCAGCGTGGGCGACGCCATGAACGACCCGGCGCTGGCCGCGTTCGTGCGCCGCCTGATGATGGAAGACATCCGGCCCACCCTGACCAGCCCGCCCGGCATGGATCTGGCCGCCTATATCGAGACGATCCTGCAACGCTTCCGCAACCCCACCATCCGCCACGAGCTGGCGCAGATCGCGTGGGACGGCTCGCAGAAGCTGCCGTTTCGCCTGTTCGGCACCATTCTCGACCACCTGCGCAGCGGCCACCCGATCGAACGGCTGTGCCTGCCGGTGGCGGCATGGATGCACTTCGTGCGGCGGCGGGCGCAGGCGGGCGAAACGCTGGTCGATCCGCTGGCGCCGGAGCTGCTCAGGATCGGCCGCGCCTGCGCGAACGAGGTGGCGCACGACCTGCCGTTATTCCTCGCCCTGGACACGGTGTTTCCGCCTGCGCTGACGGGCGACCGCCGCTTCGTCGATGCCATGGCGCAGGCTTATGACTGTTTGCGGGTGAAGCCGGAATGCCTGGCGCAGGTGTTGCGCGAAACCGATGTGGCGTTGCGCTGAGGGCTCGTCGAACTGTGGGAGCGGCTTCAGCCGCGATGCTGTTGCCTTGGAGCTTCAGAGCAAGAGCATCGCGACTGAAGTCGCTCCCACATGAAACCGGCTACAGCCAGTCGCGGGGCTTCAGATAATCCGCCAGCTTCGCCTCGGCCGAGCCGGGTTCCGGCTCGTAGGCGTATTCGAAACGCACCCGCGGCGGCAGGCTCATCAGGATCGATTCGGTGCGTCCGCCGGACTGCAGGCCGAACAGGGTGCCGCGGTCGTAGACCAGGTTGAACTCCACGTAGCGGCCGCGGCGGTACAGCTGGAATTCGCGCTCGCGTTCGCCGTAGGGCGTGTCCTTGCGCTGCGCCACGATCGGCAGGTAGGCGTCGAGAAAGCCCTGGCCCACGTCGCGGGTGAAGGCGAAACAGCGCTCGAAGCCGCCCTCGTTCAAGTCGTCGTAGAACAGTCCGCCCACGCCGCGGGTCTCGTCACGGTGCTTCAGGTAGAAGTACTCGTCGCACCACTGCTTGTAGCGCGAATAGACGTCCATGCCGTACGGCTCGCACAGGTCGCGCGCCACCGCGTGCCAGTGCTGCACGTCTTCGTCCACCGGGTAGAACGGGGTCAGGTCGAAGCCGCCGCCGAACCACCACACCGGTTCCACACCTTCCTTGCTGGCCTCGAAATAGCGCACGTTGGCGTGGGTGGTGGGCACGTGCGGGTTCTTCGGGTGCAGCACCAGCGACACGCCGGTGGCGATGAAGCTGCCGCCGGCCAGGTCGGGCCGGTGCGCGGTGGCGCTGGGCGGCAGCTGGTGGCCGGACACACGCGAGAAATTCACCCCGGCCTGCTCGAACACCGCGCCATCGCGCAGCACGCGGGTGCGACCGCCGCCGCCGGCGGGGCGCTGCCAGGCATCCTCCTCGAAGCGGGCGCTACCGTCGGCCTGCTCGATCGCGCTGCAGATGCGATCCTGCAGATCGCGCAAGAAGGTTTCGGCAAGATCGGCTTGCTGGCTCATCGTGGGGCTCGTCGTGGGGATGGCGCAAGCTTAGCAAGCGACCCCGGGCCGCCCCTGCGGCGGGGTGCCGCGGCGAGCTGAGCTGTATCAGGTTTCGGGTTGTTTTGTCGGAAATCCATGTGGGAGCGGCTTCAGCCGCGATGCTTTTGCCTTGAGGCTCCAGAGCAGGAGCATCGCGACTGAAGTCGCTCCCACAAGAAGCGTCAGCCGATGCGCTCGGTCATGCGATGGCGGCCGGTCAGGCGCGCCCAGCGCAGGCCGATGTCGATCCACATCAGGTAGGTGGCTTCCATCAGCAACAGGCCGACGTAACGCGGTCGTTTTGGCAGCGTCGGCTCGGCGGCGATCGGCACGCTGTCGAACCCCAGTCGTCGGGCCAGCAGCAGGCAGCGGGCCAGGTGGTAGCGGCTGGTGACCAGCGCCACGGCGGGCAGCGCGCCGGTGGGCGGTTGCGCCTGCAGCAGGCGGCGGGCGTGGCGCAGGTTTTCCAGCGAATCGATCGAATCCTGCTCCAGCTCGATTCGCGCCGCGGCGGGCAGGCCGCGCCGTTGCAGCCAGGCCAGGCCCGCTTCGGCCTCGCTGCGGTTGCCGCCGCTGCGGCCGCCCAGCAACAGCAGGTGATCCACCTGCTGTTGCCGAAGCAGCGCCATCGCCCGGCGCAGGCGCAGGCGGTAGTCGTGCTGCGGATGGTCGCGCCCCAGCCGCTGCCCGAACACCAGCACGGTCATCCGCCGCGGTGGCGCCAGCGGGCTGCGCGCGGCGATCCGCCAGACATGGATCAGGTAGCCCAGCCACACCAGCCCGGCACTCAGCAGCATGACCAGCACCGTCACCAGTGCGGCGTATTGCACGTCGCGATCGCGCAGGTAGCGCAGGCGTCGTTGCGCGGGGGAAAGGCTGGGAGACAAGGGCGCAGGCACGAGGAAAGGAGTGGCAGTGTGCGCAAACGCCACGGGCCACGCAATTCAGTGAAGGCGACCCTCACATTCGTCGCGGCGGCGACAAGGTGCCGATCAGACTAGGCAAGCCCCGGAGCGCCCGCTACGCTCCGGCGGATGTCTTTGTCGATGATGCCTCTCGCGGTTGCCGCATACACCGCCACTTCCGCCATGGGCCACGGCCTGGCCGCCCAGCGCGAAACGCTGGAGAGCATGCGCAGCGGCCTGCGCCCCAACGATTTCAGCCGCGCGCCGCTGGCGTGCTGGATCGGTCGCGTCGATGGACTGGAGCAGGCCGCCCTGCCCGCCGAATACGCGCCGTGGGAATGCCGCAACAACCGGCTGGCCTGGCTGGGGCTGAATCAGGACGGCTTTCTTGCCCGCGTGCAGCAGGCACGGCAACGCCATGGCGCGAACCGCATCGGCCTGTTCGTGGGCACCTCCACCTCCAGCATCGGCGCCACCGAGGAGGCTTATCGGCGGCTCGACGCCGATGGCAATTTCCCTGCCGACATGCAGCGCCCGGCCATCCATGCGCCGCACTCGCTGGCGGCCTTCGTCGCTGCCGCGCTGGGGCTGGAAGGCCCCTGCCTCACCGTGTCCACTGCCTGTTCGTCCAGCGCCAAGGTGTTCGCCAGCGCGCAGCGGATGATCGCGCTGGGGCTGATCGATGCGGCCGTGGTGGGTGGCGTGGATACCTTGTGCGACAGCGTGCTGTTCGGCTTCAACGCGCTGGAGCTGGTGTCGACGCAACCGTGTCGTCCGTTCGACCTGACGCGCGACGGCATTTCGATCGGCGAGGCGGCGGGCTTTGCCTTGCTGCAGCGGGTGGAAGCGGCGCCGCAGGCACCGCGGCTGCTGGGCTACGGCGAGGCCAGCGACGCGCACCACATGTCCACGCCGCACCCGCAGGGGCTGGGCGCGGGGCTGGCGCTGCATGCGGCGCTGGCGCGGGCCGGGCTCGACGCGGCGCAGGTCGACTACATCAACCTGCACGGCACGGCCAGCCAGAAGAATGACGAGGTGGAGGCGGCACTGGTCAGCCGCACGTTCCCGGCCACCACGCGGGCCAGTTCCACCAAGGGTTTCACCGGCCACACGCTGGGCGCGTCCGGCATCCTGGAGGCCACCGTGGCGCTGCAGGCGATCGAACACGGCCTGGTCCCCGGCAATCTCGGTGGCGACACGCCGGACCCGGCCTGCGGCCCCAGTTTCGCCTGGCGCAACGAGCAGCAGCCGGTGCGGGTGGCGCTGAGCAATTCCTTCGGCTTCGGTGGCAACAACGCCTGCCTGGCGTTCGCGGCGGCGGGGTTTGCGGCATGAGCGCGCTGCGGATTCACGTCGAGGGCATGGGCCTGTGGTCGCCGCAACTGGGCGATTTCGACGCCTTGCGCCGCCTGCTCGATGGCGGCTCCCCGCCACCGCCGCCGGCGCGTCCGGCGGCGGCCATGATGGCGTCGAACGAGCGCCGTCGCGCACCGGAAAGCGTGCTGCTGGCGGTCGAGGTGGCCGGCCAGGCGGTGGCCATGAGCGGGCGCGTGGCGGCGACCCTGGCCTGCGTCTTCTCCTCGTCGCATGGCGAGCAGTCGATCACCGACTACATGTGCGCCACGCTGGCGCACTCGCCGACCGAACTGTCGCCGACCCGCTTCCACAACTCGGTGCACAACGCGCCGGTCGGTTACTGGACGATCGCGGTCGGTTGTCACGAGCCGTCCACCGCCGTGTGCGCGGATCGCGCCAGTTTCGGCGCCGGCCTGCTGGAGGCTGCCGGCCAGGTGCTGGCCGAGCAGCGGCCCGTCCTGCTGGTGTGCGCCGACACCGCCGGCAGCGGGCCGCTGGGCAAGCTCATCGGTGGTGAGCAGCCGTTCGCCTGCGCGCTGGTGCTGGCTCCCACGGCAGGCGCGGCGACGCGGGCGCGGCTCGATATCCGCTTGAACGCCGGCGCTGCGCCGACCGAGCTGGCGTCGCCGCTGAGTGGCTGGCGCGCGGGCAACGCATCGGCCGAAGCGCTGCCGTTGCTGGCCGCACTGGCCCGTGGCGCCGGCCGCTGCCAGCTGGCCGCCGGCCCTCAACTGGGCTTGCAGGTCGACACCGAGGCGGTCGCTTGAACACCCCGCGCTGGTGCGTGCTGATTCCCTGCCTCAATGAAGAGGCGGCCATCCAATCGGTGGTGGAATCCGTGCTGGCGCTGGGCGCGCCGGTGATCGTGATCGACGACGGCTCGGACGACCGCACACCGGAGATCGTGGCCGCGCTGCCGGTGACCTTGCTGCGCCACGCGCAACGCCGCGGCAAGGGTGAGGCCCTGCGGTGCGGCTTTCGCGAAGCACTGCGCCAGGGTTACGACGCCGTGGTGACGATGGATGGCGACGGCCAGCACTTGGCCAGCGACATCCCGCGCATCGCCGCCGCCGCCGCCCGCTACCCCGATCACATCGTGATCGGGGCGCGCCTGCTCGACAAGGATCAGCAGCCCAAGGGCCGCCGCCGCGCCAACGCCGTGGCCGACTGGGGCATCTCCTGGGCCTGCGCCCAGCCGGTGGCCGACACCCAGAGCGGACAGCGCTGGTATCCGCGCGCGGCGCTGGAACTGGTTGATCTGCCGGCGGAAAATTTTGTATTCGAGGCGGCCATCCTGATTGTCGCCTCGCGCGAGAAGAAGCTGGGCGTGGTCTCCGTGCCGATCGCTTCGCGCTACCATGGCCAGTTCCGACCCAGCCATTTCAGCCCGGTGCGCGATGTGGTGCGCATCACGGTTTACACCGTTGGCCGGGTCGTGCATTACGGCCATATCATGGCCAGCCATCGTCGATCGCGTGGTGCGCCGACGATCGTGCGGGACCAGCGGGGGGTTGTCTGACGAGGGGTTGTACGACCAGGGGTTACAGGTAGTTCCGGGGAGAAGGCAAGTGTTGTTGTTGCAGCTGGTCGTGATATTGACCGCGTCGAGGGCGTTGGCGTGGGTGTTGCGCTGGCTTGGCCAGCCGCGGGTGATCGGGGAAATGCTGGCCGGTCTGGCGCTGGGGCCGATATTGCTGGGCACCGTGGCGCCGGAGTGGCAGCAGTGGCTGTTCGCCGCCGATACGCTGCCCGCGCTGGATGCGCTGAGCCAGCTCGGCCTGGTGTTGTTCATGCTGATCGTGGGTGCCGAACTGCGCTTGCCGGCCGGCTCGCACCGCTCGCTGCGCGCCGCCGGCGCGGTCGGCGTGCTGGCCGTGCTGCTGCCGATGGCGCTGGGGCTGCTGATCGCCCCCAGCCTGCAGGCGCGCTTCGCCCCGCCCGGGGTCTCGTTCTGGGCGTTCGCGATGTTCCTGGCCGCGGCCATCGGCATCACCGCGATGCCGGTGCTGGCGCGCATCCTCAAGGACTCGCGTCGCACCTGCACGCCCGTGGGGCAGCTCGCCCTGGCCAGCGCCGCGGTGGCCGATGTGCTGGCCTGGCTGGCGCTGGCGTTTGCCATGGCGATGGCCTCGTCGAACGGCGACTGGACCCCGTTCCTGCGCGCGTCGATCGGCGTCGCCGCGATGATCTTCCTGTGCCTGGGCGTGCTGCGCCCGTGCCTGGCGTGGCTGTTGCGGCGCCATGCGCAGCAAGGCCATCCGGACAGCTACATGCTGGCGCTGCTGCTGATCGGCACGTTCGCCTGCGGCGCGCTGACCCACTGGATGCACCTGCACGCGGTATTCGGGGCCTTCCTGTTCGGCGTGGCCTTGCCGCGCAACGACGCGCTGCTGGCCAGCCTGATCCTGCGGCTGGAAAACATCACCGTGATGGCGCTGCTGCCGGTGTTCTTCGCGCTGGCCGGGCTCAGCACCACCGCCGCGGCGCTGGATTTCCAGGCGTTCGGCGCGCTGGCGTTGATCCTGCTGGTGGCGGCGTCCGGAAAACTGTTCGGCGGCGCCGTGGGCGCGCGGCTGGGCGGTTACCGCTGGCGCGACGCGTTTGCCGTGGGCTCGCTGATGAACGCCCGCGGCATGATGGAGCTGATCGTGCTGAAGGTCGGCCTGGATGCCGGGGTGATCGGGCCCCAGCTGTTCACCATCCTGCTGCTGATCGCCATCATCACCACGATGATGGCCACTCCGATGCTGGTGGCACTGGATCGTCGGCCCGCGCCAGCGCGGCCGGTGATCCCCGCCGACACCATCCAGCACGCCCCCCCACTGGAGTAGACATGACCGCCACCACGGACGGCCAAACCACACACGACGTCGTCATCCTGGGCGGGGGCCTTGCCGGTCTGACCCTGGCGCTGCAACTTCACGACCGGCTTCCCGAGCTTGATATCGTGGTGCTGGAACGCGCCACCCATCCGCTGCCGCTGGCCGCGCACAAGGTGGGCGAATCCACCGTCGACATCGGCGCGCATTACTTCGGCGAAACACTGGGCCTGCGCGATTACCTGCAGCGCGAACACATCCTGAAGTTCGGCCTGCGCTACTTCTTCACCCACGGCAGCAGCGAGATCGATGCCGTTGCCGAGCTGGGCGTCAGCGAGGTGTTCCCCGCCCCCAGCTACCAGCTGGACCGCGGCATCTTCGAGAATTTCCTGGGCGAGGAAGCGGTTCGCCGCGGCATCGATTTCCGCCAGGGCACCCGCGTGCGCGGCTTCGACCTGGGCAAGGATCGCGACGGCCATACCGTGCGCTGCAGCGACGCGGATGGCGACCACTCCCTGCACGCGCGCTGGCTGGTGGATGCGTCCGGCCGCGCCGGACTGGTGCGGCGGCGGCTGGAGCTCACGGTGGACAACGGCCACCACGTCAACGCCGCCTGGTTCCGTGTCGACGAACGGCTCAAGCCCGACGACTGGTCGGATGACGCGGACTGGTGCCGCCGCTGCACGCCGCCCGAACGCTGGCGCTCCACCAACCACCTGTGCGGCCCCGGCTACTGGGTGTGGCTGATTCCGCTGGCCTCGGGCGCGCATTCGGTCGGCATCGTGGCGGACGCGGCGATGCACCCGCTGGAGGAGTTCAACACCTTCGAACGCGCCCAGGCATGGCTGGCGCGCCATCAGCCGGCGGTGGCGCGCGAAGTGGCGCGGTGTGCCGACAAGCTGCTGGATTTCCGCTTCCTGCGCAATTATTCCTACGGCTGCTCGCAACTGTTCAGCGCCGACCGCTGGGCGCTGGCCGGCGAGGCCGGTGCGTTCCTCGATCCGTTCTATTCCCCCGGCAGCGACTTCATCGCCATCGGCAACACCTACATCTGCCAGCTGATCGCCGACGACCACGCCGGCCTGCCGCTGGCGCCGCGCGTGCGCAGCTACGAGCGGCTGTACCAGTCGTTCTACGACAGCATGCTGCAGATCTTCCGCGACCAGTACCCGTTGTTCGGCGACGTGACCGTGATGGCCGCCAAGATCATCTGGGACCACGCGTTCTACTGGGGCGTGCTGTGCCAGCTGGTGTTCCAGCAGCGGCTGGCCGACGTGGCACTGTTCGCCGACGTAGCGCCCGAACTGGCGCTGGCGCAGGAACTCAACCAGCGCATGCAGGCGTGCTTCCGCCAGTGGCACGAAACCACCACACCGCAAAACCCGCCGGTGATCTTCGACCAGCGCCAGCTGCCCTGGTTCGTGGCCCTCAACGAAGGCATGCACGACGTGCTGGACGATGCCGGCGTGCGCGAGCGGTTGCGTGAAAACGTGCGCCTGCTGCAAGGTTTGGCGGATGCGATGGCGGCACAGGCCGCCGCCAATGGTGCGGACGTGGATGACACACCGTCCGGCCAGCCGCAGCCGCTGGTGTTCATGGCGCCGGCTTGACTGGAAGTGTGTCGGCGCACGCTGATCCGCGAGCCCAACAACACCGCAACAAGCTCGCTCGGTGAGCCGAATGAGTCTGCCGTTCGGCTCACGACCCTGCCGAGACGCCACTTGCCCAATGGTGGCGAGTGCGGCTTCGAACACCGTATCAGCGCTGCCAGTGTCGGGCGCTGGCCAGGGTAATCCGGGGTCAGCGCTGGCACGGAAAAGTGCGGTTGCTCCGCCGGTTCGCAGAAAGTATCGTCGAGTCGGCGGTGGCCGAGGGGGCGAATCACCGACACAAGGATCAGAGCATTCCGGGATGGAGCCATTGCACCCCCCGTTGCCACGATGCCTTGAGCGGCTTACAACCGCGCAGCGCCCCCGATACCATGCGCCGCTTTTCGTTCGTATCAAACAGGGGAACTGCAACATGCGCAAGTTGATCTCGGTACTGTTATTCGCTCTCGCCATGCCGGCTATCGCCGCCACGGCGCTGGGCAACAAGGATGTCGTGGAAATGGTGAAGCTGGGTCTGGACCCCCAGGTGATCAGCGCGAAAATCGATGCCTCGACCAACGATTTCGACACCAGCCCGCAAGCGCTGGCCAAACTCAAGCATGACGGCGTGTCTCCCGCCCTGATCAGCCGCATGATCGGCGCGTCCAGCCCCACCCACAATGCCAGCGCCAACCAGGCCAGCGGAGACGAGATCCAGTTCGTGGATGCCAGTGGCAAACAAGTGGCGATCAACCCGGTGCGCGTTACCGCCGAGGCGTCTTACCGCAAGGCGTGGATTCCGTTCCATGTCGGCGGCCCGGAAACCTTCATGTTCGTGCAGGGCTTCCATGCGCCGCTGCGCACCTCGGCCACGCCCGAGTTCATCGCCAACATGGATCCGTTGATGGTGCGGCTGATCCATCTCGGCGAGAACAAGGACCACAAAGCTCGCTACGTCGTGTTCAGCGGCAGCAACACCGATCGCGAAGTCGAAGTCACCACGGAAAAACTCGGTAACGGCAACTACAGCATCAAGCCGGCCAAACCGCTGACCCCCGGTGAGGAGTACGCCTTCCTGGTGGTGTCGCAGATGCCTGTCGGTTACGGCTTCTGGACCTACTTCGCGCAGAACGCCGCCGCCGCCAAGGCCTACGACTTCGGCGTCGACTGAGTTTCAGCACCGTCACGACAAAGGGCGCTGCATCACTGCGGCGCCCTTTCTGTTTTCTGCGAATACCCGGCGGATCATGCGGGTGAGATTTCGGACGTGATCGGGCCCGCGTGGAGTCAGCCGGCAGCGTAGATCACGGCGGTGCGTCCCGTCGCCAGCAGGTGGCCGCGATGCTCGACGCGAAACGTGTACTGCGCGCCGCTGTCGTCGCTGTAGAGGCATTCGGCATGGACGTCCAGACGGCCATCCAGCTGATCGACATATTCCTCCTGCAACTGCATGTCGCGCAGGCTGACCAGCCGGCCGGGGCGGGCTTCCTCGACGCCGCGATCACGCGCCAGCAGCGCGCCGTGCACGGCCATCGCCTGGGCACCGTATTCGGCCAGATGCACGGCATGCAGGCCGTGTTCGTCGCGTAGCGGGTTGTCGGCGCGTGCGTGGCCGGCGCTGATCGCGTGAATGGTTTTTTCGTCCCACGCCAGCACGGCATCGAGCAGGCACATGCTGCCCGCGTGCGGAATCAGGTGCGACCAGTCAGCTTTCGGAAGCATGCGGCGCCATCAGGATGGATAGGCAGAAGTGAAACGCGACGCCCAGGCTCACGGTGAGCCCGATCGCGCGCAGCACCGGGATCGTGGCCCACGCCAGCATGCCGAACACCAGCAGTGCGGACAGTACGCAGACGATGGTGGCGTGCAGCGTGCGCCGCTGCTCGGCCGGGTCGCCGGTATCGCGTTCGAAGAACAGCGCGTAGTGCAGGCCGAGCCCACCGGCCAGGATCAGCGCCACCAGGTGGAACAGCGAGATCTCGATGCCGGCCATGCGCTCCACCGCCAGCACCAGGAAGGTGGCCAGCGTCATCGGTGCCAGCACGTGCCAGGCGCGGCGCACGCTGCGCAGGGCGAAGCTGATGGTCAGCACCAGCAGCACCGCCGCGGCCAGCAGCGCCTGCAGGATGCGCGTGCGGTAGTCGACCACCAGCGATTCGGACGCGGCCTTCAGATCGAGCAGGCGCACGCTGCCGTGGCTGCCTTCGCCCAGCGCCTGCAGCGCCGCCACATCATGCACGCCGCTGACCGTGCCCAGGCCCAGCCAATGGCCGTCGCGCGGCACCAGCATGGCGGCGAGGCGCTGGCCCAGCGGCGTCTGCGCGTAGCGTTCGGGCGTCAACGGCGGCAGCGTGCGCGCGGTCCGCACATCGTCGAGGAAGGGCTGGAACAGGTCGGCGCGGAACGGCAGGCCGTCGAGTGCTTCGGTGAGGTCGTGTTGCAGCGTGGCCTGGTCGGGCAACTTCTGCTGGCGCTCGCGCTGCAAGGCCACGGCGGGCAGGTAGCGCGAGGGCAGTTCCAGCGTGTCCACCGCATGCCTGGCCACCAGCGCATCGACGCGCGGCTGCAGCTGTTGCGACAGTTCCAGCACGCCTTGCGCGGTCGGCGCCTGCAATACCAGCAGGTAGCGCACGTCGGGCGCGCCCAGCGCCTGGCGCAGGCGCGCGTCGTGCTGCAGCATGCTTTGCGGCAACGGCGTCAGCGCGGCCAGGTTGTTTTGCCAGAACGGGCCGGGCGCCAGCGCCAGCATCGCCACGATCGCGGCGGCCACCAGCAGCGGCAGCCAGCGCGGCCGCGGCAGGCGATCCACGAACGCACGCGCGCGCACCAGCCAGCGCATGTCGGCCACGTCGCGCACCCGCCGCGGCAGCAGGTGCGGCAGCAGATAGCGCGTGCTGAAACCGGCCGCCAGCAGGCCCACGATGGTGAACACCGCCAACTGCTTCAGGCCGTTCACGCCCGAGGCGTAGAACGCCAGGTAGGCGATGCAGGCCGAGGCGATGGCGGTCAGCAGCAGCGGCCACAAAGCGCGCACGCTGTGCAGCGCATCCTCGCCCGCGCGGCGATGGCTGAGCACGCGGATCGGATACTCCTGTGCCACGCCCAGCAGGGTGAAACCGAACGCCAAAGTGATGCCATGCACGTCGGGGAAGGCCAGCGTCAGCGCCACGATGCCGGCCAGCGCGGCGCTGGCGATGGGCAGCGCCGACAGCAGCAGCGAGCCGATGCTGCGATACGCCAGCAGCAGCAGGGCGATGAAACCCACGGTGGAAATGCGCCCGATCCAGTCCGCCTGGTGCCGGGTCTGCGCGCCCACCACCACGCTGAAATAGCCCGGGCCGCTCAGTTCGAGCTTGGCGCCGGCGCTGCCGGGCAAGGCGTGGAACGCCTTTTCGATGCCATCGATGGCCTGCTGCTGGGCGCCGGGATCGAAGCCCGCGGCGACTGTCTGCACCAGCAGCAAGGCTTCGTCCTGCGCCGAGAACCACACGCCGTCGCGCACCTGCGGCGATTTGGCCGGCGCCCACATCTGGGCCAGTTTCAGCACCTCCAGCGTGGGATCGCGCGGCAGCAGGCCCTTCAGCAGGCTGGCCGCGGGTGAGGACAGCTCATCCAGCCGTTGCTGCAGCTGGTCGGCGAGGTAGGCCTCGTCCAGCGGCTGCGTATCCAGCGTGGGCGACAGCAGGTAACGGTACGGCAGCAGCGCCGGGTCCAGCGCGCCGGGATCGAAACTGCCATTGATGACCTGGCTGTAGCGCGGGTCGTTTTTCAGCGTCGCCACCAGCCCCTGGCTGAGTGCCGCCAGCTCCTCGTCGGAGCCGCCGGAAATCGCCAGCAGCAACAGCCGTGAGCCCGGGCCTTCACCCACCTGCTCCATCAGCAGCCGCTGGTCCGGCGTGGTCGGCGCGGGCATGAAACTGCGCAGGTCGGTGCTGATCTTCAGGCGCTGGCTGACCACCCAGCCCAGCCCGGCCAGCGCCAGCAACCACAGCACCAGCAGCGTGGTGCGCCCGCCCCCGCGCAGGCTCAAGGCGCCTCCCCGCACAGCGCCAGCAGCGATTCGCGGGTGGGTTGCGCCGGCATCCTCGCCGCCAGCGGGCCCAGCAGATCCACCGCCAGGTCGCCGTCGGCCTCGTGCATCTGCATGCAGCGCGACACGGTCGCGTAACCGTTGATGGTGATGGCGGCGATGGTGCGGGCGACCTTGGTGTCGCGCGGCACCAGGCTCAGCGTCCAGTGCGCGGCGGGGTCACCGTCGTGGCTGATCTTGAACACCTGTTGCAGGTGCGTCGGATCGCCGCTGAGCAAGGCCACGAAACTGTCCAGCAGCACCTGCAGTTGCGGTGCGCGGCTCAGCGAAAAATGGCGCGGCTTCTTGCCGGCGCGCTCCTGCGTCACCTCGCCGTCGGCGATGGTGAAGGTTTCGGCCTTGGGCTGCTCCACACGCCGTTGCAGCTTGTCGTCGCCCAGCCAGGCCAGCTCGCCGGAAATCACCAGCGGCCGGTCCAGCACCTGCATGAAGCGCGCTTCGGCGAAGGCGGTGTGCGCGGGTGCCGGTTGTCCCAGCGCGCTGATCAACGCCAGCGTGGCCGACGAGGCCGGCGCCGGTGCCGCTGCTTCAGACGCCGATATGTTCGCCGACCACAGCAGCAGGCTCGACATCATCACGAGCGTCTTGCCAGAAATCATAGAAGTTGAACCAGTTGTAGGGAGCGACATGGATGTAGTGTTCCACCCGCTGCGCATACCGGGCCATCAAGGTATCCAGCGCGGGCCCGCGGTTTTGTCGTGGAATCTCGACCTGGTCGGCGAACGGCTCGAACATCAGCCGATAGCGGTTGCCGCCCAGATAGAGACCGAAGCACAGTACCACCGGCACCTGCAGCGTATGCGCCAGCAGCCAGGGGCTGACCGGGAACGGCGCGGTCGAGCCCAGCAACGGGACACGACGCAACACCTCGTGGCCGCGGCCACGATCGGCCAGCATCGCCACCACCGCGCCTTGCTGGCAGGCTTCGGCCATCGCCAGCGCGATGCTGGTGCCGTCCTGTGCGGCATCGATCACGCAGCCGCCGATCTCCGGCGCCAGCGCTTCCAGCAGCTCGGTCATCGCGGGGGTTTTCTGCTTGTCCAGCACCACCCGCAGCGGCAGCTCCGGGCGCCGCCCGCCGATCGCCCGCAGCGCCTCGAAACTGCCCTGGTGCGAACCGAACAGCAGCACGCCACGACCCAGCGCCACGCGCTGCTCCAATTGTTCCAGGCCCACCACCTCGATCCGGAACGGCCGCTCGCCATGCGCCAGCAGGAACACCCGATCCATGATCGTGGCGGCAAAGCAGTGCAGATGTTTCATCACCTGCCATGGCGTGCCCGGCCGGCCGAACACGCGCTGCAGATAGTGCCGCGACGCCTGTCGCTCCGGCGCGCGGCGCAGGTAGAAGTAGACCGTGATCGGATACAGGCACAACCGGCCCAGCCGGCGGCCGCCGTACAGGGCGATATTGCGGATCAGCCACAGCGCGAAACGGCCGCCGCCCTCGGGGCGGCTCTGCCAGTTCCCGGTGTTGCTCATGCCGCGCCCTCGACGAGGCCGCGCGCCAGCACGGTGTCATCGCGGCGGATCTCGAAACGGACCCGCGCCTCGGCCGACGTCAGCCGTACCGTGGCCGCTTCGTCAGGCAGCAGCGGGGCCAGGAATTTCGCCTCCACCACCCGCGCCAGCCGCTGGCCGCGCCAGGCGCGCAAGGCCAGCGCCACCTGCTCCAGCAACACCACGCCAGGCACCAGCGGCTGGCCCGGAAAATGGCCTGGCAGCGCCGGATGCGTGGCATGGATGCGGAGAGGTTGTTCGAACGCGGTCATGATGTCGCCACACGCAAGGTCATGTCCGGCAGCGCAAACGCGCAGGCCGGACCATGCGCAAGGCATTCGCGGGGAAGCACGGCGTGACGGGAGAAAACGCCAGCAGGGCCGCAGCGTTCAGCTGACCTTGTGCTGCTCGACATGCGCGGAAAGCGTACGCAGGCTGGTGAAGATCTGCCGGTTGTCCGGGTTGTCCGAACGCAGCTGGAAACCGTAGCGCTTGGACACCGCCAGCGCGATTTCCAGTGCATCGATGGAATCGAGTCCCAGATCGCCGCCAAACAGCGGGGCATCGGGGTCGATCTGCGCGGGGGTGACCGTTTCGAGGTTCAGGCATTGCACGACCAACGTGGCCAATTCGTGTTGCGCCGCTGTCTGTTCCGCCATGCTTGATTCCGTACTCTAATGCATTGCCTCCCCCCGGGGGCATTGGGCGCGGAGTGTAACATAGCGCCCTTGCCTTACCCGGTTGTAACGAAGATGCAGGGATGTGAAAACCCACAGCGCGCGCCCTTGCGGCGCGCACCGCGAGTTTCCTACCGCGTGGCCGATGCCGAGGCTGCGCTGGCGGAAACCGGCACCTTGGCGTTGTTCGATTTCGGCGCGCGCGCGCGGCGCGATGACCCGCGCTGCCTGCAGGTGGCGCTGGAAAGTTTCGACGCGCCGTCAACGCTGGAGATCTGGCAGGTGGATGCGCCGGTGGAATCCGGCGTCGCCGGCGACCTGCGCTGGTCGGCCGGCGGCGGCTGGCTGTACGCCGCGATCGAGCTGGATGAGCGCGACCACGGCGGCCCGCAGGCCACCGCCGCCCGCGCCTACGAACAGTTGCGTGCGTTCGTCGGCCAGCGTGCCGAGCACCATGTGCTGCGCATCTGGAATTACATGGCCGCGATCAACCAGGGCGAGGGCGACGCCGAGCGTTACAAGCAGTTCTGCATCGGTCGCGCCGAGGGCATGGGCGATTTCTTCGCCGAAGGTTTTCCCGCCGCCACCGCCATCGGCCACCATGGCGAGGTGCCGCTGCTGCAGGTTTACCTGCTGGCCTGCGACCAGCCGGGCCAGCGAGTGGAAAACCCGCGCCAGGTCAGTGCCTGGCGCTACCCGCGCCAATACGGCAGCACGCCGCCCAGCTTCGCCCGCGCCATGAGCCTGCCGGCGCTGGACGCGCTGGCGATCTCCGGTACCGCCGCCGTGGTGGGCCACGCCTCGGCGCACCACGACGACCTCGATGCGCAGCTCGAGGAAACCCTGGTCAACCTCGAAGCCCTGCTGGCCAGCGCCGGCATGAGCGCCGGCTTCGACACCCAGTCGCCGCTGAAAGCCTATGTGCGGCACGGTGTCGATGCCGCACGCGTGAACGATTTCCTGCAGCAACGCCTGCCCGGCGTACCGGTGCTGGTGCTGCACGGCGACATCTGCCGCGGGGAGTTGCTGGTGGAAATCGACGGCTGGCGCTACGTATAGAGCCAGCCGTGCGTGCGAGAAGCGAGGAGTGAGAGAAGAGCCACGGCGCACCTCGGCGCCGCTCTTCACTCACTTCGCGCTTTCCGCTCAACCAGCGGCCGCCAGCTTGTCGCCGCAATGCGCGTCGTAAGCCGGATACAGGCGCACTTCCTCGCGCGTCCAGCGCTTGTTGAGCGTACCCATCAGCTTGCCGAAGCCGCGGGCGAATACCAGGTCGTCGTGCTCGCGTTCCATGCCGTCGAAGAAGGCCAGGATCTCGCGTGAGAGTTCCTGCATTTCGTTGGCGTATTCGTTGGCCAGCGGCTGGGTTTGCGGGTTGCCGCGCAGGGCGGGGTAGAGGTGGGTGTCTTCGTGATGCAGGTGGTCGACGATCAACTGTCGCGCCTTCTTCAGCTGGCGCTGGCCTTCCGGCGTGGAAATGCCGACGCGCCGCACCGAATCCAGCACGTCGCGCATTTGCGCGTGCTCGTTTCGGAGATTGACGATGAGGGTGGAGGACATGCGGTGACTCCGTCACTGGGGGAGCCCACAGCATGCTGGCCGGCCTGCGTGCCGGCACTGACCTGGATCACGGCGCCGCCGCCGGCCTCCCGCGCTCAGCGCGGCTGTTTCACCGGCCGCTTCCAGCCCGGCAACGTCAGCTGCCGGCCGCGCGCCACGGTGAGCTCGCCCTCGGGCGCATCGCGGGTGATCACCGAGCCGGCGCCGATGGTGGCCTGCGCACCGATCGTCACCGGCGCCACCAGCGAGCTGTTGGAGCCGATGAAGGCGCCGTCGCCGATGTGCGTCTGGAACTTGTTCACGCCGTCGTAGTTGCAGGTGATGGTGCCGGCGCCGATGTTGACGCCGCTGCCCACCACGCTGTCGCCGAGGTAGGTGAGATGGTTGGCCTTGCTGCCCTCGCCCAGGTGCGTCTTCTTGGTTTCCACGAAGTTGCCGATGTGCACGCCGGCATCCAGCTCGGTGCCGGGGCGCAGCCGCGCGAACGGGCCGATCGTGCAGGGGCCGTGGGTGACCACGCCGTCCAGGTCGCAATGTGCTTGCACCACGGTGCCGGCGGCCAGTTGCACGTTGTGCAGACGGCAGAACGGGCCGATGCGCACGCGGTCGCCCAACTGCACGCGGCCTTCCAGGATCACGTCGATATCCAGCTCCACGTCGCTGCCGGTTTCGACCGTGCCGCGCACGTCCAGGCGCAGCGGATCGGCCAGGCGCACGCCCTCGCGCATCAACGCTTCGGCAGCGCGGCGCCGGTAGGCGGCTTCCAGCGTGGACAACTGCAGCGAATCATTCGCGCCGGCCGCTTCCACCGGATCGTCGCATTCGACGCTGAGTGCCGGTTGGCCTTCCTGCGCGGCCATCCCGAAAATGTCGGTGAGGTAGTACTCGCCCTGGGCGTTGTTGCGGTCGAGCCGCCCGATCCAGCCGCGCAGCGCCTGCGCATCGGCCACCAGGATGCCGGTGTTGACCAGGTCTACCGCGCGCTGCTGCGCGTCGGCGTCCTTCTCCTCGACCACCGCCTGCACGCGGCTGGCGTCATCGCACAACACACGGCCGTAGCCGCGCGGCTGGGCCAGGCGCATGGTGAGCAGGCCCAGGGCGCTGCCGCTGTGCACCAGCCGCTGCAGCGTCTCGACGCGGGTCAGCGGCACGTCGCCATACAGCACCAACACGCGAGCACCATCCGGCACGCCGGCCAGCGCCTGCTCCACCGCGTGGCCGGTGCCCAGGCGCTCGGCCTGCAGCGCCCAGCGCAGGTCGGTCTGGTCGGCGAACGCGGCCTGCACCTGATCGCCGCCGTGACCGTGCACGATGTGGATCGCCGCCGGCTGCAACGCCCGCGCCGCGTTCACCACATGGGCCAGCAAGGGCTGGCCGGCCAGCGGCATCAGCACCTTGGGCCGGGCGGATTTCATTCGCGTGCCGGCGCCGGCGGCGAGGACGATCACATGCAGGGGCGGCGTTGCCATGGGTCACCTTGCAGTTCGGAAATCACGCAGGATAGCAGCGGCACGCGCCGCCACATCAGCGATGGCGCGCCCGTGGCAGCCTGCTGGCGGGTCGCTGGCACGGCACTGGCGTTGCAAACCGGCGACTATGCGGCACTCTGATCGCCGGCCGATGCCGGCAACGACAGGAACACCACGATGCAGATACAAGCGGATGGGGCACAGGTGCGGCGTTGGCGCGATGGACGCGGCTGGTCTCAGGAGCATCTGGCCGAAGTGGCCGGCATCAGCCTCAGAACGGTGCAGCGGATCGAGAACGGCGAGAAGGCGGCGCGTGAATCGGTCATGGCCCTGGCCGCCGCCTTTGGCGTGGACGTCATGGCATTGACGGTCGATGCGCAGGCCCAGGCCGCGCAGGCCACACGCGATGGAAAGGCGAAAGAGCTTGCGGCACTCCGCCTGTCCGTTCTCATCCATCTCGCCGGATATCTGTTCGGGATGATGGTGTTCGCCGGCATCGGCCTCGGCATGGGGGACGCCGCCATCATGAGATGGCCGACGATCTGGTGGACCGTGGCGATGGCTGGCCACGGCCTGGTGCTGGCCGTAGTGGAGCTGGTAACGCGTTACCAACGCGTGGAACGAGCCTAGCCATCCGCCGTTTTGCCGCGCGGGCTGGCGCGGGCGAGCCCGCGCCTCGCATCAGCCCTTGTCGTCGGGCGCAGGCTTCAGATCCTCCAGCTGCGGCGTGTAGGCCTTCACGAACGCATTGCGCAGCACGCCCACGATCGCCGCCCAGGTACCCAGCTTCTTGTCGTCGATACGCCCGCTGATCGGCACGCGGGTGGCGAACTGGTCCTTTGCGTGGTTCTTGAACAGCGAGGTGACGCCTTGCGCCACGGCCTCCCAGGCCACGCGCAGCGGGTTCTTCTTGTCCTGTTCCACGTCCTGCTGCCAGCTGAAGATCCTGACCCCGTGCAGCAGCGGTTTGGCGTAGCCGTCGAGTTGCCCGTTGCGCGCCTCCAGTTGCATCACGAAATCGCCGTTGCCGCCGGCGAAATCCAGCTTGGCGTAGGCGCGGGCGAAATCGTTGAGGCGGGTCAACTGGATGTCCTTGATGCGCAGTTCCACGCCGAAATCGCCGCTGCGCTCGAGCGGATCGATGCTGGCCTTGACCTGCAGCGGCGCGTCCTGCAGCACCTTGGCGGTGGCCTGCAAGGTGGCCACGCGACGGCCCTGGCGACGGTCGGCATTGGTGAGGTTGACGACGGTGCCGTTCACGTCGGTCATCTTCATGTCCACCCGCGGGTGCGAGGTGAAGTTGTGGAAGGTGACCGTGCTGTCGTGCACCGCCAGCTCGTCCAGCCGGATCGGCACCAGCATCTCCAACTGGTCCCGCCAGTTCACGCCCTTGCCGGACTGGCCGCTGGCGCTGCCGTCGCCATCGACGAAATTCAACGATGCGCGGGTGAATGCCACCTTGCCGCGCAGGCGGCCATGGGTCAGCGCGCGCCAGCTGATCGCGATATCGGTGTGGGCGGCATCGAACAGCGGCACCGGCACCTTGCCGCTGACCTTGACCACTTTCAGCTGCTCGATGCCGTAGGCGCCGCGCCACAGGTGGATGTCCACATCGGCCAGCTGGCCGTGGTAATCGCCCATCCGGTCCATGCGCTGGTTGAGATAGCTTTTCACCGCATACGGCAATGCCAGCCGCGCCACCACCAGCACCGCAACCACCACGAGCAGCCAGCCGACGGAGCGGCGATATCGGAATTTCATGGGCGATCCTCTGGGGATTCCGGCCGAGTATGCGATCGCGGATGTGGGCGCAATGTGGGCGGCGGACCCCTGTGGGAGCGACTTCAGTCGCGATGCTTCTGCTCTGGGCTTCAAAGAAAGAGCATCGCGACTGAAGTCGCTCCCACAGCGCGTCGGGCCGCTTGGCATTAAACTGCCAGGGTGCGGCGCCGCGCGCCGCTTCCGTTCCGCTGAAAGGCCTCCCCATGCCGCAACTTTCCGTCGTCGTACCCGTCTTCAACGAGCGCGACAACATTCCGCCCCTGCTGGCCGAGATTGCCACCGCGTTGCGCGGCAAGCTGGCGTTCGAGGTCATCTACATCGACGACGACTCCAGCGACGACAGCCGCGCGGTGCTGGCGGCGCAGAAGGCGCTGTACCCGGAGTTGCGCGTGCTGCATCACGTCACCCGCAGCGGCCAGAGCACGGCGGTGTGGAACGGTGTGCGGGCGGCGCAGGCGCCGTGGATCGCCACGCTGGACGGCGATGGCCAGAACGATCCGGCCGACATCCCCAAATTGCTGGCCGCGCGGGATGCCGCGGCGGCCGACGTGCGGCTGTTCGCCGGCTGGCGCACCACCCGGCGCGACAGTTTCAACAAGCGCATCTCCTCGAAGATCGCCAACGCGGTGCGCTCGCGCATGCTGCGCGACGCCACGCCGGACACCGGCTGCGGGCTGAAGCTGTTCGAGCGCGAGGTATTCCTGCGCCTGCCCTATTTCGACCACATGCACCGCTACCTGCCCGCGCTGGTGAAGCGCGCCGGCTTCCAGATCCAGAGCGTGCCGGTGGGTCATCGACCGCGCACGGCGGGCGTTTCCAAGTACGGCATGCTGGACCGGCTGTGGGTGGGTCTGGCCGACCTGCGCGGCGTGGCCTGGCTGATGCGCCGCGGCAAGGTCACCGCGGTCGAGGAACTGTAACCGCCGCCAGCGTGCGGCCAGCGGAGGTTGTCATGGGCATCGCCATCAAACGCGTCTACGAGGCGCCCGCCGAGGGCGACGGTTACCGCGTGTTGATCGATCGCCTGTGGCCGCGCGGGCTGAAGAAGGAGGCGGTGCCGATGGATGTCTGGGCGAAGGAGCTGGCCCCGTCCACCGAACTGCGCAAGTGGTTTGGCCATGACCCGGCGCTGTGGGACGAATTTCGCCAGCGCTACGCGGCCGAGCTGGCCGAGTCGGCCGACGTCTGGCAAGCGCTCGCGCGGCGATCCGCAAAGGAGCCGGTGACTTTGTTGTACGGCGCGCGCGATGAGGAGCACAACGACGCGGTGGCGCTGAAGGCGCTGATGGAGCAGTGGCTGCGCCGGCACCAGCCGCGCTGAGGCCGGCGTCAGGGATTGCGCACCGGCGCCCCGCCGCGGTGCCAGTTGGCGAGCGCCTCGCGGGCTTGTTCGTGGCCGCGCTCGATCAGTTCGCTGGCGCGGTAGAACTCGTACGCGCTGGCCATGTTGCGTGGCAGCTGGATCAGCAGATCCGGCTCGTAGGCGGCCAGCCGCAGGCGCGACAGGTTTGCCTGCATCAGATCCATCGATTGCGTCAGCAGCTCGAACGCGCTGGGCACCGCCGGGCGGGCTTCGTTGTGCGGGATCATGCGGCCGATGAAATCGCCGATGCGCTGGCGGTAGCCGTTGCCCCCGCGCGGGGCTTCCACCGGCATCTCCACCGGCGTGGCGACCATGGCCGGGCCGTCCACACTGACGGCCACCAGGTAATCGGCCACTTCGCGGATCAGCGGCGTCACCGGCACCGGGTTGAGCAGCGCGCCGTCGATCAGACGCCGGCCGTCGAGGGTGTACGGGCGAAACACGGTGGGGATCGCGATCGACGCGCGGATGGCGTCGAACAGGCTGCCACGACTGAGCCACACCTCGCGCCCACGGTCCAGGTCGGTGGCCACCGCGGTGAAGGTCAGCGGCAGCTCCTCGATCAGCGTATCGCCGACCAGGGCGCGCAGCGTCTCGATGATCTTTTCGCCCTTGATCAGGCCGCCGCCGGAGAACGTCCAGTCCACCAGCCGCAGCACGTCGAGCCTGGCCAGCGCGCTGACCCAGTCGGCGTACACATCGAGCTTGCCCATCGCATGGATGCCACCGATCAGCGCGCCCATCGAGCTGCCGGCGATGGCCACGATCTCGAAGCCCTGCGCCTCGATCTCGCGGATCACCCCGATATGCGCCAGGCCCTTCGCACCGCCGGCACCCAGCGCCAGCGCAATGGTGGGTTTGCGGTCGGGGGAGGGCGTGGGCAAGGCGTCGGTCATGGCTTCGTCGAAGGGGTCCGGGTCATCACGATACGTTGGCACCAGCGTGTGTTGAAGTCCACGCATTCTGGAACCGGCAAGGTGTTTGTCCCATGATGCGGGGCGTGAATGACGACAAACCAATCGCCCGCACTATCGTCGGGCGCCGGATGTCTTGCGCCGCGAAATCGCGCCCGTGTTGCGCGGGGGTTCGCCGGTGAGCTGGCAGGCATGGGCCACGGTCGCGATCATCGTGGGCGCGATGGCGCTGTTCGTCAGCGAGAAGGTACGCATCGACCTGGTGGCGCTGCTGGTGCTCGGATCGCTGGTGGTGCTGGGCATCGTGACGCCGGTGCAGGCCTTGTCCGGCTTCAGCAACGAGGCCACGGTGACGGTGGCGGCGATGTTCGCGCTGAGCCTGGGCATCGAGCGCTCCGGCGTGCTCGATCCGCTGACCCGCCTGCTGATGAAGATCCGCAAGCCATGGCTTCTGACCCTGGCCATGATGCTGGCGATCGCGCCGCTGGGCGCCTTCGTGAAGAACATCGCGCTGGTGGCCACCTTCCTGCCGCTGGCGCTGCGTGTGTGCCAGCGCACGGGCACCTCACCGGCGCGCGTGTTGATGCCGATGGCCTATGCCGCACAGATGGGCGGCGTGTGCACCCTGATCGGCACCTCGTCCAATCTGCTGACTGACAGCCTGGCGCAGAAACACGGCATGGCGGGCTTTGGCGTGTTCGAGTTCACCCAACTGGGCGCGGTGCTGGCGGTGGTGGGCATCACCTACCTGATGGTGATCGGGCGGCACCTGTTGCCCAAGCATATCGATGCCACCATGCCGCAAGGTGCCGACATCGGCAAATACGTCACCGAGCTGGAAGTGGGGGAGGAATCGCCCTTGCTGGATACCGCCATTGCCGACGCGAAGCTGGGCGAGACGTTCGGCGTCTATCCACTGGAATTGCTGCGTGGCGAACGCCGCATGTGGTCGCCGCGCGAGCAGAAGCTGCAGGCGGGCGATGTCCTGCTGGTGCGCGGCGACTGGGAAAAGATCGAGGAGTTCCAGCGCAAGAACAAGCTGGAGAACGCACCCGAGCGGCGCTACGCGAAAGAAGGCGAGCAGCCGCGCGTGCTGGCCGAGATCATGGTGGCACCGGCCAGCCTGGTGGAGGACCGGCGCCTGGCCGAGATCGGCCTGGATTGGCGTTACCGCGCCACGGTGTTGGCGTTGCACCGCCGGGGTGAAGTGCTGCGCGACAAGCTCAGCGTCACCCGCCTGGCGGTAGGCGACGTGCTGATGGTGCTGGTCGATGAAGACGCCATGCCCAAGCTGCGCAATGACGAGGCTTTCATCGTGCTGAACGAACGCGACGACGCCCGCGGCATGTCGCGCAAGGCGATCGTGGCCGCGGCGATCATGGCCGCCGTGGTGGTGGTGTCCGGCCTGCACTGGCTGCCGATTCCCATCGCCGCCATATGCGGCGCGGTGGCGATGGCGCTGACCGGATGCTTTGGCCGTAAAGACGTCTACGAGGGCATGGACTGGAAGATCATCGTGCTGCTCGGCGCGATCCTGCCGCTGGGGCTGGCTATCGAGAACACCGGGCTGTCCACCGTGGTGGTGCAAGGCGCGATGGAGCTGGTGGGCGGACACGGCCCGCTGGCCGCGCTGCTGATGGTCTACCTGCTCACCGCGCTGCTGACCGAGCTGATGGGCCACAACCCGTCGGTGGTGCTGATGGTGGGCATCGCGATCACCGTGGCGCACGCGGTGCACGCTGATCCGCGTCCGTTCGTGGTGGCGGTGGCATTCGCCGCGGCCACCTCGTTCGCCACGCCCGTCGGCTACCCCACCAACACCATGGTCTATTACGCCGGCGGCTACCGCTTCACCGACTTCATGAAAGTGGGCATTCCGCTGATCGCCATTTTCTGCGCGATGTCGATGTGGCTGATACCGGTGTTCTGGCCGTTTTATCCGCCCCAATAAGGCAGCGCGCTCTTTGCTTTTGCTCCCTCTCCCCTTGGGGAGAGGGTTGGGGAGAGGGGGACACGCCGCGTCGTACTTTTGACAAAGCGTTCCTTCGATCGGCCTTTGGCAAGCACCGAACCCTCACCTCAATCCTCTCCCGAAGGGAGAGGAGGCAACCGTGCCGTGCGGGTTCGCTTCTTCGTGCGGCCGGTCTGGATGAGGTCGGTCGCCGGGATGGGGCTTCATCTATGCCTGGGCGTATCCGCCCAGGGCCAGCTGCAGCAGGATCTTCATCTCCTCGCGCAGCGACATCGGTGCCACCACCTCGGCATCGGGGCCGTACTTGAGTACGTCCATCAGCAGTTCCTTCGAGTTGGAATACGGCACTTTCAACTCGTAGCGGCCGTCCGGCAGCCATTCGCCTTTTTGTTGCGAGTGCCAGTGCTCGTCGGCGACCCAGCGGGCGGCGTGGGCGGAAAAGCGCAGGGTGGCCCAGGCTTTGGGCTTGCCGGCGAAGATGCCGTAGCTGGAGGCGAGCAGGTCGTTGAGGTCGCCTTCGCTGACGTCGATCGCCGGCTGTTCCAGCGCCTGCGCCTCGGCGATGCGGTCCACGGCGAAGCTGCGCAGCGCCTCGCGGTCGTGATCCCACACGTCGAGGTACCAGTTGTCGCGGTAGTGGGTCAGCCGCTGCGGTGACACGGTGCGGTGGCTGTCGGCATTGGTGGTGCGCGCGCGATAGCGGAAGCGCAGTTGCCGCCGCCGCAGGACGGCGCCGGCCACGGTGCGGAACACCTGCTGATCCAGCCGGCGCTCGCCCCAGGGGATCACTCGAATGCGCTCCAGCGGCAAGGCGGTGCCGCTGCCCTGGTCGGTGAGCAGCCCTTCGATGCGCGCCTTGAACGGTGCCAGCGCGCCGGCCAGCACGCCCGGCCCGCTGCGGCCCATCAGCTCGTTCAGGGCCAGCAACGCAGCCAGTTCGTCGGAGGTGAGCCACAGGCCCGGCAGCTCGAAACGCTCGCCTTCGCCCAGCGCGTAGCGGAACGCGGCCGAATCGCCGCCGGCGCTTTCGATCGGCGCGCCCAGCGCATCGCGCAGAAACGCCACGTCGCGATACAGCGTGGCGCGGGAGCATTCCAGCTCACCCAGCAGGCGCGGCAACGGGATCGGGTAATGCGCCGATTTCAACATGCGATGCAGGGTGAGTATGCGTTCGTAGCGGTCCATGACGCGGGTCCAGGCTGGGTTGGAATGCAGGCGTTGTAGCACGGGCGGCGTGTGTGATGCGGTCGCCGGGACACACCGGGACGCATGCCGTATCCTGAGCGTTCGATGCCTTGACTGACTTTCGTTCATGCCACCGATCTCCTCCTCGCCCGACGCCGCGCCGGCCAACGACGCGAACGGCAGCCAAGCCGCGCGGGCGGTTACCCATGTGGCGGCGCCGTTCTGGCGCGTGCTGGCCACGAGCGGCTACGGCCTGTGGGCGTGGCTGGGGATGGCGTTGGTGTTGGGGCGTCCGGATGGCCGCAGCGGAACGCTGGTGCCGCTGGCGGCCGGGCTGGTGCTGGCCGGGTTCGGCCTGGTGCTGGCCTGCCTGCCGGGGCGCGGTGCCGCGCACGACTGGTATGGCTGGCAGCCGTATCGCGACAGCCGACCCACGCGGGCGGCGTTGCTGGCGTTTGTCACCTACCTGCCGATGCTTGCCGTGGCCGGCCTGGCCCGGGGTGACAACGATTTCTGGGCGACGCGCCTGGCCGGTGCGGCGCTGGCGCTTTGCAGCCTGGCCAGCCTCGCCTACAACCATTACGACCATCGTCGCCGCTGGTTGCGGCCGGCGCCGCCGCCGTCGTCACAGCAGTTTCCGCTGCGCCGGGTGCTTTTTGCCGGCTATGCCGGTGGCTTGTGCCTGTGGGCCATCACGGTGGCGCAAGGCCAGCAGGGCTCGCCGTTCCTGGGCATGCCGTGGCTGGCGGTGTTGCTGGGGCTGGCGGTGGTGACGTGGGTGACGGAAGCCGGCGCCTGGCGCTCGCTGGGGCGTCGCCGCCCCGCGCGCACCGCGGCATTGCGCTCGGCCCGGTGGGTGTCGACGTTGCTGGTTTACGCCGTCCCGGCGCTGGCAATCATGCTGGCCATGTGGATCCACACGCCGCTGCTGGCCGCCGCCGTTGCGGCACCCAGTTGCCTGCTGGGGCGCTGGCTGGAACAGCGCCAGTTTGCCGCCGTGCGCCGGAATGACATCATCCGCTGAGTTTGCCGGCGCCATTCATAGCAAGTTCAATGCGGCCGGTTATCGTAGTAACTCACTTTTAATTAACAAATGGATCGCTCCCCGGATGAAAAAGACCTTGATGGCCAGCGCGCTGCTGGCGGCGTGTGCCAGTTTCGGCGTGCAGGCGCAAAGCGCGCCCAACAACGGCGGCTGGAGCGGTTCGGGCGAGTTCGGTTTCGCGTCCTCCACCGGTAACTCGCGTTCGGAGAACCTCAACGCCAAGCTCGGCCTGAACCAGGAAAACGACCAGTGGAAGAACAGCTTCTTCGTCGATGGCCTGCGCTCGAAGAGCCAGCAGACGATCGAGGACGAAGCCGGCAACACGATCAAGCAATTCAACACCACCGCCAACCGTTACGACGGTGGCGCGTCGGTGGGCTACAAGCTTGATCCGCGCAGCTACATCGTGGGCGCGGCGCGTTACGAGCATGACGATTTCGGCGCCAACCTGTGGCAGGGCATCGTCTCGCTCGGCTACGGCTACATCGCGTTGAAAGACGAGCGCAACGAGCTCTCGTTCGAAGTCGGCCCCGGTTACAAGCGTTACCGCCCGGCTGACACCCACATCATCGTCGACAACGAAAGCGTGGCCGTCCGCCAGCCCACCGAGAGCGAGATGGTCGGTCGCGGCCTGGTCAACTACAAGTACAAGCTCACCGAGAACACCTCGTTCGACGACACGCTGCTGGTCGAAGCGGGCTCCAAGAACACCTACCTGCAGAACGACGCGGGGCTGGCCGTCAGCATGACCAAGAAGCTGGCGCTGAAAGTCGGCTTCCAGGTGCGCCACAACACCGACGTGTTGCCGGGCACCAAGAACACCGACACGCTCACCACCACCAACCTGGTCTACAGCTTCTGAGCTGATGCCACCGGTGCGCCGCATCGACGGCCCTTTCGCGCAAGCGGGAGGGCCGTCGTCGTTGGAGCGGTCGCCTTGTTCCGACCCCCAGCGCGCAGGGGCGGGCCAGAAGTGCCAGGCTTTGCTCCCTCCCCTGCGCGCAGGGGAG
>NZ_AJXU01000066.1 GCF_000264315.1 Rhodanobacter fulvus Jip2
AAAAAGCCGGACCACCTCAGGTTCACTTCTCGGCGGGTTTTCAGTAAAAGTGAACCCGACCCCGTTCCTGGATTGCTTGCACATGCTTGTGAAACAAAGGGGTCAGGTTCATTTACTCCGCTTGAAAATGAACCTGACCCCTTTGTTTCCAGAACCTGACCCCTTTGTTTGAAAATTAACCCGACCCTTTTGTTTGATTGGTGGTGTCTTCGTTGTTTTGTCTGTCAATGTGGCGGACGCTTCCTTGGGCCACCTATTAATGACAGAACGAAAATTGCAACTCCTGGAACGAGAGCGATCATAAAACTTTTGCGGTCAATGCTCATATAAGATAAAACGAAATCAAAATTATGTCCCCCTAGAAGTAGGCGAACAAAAACAATGCAATCACCTCCAATAATGACGATCGCCATCATTACGAGCCCGAGAAATAACGCCGACGCAAATCTCTTCACTTACTCATACTCGAGTTACTTTTATCGTCACTAACTTTCTCACCAAGTTTATCAGCTTGCTCAATTTTGTAATTAACGTACTCCGTAATTGCGTCGCCGGTCAAATTACCCCAAGCCACCGGCCAAAATGTGCCCGGATACTTTTCCAACAAGCTCTTGGTCATGGGGTCACCCACACCAAAGCCAATACCCGTCGCCAATCCATTGGTCAGACCACTAGCCAAAACGCTGTCATCCTTGTCTTCCGACCAATTGGCGTATTCCGTACCGACCACACCTCCACTGGCTCCCAAAGCCATGTTCCATCCAAGGTTCCGTCCGGCACCAAGATAACTCGTCGCAGCTGTCGTTCCGACATCAACCCAGTTTATTTTCCCATCATGCTCGGCAGCTTGCGCTACCGCATTGATTCCCGAATTCGTCAGTGCCATACCGCCACGTGACGTCAATGCATACTTGAGGACGGTTCCTACTCGTGTGCCTCCGTAAACTTCCATCGCCGCATTGCCAATGCCGGCCGTTGTCGCCATCACAAAGGCATTTGCAATGATCCCACCTTGAAAATTCAGGAAGTCCTTGCCGCTCTGCTGCTGCGCCTGATAGATGGCCTCGTCCATGGCCTGTGACTGCGGCTCCCCGGAGTAGTAATCGTTCCTTCCCAATACGTAGTACTGCTCCATGCTGTAGCCCGTAGCCGACATAAGCGCGCCCAAGCCACCGTTGTCGTCACTATTCAACTGTTGGTACAGGGCGTAACCGTTAATGTTCGGGTCGGCGCGCTGTTCGGCATTGGCATGCGACATGTCGTAGTACGTGCCGCCGATCCATTCGCCGAAGGAGTCGGTCTGGAGGAACGCCTCGGCCGCCGCGTCCAACGGCGCTCCACTGAAGCTGGCATTAAAAGTATCGTCCTGCAGTCGCTGCGCGGTGACCAGCAAGGCATTCGTGGCGTTGTCGAGCCATTCGTCCTGCTGGTCTTGCGGCAACTGGCTCAAGGTGCAGCCACATTCCTGCTCGGCGAAGGCCTTGGCCTGCGATTGCAGGTGTTCCACATAGTCCGGATGCAACTGCCGGTTGTATTTCTCCCCATCCAGCGCCGTCACCGCACCGGCGCCTCCGCCCACCGCACCGCCGACAGCCGCACTCGCCAACTGCATCAGTGTCCTGCCTTCAAAAACAGGGGTCAGTGTGCACTTTCTAAGAAAGCGCGGCCTTTTTCGGTCTGCCTATCTTGGCCGGGCCGGCACGGCGTGACAGTTGCGCCTCGATCGCTGCGCGGAAGCGTTCGGTTCCATACGCGTGCTGGCGTTGTAGATGCAGCCGGATACTAGCCAACTCGTCGGGCGTCATCGTCTCCTCGACGAGCGCTCGATAGACCGAGCAGCGCTCGTCCACGTTTCCACCGAGGCTCAAATAGGACGAATGTGGCCGAATCAGCGGATCGACGACCCCAAGCGCATTGCAGGCGAAGCTCGACCACCGATAGTCTGCGGGATCGGCCACCATGCGTGCGCGCAGTGGGTTGAGCTCTATATAGCGGTAGCACCGCAGCAAGTAGCTTTCGCTATCCACCAGACACGCCTTGTACCGGCCCTCCCACAACGTGCCCGTACGGCGATAGCGATCATTGACATACCGCACGTAGCGTCGCCCCAACGATTGCATCACCCGAGCCACCTGCCCCTGCCCCGAAGGCGTCATCAATAGATGCACGTGATTGGTCATCAACACGTAGGCATGTACAGCGCACCTTTCGCGCATGCAGATCTCACGTAACTCATCCAGATAGCGGACATGATCGATGTCCTGAAAGAAGCAGGGTTGGCGGTCATTGCCTCGCTGCACAACATGCTGTGGTACCCCGGCAAGATCGAGTCTCGGTTGGCGAGGCATCTGGCGGTCCATATGGAAAAATCCAGCCGAGATTGCCGCGTGGGCGCGCACGGGTCTGTCGGATCCCACCGCATGCCTTCGTCGGAAAGTCCACACTGACCCCTGTTTCTTGGAAAGTCCACACTGACCCCTGTTTCTTACCCCTGTTTCTTGACCCCTGTTTCTCAAATATTATTCGTCAATCAATCCCAATTCTTCACCCATACCCCTCACGAACTCTGCCTTATCGCCCTGATACTCCAATGCGATATTTTCAAAATGCAAACATAAGGACGCTTTAGTTTCCACGTTTGCCATTTGCAACGTTGAGGACAATTGTTCAAGTGCCTGTACTGCGGCATCAGGGTCTATTATCATATCTCCCGAAAACTCTAGAAACAAAGCCATTTCAACGAGGGCCTGCGCGACATGCTTATTGATTTCCTGGTTCACGAATCACCTTTATCGAAATATTTTTAATCCCCAACTCATCAAACATTTTCTGAGCCCTAGTAGCTTGAGCTTGAGTAGGAACCTCCCAACGTGCAGTCAAGCCATTCTGACTCAAAACTTCAGACTGCCTAAGCGCCTGATTCTTCGACTTACTTGTTGTTACAACCGAAATCTTTCTATCAACCAAAACGTTGCCATCCACACCATCGAACTTGACTAGTCTCGTTGAGCCATCGGGCATCGTTCTTTCTAGAGCTGGAGCTTGGCCAGACCGGGTTGCAGGATTAGAACGTGCGCCCGTTGCCGAATCGTTGTAATCGCGAGCACGCGGACTCATACCTGCATTCTCATCAACCCACTTAACTTTACTCGAAGCAAGATCATCTATCGCCCCTTCTACTCCCTTCGCCCCATCCCTCACCAACTGATCCGCCGCGTCAACCTTCTTGCTAAACCCCTCCGCGCCCTCGACGATGCTCTTGACACCCTTTTTTGCACCGATCGCGCCTATCGTCGACAGTACGGCATCCACGCCGACCGACGACACCACGTGGCTGGCCGGGTACACCGCCTGCTGATCCGCGTCGGTCTGCGCATTGAATCCATAGGTGCCGACCAAGCCGGCTAACGGCCCTACCAGCAGCGCCTCCTTCTGTTGATACAGCCACTGACCCTGCGGTGAGCTGTCAAACAGATAGCTGCCCGCCGTCTTGACTGGCCCGCCCATCGCCGCCATCGCCACATACGCAAGGGCCGTGGCCAAAAACAGGGGTCAGTGTGGACTTTTCGATGGGCGCACAAAGTACACACTGACCGTTTTTGGCGTGTGCGGAATGCATTCGTCGGAAAGTTCACACTGGCCCCTGTTTCTCTCGTCAGTGCGGCGGGCGCAACCTTGGACCGCCGATGAGTGACAGAAGAAAAATTGCCACCCCCGGAACAAGAGCAATTCTCCACCCCCTACCCAGAAAGGTGGACCTATAAAAATTTGATACGATTTCATGAAATCCATGGCCTTCCACGAGAAGCCTTAAAGTTGCCACCACAAAACCAAGCGCCATAATAAGTAGCGTTGCGATCAAGCCGAGGAGAAAAGCTACAATAAACTTTTTCATTTAATATCCTTTCCCATATCTTTCTTGGCGTTGTTATTGTGGCTTTCTGCCTGTTCGATCGTGTAGTTGATGAATTCACTGGCCACACTACTAAGGATGCTCTGATCTAT
>NZ_AJXU01000067.1 GCF_000264315.1 Rhodanobacter fulvus Jip2
AAAATCGGGGGGACGTCGGGGCCACTTGCGGGAGCGACTTCAGTCGCGATGCTCTTCGTTACCTCACGAAAGGCATCGCGACTGAAGTCGCTCCCACAAAAAAAGCAGGGTCATTCGGGGCGTGGGTGGTTCAGTTCGACGCTGTGCTCCGCTCCGTCATCGGTCAGCGGAATGAAGCCATCCGCCTGCGCCACGCCGTCCAGCCACACGCTGGCGGGAGTGCCGGCATCGCTTTGGCGCAGGTTGATCCGGTACAGCGTGTTGCGATGGCGATAGTCCATCGTGAAGCCGTCCCATGCGGGTGGCAACACGGGGGTGAAGCGCAGCTTGCCCGCTTCCAGTCGCAGGCCCAGCAGTGATTCCACGATGAGCCGGTACATCCAGCCGGCCGAGCCGGTGTACCAGCTCCAGCCGCCGCGGCCGGTGTGCGGCGGGACGGCGTAGACGTCGGCGCAGACGACGTAGGGCTCGACCTTGTAGACGTCCATTTGCGCAGGGTCGAGGCTGTGGCCGACGGGGTTGATCATGCGCAGCAGCTCCCACGCGCGGGCGTGATCGCCCAGCTCGGCGAAGGCCATCGTGGTCCAGATGGCGGCGTGGGTGTATTGGCCGCCGTTTTCGCGCACGCCGGGCACGTAGCCCTTGATGTAGCCGGGGTCGTGCGGGGATTTGTCGAACGGCGGATCCAGCAGCTGGATCAGGCTGGCATCGCGGCGCACCAGGTGCTGGTCGAGCGATGCCATGGCCTGTTGCTGGCGTTCCGGCGTGGCCACGCCGGACAGCACCGACCAGCTCTGGGCGATGGCGTCGATACGGCATTCCATGTTCTGGCTGGAACCGAGCGGGGTGCCGTCGTCGAAGTAGGCGCGGCGGAACCACTCGCCGTCCCAGCCGTGCTGTTCCAGCGCGGCGGTGAGTTTTTGCACCTCGTCGTGGCAGCGTTGGGCGAAGCCTTCGTCGCCGCGCAGGCGCGCCACCTCGGCGAAACGGTTCATCACCTCGCAGCTGAAGAAGCCCAGCCACACGCTTTCGCCGCGACCTTTTTCGCCGACGCGGTTCATGCCGTCGTTCCAGTCGCCGCCGCCGATCAACGGCAGGCCGTGCGCGCCGCGGCGCAGTCCGTGCTCGATCGCGCGCACGCCGTGCTGGTACAGCGTTTCGGTGAGGCCCGAGGGTTGTGGCAGGTCGTAATAGGATTCCTCGTCGGGATGCAGCGCGCGCCCCTCGATATAACCCACGCGCTCGTCCAGCACCGCGGTGTCGGCGGTGGCCAGCACGTAGCGGCTGATGGCCAGCGGCAGCCACAGGTAGTCGTCCGAGCAGGTGGTGCGCACGCCGCGATCGAGCGGCGGGTGCCACCAGTGCTGCACGTCGCCCTCGGGGAATTGATGGGCGGCGCACAGCAGCAGCTGGGCGCGGGAAAGCTCCGGCGCCGCGTGCAGCATCGCCATCGAATCCTGCAGCTGGTCGCGGTAGCCGAACGCGCCGCCGGACTGGTAGTAGCCGCTGCGCGCCCAGAAGCGGCAGGCGATGGTCTGGTACATCAGCCAGCCGTTGGCCAGCATGTCCAGCGCGGGTTCGGGCGTCCTGATCTGCACCGCGCCCAGCGTGCGTTGCCAGTGCGCGCGCACCTGGGCCAGCGCGTCGGCGGCGGCGCCGGTGCCGCGGAAGCGTTGCACCAGGGTGCGGGCGTCGGCGCTGTCGCGGCCCAGGCCCAGCCGGAACACGATCTCGCGCTGCTCGCCCTGTTCCATCGGCACGGCCAGTTGCAGCGCGCCGCAGGGGTCCATGCCGGCGCCGAGGCGGCCGGAGAGATGGGTGCGCTCCAGCGCCGCCGGGGCGTGCATGCTGCCGTTGCGGCCCAGGAACTCGGTGCGGTCGCCGCCCACGCGGCGGTCGAGGTCGTCGACGTCGAAAAAGGCCACGCGGTCGGGAAACTCGCCGTTGTAGGCATTGCGCGCGAACAGCGCGCCGGTGGCGGGGTCGGCCTCGGTGACCACGTGCATGGCGGTTTTCTCGCGCAGGTCGCCCAGCAGCCATTCGACGTAGCCGACGATGCTGAGCCGGCGCGGGCGGTCGGAGTCGTTGCGCAGTTTCAGCACCGAGAATTTCACCGAGGCATCCAGCGCCACGTACATCCACAGCTCGCCGTGGATGCCGTCCTCGGCGTGCTCGAACACACTGTAGCCGAAGCCGTGGCGGGTGACGTACTCGCCCTCGCCGCGGCGCGGCAGCGGGGTGGGCGACCAGTGCTGGCCGGTTTCCTCGTCGCGCAGGTAGATGGCTTCGCCGCTGCCGTCGCCCACCGGGTCGTTGTGCCACGGCGTGAGCCGGAATTCGTGTGCGTTCTCGCCCCAGGTGTAGGCGCTGCCGCTTTCGGACACCACGGTGCCGAAATGGGGGTTGGCCAATACGTTGGACCACGGCGCCGGGGTGGCGTCGCCCGGGCGCAGCACGATCACGTACTCGCTGCCGTCCGCGTTGAAGCCGCCGTGCGGGCTGGGCAATTGCAGCGTGCGCGGTTCGGATTCGACGACCGGTGCTTCGCCGGCAGAAGCGCGATAGCTGCGTTCCGGCTCGAAGCGCGGCGCATGGGTTTCCACATGCCGGCGGCTGATCTGCTCGGCCAGACTGCCGCGGGTGTCGCCCAGGATGATGCGCGCGCTGGCCTGCACCACCATCCGATCCTCGCTGGACAATTGCTGTGCCGGCCGCACGAAGATGCCGCCGGGGCGATCGAGCAGGCTCGCCTCGCTGCCCGAGGCGATCAGGCCCATGATCTGGTCCTGCAATTCCTGCCGGTAGCCGGCGCGGTCCTCGTTCCAGATCACCAGGTCCACCGCCAGGCCTTTCAGTCGCCAGTACGCGTGGGCCTGTACCAGCTGACGGACCAGCTCGATCCGCGCGGGGTCGGAAATCTGCAGCAGCACGATCGGCAGGTCGCCGGAAATCGATTGCCCCCACAGGCCCGACTGGCCGCGCCGGTTGCCGCGCAGCACGGCCGGGTCGGCGCGCAGTTGCGTGTTCGGGTAGATGATCGCGGTGGCCATGTGCTCGTACAGCTGTGCATCGGCCAGGCTGGCGTTGAGCTGGCGCAGCAGCACCTGGCTGTGCGTCCAGGCCAGGTCGAACACGCGGTCGGCCAGGTGGCGGTCGCGGTATTTGCCGATCAGGTGCAGGCAGCCCTCGCGGTTGTCGGCCATGCCGGTCACCAGGTCGATGGTGGCCGACTGCTCGGGCTCCAGCGTGATGCGGCAGCGGATCGCCACGATCGGGTCGAGCACCGAACCCTCGCTGTTGGACAGCTTCGCCTGTGCCGCGTCCAGCACCCGGGGCTGCGCCGTGCTGCGGCCGCGGCCGATGAAGCGGGCGCGGTCGGTTTCGTAGGAGATCTCGTCGATGTGGGCGTTGTGCACGGCCAGCAGATGGCACATCCACGGCACCGGCTCGCCCTGCGAACGCGGCCGGCGGCTGCACACGATGGCCTGCAACTCGGGCAGCAGCTCGGTCTGCACGAACAGGTTGCTGAAGGCCGGGTGCGCGGCGTCGCTGATCGGCGGTGCCAGCACCACTTCGGCGTAGCTGGTCAGCTCGATGGTGCGACGGCCGCGGCCGCGGTTGGTGATGCGGGTGCGGCGCAGCTCGATGTCGTCCTCGGGCGAGACCACAATCTCGGTATGCGCGTGGAAATCCTTTTCGCGCACGCGGAACTCGGCCCGCGCGTCGGAGAAGATCGCCTCGAACAGCTCGGTCTTCTTCAGCGTGGGCTGGTGGGTGGTGGCCCAGTACTCGCCGCTGGCCACGTCGCGCAGGTAGCAGAACATGCCGTAGTGGTCGCGCGTGATGTCCTCGCGCCAGCGCGTCAGCGCCAGCTCGCCGCGCCGGCTGTAGCCGCCGCCGGCGCTGCTGACCATCACGTGGTAGCGGCCGTTGGACAGCAGCTGCACGGCGGGGCGCGGGCGGTCGGGGTCGGTGAAGATGCGCAGCCGCGATTCGGCCATGCGTGGCATGCCGTCGAACTCGGGGAAACCCGACGCATGCAGGTACTCGGCCGCGGTGCGCGGGATGCGTTCCTGCAACAGCAGGCTGGTGGCCTGGAAGGGCGGATACGACTCGAACCGCCGCTGCATCGGCTGGCCCAGCAGCGCGTGCGCCAGCGCCAGCAGGCTCATGCCCTGGTGATGCGCCATGAACGACTGCACCAGCGCCGAGCCTTGCCCCACCGGCAGCCGCGCCGGGGTGTAGTCGATCGCCTCATACAGGCCGAAACGCCCCAGCGCGCCGGCTTCCGTCGCCAGCCGTTGCAGGTTGGCGGTGGCCGCGGCGGGCCGCACCATCATCGCCAGCGCGGTGGCGTAGGGCGCGATCACCACGTCCTCGCCCAGCCCGCGCTTCAGGCCGAGGCCGGGTACGCCGAAGGCGCGGTATTGATAGTTGAACTGCGCATCGCGCGTGTTGTAGCCCGATTCGGAAACGCCCCACGGAATGTTCAGCTGGTTGCCGTATTCGATCTGCCGGCCCACCGCCGCGCGGCAGGTCTGGTCCAGCAGGGTGTGCTCGTAGCTGGGCATCACCAGCATCGGCATCAGGTACTCGAACATCGAGCCGGTCCACGACAGCAGCACCGGCTCGCCCGCGCTGGTGGTCAGCAGCCGACCCAGCGCAAACCAGTTTTCCTGCGGCAGCTGGCCCTGGGCGATGGCCACGAAACTGGCCAGCCGCGCCTCGGAGGCCAGCAGGTCGTAATAGCTCTCGTCGCGCCGGCGCTCGTCCACGTTGTAGCCGATGGCCAGCAGGTCGCGGCCGGCGTCGTACAGAAAGTGGTAATCGACCACGGCCATCTCGCCGGCCTGGTCGGCCAGTTGCTCCAGCAGCGCGATGCGTTCGCGCGCGCGTTCGCGGATCGCCTCGGCATCGGCCTCGCAGGGCCAGCACAGCGGCTCGATGCGACCGAGCTGGGCCAGGGTGGGGATGCCGCTGAAGTTGATCTCCTCATCGGCCGGCGGATCGAGCTGGAAGGCCTGCACGTCGTCGTGCAGTTCGTGGCATTGCTGCACCAGCGCCGCGCTCCAGTACGCCACGTCGCTGTCCGGGTTCTGCGGCAGTTCCAGTGCCAGCGCGTTGGCGTGGTCGCGCAGGCGTTGCAGCACCGCGACGGCCTCGCCGAGCGTGGCGGGTGGCGTTTCCAGCGCGGCATCCAGCGCGCGCCGCATCGGTTGCAGCACGGTCGGGCGCACGCTGCCCAGGGCGTCGCGCAGCACCACCACGGTATCGCGCAGGCCGTGCAACAGGCGCGGGTGGAACAGCGGTTCGTCGACCAGCGCCTGCAACCCGGGCTGCAGCGTCAGCAGGTGGCCGGCGAGGTTGCCGCTGTCCACCGTGGAGACGTACAGCGGCTGCAGCGGCTGCAGGGTCTGGGTGTCGTACCAGTTGTAGAAGTGCCCGCGATGACGCGTCAGCGCGCGCATCGTGGCCAGCGTGTGGCGGGTGCGATCGAGCAGCCGGCCCATGCTGAGGAAACCGAAATCGTAGGCGGCCAGATTCGCCAGCAGCGCCATGCCGATATTGGTGGGCGAGGTGCGATGGGCCACCACCGGCTCCGGGTCTTCCTGCATGTTGTCCGGCGGCAGCCAGTGATCGGCCGGGCCCACGTGGGTATCGAAATAAGCCCAGGTGCGCCGCGCCAGCGCGCGCAGAAAACGCCGCTGGCTGCCGCTGGGCGCAAAGGCGCTGGCGCGGCGTGGCTGGCTGATCCACCAGGCGAAGCCCGGCGAGCACAACCACAACAGCAGCAATGGCTCGGCCAGCAACAGCACCATCGGCCGCTGCAGCGCCAGCACCACGGTGAGCACCAGCGCCAGCAACGGGCCGATCCACATCAGCCGCCACAGCGCGCCCGGCGCGTTGCTGCTGGTGCGCTCGGCATCGCTGGAGGTTTGCCATTGCAGCAGGTGGCGGCCGCTGACGCCCATGCGCCACAACGTGCGCACGATGGCGTCGAGGCCGTACAAGGCTTCGTGCGGCAGCCACGCCAGCCCCAGCAGCATGCGCGCCAGGTGTTGCGCGGCTGAGCGGAAGGCCGCACGCAGGTGCTGGTCCAGTTGCACCTCGGCCGGCTTCTGCACCAGGTCCAGCAATGCCGACAGCATCGGCGGCAGCAGCACCATCGCCAGCACCGCCAGCATCCACGACAGCGGTGGCGACAACATCAGCCAGCCCACCACCAGCAGCACCACCAGCGACGGTGGCACCAGGCTGCGGCGCAGGTTGTCCAGGATTTTCCAGCGCGACAGCGCGGTCAGCGCATTGCGGCGCCAGCCGTCGTGCGCGGTCGGTGCCCACGGCAGCAGCCAGGGCAGCAGTTGCCAGTCGCCGCGGATCCAGCGGTGGCGGCGCTTGACGTCGGCGCTGTAGCGGGTGGGGTACTCCTCGTACACCTGCACGTCGCTGAGCAGGCCCGAGCGTGCGTGGCAGCCTTCCACCAGATCGTGGCTGAGGATGCGGTTTTCCGGGAAGCGGCCGTCCAGCGTCAGCTCGAACGCGTCGATGTTGTAGATGCCCTTGCCGATGAACGAGCCTTCCTGGAACACATCCTGATAGACGTCCGAAACCATCCGCGTATACGGGTCGATGCCGGCGTCGCTGCCGTACAACTGCGCGTAGCGCGAGCGCGCGGTGCTGGGCAGGCTGACGCCCACGCGCGGCTGCAGGATCGAGTAGCCGGCCACCACGCGCCGCTGCTCCGGGTCGTACACGGCGCGGTTGAGCGGGTGGTCCAGCGTGGCCACCATCTCCTGCGCGGAGTCGCGCGGCAGCTGCGTGTCGGTGTCCAGCGTGATCACGTAGTGCACCGTGCCCAGCGTGTCGATGTCGCCCACGATCAACTGGAAGCGGTCGTGGCCGTTGCCGCGCAGCAGGGCATTGAGGTCCGCCAGCTTGCCGCGCTTGCGCTCGTGGCCCATCCAGCATTGCTCGGCATCGTTCCAGCGGCGCGGGCGGTGGAACAGGAAGAAGCGGTCGCTGGTGGCGGTGGCGTAGCGCTCGTTGAGCGCTTCGATGCGCCGTTGCGCCAGCGCCAGCAGCGCGGCGTCGCCGGGCAGGGTTTCGCTGGCCGCGTCGGTGAAATCGGTGAGCAGCGCGAAGTGCAGGTTGGGATCGCGATTGCCCAGGAAACGCACCTCCAGCGTCTCCACCAGATCCTCGATGTCCTGCGCGTTGGCGAACAGGCTGGGCACCGCCACCAGCGTGCGCGCGCTGGCCGGGATGCCGGTCGAGTAATCCATGCGCGGCAGCCGTTGCGGCTCCACCATCAGCGTGGCCAGCCAGTTGAGCAGGCTCATGCCCAGCTGGCTGGCCACGATGGCGGCGGGGATGGCGATGGCGACGATGCCCCACAACGGCAGGCCGTCGTGCACCGCGGTGAGCACCAGCGGTCGCGCGAACAGGAACGTCAGCAGCGCCAGCAGACCCAGATGCACCGGCAGCGGCGTGCGGTCGAACTGGCGACGCAGCGCCTCGCCCAGCAACGGGCGCACGCCCAGGCGTTGCTCCAGCGTGTGGCGGCCTTCGTCGATCAGGTAGAAGCCCACATGCTGCTGCAACGCGGGCGGTTCGGCGCGTCCGCATAATTCCAGCGCCGCATCAGCCACCTGCTGCTCGGCCAGATGATGGCTGCGCGCCATCGACTCGATCACGTGGCGGTAGCGGTCGCGGGTGGCGAAATCCATGGCCGGGTAGATGCCGGCCGGGTCCTTGCGCAGGCGTTGTTCGACCAGGCTGGTGTGCTCCACGAAATCGCGCCAGTCGATCGCCGACAACGCGCGCAGGCTGCCGATGCTGTTGCTGATCGACACCTGATGCGCGGCCTGCTGCTGCGCCTCCATCTGCACCAGGTGCTCGATGCTCTGGCCGGATTCGGACAACCGCTGTTCGATCCAGCTCAGCGGCAGCGCCAGCGCGGGGCTCTGGCCCTGCAGCCGGCGCGTCATTTCCGCCACGAACGAGCTGGCCATGGCCGGGTCCGAGCGCGCCATGTCGGCCACCACCAGCACCACGCTCTTGGGGTCGCGCTCGGCGGTGGCGGCCAGCGCGTCGGCCCAGCGCACGGCCTCGCTGCGGTGGCGCCAGTCGGCCATCACGCGGGCCGCCACGCGGCGCAGGTTCTCGATCAGCGCCAGCCGCAGCATGATCGGGATCGCCCACAGCTCGCCCAGTTTCAGCGGCGTGATCGTCTGATACGCCAGCACGAAACGGCTGAGGCTGGCGATGTCCACCCGGCCGTCGCCGTGCGAGATGATCTCCAGCGCGATGTCGTACACGCGCGGCAGGGTGATCGACGGTCCCTGGCTCAGCCGCGGCAGTTCACGGCTGTAGCCCTTGGGCAGGTGGCGCCGGGCCAGCCGGATCTGTTCCTCGATCAGGTACAGGTTGTCCAGCAGCCATTCGCCCGCCGGCGTAACCCGGCTGCGCTGGCGCGTGGCCGCGGTGAGGCGTTCGCAGGTGTGCAGCAGCACCGCTTCGTTGTCGGCCAGGCGGGCCAGCAGCAGGTCGGCGTTGGAGCGCTCGCTGATCTTGTGCTGCGCGGCCAGTACCGCGCCGTGGCGCTCCATCTGCTCGGCGCTGAACAGCTCCGAGCGCAGCGCCGGCTCCTGCTCCGGCCGCGCATGCGCGGCCACGCGGCGGCGGCGGAACGCGCGCAGGCGGCGCAACTTCAACAGATCGAGCAGGCTGGCGATTTTCAATTCCGGTTTCCTTGGCGCTGGCCACGCGCGGTCGCTGGCGTCCGCTGCATTGCGATCGCCCGACCCTGTCGCGTGAGAAGCAGACCGCCGCGGCGGCTGACCTTGCTGCCAGCGTACGCGCCGGCGTGTGAAGACGATGCGCTAGCATGGCCTGCTCGCCCTTCATCGGAGCCACCCATGCCGCCCCTGTCGATCCGCCTAGCCACGGTCGCCGACATCCCCGACCTGCTGGCGTGGAACAGCGCGATGGCGTGGGAAACCGAGCACAAACGGCTGGACCCGGCTGTGCTGGAACGCGGCATCGCCGGCGTGCTGGAGCAGCCGCGACGCGGCTTCTACCTGATCGCCGGGCGCGCCGGCGTGGCCGTGGGCGGCCTGTTGCTGACCTACGAATGGAGCGACTGGCGCAACGGCGATTTCTGGTGGATCCAGAGCGTGTACGTGATTCCCGCCGCGCGCCGCAGCGGCGTGTTTCGCGCACTGCATGCGGACGTGGCGCGGCGCGCCCGCGATGCCGGCGCGGTGGGCTTGCGGCTATATGTGGAGACCGAAAACGAGCGCGCGCAAGCTACCTACGCGCAGCTGGGCATGCAGCGCTGCCCGTACTGGATGTACGAGACCGATTTCACCGCCGGCAACGGCGTGTGATTTTTTTTCGGTGGGAGCGGCTTCAGCCGCGATGCTTCTTTGCGGGAATCGGGAATCGGGAATCGGGAATCGGGAATCGGGAATCGGGAATCGGGATTCGGGAATCGGGAATCGGGATTCGGGATTCGGGATTCGGGATTCGGGAAGTCAAAAACCATCGCGACTGAAGTCGCTCCCACAAGTGGCGGTGCCGCGACGTCCGTTACCGGGCGGGTGCCGCCAACCGTCCCTCTTCATCCATCACCACTGCGCCACGCGCCTGCAGATCGATGGCCATGCCGTAGCGTTCGGACAGCCGGTTCAGCAGCGCATCGCGCGCCTGCGGATGCAGCGGGTAACCGTGCGCCAGCACCCGCACCGAGCCGTCGGCATCGCGCTGGCTCAGCGTGATTGCCACCACACCCAGGCCCGGCGCCTCGTGCGCATACAGCGTGGGCGTGCTGCCGTTGGCGGCGGCGGGGGCCAGCGTCTCCAGCAGATAGCCGCGGCCCGCTTCGCTGTCGTCACCGGCCATGGCCAGCGGCAGTTGGTGGGCGTCGAGCAGGGCGGCGTATTGGCGCAGCTCGAACACGATGCCGGCGAAATCGTGGGCGCGTTGCGGCGGCTCGCCATGTTGCGTGGCCAGCCATTGCGCGGGCGATTGCGCGGTGATGGTGCCCTGCGCGTAATGCCAGCCCAGGCCGCGCGCGCTCATCGCCGATTCCTCGCGATCGGGCGTCAGCAGGGCCGCTTCCAGCAGCGCCCACAGCGGCGCCAGGTTGACGTGCTCGTACTGCACGCAGGTCAGCGCCATCAGGTCGTGGCGGGTGAGGTAGCGCACGTGCTCCAGCGGAACGCCCAGCGTGCGCATCAGCCAGTCGGCGGTGGGCGCGCCCGCTTCACCGCGACCGATCAGCTGCAGTTCCCACTGCTCGGACAGCGCTTCGGCCTGCTCCGCAGGCACCAGCAGGCTCAGCGGCAGCAAGCGCATCGGGCCATCGGCGTAATGCGGTGAGGGTTCCAGCGCCGGCGCCGGCATCTGGCCATCGTTGCTGCCGAACGCCACCACGTTTTCCAGCTGGCCGCGCGGCACGCGGCGCGCCAGATCGCCCAGCGTGTGCCACACCGGGAAATTCGGCCGCAGCAATTCCACCGGATCGAACAGCGCGCCGGCCAGCGCCAGCCGCGCCGTGTCCACCTGCGGGACCAGTCCGCGCAGGTCGGTGGCCACGTGCCCGGCCAGCTGATCCGCCTCGTCGCGCGTCAGCGTGAGCCGGGGCGGCGTCTGGCCGGCAGCGATTTCGAGGGCGAGTACAGCGGGCAGGTCGAGCAGCGTTTGCGCTTCCACGTGGGGAATTCCGGGCGGGAAGTCCGATTCTAGCGGGTATGGGGGGAGTTCTCGGCGTGGTGAGTGGCTTCGTTGGGGTTTCCCCGCGGCGTGCGCGGCTTCTTTGTGATTTCCCCGCGGCGTGCGCCCCCTCTCCCTGCCCTCTCCCCGCAGGGGAGAGGGGATTACGGTTTTTTTGTGGCGCTGAGGTTTGGCATGGCAGCTTCTTTACGCTTTATGGCGCGGCGTGCGGCTTGTTCGGTCTCTTCGACGAACGAAAAATCCCCGAAGCCACCGTGACCTCCTCTCCCCTGCGGGGAGAGGATTGAGGAGAGGGGGCGCGTGCTTGCGGGGAGCTTTCGGCGGCGGGGAGCTTGGTTGGGCTTCCCCGCGGCGTGTGCGGCTTCGTTGTGATCTCCCCGCAGCGTGTGCCCCCTCTCCCTGCCCTCTCCCCGCAGGGGAGAGGGGATTACGGTTTTTTTGTGGCGTTGAGTTTGGCGTGGCGGCTTCTTTCCGCTTTATGGCGCGGCGTGCGGCTTTTTCGGTCTCTTCGATGAACGAAAAGCCCCGAAGCCACCGTAATACCTCCTCTCCCCTGCGGGGAGAGGATTGAGGAGAGGGGGCGGGTGCTTGCGGGAAAGCTCGCCTGAATGAACCTGCCACCCCGCGCTGCCATGGGGTTTCGCCGGACCCCACCGCGGGTTAGCCTTGTGAGACTTGATATTTTCGGATCGTCCTGAGCATGGAGAACACGCAGAAGCGCGTCGGTGTGGTTGGCGGGGTACGTATTCCGTTCTGCCGCAACAACACCGCCTACGCCGAAGTCGGCAATTTCGGCTTGTCGGTAAAGGTGCTCGGCGCGCTGGTGGAACGCTACGGATTGCATGGGGTGGAACTGGGTGAAGTGGCGCTGGGTGCGGTGATCAAGCACGCGGCGGACTGGAACCTGGCGCGCGAGGCGCTGCTGTCGTCCGGGCTGGCGCCGACCACCCCGGGCATCACCACGGCGCGCGCCTGCGGCACCTCGCTGGACAACGCCATCATCGTGGCCAACAAGATCGCCGCCGGACAGATCGAGGCGGGCATCGCGGCCGGTTCGGACACCACCAGCGACGTGCCGATCGTCTACGGCCGGCGCCTGCGCAAGCGCTTGCTGGCGATGAATCGCGCCAGGACGCCGCTGGACAAGTTGAAGGTGGCGTTGCACGGGTTTTCATTGCGCGAACTGAAACCCGCGTTTCCCGGCGTGGCCGAACCACGCACCAACAAGTCGATGGGCGACCACTGCGAGCTGATGGCGAAGGAGTGGCACATCAGCCGCGAGGCGCAGGACCAGCTGGCGCTGGACAGCCACCGCAAGCTGGCGGCGGCGTACGAGAGCGGTTTCTTCGACGATCTGGTGGTGCCGTTCCGCGGGTTGAAGCGCGATGGTTTCCTGCGCCCCGATTCCACGCTGGAGAAACTGGCCTCGCTGAAGCCGGCGTTCGACAAGCGCTCCGGCCAGGGCACGCTGACGGCGGGCAACTCCACCGGCTTGTCCGACGGTTCGGCCGCGGTGTTGCTGGCCAGCGACGACTGGGCCGCGCAGCGCGGCCTGAAAATCCAGGCCTATCTGCGCGACGCGGAAGTGGCCGCGGTGGATTTCGTGCACGGCGAAGGCCTGCTGATGGCGCCCACCATTGCCGTGCCGCGACTGCTGGCGCGCAACGGCCTCACCTTGCAAGATTTCGATTACTACGAAATCCACGAGGCGTTCGCGGCGCAGGTGTTGTGCACCTTGCGCGCGTGGGAATCGGCCGAGTACTGCAAGAACCGGCTGGGGCTGGACGCGCCGCTGGGTTCGATCGATCCGGCCAGACTCAACGTGCACGGTTCCAGCCTGGCCGTGGGCCATCCGTTCGCGGCCACTGGTGCGCGCCTCATCGCTACGCTGGCCAAGCTGCTGGAGCAGAAGGGCAGCGGCCGCGGGTTGATCTCGATCTGCACCGCCGGCGGCATGGGCGTCACCGCCATCCTCGAGCGGCCGTGAGTCACGGCCCGTATCGGCATGCCACGCCTTCGCACCACCACCGGTCTTAGCTTGCTGCTGCTGGCCGGCGGCATCGCCGGCACCGGCTGGCTCAGCACGCTGACGGCTGGCTGGAGCGGCCCGGTGGCAAAGACGCCGAGCCGTCATTCGGCGGCCATCGCCAAGGCACCCGTACCGCGCCATGTGCGTGCGCCGGTGCACGTGGCAAAGACGAAGGTCGTTCGCACCGCGCCGCAGGAAATGGCGCCTGCGGCCGCACCGTCACCACCAACTCCGCTGGAGCCGGTGGCGATGCCGTATGACACCACGCAGCCGTGGTACAAGCTGCGCGGCCATCTGGACGGCCGCGTGGTGGTGCACGTCGATACCGATGGCCGCGGCCAGGTCGACCGCGCCAGCCTGGTCGAGTCCAGTGGCGATCCGGTGCTGGACGAACACGCCTTGCGCAGCGTGCGCGGCTGGCGCTTCGCCGTGCCGGCCGATCACCCCGCCGGTGTCAGCGGCGAACTGCCGATGCGCTTCTCCTCGCACCAGGACAGCCTGGCCCGCGCACCGTAGGGGATTCCGAAAAAAACTCCGTCATTCCGGCGAAAGCCGGAGGAGCTTTACAACAGCCGAAGGCTGGTCATCCAGTGCCTTGGCTTTTCAAGGGTAGGAGTCACTGGATTCCAGCTTTCGCTGGAATGACGGGTCAATGGGGATATTCGGGGCCCTGTGGGCGCTGCTCTCCGATTCCCTATTCCCGATTCCCCATTCCCTGCCTCCTCAAAGCACCCCTTTCGCCCCCACGCCGAACGCGGTGATCAGCCGCGTGATGATCAGCTTCGGTGACAGCGCCACGTCCGGGAAATCGCCCACTGGCCGGTAGCAGTCGAAGAAGTTGGGGTCGCTGGCAAGCATCGGCTGGCAGCCGGGCTTCAAGTCGTAGCTGGTGGCGTAGCGGAACGGCCACAGGTCGAACAGCGGCAGGTGCTCGGAGACGGTGCCGATGGCCTGGTTGATGTCGGTCAGCACCGGCACCACGGGGCGGCGTGGCGCGATCACCCAGGCGTTTTCCGGTTGCGTGTCGCGCAGGATGGAGCTGCGCAGTTCGTCGGCAAAATGCCGGTCGTAGACGATGACGCCCGACTCGGTGTTGTAGTGGTCCGAGCGTGGATCGAAATTGTGCGAGCCGACCATCGCAAAGCTGTCGTCCACCACGATCGACTTGGCGTGCAGGCCGAAGCGGCGGCCTTCGCTGAGCAAGGGGGCTGGCTTGCTGTTGCTGCCGTGGCTGCCCAGCAGGTGGAAGCGCGCCTGCCTGGCGCTGGCCGGCGTGGCGGTTTCCGGTGCCGGCGTCGTCGAATCCATGCCCAGGTTGGCCAGTTCGTTGTCGACCGCCGCGGCCACCGCGTGCGGCTTCATCTCGTGGATCTCGAAACCGAACTTGGTGAGGTAGCGCTTGCGGTGCTTGTACGACATGGCATACACGGCGAACGCGTCGGTGGATGCCAGCGAATTGGTCGACACCACGATGCGCGGCGGTTCGGCGCGCTTGTGCAGCCGGCGGAAAATCTTCTGCGCCTGGTCGCTCATCACCAGGTACGGCGTCTGCAGCAGTACCTCGCGTTTCGCGCTCGCGATCATGTGCATGATGTGGCGGGTGAATACCTGCGCGCGTGCCCGCTTCGGCGCGCGGGTCTTGGTCGGCATGTCGCTGAAGTAATCCACCTTGCCGGCCTCCATGCCCGGCGCGACCAGCCACGCATGCAGCCACTGCGGATCCTCCGCGGCCTGCTCCAGCTGCGCCACGCGCAGGGGACGCCGGTAGTGCGGTGCGCGCCAGGCGGGCGCCTCGGTGTCGGACAGGATGCGCTTGTTGAGATCGCGCAGGTGGGTCAGCGGCACGGCGCGGCGGTGGTTCCAGAACAGGTCGAAACTGTCGGCCATCTCGCGTGCCGCCGGCCCGCCGACCATCACGTCGCGGTCGACGTAATTGAAGTCGTCATCCCAGTTGAAGTAGCGGTCCTCGTAGTTGCGTCCGCCGGTGATGCCGATGCTGTCGTCCACCAGCAGCAGCTTGTTGTGCATGCGCTGGTTGAACTTCATGAAGCAGCAGATCACGCCCGCGGCGAATTCCAGTGGCGGCGTGCGGGCGTTGTGGAAGGTGGGGTTGTACAGCCGCACGTGCAGGTTGACGCTGGCGCGCACCAGCCGGTCGAGCAGGTCGAGGTCGTTGAAGGAGAACAACTGGTCGGCCAGGATGCGCACGGTCACGCCGCGCCGCGCCGCCTGCACCAGCTCGTTCAACATCAGCTGGCCGGCGTCGTCCTGGGACCAGATGAAGGTCTGCACGTCGATCGACGTGCGTGCGGCGCGCACCAGGTTCACCCGCGCGGCCAGCGCCGGCTCACTGTCGTCGAGCAGGGTGACCACATGCACGGGTTGCTGGGGCGTGGATCGGGCCAGCGCGCTGTCCGCCGCCTGCAGCAGCGGCGAGGGTTGGGCGCAGTGGTCGGCTTGCTGGCAGGTGAGCTGGCGGTCGATGGTGTCGGCCACCGCCAGGTCGGCCTGGTGGATTTTCGCGCGCGACACGGCGCAGCCTTGCAGCAGCAAGACCGCAAGCAGCAAGGGCAGGGAAAAGAGGCGTGACGACATGCGCGCATGATACGGGCAGTGTCGTGAGGGCGTTGATGACGGAGGCGCGGCGCCGCGCCCGGTGAGCTCAGCCCGACGCGGCGATCACGGCGACCAGAACACGTCCAGCCGGGCATTCCCCGGCTCCAGCATGCCATCCAGATGCAGCACCGCCAGCGCGCCCGGCGGCATGCCGCGGAAGTCGTCCGAGCGGCCTTCCACCAGCAGGGCCACCAACCGCTCGATGCCGGGGTTGTGGCCCACCAGCATCACCGACCCGATATCGCCATGCTGGTCGAGCAGGGCCAGCAGTTCGCCCGGCGAGGCGTCGTAGATTTCCTCGGCCAGTTGCGGCACCGGCAGTGAATCCAGCGCGGTCAGCGCCAGCCGCGCGGTTTCCACGGTGCGTCGCGCCGGCGAGCACAGCACGCGCTGCGGGCGGATGTTGTGGCTGGCCAGCCACAGCCCCGCTGCCTGGGCTTCCTGTTCACCGTGGCCGCTGAGCGGGCGCTGGCGATCGTCGCCGCTGGTTTCTATGGGGACGGCTTCGGCGTGCCGCAGCAGGATCAATTCGTGCATGAGTGACTCCGTGATGGTGGGGCGTGTCGATCGACCTTGCCCTGGGAGTGTGGGTGGTAGAACCGAGGGAGCGAGCGAAGCGCTTTCGCGTCGGGCTTTTCGCTCGTTTGAGGAAGATAGCCGTAGCTATCTGACGAGAAGGAGCGGAAAACCCGGCCAAAAGCGCAAAGCCGCAGCCCCTTGGTTTCTGCCGCCCACGCTCCCGGAGTCATGGGTGGCGCTTGATCCAGCGCAGCAATGCTTTCCAGTCCTGTTGGTGGTTGCGTACCTGCTCGGATTGGTAATCGAAAATGCCCTTGCCCAGCGCGGTCAGCAGCACGTAGGCCTGGCTATCGCGCAGTTGCGCGGCGATCGGGAAGGGTGACTCCTCGGCCAGTCGCGTCAGCGCGTCCTGACTGGCGTGGGTCCACGGCTTGAGCCGGTTGGCGACCAGCGCTACCGGCAACTTGCCGCGCTTGATGCGGTTGATGGCCTTGAGTTCATCCAGGAAACGCAGCGTGGCGTCGAGGTCGAACGACGAAGGCAGCACCGGCACCAGCAGCACGTTGGCCAGTTCGAGGTAGGGTTCGAGCTCACGCTCGCCGACGCCGGCGGGGGTGTCGATCAGCAATTGCTGCGTATCGGCGGGAACCCGCTGCAGGCCGCGGCGGCCGCCTTCCAGCGCCAGCACGCCGGGTACGTTGTCGGGTCGCAGCTCGGCCCAGTGGAAACTGGAATGCTGCTTGTCGGCATCGACGATGGCGGTGCGCTGCCCCGCCTGTGCCCAGTGCGACGCCAGCTGCGTCACCAGCGTGCTCTTGCCGCAACCACCCTTGCTGCATGCCACCAGCGTCGTAAGCATCGGTTGACCCTTGCCCCGGAAGGTGGATCAAGCCTAACCCGTGGAAGGGGCAAAGGGGAACGGGCGAGCGGAACGGGGGATCGAAGATGGCGAATGCGGGGCCTGGAATGACAACGCCGTCGCACAACGCCACCGTCCGCCCCGAGCGTCGCCGCGCCAAGCCCGTCAAACATCGAGGTTCGAAGGCACCGTGACTTCCTCTCCCCTTGGGGAGAGGACACAGGAGAGGGGCCGGTGCTTGCGGGGTAGCCCGGCGAAAGAGGCTTTGGGGCGGTGGGAGCAGCTTTGTTGGGGTTTCCCGCGGCGTGTCTTCTCTTCTGTGAGCTTTCGGCGTCGTGAGTCGCTTCGTTGGGCTTTTCCCGCGGCGTGTCCCCCTCTCCCCCGCCCTCTCCCCGAGGGGAGAGGGTATTACGGTGCTTTTGGGTGCCGAGGTTGGGCAGTGCGGCTTTTTTGCTGTTGCGCGGGTCGTCGAATAATTACGATCGTGCCGTAGTGCGACCTCCTCTCCCCATTGGGGAGAGGACTGAGGAGAGGGGCGGGTGCTCGCGGGAGAGCTGCGCCCTTCAGCTCCCGGTCTTCCAGTCCGCCGGGGCTTCCGTGGCGATGCCGGCGTTGCGCAGGGCGGCCAGCATCAGGCTCATTTCGCTGCCACCGTTGCGGGCCAGGGTCAGCAGGTGCTGGGCCACGGCGGGGTCGGTTTGCGCGCGGGCGGAGAGGGCGGCGAAGTTCTGCACCTGCCAGATCAGGTTGCGCCGGGCGTGGCGGGCGTCGTCCTGCTGGGCGGGGTCGTCGGCCAGGGTTTCGCGCAAGTGCAGACCCAGCGAGCGGGCCAGCGGGCTGGAGCCCCACTCCAGCACCTTGCCCAGTTTCAGGCAATCGGCCTTCAGCGCGGCATCGCCGGCCGCGCCTTCGCACAGTTTGGCGGTGGCGGGCAGGTTCGGTTGCGGCTGGGCGCGGGCGCTGCCAAACGTCATCATCACCTGCAGGCCGGCGGCGCCAGCGGTGTCCTTCGGGTCCAGCGTGGCGGCCGGTGGCGGCAGCACGGCGATGGTGCTGGCGAGCGCCTTGAGGCTGATGCCGGCGTAATCGTCATACAGCGTCGCGCCGGCGGCGCGGGCCAGATCCTGGCGCGCCTCGTCGTCGTGCAGCCGGCGCTGGTCGTCGCCGAGTTTGAGCAGCCAGACGGCGGCATTGTCGGGCGCCTTGGCCTGCAAGGCGGCCAGCGCCTCGCTGTTGGGGCAGGCATCGGCCTTGGCGTCGCAATCGGCCAGGCGCACCCAGTCGGTGGCCGGGCCCGCATCCTGCGCCTGCGCCGCACGGTCGATCAATGCGTGGAAGCTGTTGTACTTCGGCTGGTTGGGCAGCGGCCGCGCCAGCAGGGCGGCGCCCAGCAGCGGCAAGGCGTCGGCGCGCGGCGCCAGCACGCTGACCAGGTCGCGCTGGAAACCGGCCAGCGCCTTGTCGCGGGCCACATCGGCCTGGTGGTTTGTCGCGGGCTTTGGATGGCGAGCGGCCCACGCCGGCGCCGCCATCGTGGTCAGTGCGCAAGCCAGCCATACATGGCGCAATCCGCGCATGGTGCTCTCCAGACAAACAAAGTCCCCAGCTTAACGCCTGAATCTTAAGCGCGGCTGATCGCACGGTTTGCACGGCGGGCGCGCTTGCGCGAGGCTTGGCGGTACGAATATGGCCGTCTGTTCAGCGCGAAGGCGCAGCGGCAACCCAAAGGAGACCGCCGTGAGTCAATTTCCCACATGGGCCGACGGTGCGCCGTGGTTCGCCGGCTGGGGCACGCTGGCGTTGATCAACGCCGCCCTGGCACAAGGCAAGAACCGCAGCGGCCTGCTGTGGTTCCTGCTGTCGCTGGTACTCGGACCGCTGGCGACCCTGGTGCTGGTATTGCTGCCCAAAGTGCGATCAAAGATGTTTTGAGCGCATCTCGGCGCGACGCGGCGCATAAACGCGCGATGCATAAGAGCCGTAACCGCCGAACCTCAGCGCCAGATCAAGCCGTAATACCCTCTCCCCTTGGGGAGAGGGCAGGGGAGAGGGGACACGCCGCGGGAAAGCCCCACCGAAGCGCTGTCCACGACGTCGAAAAGCCACGCCAATCCGCTCCCCGCAAGCACCGGCCCCTCTCCTGTGTCCTCTCCCCAAGGGGAGAGGAGGTCACGGTGCCTTTGAGCTTTTCCGTCTCTCGATAAGGCAGGAACAGGCCGCGGGGAAGCTATCCCTTACTCCCCCAACTCCTCGCGCATGAACTCCGGCTGCGCCAGCGCGCCCTTGTGCACGTCGGCGTTGTAGTAGCGGGTGGGGAAGTTCTTGGCGGCGGCGCCGCGCTCGCGGAAGCCGGACAGGTCGCCGCCCTTGCGCGCCATGGTGCAGCTCCACCAGCCGGTGGGGTAGCACGGCTGCGGGAACGGCAGCGTCTTCACCGCGCTGAAGCCCGAGGTGCGCATGGCCGAGCGCATCGACTTGATCAGGTCCAGGTGCGCCAGCGGCGACTCGCTCTGCTGCACCAGCAGGCCGCCGTGGCGCAGCGCCTTGAAGCAGCTGGCGTAGAAGGCCACGTTGAACAGGCCTTCGGCCGGGCCCACCGGGTCGGTGGAGTCGACGATGATCAGGTCCAGCGAATCGGGTTCGGCGTCGGCCATGTACTTGATGCCGTCGATGAACAGCAGCTCGGCGCGCGGGTCGTTGTTGGCCTCGCACAGCTCGGGGAAATACTCCTCGGCCAGGCGCGTCACGCGCTCGTCGATTTCCACCTGCACCGCGTGCTCGACTTCCTCGTGCTTCAGCACCTCGCGCAGCGTGCCGCAGTCGCCGCCGCCGATGATCACCACGCGCTTGGCGCGCGCATGGGTGAACAGCGCCGGGTGGGTCATCATCTCGTGGTAGAAGAAGTTGTCGCGCGTGGTCAGCATCACGCAGCCGTCGATCACCATCAGGTTGCCCCAGTCGGTGGTCTGGTAGATCTCGATGTTCTGGAACGGGGTCTTCTCCGCGTGCAGCAGTTGCTCGGTGCGGAAACCGATGGAGGAACCGGAAGCCTGGTGGGCTTCGGTGAACCAGCTGAGCTGCTGCGACATGGCGGGTGTCCTGGAGAACCGTGGGATGACGAGGCCGCCCATTGTAGCGGCAACGCCTGCGGGCCGCCGTGTCCCTATCGTCACGAGCCGCCATTACAATGGCCGCTGGCATCCGGGCGCAGAACGCGCTGGTGCCGACAAGCCCGATCGGCCCCGCGGCGTGCGAGGCTTCCGGTCGTACGGGCCTGGTGGTTGCACCGAAGTATTCCGTCAAGGTCCGCCGCTGCGACGATCATCCGTGGAAACGTGGCCCGCGACGGCAAGATACCGTCGCGCCGGCTGCACAGGAGATGACATCGATGGCGAAACAGTGGACTACCGACGACGCCCGCCACACCTATGCCGTGCCGCATTGGGGCGGGGGCTACGTGGACGTGAGCGCCGACGGCGAAATGGTGATGCAGCCGCGCGGCCCCGGCGGCCCCGCACTGTCGCTGCCGGCGATCGTGGAGCGCGCCCGCGCCGACGGCCTGCGGCTGCCGCTGCTGGTGCGCTTTCCCGACATCCTGGCCGACCGGCTGGCGCACATGCAGGCCGCGTTCGCCAAGGCCATCGGCGACTGGGATTACGCCGGCGGCTACACCGCCATCTACCCGATCAAGGTCAACCAGCAGCGCGGCGTGGCCGGCGAACTGGTGGCCGCCGGCACCCACGGTTTCGGTCTGGAAGCGGGTTCCAAGCCCGAGCTGATGGCGGTGCTGGGCATGGCGCGGCCCGGTTCCATCGTTATCTGCAACGGCTACAAGGATCGCGAATACATCCGCCTGGCGCTGATCGGCCGCAAGCTGGGCCTGCGCGTGCATATCGTGATCGAGAAACTGTCCGAGCTGGACCACGTGTTCAGTGAGGCCAAGGCGCTGGGCGTGGAGCCGCTGCTGGGCGTGCGCGTGCGCCTGGCCTCCATCGGCGCGGGCAAGTGGCAGAACACCGGCGGCGACAAGGGCAAGTTCGGCCTGTCGCCGAACCAGGTGCTGACGCTGATCCAGCGGCTGGACGCGGCCGGCCTCAAGCACACGCTGAAGCTGCAGCACTTCCACATGGGTTCGCAGATTTCCAACGTGCGCGACATCGCCAACGGCATGCGCGAGGCCACGCGGTATTTCGTGGAGCTGAGCCGCATGGGCGTGCCGCTGGACATCGTCGACGTGGGCGGCGGCCTGGGCGTGGATTACGACGGCTCGCGCTCGCGCAGCTACAACTCGATCAACTACTCCATCGAGCAATACGCCTCCACCATCGTGCAGTCGCTGTCCGAAGCCGCCGCGGCCGAGGGCCTGCCCGCACCGCATATCCTCACCGAATCGGGCCGCGCCATGACCGCGCACCATGCGGTGATGGTGGTCAACGTGACCGAGGTCGAACAGGTGCCCGCCGGCACGATTCCACCCCCGGCGGCGGACGAGCCGATGGTGCTGCGGCACCTGCGCGAAATCTGGGCCGAACTCGATCGGCGCCCGCCGCTGGAGCTGTTCCACGAAGCCCAGCACCACCTGGCCGAAGGCCAGACGCTGTACGCGCTGGGCCAGCTGGCGCTGGCCGACCGCGCGCGGCTGGACGAGATGTATTACGCCGTGGCCAACGCGGTACGCACGCGGCTGCTGCCGGCCGAGCGCTCGCATCGTGGGGCGCTGGACGAGCTGGACGAAAAGCTGGTGGACAAATACTTCGCCAATTTCTCCGTGTTCGAGTCGATCCCGGACGTGTGGGCGATCGGCCAGATCTTCCCCATCGCGCCGATCGCACGGCTGGACGAGGAGCCGACCCGGCGTGGCGTGATCGTCGACCTCACCTGCGACTCCGATGGTCGCATCGACCACTACGTCGATGCCGACGGCGTCGATGTGAGCCTGGCGCTGCACGCGTTGAAAGACGACGAAAGCTATCGACTGGGCATCTTCATGGTCGGCGCCTACCAGGAGACCCTAGGCGACATTCACAACCTGTTCGGCGACACCGACGCGGTGAACGTGCGGGTGGAAGGCGACGGCTTCGTGTTCGCCCACCAGCGCCGCGGCGACACCACCGACCTGATGCTCGATTACGTGGGCTACGATCTCGAAGCCCTGCGTCGCAGCTACCGCGAGCGCATCGCCGGTGCCGACGTGACCGGCGCCGAGGCCGATCAGCTCTACCGCATGCTCGATGGCGGCCTGACCGCATACACCTATCTGGCCGAAGACACGCATTGATCGCAAGCCCACGATTCACGCAACGCAGGAGCAACGCATGACAAGTCTCAATGGCAAGGTTGCACTGGTCACCGGCGCGGCCAGCGGTATCGGCAAGGCAATCGCGGAGGTGTACGCCGAACGTGGCGCGAAGGTGGCGATCGCGGACATCCGCCAGGAGGCGGCCGATGCCGTGGCCGCGCAGATCAACGCGGCCGGCGGCACCGCCATGGGCGTCGCGATGGACGTGACCGACGAGGCCTCCGTCGATGCCGGCACCGACCAGGTGGTGGCGGCGTTTGGCCGTCTGGACGTCCTTGTTTCCAACGCCGGCGTGCAGATCATCAACCCGATCGACCAGTTCGCCTACGCCGACTGGAAGAAGGTCATGGCCATCCATCTGGATGGCGGTTTCCTCACCACCCGCGCCGCGCTGCGCCACATGTACCGCAAGGACGAGCAGGGCCGGAGCCATGGCGGCATTGTGATCTACATGGGCTCGGTGCACTCGCATGAGGCGTCGCGACTGAAGGCGCCGTACGTGGCGGCCAAGCACGGCCTGCTGGGCCTGGCGCGCACGCTGGCGAAAGAGGGCGCGCCGCACAACGTGCGCTCGCACGTGATCTGCCCGGGTTTTGTGCGCACGCCGCTGGTGGAGAAGCAGATTCCCGAGCAGGCCAAGGAACTGGGCATCAGCGAGGATCAGGTGGTCAGCGACGTGATGCTGAAGGACACCGTCGATGGCGTGTTCACCACGGTGGAGGACATCGCCCAGACGGCGCTGTTCCTGGCCACCTTCCCCAGCGCGGCGCTGACCGGCCAGTCGGTGGTGGTGAGCCACGGGTGGTTCATGCAGTGAGCACCCCGTCGCTGGCCGAGACGGTAGCCCGCGATTACCGCACCGTCGCGCTGGTGTTGCAGGGCGGCGGCGCGCTCGGTGCCTACCAGGCCGGCGTGTTCGAGGCGCTGGACGAGGCCGGCCTGCAGCCGAACCGGCTGGCCGGCATCTCGATCGGCGCGCTGAACGCGGCGGTCATCGCCGGCAATGCGCCCGGGCAGCGGGTGGAACGGCTACGCGAATTCTGGGAGGCGATCTGCCGCCCGCCGCTGTGGCCGGATGTGCCGGTGCTGCCGTGGTTCGACGCGGTCGCCTGGCCCACGGCCTGGCTCAACGGCATGAGCGGCCTGGCCGCGTGGCGCGCGATGACCGAGGGCCAGGCCGGCTTCTTCCATCCTCGCCAGCCGCCGCCATACCTGGGCGCGCACGCCACGCCCGGCAGCGTGAGCTGGTACGACACCGCGCCGCTGCGCGCCACGCTGGAGCGGCTGGTCGATTTCGACCGCCTCAACGATGCGCGGACGATGCGTGTGGCGGTCGGCGCGGTGAATGTGCGCAGCGGCAACTTCGCCTATTTCGACAACCGCCGCGAGCGCCTGCGGCCCGAGCACTTCATGGCCTCCGGTGCGTTGCCGCCGGGCTTTCCCGCGGTGGAGATCGACGGTGAGTTCTACTGGGACGGCGGCATGGTCTCCAACACGCCGCTGTACGAGGTGCTCAGCGAGCGCCCCGGTTGCGACACGCTGGTGTTCCAGGTGGATCTGTGGAGCGCCCGCGGCGTGCCGCCGCGTGACCTCGCCGACGTGGCCGAGCGCAGCAAGGAAATCCAGTACTCCAGCCGCACCCGGCTGGTTACCGAATTCATGCGCCGCACGCAGGAACAGCGCCGGCTGCTGCACGACGTGATGGCGCTGGTGCCGGAAGACCGCCGCAACGATCCGGCGTATCGCCATGCCGAAGCGCGCGCCGCCGAGGCACTGACCAACGTGATCCACCTGATCTACCAGGACCGGCCGCACGAAGGCCACTTCAAGGATTACGAATTCAGCACCGCCAGCATGCGCAGCCATTGGCAGAGCGGCCTGGACGACATGCGCCACACCCTGGCCCACCCGCACTGGCTGGCCGTGCCCGACCCCGAGCGTCCGTTCGTGACGCACGACGTGCATCGCAAAGGGACAAGCTGAGGCGATTCAGCTGTCGCGATGCACCTGCAAACCGGCCGCCGACTGGTTGACCGGCATCACCTCGACCCGGTTGATGTTGAGGTGCGGGGGCAGGTTGGCGATCCACCAGATGGTGTCGGCGATGTCGCTCGCGGTGATCGGGTGCACGCCGGCATAGAGCTGGTCGGAGGCGGCCTGGTCGCCGCCGGTGCGCACCAGGGTGAATTCGGTCTCGGCCATGCCCGGCTCGATCGACGACACCCGCACGCCGGTGCCAAGCAGGTCCACGCGCAGGTTCTGCGAGAACTGGGTGACGAAGGCCTTGCTGCCGCCGTACACGTTGCCGCCGCGGTAGGCGTAGCTGCCGGAAATCGAGCTGATGTTGACGATGGCGCCACGGCGTTCGATCAGCTGCGGCAGCAGCAGGTGGGTGATCGTGACCAGCGCGGTGACGTTGGTGTCGATCATCTGCTTCCACTGCGAAAGATCCGCCTGCTGCGCCGGTGCGGTACCCAGCGCCAGGCCGGCGTTGTTGACCAGCAGGTCGATGCCGGCAAAGGCCGGCGGCAATGCCGCGTGCGCCGCGCGCAGGGCGGCCTCGTCGCGCATGTCGAACGCGGCGATGTGCACGCGTTCGGCGCCGTGGCGTTCCACCAGTGGCTGCAGCCGCTCGGCGCGGCGGCCGCTGGCGATCACCCGCCAGCCACCGGCTACGAAGCGTTCAACGGCGGCGGCGCCGAAACCGGAGGTGGCGCCGGTGATCCATGCGGTCTTGGTTGTCATGAGCGAAAGCCTGGCCAGAAACGTGAAACTCAGCGACCTTCCTTCAGGGCGATCGCGTTGATGCCCGCGCCGGCCAGCCGTTGCTTGGTCGATTCCAGGTCGGTGGCGGAGGGGAACGGGCCAAGCCGTACCCGATGGTAGGTCTGGCCGTTGACGCTGACGGTCTGCACGTTGGCGATGAAACCCTGCATCGCCAGCTTGGCTTTCAGGGTTTCCGCGTCGGCGGCGTTGGGGAACGCACCGACCTGCAACAGGTAGCCGCTGCCCGCTGCTGCTGCCGCTGGCGTGTTGCGCGGCGCGGCGACGACGTCTTCGCTGACCGCGGCGGGCGCATTCGGGTTGCTGGTTGGCGCCGTTGCCACCGGCGCGGCGCCGGCCGCCGCCTGCTGCTGGGCCTGCGTGGCCGCCTGCTGTTTCTGCAACTGCTCGGCGCGCGCCTGGGCGCTGATTTCGGCATCGGGGATGCGCACTTCGCGCTCCGACAACACCGAATAGAAATCGTATTGCGGCTTCTTCGGCGCGTCGTCGTTGCTACCCGTTTCGAGTACGCCCGGTTCGCTGGCGTGCTTGGCGGTGGCCTGCGGGTTGGCCTGCGGGCCTTCGGGTTTGTGCAGACTGGTGAGCAGGCTGCCGCGCAGCATCATCACCATCAGCACGGCGCCCACCAGCACGCCGACGATCGCGTAGCCCCAGGCGGGGAAGCCGCCTTTCTTGTTGCGCACGGCCTGCCGGCCCTTGCCCTTGCGTGTTGCCATTACATCTTCTCCGGGGCGCCGAGGCCCAACAGGCCCAGACCATTTTTCAAGACTTGCCGCGTGGCCACCACCAGCGCCAGGCGCGCGTTGCGCAGCGCGGCGTCGTCGACCAGGAACTGGTGCGAGTTGTAGTAGGTGTGGAACGCGTTGGCCAGTTCGCGCAGCCAGCCGGCGACCAGGTGCGGCTCCAGGTTGAGCGCGGCCGTCTCGACGATCTCGGGGAATTTCGACAGCTCGGTCAGCAGGATCTGTTCGTGCTCGTTGTCCAGCCGCGCCAGATGGGCGAGACCGTCGGCAAGGTCGAAACTGAAGCCCTTCTCCGGCGCCTGCCGCAGCACGCTGCAGACGCGGGCGTGGGCGTACTGGATGTAGTAGACCGGGTTGTCGTTCGACTGCGAACGCGCCAGGTCGATGTCGAACACCAGCTGCGAGTCGCTCTTGCGCGAGATCAGGAAGTAGCGCGTGGCGTCGCGGCCCACTTCGTCGATCAGGTCGCGCAGGGTGACGTAGCTGCCGGCGCGCTTGGAGATCTTCACCTCCTCGCCGCCGCGCATCACGGTCACCATCTGGTGCAGCACGTATTCAGGCCAGTTCTTCGGGATGCCCACGTTCAGCGCCTGCAGGCCGGCCTTGACTCGCGCCAGCGAGCCGTGATGGTCGGAACCCAGCTCGGTGATGGCGCGCTCGTAACCGCGCTGCCACTTGCTCAGGTGGTAGGCCACGTCGGGCAGGAAATAGGTGTAGGTGCCGTCGGACTTGCGCATCACGCGGTCCTTGTCGTCACCGAACTCGGTGGTGCGCAGCCACAGCGCGCCGCCTTCTTCGTAGGTATGGCCGTGCGCCACCAGCTCGCGCACGGTTTCCTCGACCTTGCCGTCGCTGTACAGCGAGGACTCCAGGAAGTACGTGTCGAAGCCCACGCCGAACGCCTGCAGGTCCAGGTCCTGCTCGCGGCGCAGGCTGGCCACGGCGAAGCGGCGGATCGCGTCCAGATCGTCCACGTCGCCGTTGGCGGTGGCGGTTTCGCCATCGGCCACCACCGCGTCGCGATCGAGGAACGCGCGCGCCACGTCGGCGATGTAGTCGCCGCGGTAGCCGTTTTCCGGCCAGTTGCTGTCATCCGGCGTGACGCCGCGGGCGCGCGCCTGCACCGAGACGGCGAGGTTGGCGATCTGCACGCCGGCGTCGTTGTAGTAGAACTCGCGCTTCACGTTCCAGCCGGTGGCTTCCAGCAAGCGGCTGAGGCAATCGCCGATCGCCGCCGCGCGGCCATGGCCCACGTGCAGCGGGCCGGTCGGGTTGGCCGAGACGAATTCCACGCCCACGGTCTTGCCGCCGCCGGTGCTGCGGCCATAGGCGTCGGCTTCGGCCAGGATGCGCCGCAGTTCGGCGTGGTACGCGCTGGCGGCCAGGAAGAAGTTGATGAAGCCCGGGCCGGCGATCTCCACTTTCGCCACCAGGTCGTTCGCCGGCAGTGCCGCGACCAGCTTTTCGGCCAGCTCGCGCGGCTTGGCGCGCGCGGGCTTGGCCAGCAACATCGCCACGTTGCAGGCGAAGTCGCCGTGTTCGCGGCTGCGCGCGCGTTCGATCACGAAGCCCGGCAAGGCCAGATCGGCGGGAAGGGTGGCATCGTTCTGCAAGGCCTGAATCGCCTGCAAAATCAGTTCGCGCAGCTGTTCTTTCACGGGCTTTCAATATCGTGATGGAACCGACAATCCTAGCAGACCGCCACCGCCGGGCGGGGCCGATACCGCAGTCCCGGCGCGGTGGGGCAACCGCCTCGGGCTTTGCTGCACTGCAGTGGGCGGGCCTGTGGATAAGTCTGTGGGGAAAGCTTCGCCCGCTGGCGGCTGGCCGGAGCGGTGAACCGATCAACCCGCGATTTTTTGGGAAAAGTCTTTGATCATCAGTGTCATACGTTGACAACCTGTGGTGAAGAGGGCGACATGACCGCCAAGTGACCGTTCCGCGGATTTGTGCATAAGTTTCGACTACTTGCCGCGCCTTGATGCACCCGAAATGCAGCAGGAAGCCGACATCCGCGGTTGTGGAAGGGCCGCGACACAGGATCGGTCGGGTCAGATCAGCCCGCGCGCGGCCATCGACACCGGCTCGCCGCTGCCGATCACCAGATGGTCCAGCACGCGCACGCCGACCAGGCGCAAGGCGTCGCGCAGTTCGTGGGTGATCGCGCGGTCGGCGGCACTGGGCTCGGCCACGCCCGAGGGGTGATTGTGGGCAAAGATCACCGCGCAGGCGTTGTGCTGCAGGCAGGCGCGAACCACCTCGCGCGGGTGCACGCTGGCGCCGTCGACGGTGCCGCGGAACAGCTCCTCGAACGCCAGCACGCGGTGGCGATTGTCCAGGTAGAGGCAGCCGAAAACCTCGTATGGCAGGTGGCGCAGGCGGGCGCGCAGAAAATCGCCGCTGTCGCGGGGGTTGCCGAGGCTGGGTTGCTCTTGCAGCTGCTCGGCCAGGCTGCGGCGGGCCAACTCCAGCGCAGCGGCAATGCGGGCCCGTTTGGCCGGGCCCAGCCCACCCACCCGGATCGGGTGATCGGGCCGCCCGAGCAGGGCGCCCAGGCTGCCGGCGCCGGCGATCAGTTCGCGACCCAGCGCCAGCGCATCCTTGCCGCGGCTGCCGCTGCCCAGCAGCACGGCCAGCAACTCCGCGTCGGACAGCGCGCCGCTGCCGCGCGCCAGCAGTTTTTCACGGGGACGTTCGCCTTCGGGCCAGTCGCGGATACTCATGCCGATAGCGTGTCGGGTCGGGCGTTGGGTCGATAGCAGACAGCCGGAATGATTCCGGTAAGCTAGGCGTCTGCCCGTCTGTCAGGCCCGCCTTACATGTCTCTTGCCCAACGCCGCATTCTGCTGGGAGTGTCCGGCGGCATCGCCGCCTACAAGTCCTGCGAGCTGGTACGCCGGCTGCGTGATCTCGACGCCGAAGTGCGCGTGGTGATGACCGAGGCGGCTACCCATTTCGTTACCCCCACCACGTTCCAGGCGCTGTCCGGCCAGAGCGTGCGGGTCAGCGGCTGGGACGCGCAGGCGGAAGCGGCGATGGGCCATATCGAGCTGGCGCGCTGGGCCGAGCGCATCCTCATCGCACCGGCCAGCGCCGACCTGCTGGCGCGGCTGGCGCACGGACTGGCCGACGATCTGTTGTCCACACTATGCCTCGCCAGCGCCGCGCCGCTGTGTCTTGCGCCGGCGATGAATCAGCAGATGTGGGCGCATGCGGCGGTGCAGGCCAACCTCGCCACCTTGCGCCAGCGCGGCGCGCAGGTGCTGGGCCCGGCGGCCGGCGAACAGGCCTGTGGCGACGTGGGCTCGGGCCGGATGCTGGAACCGCTGGAGCTGCGCGATGCGCTGGCCGCTTCCTTCGGTGGCGGCGCCCTGGCGGGGCTGAACATCCTGGTGAGCGCGGGCCCCACCTTCGAGGACATCGACCCGGTACGTTTCATCGGCAACCGCAGTTCCGGCCGCATGGGCTTCGCGGTGGCGCAGGCAGCGGCGCAGCAGGGTGCGCGCGTCACGCTGGTGGCCGGCCCCGTGAGCCTGTGCACGCCGCCGGGCGTGGCGCAGCGCGTCGACGTGCGCAGCGCGGCACAGATGCACGCGGCGGTGCTGTCCGGCGCGGCACAGGCCGATATCTACATCGCGGCGGCGGCGGTGGGCGATTACCGTCCGCGCGAAGTCTCGCCGCGCAAATTGAAGAAGCAGGCGGGCGCCGACCTGTCGCTGCAGCTCAGCGAGAACCCGGACATCCTGGCCAGTCTTTCGGCGCAGGCCACGCATCCGTTCCTGGTCGGCTTTGCCGCCGAAACGCATGACGTGGCGCACTACGCGCAGGGCAAGTTGAAGCGCAAGGGCCTGGACATGATCGCCGCCAACCAGGTCGGCGAAGGGCTCGGCTTTGAAACCGCCGACAACGCCATCAACCTGTATTGGGAAGGCGGCATGCTGGAATTGCCGCGCGCGGGCAAGGCCGAGCTGGCCCATCAGTTGCTGGCCTGCGTGGCCGAGCGCTACCGGGCCGCGCGCGGATGAGCCGGCCCGTCGTCGACATCGAACTGAAGATTCTCGATCCGCGCCTCGGCGACAGCATCGCCCTGCCCGAGGCGGCCACTGCCGGCAGCGCCGGCATGGATTTGCGCGCCGCGCTGGAGCAGCCGCTGACCCTGCAGCCGGGCGAAAGCGCGCTGGTGCCCAGTGGCATCGCCATCCACATCGGCGACCCGGGCTGGTGCGCGGTGATCGTGCCGCGCTCCGGGTTGGGCCACAAGCACGGACTGGTGATGGGCAATCTGGTAGGAGTGATCGACGCCGACTACCAGGGCCCGTTGATGATTTCATGCTGGAACCGCGGCGCGGCGCCGTACACCATCGAGGTAGGCGACCGCATCGCCCAGTTGCTGCTGCTGCCGGTGGCGCAGGCACGGATGAACATCGTGTCCGCGTTCGCCCCGAGCCAGCGCGGCGACGGCGGTTTCGGTTCCACCGGCATCAATTGAGTGGCGGCCCGCGCCGCGGGCCACGCCGCGACAACCTGCGGGGGCGGGCAACAACGATGAAGATGGCGAAGGGGATGTCGTTCGACTGGCGTGGACTGCTGCCTTTGGCGGCGGGCACGTTGCTGCTGCTGCTGGGATTGTTCTGCGGCTGGCAGACCTGGTTGATCGCGGACGAGGGACAGGCGGCGGCGCGCGTGCATGTCGCCCAGGACCAGGCGGTGAAAGCGCTGGCGCAGGAGCTCGCCGCGCAACGCGCCACGGTGACCGCTGCGGTGGCCACGCTGGATCCGGCCGCGGCCATGCAGGATCCGGCGCAGGCCACCGCCACGTTGCGCCAGCGTTTACCCCACGCGCTGGCGCTGGAGCTTTACAGCGGCACGCTCAACGAAGTGCTGCACGCCAATTACCGTGAATTCGGCTACGCCAAGGCGGCGCAGTTGATGTCGGCGCAAACGGCCGATGGCACGCCGCCCGCGCAAAGCGTGTCGCATGGCGGCAGTGATCGACGGCTCAGTCTCGTCGTGCCCCTGGGCGCCCCGGATCGGGCGCAGGGCTGGGCCTGGGTCGAGTTGCCTTTTGCCCCGTTGCGCCAGCGGCTGGACGCGATCGATCCGGCCGGCGGTCGCCTGGATCTGCGCCAAGGCGATGAGCGCGGCGACATGCGCCTGCTTTCCCACGGTGCCGCCTCGGCCGAAAGTGAAGCCGGCGGCAAACCGGTGCCCGGAAGCGCGTTCAGCGTCGGTGCCGCCCTGCCGCGCGCATTCATCGTGCTGCCGCATTCGGTGCTGCTGGCCGCCTTGCTGGCGCTGTTCGGCCTGGGCGCGGGAGCGTTCCTGCTGTGGCGGCGCGCGCGCTCGGCGGTCGAAATATCATCCGAACCCGAGGAGCCAGTGGTGCCCACAGAAATTCCCCAGATCGTCCGCGAGCCTGCAAAGCTGGTGGCCCCCCCGACAGCGCCGGCGCTGTCCGGCGGTGATGCCAGGGCTGCCGTGGATCCTTCCATTTTCCGCGCGTACGACATCCGCGGCATCGTCGGCAAAACCCTCAGCCGCGACGTGGCGCACCTGTTGGGCCAGGCGATCGGCAGCCTGATGCGGGAGCGGGATCTGCGCGAGATCGTGATCGGGCGCGATGGGCGGCTGTCCGGCCCCGAGCTGGCCGGTGCGCTGTCGGATGGTTTCCGCGCCGCCGGCATCGACGTGATCGACATCGGCGCGGTGCCCACGCCGGTGGTTTATTTCGCCACCTTCCACTTCGAAACCGGCTGCGGCGTGGCGGTGACCGGCAGCCACAACCCGCCCGACTACAACGGCTTCAAGATCATGGTCGGCGGCGAGACGCTGGCCGAGGATGCAATCCAGGACCTGTACCAGCGCATCGCCGGCGGCGCGCTGGTGGGCGATGGCCATGGCGCTTATCGGCATGTGGACGTGGCGCCCGATTACATCGAGCGGATCACTTCCGACGTGCAGGCCGAGCGCAGCCTGAAGGTCGTGGTCGATTGCGGCAACGGCATCCCCGGCGCACTGGCGCCACAGGTGCTGGAGGAAATCGGCTGCGAGGTGATCCCGTTGTATTGCGAGGTGGACGGCACCTTCCCCAACCACCATCCCGACCCGTCCGAGCCGTCCAACCTGCAGGACCTGATCGTCTCCGTGCAGAAATCCGGCGCGGACCTGGGTGTGGCGTTCGACGGCGATGGCGACCGGCTTGGCGTGGTCACCCGCACCGGCGAAATCATCTATCCCGACCGCCTGCTGATGCTGTTTGCCCGCGACGTGCTGTCGCGCCAGCCCGGTGCCACGATCATCTACGACGTCAAATGCACCGGTCACCTGAAAGGCCAGATCCTGGATGCCGGCGGCAGCCCGCTGATGTGGCGCACCGGTCATTCGCTGATCAAGGCCAAGATCCGCGAGACCGACGCAGAACTGGCCGGCGAAATGAGCGGCCATTTCTTCTTCAAGGAGCGCTGGTTCGGCTTCGACGACGGCATCTACGCCGCCGCGCGGCTGCTGGAAATCATTGCCGGTGACGCGCTGGGGCGTTCGCCGGACGAGATCTTCGCCACCTTGCCCAAGGGCGTGTCGACCCCCGAGCTGAAGGTGGAGATGGTCGAGGGCCGCAACTACCGCTTCATGATGAATTTCCGCGCCAAGGCGGCTTTCGAAGGGGCCACCCTGATCACCATCGACGGCGTGCGCGCCGACTGGCCCGATGGCTGGGGCCTGGTACGTGCGTCCAACACCACGCCGGTACTGGTGCTGCGTTTCGACGCCGACAATGCCGCGGCGCTGCAACGGATCCAGGACGTGTTCCGTGAGCAGATGCTGGCGGTCGACCCGTCGTTGCAGCTGCCGTTCTGACGTGCCTGACGCCTGCCGTGGCTACGGTTCCGGCGGCGCGTCTTCGGCGGCCTTGAGCTCGCGATAGCGGGCCAGCTGCCTGGCTTGCGCGGCCACGGTGCTGTCGCGCTCGGCCTGCTGTCGGGCCAGTGCGTTGCGCTGCATTGCCACCACGTTGCGCTGCTTGGAAATGTTGTCCACCATGAATTTGGGCACGGGCTGCTTGGCCTGCTCGAGTTCCGCGGCGCGGTCGAGCAAGCCGGTGAGCGCCTTCTCCTGGCTTTGCAGGTTGATCCGCGTGGTGCGGATCTGCTGGTCGAGAGCGTCGACCGTTTGCTGCAGGGACATCTTGTAGGAGGCCTCGTCCGGGTAGGCGCTCATCATCTGCGCCTCGGCGCGGGCGACATCCTGGCGCGCGCGCTCCTTCGCCGCGGCTTCCTTCGCCAGCTTGTTGGCCACCACGCGTTCGGCGGCGGTCAACTGGCGCGGCACCCGTTGCACCACCATGCCGCGATCGTTGACCACGTCGTAGCCGGCCTTCATCGCCTCGGCGGTGAGGCTGTCGCTGTAATGCGGCAAGCCCTGCGGGTCGACCCACTTGTAGCGGTTGCCATTGACTTTCTGGGCGTGCGCGGCCACGCCAGCCAGCAACGTGCCTGCGATGATGACTGACAGAAACTTGCGCATGAATCCCCCCTTTGCGGGGCAGTATAGCCGTGGCGATTGCGCGGGCGGGCGGTGGACAGGGGCGTCGCCGTCACGTTTTCGAGTACGAAGCGGCGGTTTCGCCATCGGCTGACGGTTGCTTCGTTGGGAATGCTTTCACAAACCTTGTGATGACGATTGCACGCCGTAGCGTTCGCGGTAGCTCAGCAGACGGCCATGCTCGGCGGCCAGCTGCGGCTGTTCGCCCGCGTACGCCAGTACGTCGTCCAGGCTGGTGATCGCGATCACCGGGATGCCGTGGTCGGCGGCAACTTCCTGCGCGGCGGAGCGCTCGCCCTGGCCGCGCTCCTGTCGATCCAGCGCGATCAGCACGCCGGCGGGCGTGGCGCCGTGCGCGCGGATCAGGGCCAGCGATTCGCGCACGGCGGTGCCGGCGGTCATCACGTCGTCCACGATCAGCACGCGGCCTTTCAGCGGCGCGCCCACCAGGGTGCCGCCCTCGCCGTGATCCTTCGCCTCCTTGCGGTTGTAGGCCCAGGGTAGGTCGCGCTGGTGCTGGTCCGCCAGCGCGATGGCGGTGGCGGCGGCCAGCGCGATGCCCTTGTAGGCGGGACCGAACAGCATGTCGACCTGAAGCTCCGAATTCACCAGGGCATCGGCGTAGGCGCGGCCGAGCTGGGCCAGCGCGGCGCCGGAATCGATTCGGCCCATGTTGAAGAAGTACGGGCTGAGGCGGCCGGATTTCAGGGTGAATTCGCCGAAGCGCAGCACGTCGCGCGCCAGGGTGAGTTCGATGAAGTCGCGCTGGTAATCGTGCACGGGCGGTCTCGCGGCAGGAAGGTCAGGGGAGGGCGCGCAGCAACAGTTGCTGTGGCCCGCAGCGGCCGCCATGGTAACGCGCGCCGCCGTCGACGAAGCCGGCGCGCTGGTACATCCGGGTGGCGGCGCGGTTGTCGCAGTCGACGGTGAGCACCAGCAGCCGCGTGGCGGGATGGCGCATGGCCAGGTCCTCCAGCAGCAGGGCAACGGCGCGCGCGCCCAGCCCGCGGCCTTGCCAGTCGGCATCCACGAACAGCGAGCGCAACCCTTGCGCCGGCTGCGCGAAATCACGGCCGGCCACGCTGCGGGCGCTCGCGTCGATGCGGTAGTAACCGATGGGCGCGTCGCCGTGCATGATCGCCATCGGCTCGCTGCCCGGGCACTGCGTCACGTCGGCCAGCAGGTCGGCCATCGCGCCGACGCGATCGCGCTGCGCCGGCCGCACGCGCAAACGCAGCAGCGCGGGATGCAGCGACGGCTCCGCCGGCACCACGCGCAGCGCGTCCGGCGGCGTTGCCACGGCGTCGCGATTGTTATGATCGGGGATCACTTTTGGGAGATTCCATGCGCATCATCAGCCTCAACGCCAACGGTATCCGCTCGGCCGCCAGCAAGGGCGTGTTCGAATGGCTGCGCGACCAGAACGCCGACGTGGTGTGCCTGCAGGAAACCAAGGCGCAGGAGCATCAACTGACCGATCCGATGTTCCGGCCCGATGGCCATCACTGCTTTTATCGCGATGCCAGCAGCAAGAAAGGCTACAGCGGCGTGGCGATCTACACCAAACGTGAGCCCGACCAGGTACTGACCGAGCTGGGCTGGGACGAATTCGACAACGAGGGCCGCTACATCGAGGCGCGGTTCGGCAACCTGTCGGTGGTGTCGCTGTATTTCCCGTCCGGCTCTTCCGGCGACGAGCGCCAGCAGTTCAAGTTCAAGGCGATGGAGTGGATCACGCCGATCTTCGATGCGTGGCTGAAGAGCGGTCGCGACTACGTGATCTGCGGCGACTGGAACATCGTGCACACGAAGAACGACATCAAGAACTGGAGCTCCAACCAGAAGAACTCCGGCTGCCTGCCCGAGGAACGCGCATGGCTGGATCTGCTGTTCCTGCAGCGCGGCTGGGTCGACAGCTTCCGCTCGATCCGGCCCGAGGCGGTGGAATACACCTGGTGGTCCAACCGCGGCCAGGCGCGCGCCAATAACGTGGGTTGGCGCATCGACTATCAGGTGTGCACGCCGTCACTGCGCGAGCGGCTGCTGGACTGCTCGATCTACCGCGACCAGCGCTTCTCCGACCACGCGCCGTACATCGTCGACTACGCCGACTGATCGGGCCGGACCGATCCGGCAGCCTGATCAAGCCGAGGCGCGAACGTCGACCTCGGCGATGGCGCGGTCCACCAGGCCGCGGTGCATCATCCAGCCGAACAGCGCCACGCCCGGCAGCGCCACCACGGTGGTCATCAGGTAGAAATCCACGTAACCCATGCTCTGGATCAGGCCGCCGGCCGTGGTGCCGGTCACCAGCCGGCCCACCACCGAGGCGGCGGCCGACAGCAGCGCGTATTGCGATGCCGTGTAAGAGAGGTTGCACAGCGCCGACAGATACGCCACCACCACCACGCCACCGATGCCGCTGGCGATGTTCTCAAAGCCGATCGTGAACGCCAGCATGTCGTTGTTGTGACCCATGTGCGCCAATACGGCGAACGACAGGTTGGACACCGCCATCAACACCAGGCTCAGCAGCACAGAGCGCTTCATACCCAGCCTTACGTACAGCATGCCGCCGATGAAGATGCCCACTAGATAGGCGATGAAGCCAAAGCCGACGTCGTAGGTGGCGATTTCCTCGTTGCTGAAGTGCAGATCCTGCAGCAGCAGGCGCACCGTGAGGTTGGCCAGCGTGTCGCCGATCTTGTGGATCAGCACGAACAGCAGCACCAGCCACGCGCCGCTGCGGCGGAAAAATTCCGTCAATGGCCCCACCGCCGACGACAGCGCCACACCCAGACCCTTCACCGGAATGGGGTCGCGATGGCGGGCCGGTTCGCCCAGCCAGAAACCCACGAACACGGCCGGCAGCACCAGGAAAGCGCACAACGTATAGGCCAGCGCCCAGCCCGATGACGCGGCCACCAGCAGCGCGATGGCACCGGCGCTCACCGAACCGATCCGCCAGCCGTACTGCGACATGCCGGAACCGACACCCAGTTGCCGCGGCTGCAGTATCTCGATCCGGTATGCGTCGATCACGATGTCGAACGTGGCGCCGGCCACGCCGACCAGCACGGCGGCCAGCGCCACCGTCTCAAGACTGGCCTGCGGGCTGACCACGCCCAGAAAAACCACCGACGCCGCGACCGCCAGCGCCGTCAGCCACAGCCACGAGCGGCGTTGGCCGTACCTGCCCAGGAACGGCAGGCGCCCCCGATCCACCACCGGCGCCCACAGGAATTTCAGGTTGTAGACCAGAAACGCCAGGGAAAACGCGGTCACGCTGCGCTTGTCGATGCCGTCCTGGGCCAGCCGCGTGGTCAAGGTGGCGCCGATCATGGCGTACGGAAAACCGGAGGAGATCCCCAGCAGCAGCGCACCGATCGGCGCGGGCTCCAGATAGGGTTTGAGCGAGGCAAGAATGCCCGGGGAGCCGCGCGATGCTGTGCTGGTCATGGGCCTATGCTAACCAGCTGGCGCGTCGCTGACGGGCGCCGCGTGCAACGCACCCAAAACCCGCAGCCCGCGTGCGCCGGTAACCGCCGGCAGGTTGCCGGGCAGCCCCAGTACGCGCTGCCGCGCCAGCCAGGCAAAAGCGGTGGCTTCCAGGTAGTCCGGATCGACGCCTTCGCGCGCGGTGCTGAACAAGACGCGCGGCGCCAGCAACTCGCCCAGTCGATGCATCAGCGCGCCGTTGTGCACGCCGCCGCCGCAGGCCAACACTTCGCGGGCACTCGCCGCGTGCCGGTCGATCGCCGCCACCACGCTGCGCGCGGACAGCTCCAGCAGCGTTGCCTGCACGTCGGCGGGATCCAGCGCCGCCTGTTGCGGATGACCGTCCAGCCACGCCAGGTGGAAATACTCGCGCCCCGTGCTCTTGGGCGGCGCCAGCGCGAAATAGGGATCGTCGAGCAATGCCTGCAGCAGGGCCGGGTTGACGCGGCCACTGGTGGCGAACGCGCCGTCGCGGTCATAGGCTTCGCCGCGATGACGCTGGCACCAGGCATCCAGCAGCCCGTTGGCGGGGCCGGTATCGAAACCGGAAACGCCGCCGTCGGCGCCCAACACGGTGATGTTGGCGATGCCGCCCAGATTCAGCACGACGCGTGCGTGGCCGGGACGCCCCAGCAACATCGCGTGCACGGCCGGCAGCAAGGGCGCGCCCTGGCCACCGGCGGCCACGTCGGCGCGGCGAAAATCAGCCACCACATCGATGCCGCAACGCTCGGCAATGACGGTGGGATCGCCCAGTTGCAGCGTGAAGGGGTAGGGGCCGGAAGGTCGATGCCGCATGGTCTGGCCGTGCGATCCGATCGCCCGGACGTCACCGGGCGCGGTGCCGCTGTGCTGCAGAAGCGCCAGCGCGGCGTCGGCAAGGCAGTGTCCGATCCGGACGTCCAGACGTCCAAACGTATCGAGGTCCAGCGGCGCGTCGCTTTGCGCCAGGGTCAGGATCTGCGCCCGCATATCCTCGGGCCACGGCAGGTTGTGTGCCGCCTGCAGGCGGGGTTTGCCATCGGAAAAACGGACCAGTGCGGCGTCGATGCCGTCGGCGCTGGTACCCGACATCAGGCCCAGGTAAAGGGCCTTCTCGCTATCCATGGGACGTCGCAGGTCAGCTGTCGGAGTTGCGGGTGGGTTTGTCGCTGCGCGCCAGCCTCATGCGCGAATCAAGCGCTTCCAGGCGAGCCAGCTGGGGCTTGACGACCTGTGCCTTGAATTTGGCCAGCTGCGCGGCAGGCAGCGGCTGGGGTTGCGGCAGAGTCACGGTTTGCGGATTGCGCTGCACGCCGTTGACGCGGAATTCGTAGTGAAGATGCGGGCCGGTGGCCAGCCCGGTCATGCCGACATAGCCGATCACTTCGCCCTGGCGCACGTGTTCGCCCACGTGCTGGCCTTTCACGAAACGCGACATGTGGCCATACGCCGTGCTGATGGTCTTGCTGTGCTGGACCACCACGAAATTGCCGTAACCGCGCTCCCAGCCGTGGTACTTGATCACGCCATCGCCCGCGGCGTGGATGGGCGTTCCGCTGGGGGCGGCGTAGTCGACGCCCTTGTGTGCGCGCATGCGGCCAAGGACGGGGTGCATGCGTGCGGTGGTGAACTTGGATGAGATGCGGGTGAAATCCACCGGAATGCGCAGGAAGGATTTCTCGATCGGCCGCCCGTCTTCACTGAACCAGCCGAATTCGCCATTGGCTTTCTTGAACCGATAGGCGGTGTAGCGCTTGCCCTGGTTGACGAATTCCGCGGCAATGATGTCGCCGTGGCCGTAGCGCTGGCCGTCGCGGTAGACGTCATCGTAAATCACGGTGAAGCGGTCGCCAGCGCGCAGGTCCTGCACGAAATCGATGTCGTACTTGAACAGGTCGGCGAGCTTGCCGACCATCGCGGCGTCCATGCCGGCCTGACCAGCCGAGGCATAGAGACTGCTGCTGATGACGCCGTGGGCGATCTGCTCGCGCACATCCATGTCGCGCTTCTGGATGGCCAGCGTGGGCTGCACGCCATCGAGTCGAATGGTTGCGCGGCTGGCCGCGTCCTTCTCGAAGCGGAAGCCGTCGAGGCTGCCGTCGTTATTCTGCAGAAAATCGAATTCCTGTCCCGGCCGGATGCTGTGCAGGGCACTGCTGGCGCCACCGGCCGCGTCCATCACTGTTTGCAGGTCGCTCATGCCGAGGCCGCGGTCGGCAAAGATGTCCGACAGCGTCTGCCCGGGTTGTACGCGCACGGATTGCCAGTTGTCCTGCTCCGGTGCGGCGATGCGGGGCGTGATTTCGGGTACGGCAAGCGGCAGCAACGCATGAACTTCAGGCAGCGGCGACGGGCGCATCGCACTGGCCCAGGCGGGCATGATGAAGCCGGAGAGCAAGGTGATCAGCATGGCCGTTCCGGCCAGCACCCAGCGTTCCCGGTGCCACGAAATCGGTTCCACTTCACCGCTGCGGTTGAACGACCAGTGCGCACAGCGTTCGTAGAAGTGGGAATGCCGCTGCTGTGCCTTTCGGCAAATGGCTTGCCTGCGCGCGAGACGCGCCCCCCGATTGTCTTCTGCCATGCCGTGCGCCCCGCGGTACAAAGTAACAAACTGCGCGTACCATAGCGGCCATGTGTAAATGGCGTCAACGCCTTTCCCATCAAGGGTTTGCGCGACATTTCTGGTTAACGCACAATTAACGCAAGCAGCACGGTCGATGACGACTGCGGCTTGCCCCTTACGACCCATCAGAGAGGAATACATGAGCGAGCTGGAGCAGGCGCTGGCCACGATTGCGCGTGGCGCGGATGAAATCATCAAGCGGGAGGATCTGGCCGAACGGCTGAAGAGCGGGCGTCCCCTGCGGATCAAGGCCGGCTTCGATCCCACGGCGCCGGACCTGCATCTGGGCCATACCGTCTTGTTGAACAAGATGCGGCAGTTCCAGGACCTCGGCCACCAGGTGATCTTCCTGATCGGTGACTTCACCGGGATGATCGGCGACCCCACCGGCAAGAACGTTACCCGCAAACCGCTGACCCGCGAAGACGTGCTGGCCAACGCCGAGACCTACGCCGAGCAGGTCTACAAGGTGCTCGATCGGGAGAAGACCGAGCTGCGCTTCAATTCCGAATGGTTCGGCCAGATGTCCGCCGCCGACATGATCAAACTCGCCGCGCAGCACACGGTGGCGCGCATGCTGGAGCGCGACGACTTCACCAAGCGCTACGCCGCCCAGCAGCCGATCGCCATCCACGAGTTCCTCTATCCGCTGGTGCAAGGCTATGACTCGGTGGCATTGAAGGCCGACGTCGAGCTTGGCGGTACCGACCAGAAGTTCAACCTGTTGATGGGACGCGCGTTGCAGGAACACCATGGCCAGCCGCCGCAGATCGTGTTGACGATGCCGCTGCTGGAAGGCCTCGATGGTGTCAACAAGATGTCCAAGTCACTGGGCAACTACATAGGCATCGACGAGCCGGCCATCGACATGGTCACCAAGACCATGAAGATCGGCGACGAGTTGATGTGGCGGTGGTTCGAGCTGCTCAGCTTCGACCTGTCACTGGATGAGCTGGCGCGGATGAAAAGCGATATCGCCAGCGGCGCGCTCAACCCGCGTGACGCCAAGTTGCGCCTGGCCCGTGAACTGGCCACGCGTTTCCATGGTGCAGCGGCGGCGGAACAGGCCATTGCCGGCTGGCACGCGGTTGTGCGCGGCGAAGGCGATACATCGTTGCTGCCGCAGACCGAGCTGCCCGTACCCGCCGAGGGCCTGCGCCTGGCGGCGTTGCTCACGGCGGCCGGCCTGACCGCCAGCAACTCCGAGGCCAGTCGCAAGCTGAAAGAGCGCGCCGTGCGCATCGATGCCGAGGTGGTTGAGGACGCGCAGCGCTCTTTCGAGCCCGGTTTCGAAGGCGTGCTGCAGGTGGGCAAGCGAAATTTCGCCCGGGTGAAGCTCGTTCAGGCCTGACGAACACGCCGTCCGGGCCCACCGGGCGCGTGGAGCTTGCGCGGTTGGAAAGAAATATTTTCAGCAACGCCAGTGGCTTGCCGAACATTTCCGCTATTTCTCTCAACAATCGCTTGCCAAATTTCAGCCAGCTCGTATTATTCGCGTCCCGCAGTCGCCCAACGTCGCAAGACGGACCGCCGGAACCTCGAAAAAAGCTTCAACGAGGGTGTTGACGGTCAGGAAAATCGATGTAAGATGGGCGGCTCACCTAGGACGAAACGTTTTGGGGCGGTACCGGGAAAACCGGTGCCAAGCGAACGATCTTTGAC
>NZ_AJXU01000068.1 GCF_000264315.1 Rhodanobacter fulvus Jip2
GGAATAGATCAGAGCATCCTAAGTGGACTCCAGATTCAGATGTTCCGTAATGTTCAATGCCAACGCCAATTCGGCGCGCGAGTCGTACACATCACCTCGAAAATGGTCGATGGCTGGCTTGCTTTGCGCGTAATTCCGCATGGCTTGCGCCATGTTCTCAGGCTTCAGCACGCTATTCGGTCCAATGAACCACGTGATGCTGTGATCGCCCAAGCTCATGGCTAACAATGGATTCGGCGCAATCCCATCTGCTGGCGCATCGAGGTAACGCGCGCCGCGCAGGCGCTCGACGTCCTGATCACTCGCCAGCGCCACCATTTGGCCATGGTGATGGCTGGCTGCACTTACTGGATCGCCGGCCATCACGTAGTTGGTAACCCTGTCGCCTCCCTCGGGCAAGCCGTAACCCAAGTCCACCGCACCGTAGCTGTTGAACGTTATGCCCGGAAGGTTGAATTTCGACGACTCGATTTCCACGAGCGCACCACCCAAGGAATGACCGACGAGGGTCACATGGTCAAGGGAGATTCCGTTTGCTTTCGCAGTATCGATAACCCTTGCAGTGAAATCGCGCGCCGCTTTCTCTTGGGGGTTAAGCCGGTCCCGGACCATTGTGTAATCGGCGCCGATATCACGAGCCGCAGTAAGCGGGTGATGCTTGAAGTCTGGATCGGTACCGCGATAGGCAACGATAATTTCATTGGTCTCCCTATCGATGTAAGCCGTGCCATGGAAGCCGCTCGAATCGGCTTCATAGTCAAACACTTCATATCTGTGGCCGCTCAGGTAAACATCTGTCGGCATACTTGACGCCCCGCCAGGGCGATTCGTATAGGCATCACTGGCAGCCGCAGCACATACCTCCGGATCGGAGCTCATGGTGTCGCTTCCTTCACTACAATCGTGATCGAAAAGAATGCCTCGGGCTGCTGAATCACCAAGGGGTTGTTGGAAGAAAACGCCGGCACATGATTCGTAGATGAAGATCGATCCTCATAAGGACTTTTCCGGAAATAATCCGTTTGCGGGCCATTTTTACCGAGTACTGCAGACGCCCCAAATATGGCATTATGTGCCTTAAAAACCACACCAACATTAACAGCATCCCAGCGACAAACACCCAAACCAAAGTAATCTTCGTCCTGCTGAGCATCCCGATAGAAGTATCCCCTCCATGTCTTTTCGTCCACGCTAATCATTTTGAAATCGTAGCCTTTATTAGGCACATTCCGTCCACCAGTCAGCTTGTCCTCAGGAACACACTCTACGTTAGCGACTCGGAGCGGCAAATAGCCCTTTACCAAGTCCCATGGACCTGGCGCATCCACCGTGGCCGTGACCTCATAACGTTTAATAGGATGGGGATTTTTCGTGGGATTCTCGGGGTCACCGTGCATGGCGGAGCATCCTGTGGTCAGGGTGATGGCAAGAAAGAGCGCGGCGGCAGTTCTAAGCGGCATCGTCAGGGTTCTCCAACACGTTGTATGCATGATTGTTGCCTCCGAACCCTCAGTACGTCAGTCCACCCGCTACGGGTGCATGGAGCAACTGCGGGGTGTCCGAAACATCCCGAGCATTGATCTGAATGCGCATTTGCGCCTGTTGCTGGTCGTACTGATGGATATGCCGAACGGATTGCTCCGGAGCGGGCGACGGCATTTTCAGATCGACTGAAGTCGCCGGCACGGGTGGCCACGACGTCCGAAAAGTCATGCGCCCGTCCGTTCGGTCGAAGTCGATACGATCCAGATTTTCGACATTGATCTGTCCCGCGTGACAGGCTGCGGTGAATTGCAGCAAGCGGCTGTCCGACGCATCGGGTATCCGCTCCTTCAGCGTGCTGTACAACGCGTGGTTGGGGCTCATGACATTGCGCGGATCGTCCAGGCTCGGCGTGACCGGGGGCAAGTTGGACATGGCCGACACCGCTGGCAGCAGGCCCGGATCATCCTCCTTCAGTGGCTGAACATCAGCTTGCAATGCACCCCATGTTACCGATCCGACTTTTCCATCGGGCAATAAGCCATGGTCGCGCTGAAACGTTTCCACCGCGGCCCGGGTCACCGGACCGAAATCGCCATCCGGCTGCAAGAGCCGCCCCTTCGCGTCCGTATAACCAAGCTCCATCAGCTGAGCTTGCAGCTTGCTCACTGCCGTACCGTGAGTGTATTCCTTGAGTATGACGCTGCCGTTCGGCGGAAAGCCGCCTACCACTGGCGTCGGACGTAGACCTAGCTCGAACAGTGCTCCCTCAAGCCTTTCTTTGCGACTCTCGATGCCACGGGCATTGGCCTTGTTACGGCCATACGCCGTCGCGCCGATGAAAACCTGCATATCCTCGAGGGCAGATGGGCTACCTGCTTGCATGCCGCGCTCCGGATTGCCTGCCAGGAAGGCGGCAAGCTGGCCGTCATGTCGAGAGGAAAACTGGTTCGCGTAATCGGCGATGCCTAGTTGCAAAGCAGGACTGTTGACGATGGCATCGGCAGCCACTGGATTGTATTCGCGAACGTTTTCAAGAATGCGGCCTACACGCCCTATGGTGGCGTCCAGTTGCTGGCCTGTGAACTGATCCATCGAGAGCCGCGGAATCGCCTGCAATTTGGCATCCAGCCTTGCCTGATCCCTTTCCGCAAGCCTTTCGTTCCTGCTCAGCGCGGCAATATCCGCGGCATCGAACCCGTTATCTGCCAGGAAGTCCCGAGCAGCAGGATTGGCGCCAACGTCAAATTGCATCTCGCCAAACGAGGATGAGCTGTTGGCGAGTTGCGCGTAGGAAAAGTGGCCGGCATCGCCAGCCTTGCCCCCAAGCTCGGTTGCCAACAGAACGACGCGTAGTTGCTCACGGGTGATGTTGGCACTATTCGACATGGCAAATTCCTTTTGACCCTGCGTTGGCGATCAACCACCGGAGCAGCCGTATGCGAAGTCGATCAAGTGTGCATCGGACATTTCTCCAGCAAAAACTGGATGCACCTGGAAATCACCCATCATGTCGTCGCTACAGACCACCACGTTCTGGCGTTGTGCGCCGTCTTGCCGGGTGCAATAGGCGCCAACGCTCTGCTCACCACGTCCAGGACCAATATGCGTTCCTTCCCATAAGCTCATCAGTCGATGACAAGCGATGATGCGACCACTCAGCTTTTTCTCGACAAGGGACTGATTGAACGACTCGACGTGGCCGTTGGGGTCCCGGTGGAACTGCACGCTGACACCGCATTGGACGTTGCCTTGATAGCCGCTCGGCTTCGTGCAATAGGGCTCATCGTTTCCAATGTATTTTTCATTGCGCGCCAACACCGCAATCCGGTGGGTGTAGACCTCGCGCAAGCAAGTTGTGTCCAGGCAAGTGCTGCGGGCATATCTGATCCAGTTGCGTTGTTCTTCGGCAAGGGCCTTTTTGCCCGATGCACCCGTCGACGCCAGTGCCGTCTTGTAGGCCTGTTGCAACTCGCCATCCAGTACAGATACCTGGAAATCACTGCAGATGAGCTTTTCCATGGCATTCATTGCCCCGCCACAGTCGAAGCTGGCGGCGGAGGGAGGCGTACCGGTCCGCGGGTTGGCCTCCGCAGCATGCGTTGCCGAGGCAAAAAGGGCCGTACACATGCCGAGAAGCGCGACGAGTGATGCTGCGCACAACCCATCGCGGCGGCGTTGCAGCATCGCATGACCCTGCTCCTCCAAGCCAGTTTCGCAAGCAGCACTACGTGGGGATGCATCAATCAACTTTGGCATTTGCGGCTTCCTGAAAAGGTTGCATGCATGATGAAGGCACCTGGTCGTCGTCATTGCAGCCACATCGCTTCTTGTTCGTTCTCCGGCCGGATAACGGTTTTCCGGTCAGTGGGCCGATCGGGGGAAGCCACGGAATACCTGATCACCGCCGGCGCCACGCCAGCCCGCTGCTTGAGCTGCTTGTCCCTGAAGTACCAGTTCTTCCTCGCGCGAATCGGCTTGCAGCCTTCGTAGAAGATCAGCTCGTCGTCAGCAGGCAGCTCCTTGATTTCCTGGGGCAGGAACAGGGCGCGCTTTTCGTCGGTGTGGTTGATCGAGACCTGGTTCGTGCCGCGGCCGCGGCTGGTGCTGCGGTGTTCCTTGCGGATGGTCTTGTAGCCGAGCATTTCGCTGTATTCGTTGGCGTCACTCTGTTCGCGCGGGGCGAACACGATTTGGGCGCCGTGGTTGGTAATGAAGTTCTGCGCGTCGTCGTCACCGTAGGCGGAGCGCAGCTGGGCGCGGCTCTGCACGATGCACAGGTCGCGCACGCCGTAGCTGGCGGAGATCGAGATGCGCTTGGCCCAGACGTCCACCCGGCCCATGGCGGTGAACTCGTCCATCAACATCAGCATCTGGTGTTTCAGCTGCGGCTCCTCGCCCAGTTGTTTCGTGAGATTGCTGCCGATCACCGTGCTGAAGAAGATGTTGAGCAGCTTGCTGCTTTCATCCAGCTTGTTGGTGGGGATGATCACGTAAAGCGTGGTCGGCCGTTTGCGCAGGCTGGCCACGTCGATGTCGGTGGCGTTGGTGGCGGCGGCCAGGATGGGGCTGAGGAATTGCTGCAGCGGCGCCTGCATGGTGGCGAGGACGGAGGAGAAGGTCTGCTCGGCCAGACCGGCTAGGTTGCCGAACACGGTGCGGGTCTGGGCGCTGACGAACGCGTAGCGCGGATCCTTCAGGATGATCTGCAGCATTTCCCTGGTGCCCTGGCCGTCGGCGCCGCTGGACAGGCGCAGGATGCGCTCGAAGCTGGGGAAGCCTTCGTGGGTGTTGGGATGCATGTCCGGCAGGCCGCTGCGGCAGCCGTGATCCCAGCCCTCGAACAGGAACGAGGCGAAGGCGGTGAAGGCGGCGCGGCTCTGCGCGGTCCAGAACGGGTCCTTGCCGGCTTCGTCCGGGTACAGGATGGCGGCGATGGTCTGGATCTCGCCGATGCGTTTGCCCGCATCCATCCCCGCCAGCGGCGTCATCGGGTTGAAGCGGTGGGTGTTGCCCGCTTCGTCGTACGGCGCCCAGACGCGAATCGCGTGGCCTTGCGCCTGGCGCCAGCCGCTGGTGGCCTTGAACAGCTCGCCCTTGAGGTCGAGCACCACCATCGATTCCTGGTACGAGAGCAGCACCGGGATGGCAACGCTGGTGGTCTTGCCCGAGCGGGTCGGGCTGATGGTGATGACGTGCTGGGCGCCGCCCAGCCACAAGTAGCGCCCCTTGTACGAACCGATGAGGATGCTTTGCGGGGTTTGCTTGAGCAGCCCGGCCTTTTTCAGGTCGGACAGCGTGGCGAAGCGGGCATCGCCGTGCAGGGAGGCGGATTGGGTCTTCAGCAACGGAATCAGCGCACCGGCCCACGCCAGCAACGGCAGGCCGAAACCGACGGCGCCGCTGAGCTTGATCCTGGAAGCGAAGGGCGCGAACGCCGGCAGATCCATCGCCTGCAGGTATTGCCACCAGGTGTTCCAGGCCAGCGGCGTATCGCGCAAGCCAAGCAGGAGCAGCACCAGATAACCGGAGAGAAACCAGCCGCCGACCAACCCCGCCAACAGCAACGCCAACACCCAACCCAGCTTGTTCCGGCTCATCCCTGGCCTCCCCCGCATGTGGACTTTCGATGCTGGTGGAACCGGTTCCGCCGTGTCAATGCGGCAACAGCGCCTCACGCTGTCGGCGTTGGATGAAGCTTCGCGCAGCGCCGATCAGGTCCGGGAACCCTCAATCCCCCGGCATGCCCCACAGCGCCCGGTCCAGGTCGCCGTCCAGGCCGAAGCGGGACAGCGGCACGCGGCCGCCTTTCACCTCGACGCCCTCGGCGCGCAATCGCTGGCATTGTTCGCGAAACCCGTCGCTGTCGCGCGGCAGCGCGATCTGGCCGCTGGCGCGAAGCACGCGGTACCACGGCAATTTCAGTCCATCGGGTGTTTCGCCCAGCAGCTTGCCCACCAGCCGCGCCCGCCCAGGCAGCCCGGCGCGGGCGGCGATGGCGCCATAACTGGCCACGCGGCCGGGCGGAATGGCGGCGATCGCGGCATAGATGCGGCGGGCGGCATCGCTCATGGTTCACAAGACGCAAGCGGGGGGACGTGGCAGAGTACCAGTGTTCGCTCGCCACCCCGGAAGCCTCCATGCGCCATTTCGAAGCCGTGCGTTCGCATATCGGCAGCCACTACGCGCTGCGCCACAACGATCCCTACCTGATCAGCTTCGACCTGGGGCTGGCGAAGGATCGCTACCAGGGCATCTACCTGGCGGAACTGGAAGGCGAGGACGGCCGCCGCTACCTGCGCATTTCCACCCCGGTGGGTCCGCTGGCGGGTATCGACCCCAACCGCTGCCTGCGCTTCAACTGGCTGCAGCGCACGGGGTTTCTTGCGGTCACCGACCTCGACGGCTCGCCCTACCTGCACCTGTGCGAAAACCGCCCGTACGAGACGCTGGACGAAGGCGAACTGCAACGGCTGATCAGCGAATTGGGCTCGCTGGGCGACGAACTGGAGCAGGTGATCGCCGCCGACAGCGATTCGCTCTAGCTCCTGGGAGCGTCAGGACAACGCGTGGGCCACCAGCACCAGGCCGTACGCCAGCAGCGCGGTGATCGGCAGGGTCAGGATCCACGCCCAGACCATCCGCTCCACCACCGACCAGCGGATCGCGTTGAAGCGCTTGGCCGCGCCCACGCCCATGATCGAGGCCGACACGTTGTGCGTGGTCGACACCGGGATGCCGAAGGCCGAGGCCACGAAAATCACGAAGGCCGAGCCGGTTTCCGCAGCGAAGCCGTTGATCGGATGCAGCTTGACCATCTTGTGGCCCAGCGTCTTGATGATCCGCCAGCCACCGCCGGCGGTACCGGCGGCCATGGTCAGCGCCGAGACCACTTTCACCCAGACGGGGATCGCGAAACCACCGGCGGGGTCGCCGTCGATGCGCAGGAAATCCAGCCATTCCGGCAAGTGATCGAACTGGTGTGCGGCGGTGGCGCCGGCCAGAGCCAGCGCGATGATGCCCATGCTTTTCTGGGCGTCGTTCATGCCGTGTGCCACGCCCATGGCGCTGGCCGACACGATCTGCGCCTTGCCGAAGAACGAGTTCACGAACGGCGTGCGGCCAAACCGGCGCAGCCAGCCCTGCCGGTTGGCGAACCAGGCCAGCAGCGCATACAGCCCGCCCATCAACACAAAGCTGAGGATGAAACCGGCGAGCGGCGAATAGACCATCGGCAGGATGACCTTGGGAATCACGCCTTCGCCCCGCGCAAAGCCGTTCTGCGCCCAGATCACCGCCGAAAAATTGTTGTCTGCCGCCGCCACCGCCGCACCCACCAGCGAGCCGACCAGCGCATGGCTGGAGCTGGACGGAAGGCCCAGCCACCAGGTGATGAGATTCCAGATGATCGCCGACAGCAGCGCGCAGATCAGGATCTGCGAGCTCATCTCCAGCACGCCGGCATTGATCAGGCCCGAGGCGATGGTGGCGGCCACGGCCGTGCCCATCAGCGCGCCGATCAGGTTGGTGCCAGCCGCCAGCAGCACGGCCTGCCCCGGCGTCAGCACCTTGGTCGCCACCACGGTGGCGATCGAATTGGCGGTGTCGTGAAAACCGTTGATGTAGGTGAAGACCAGCGCGATCACCACCACCGCGATCACCAGGCTCATGGCTGGTATCCGGCGTGAAGCGGGCAAGTGGTCGTCGCGGTCGCGCGCCAGCGGAAGAACAGGGCAAGGGACACGGCGAAACCCCTCAGGAGTTCTTCAGCACGATCGAATAGACGATGTTGCCCACGTCGCGGCACTTGTCGATCGCCTTCTCGATCAGCTCGAACAGATCCTTGGCCAGCACCGCGCGCATCACGTCGCCGCCCTCCACATACAGCGTGCGGTACGGCGCCAGCAGCATGCGGTCGCCTTCCGATTCCAGCGCCTGCAGGCGATCCTGCAGCTTCTTCACCGGGTCGATGCGCAGGCCGCGGCGCAGCTCGCCGATCATCTCCACCACCACCGCGCTGGAGCGCTCCAGCACCAGCGCGCGCTGGGCGAAATCCACCCCATCCAGGCGATCGGCCACGATCTCGAAGCGCTCGGCGAACTTCTCCACCGTCTTGGGAATCTTGTACAGCGCCGAGTTCAGCGCCTCGATATCCTCGCGATCCAGCGCGGTGACGAAGGTGTTCACCAGGCCCTCGCTGATCTGCGCGGCCAGTTCCTTTTCGCGGGCGCGGGTGGCGGTGAAACCGGCCATCACCGAGCCTTTGCCGGGATTGGTTAGCAGGTCGTGCAGGGCCTTGGCACTTTCATGGGCGGCGCCGGCGCTCTGTTCGAGCAAGCCATAGAATTTGTCGCCTTTGCCGAAAATCGTCTGCAGTGAAAACATGCGGCCTTGCCTGGAGGAAGCGGGATGGCGGAATGTTACAGGACACACGCCCCGTCCGGTTACGCCCGCAAAAGGTGAACTGCGGGCCTCGCTGCCCTTACACTGGCCCCATGCCCCCGCCCCCAACTCCGCCGCGATGCTGATCGAAATCGCGTTCGTCTTCGTGCTGGCACTCTGCAACGGCTTCTTCGCGCTGTCGGAGATGGCGCTGGTCGTCTCCCGCAAGGGCCGCTTCAAGCAGATGGCGAAAACCAGTCGTGGCGCCGCCCTGGCGCTGCGCCATGCCGAATCGCCGGAGCATTTCCTGTCGACCGTGCAGGTGGGCATCACCCTGGTGATGCTGATCACCGGCGCTGTGGCCGGCGATGCGCTGGGCGCGCACATCGCCAACGCGTTGCGCGGCGACAACGTGGCCTGGCTGCTCCCCTATGCGCGCATCATCGGCATCGTGCTGGGCTTCGTGCTGATCTCGTTCATCCAGATCGTCATCGGCGAACTGGTGCCCAAGCGGCTGGCGCTGGCGGCACCGGAGAAAGTCTCCGTCATCGTGGCGTTCCCGATGCTGCTGCTGTCGCGCCTCACGGCGCCGTTCGTGTGGCTGCTGAACGTGTCCAGCAACCTGCTGCTGCGGATGCTGCGGATCAACCAGCAAGGCCGCGGCGTAGTCACCGAGGAGGAGATTCGCCTGCTGGTGGCCGAAAGCGCCGAGCAGGGCGTGCTGGACGCCGACGAACACAACATGGTCAACCGCGTGCTGCGCCTGGGCGACCGCACGGTGGACAGCGTGATGACCCCGCGCATGCGCATCGCCTGGCTGGATATCGCCGGCACGCGCGAGGAAAACGTGGAAGTGCTGCGCCAGACACCCTACTCGCGCTATCCGGTATATCGCGGCGACGAAAGCGACGTGGTGGGCGTGGTCGAGGTCAAGCGCCTGCTGTACAGCTTCGCCCAGGGCCGCCCGGAGTTGTTCAGCCACCTGTCCAAACCGCTGTTCGTGCCCGCCACGGCGCGTGCGCTGGATCTGCTGGAGGAATTCCGCGACGCGGAGACGCCGCTGGCGCTGGTGGTGGACGAATACGGCGACATCGAGGGCGTGGTCACCGTCAACGACCTGCTGGCGGCCGTGGTGGGCGCCAGCCAGATCGGCCACGGCGGCAGCGATGACCATGCGCCGATCGTGCAGCGCGAAGACGGCAGCTGGCTGATCGACGGCAGCCTGCCCACCGACGACCTGCGCGAACTGCTGCAACTGAACCACCTGCCCGGCGAAGACGAACACGACTTCCGCACCGCCGCCGGCATGGTGATGGCCGCACTGGGCCACATCCCGCAAACCGGCGAAACCTTCACCTGGCACGGCATCCGCGTCGAGGTGGTGGACCTGGACGGCGCGCGGATCGACAAGCTGCTGGTGACGCTGGAGCCGACGTTCGAGGCGTCGGAGGACGAGTAAGGTCAAAGGCTTCCCCCATCCGCCCTGCCGGGCACCTCCCCGCGAGCGGGGGAAGGGAGCTGGCTGTTTCGAGGGGTCCGATCACTTCCTTCCCCCGTTTACGGGGGAAGGTGCCCGACAGGGCGGAAGGGGGCCGCTCTCAGCCCTTCTTCACCCCAGCCAACCCCGCCATCCGCTGCGCATCCGCCAATATCCCGTGCAGCATGCGCAGCTCGCGCTCATCCATCTGCGCGCGCTGGAACAATTTGCGCAAGCGCAACATGATCGTGGTGGGCGTGCGGCCCTTGTGGAAATCGATGTCGTCCAGCGTCTGCGCCAGATGCTCGTAGAACTGCTCCATCTGGGTCGCGTCGGCCGGCGGCTCGTCGTGCATCGGCGGTGGGGGCGCCGGCGTGTCCTGCAGCATGGCGATGCGCAGTTCGTAGGCCATCACCTGCACTGCCTGCGACAGGTTGAGCGAGCTGAAATCATCCACGCTGGGGATGCGCACCATCGCGTGACAATGCGCCAGCTCCTCGTTTTCCAGCCCGGTGCGTTCGTTGCCGAACACCATTGCCACCTGCTCACCCCGCGCCGCGGCGGCCAGCGCCTGCGCGGCAGCCTCGCGCGGCGAGATTTCCGGCAGGTTCACCCCGCGTCGGCGTGCGGACAAACCCAATGCCAGGTTGCTGCCGGCCAGGCCCTCGACCAGCGTGCGGTGGATACCGGCGGCATCCAGTACCGCGTCGGCTCCGGCAGCCAGTGCGGTTGCGTCGGGATCGGGGAAGCGCGCGGGCAGGACCAGATCCAGCCGCTCGAAACCCATCGTGCGGATCGCCCGCGCGGCACTGCCGATATTGCCCGGGTGCGAGGTGCGCACCAGTACGAAGCGCAGGCGGGCGGCGAGGTCGAGGGTATCGGTCATGGGGTGCGGGCGGTGAAAGAAAGCCTGCAAGCATAGTGCGAAGCCCGACGCGGCACGAATGCGGAGGGCCGCCGCCAGCCTCCCGTCTTCGATATGCCACGCGCCCTCGCCCGCCGCTGCCCCATCGCGCCTCTGCTAGAATGCGCGGTCGCAACCCCGCTCTCTTCCAAAGTCGAAACCCCATGGCCCGACCCCACGTCACGATCGCGGCGCGCGCTGCGCGTTCCGCAGGCAACATCATCCTGCGCTACATGAACCGCATCGACGGCCTCAACGTCGTCGAGAAGCAGCAGCTGGATTTCGTCTCCGAGGTCGACAAGCTGGCCGAGGCGGAAATCATCAAGGAACTGCGCCGCGCCTACCCCGACCACGCGATCCTGGCCGAGGAAAGCGGCGCCATCGGCAAGGGCCCGCTGACCTGGGTGATCGACCCGCTGGACGGCACCCACAACTACCTGCGCGGCATCCCGCACTTCAGCGTGTCGATCGCGCTGCTTGAAAAAGGCGTGCCGATCCATGCGGTAGTGTTCGACCCGCTGCGCGACGAGCTGTACACCGCCAGCAAGGGCGACGGCGCCTACCTCAACGACCGCCGCATGCGCGTGGGCAAGCGTGAGAACCTGGGCGGCGCGATGATCGGCACCGGTTTCCCATTCCGCCAGCGCCAGCATCTGGTGCCGCAACTGGACATGACCCGCGCCATCCTGGGCCAGGCCGAGGACATCCGCCGCTCCGGCTCCGCCGCGCTGGACCTGGCCTATGTGGCCGCCGGCCGCTACGACGGCTACTTCGAGATCGGCCTGAAGCCGTGGGACCTGGCCGCCGGCGTGCTGCTGGTGCACGAGGCGGGCGGACGCTACTGCGATTTCGCCGGCCGTGACGGCATCCCCGCCAGCGGCAACATCATCGCCGGCAACCTGCACGTGGCCAAGGCGATGGTGGACGCGATCGGCGCCCAGGCCACGCCGGAGCTGCTCAAGGCCTGAGCTGCGTGCATCGACACATCGAAGGCGCCGCGAGGCGCCTTTTTTGTGCGGATTCGCCGGCGGCATTTGCGCCTACGGTTCGGTGGCGTCACGCAGGAAATCGCGCAGGAACGGCACGGTGATGCGTCGCTGCGCGGCCAGTGAGGCCTGGTCCAGCTTGTCCAGCAGATCGAGCAGCGCGCCCAGGTCGCGGGCGTAACGGGAGAACAGCCAGTCCAGCACCGCGTCGTCCAGCTGGATACCGCGCAGCACGGCCTGGCTTTTCAGGACCTCGCGGCGATCCGCGTCGTCCAGCGGTTTCAGCGTGAACTGGGTGCAGGCGCCCAGGCGCGAGCGCAAATCGGGCAGGCCCAAGGCCAATTGCGCCACGCTGGCATCGGCGGCGAACAGCAAGGCGCCAGCCTCGGCGCGGGTACGGTTGTAGAGGTCGAACAGGGCGTGCTCGGCATCGCGATCGCCGGCGATGGCCTGCAGGCCATCCAGCGCCAGCAGTTCGCTGCCGGCGACACCGCGCAGGGCGGCGGCGCGGTCGACCTGGCTGGTCAGCGGCAGGTATTGCACCGTGCGGCCGAGCGCGCTGGCGGCATGGCAGGCGGCGATCAACAGGTGGCTCTTGCCGCTGCCGGTCGGGCCGCCCAGGTAAACCCATGGTGCGCCGGGCTGGTGCGCCAGCGCCTCCACCGCGGCCAGCGCTGCCGCGTTGGCGGCGGCATGGAAATGCTCGAAACGCTGGCGCCGCGGCCAGCGCAGCGCCAGCGGCAACTGCGGAATCATGGGGTCGTTCCGTCGTCCGGTGGCGTCGCGATGTTCGATTCGACGTCGCCATCGCTGCGCACGCTGACCTCGACCTCGGCGACCACCGGATCATCCGGCCCCACCTCGTTGTAAAGCTCGCTCATGCGATAGCGTTCGAGCAGGTAACGCAGCAGCACCATGATGACCGACGCCGCCGGCAACGCCAGCAGCACGCCAAGGAAACCGAACAGGTAGCCACCGGCCAGCACCGCGAAGATCACCGCCACCGGGTGCAGGCCGATCTTGTCGCCCACCAGTTTCGGCACCAGCACATAGCCTTCCAGCAACTGGCCCAGCACGAACACGCCGCACACCAGCAGCACGTGCATCCAGTCGCCGTATTGCACCAGCACGGCCACGATCGCGGCCACGAAACCGATGATGAAACCCAGGTAAGGCACGAAGCTGAGCAGGCCCGCGACCATGCCGATCAACGGCCCCACGGTGAGCCCGACCACGCCCAGCCCGGCGCCGTAGAACACGCCCAGCGCCAGCATCACCAGCAGCTGGCCGCGCACGAACGCACCCAGGATGCCGTCCGATTCGCGCGCCAGGTGCGCGATGGTGGGCTGGATAGAACGCGGCAACATGCGGTCGATGGTGGCCACCAGCCGGTCCCAGTCGCGCAGCAGGTAGAACGCCACCACCGGGATCAGCACCAGGTTGGTCAGCCACATCGCGATACCCAGGCCCGAGCGCGATACCCGCCCCAGCACGGTCGCGGTGACGGTGCCGATGGAACCGATATGCGCCTTGATCGCCTCCAGCAGGCGGTCGCTGTCGAAAGTGTTCGGGTCCAGATGCAATCGATCCCGCAGCCACGGCCAGGCGATGTTCTGCGCCCAGTCGCCGTAACGCGGCAGGTTCTCGATGAGGTTTTCCACCTGCCGTGCGATCAGCGGAATCAGCAGCAGCAACACGCCACAAACCGCCAGCAGCAGCACCACGAACACCACCGTGGCGGCCCACATGCGCTTCAGGCCAAGCCGCTCCAGCCGATCGGCCAGCGGGTCACCCAGGTAGGCCAGCATGGCCGCCACCGCGAACGGCATCAGCACCGGCGCCAGCAGCCAGATCAGCCAGCCGATGATCGCGGTGATCGCCAGCATCTGCCAGCGGTGCGAGGTGTCCTGGTTCACGAGGCGTTTCCCGGCGTCGACGGACATCAATGCAGCCAGCGCAGGCTGGCATCGGCGCCATCGTGCGGTGCGTCCTGCAGCAGGCGTCCGCCGGCGGCCAGGCTGGTGGCCAGTGCCGCCGCCGGCAGCGCCGCCCTGATTTCCAGCATGATGCCGTCATCCTGCGCGCCCAGCGTGGTGACGCTGCGCACGGTGGGGTCGGCGTTGAGCATCGACAGCAGGTTGGCATACGCCATGGCCGAACCCACTCCATCCACCCACAGCCGGCTGGTGCTGACGGTGGCACTGACCACATTGAGTTGCTGGCCCACGCGGCCGACCGCGTCGTGGCCGGCGTCGGCGAGCACGGCGTCTTCGGTAGCACCCTGATTGCTCCAGCGCTGCGCTTTTCCGCCGGAAACCAGCACCCAGTCACCACCGCCGTCACGCAGGCTGCCGAGCAGGACCAGCCCGGTGTGATATTGCTGGTTGATCGACGCCAGCGCGGCCGGGTCCGCCGCGGCCACGCGCGCCAGGTCCGGCGTGCTGGCGGGTGCGGGATACACCACGCCGGTGCCGCCGGCCGTCACCGCCTGGGCCAGGCTGCCCAGGTCATCCTGCGACAGCAACTGGCCGTCGCTGCCCTTCACCAGCAACAGCACTGGCGGTTTCACGCCGGCGCGGGAGACACCCAGCGTATCGATCAACCGCCGTACCGCGCCGGGTTCGAAATTCACCTGCAGCGAAAGCCCGCCGCCGTCCGCCCTGGCGTACTGGAACTGCTGCACCAGCGAGCGCGCCTTGCCCAGCGCGTCGGCGTAACCGGCCTTGCTGCGCAGATCCTGCCCGCCCGCCACGCGTACCAGCACCTGGCCCAGCGCCGTGGCGAACGCCTCGTCGCGCTGGGCGCTGCTGGTGTCGCTGACCGGTACCGTGACCGAATACGGCGAACCCGAGATCTGCGCGTGCAGTGGCGACCACGCCACAAACGCCAGCAGCAGGGCGACAATCGACAGACGGGACAGGCGCATAAGCATGGATTCTTGGCGGACAACTGCGGGAAGTCTGCCCAATCGCGCTGCCAGCGTCCATGACAGCCACGCCCGATATGGAAAAGTCCGCACCGCCGGCGGCCAGCCGCCGCCACATAACTGCTAAACTTGCGCGTTTCATCCAGCCGGTTTACGCCATGTCAGACGCCCTCACCTACCGCGCCGCCGGCGTCGACATCGACGCGGGCAATGCCCTGGTCGAACGCATCAAGCCACTGGTCAAGCGTACGCAGCGCCCCGAAGTGATGGGCGGGCTGGGCGGCTTCGGCGGCCTGTTCGACCTTTCCGGCCGCTACAAGGAGCCCGTGCTGGTGTCGGGCACCGACGGCGTGGGCACCAAGCTGAAGCTGGCGCAGATCCTGGGCCGCCACGACACCATCGGCATCGATCTGGTCGGCATGTGCGTCAACGACGTGCTGGTGCAGGGCGCCGAACCGCTGTTCTTCCTCGACTATTTCGCCACCGGCAAGCTGGACGTGGACACCGCCGCAGCCGTGGTCGGCGGCATCGCCCGCGGCTGCGAACTGGCCGGCTGCGCCCTGATCGGCGGCGAGACGGCCGAAATGCCCGACATGTATCCGCCGGGCGAATACGACCTGGCCGGTTTCACCGTGGGCGCGGTGGAGAAATCGCAGATGCTCAGCGGCGCCGGCATCGTGGCCGGCGACGTGGTGCTGGGCGTGGCCTCGTCCGGCGCGCATTCCAACGGCTATTCGCTGATCCGCAAGATCCTGCAGCGCGCCGGCAATCCGCTCGATCTCGACCTCGGCGGCGTGAGGCTGGCCGATGCACTGATGGCGCCCACCACCATCTACGTCAAGCCGATGCTGGACCTGCTGCAAGCCGGCGCCTCCCGAATTCCGGTCCACGGCCTGGCCCACATCACCGGCGGCGGCCTGAAGGAAAACATCATCCGCGTGGTGCCCGACGGCCTCGGCCTGGCGCTGGACGCGGCCGCGATCGCGCTGCCGCCGGTGTTCGACTGGCTGATGCGCGAGGGCAACGTGGCGCGCGAGGAAATGTGGCGCACGTTCAACTGTGGCGTCGGTTTCACGGTGATCCTGCCGGCAGACGCGGTAGCCGCGGCCTCGGCGCTGCTGGCCACGCATGGGCTGGCCAGCTCGGTGATCGGCGAAGTGGTAACCGCTTCGGGCGACGAGCGCGTGCGGATCGGCTGAGTACCCACGTTGATCGCCACCCTTTCTTCCACCGACGCCACTGACGCAGGCCAGGTGAGCGCGACTCCGCTCAAGGTCGCCGTGCTCGCTTCCGGTCGCGGCAGCAACCTGGCTGCCTTGCTGGCCGCGCGCGACCGCGGCGAACTGCCGGTGGATTTCGTGCTGGTGGGTAGCGACAAGGCCAGCGCGCATGCCTTGCAACTGGCCGAAACGGCGGGCATTGCCACGCTGGCGCTGAGCCCGCGCAACTACCCGGACCGGCGCAGCTTCGACCGGGACCTGCTGGCCCGCATCGCCGCCAGCGGCGCTGAAGTATTGGTGCTGGCCGGCTTCATGCGGGTGCTGGATGGCGAAGCGCTGGCGCCATGGATCGGCCGCGTGATCAACATCCACCCCTCGCTGCTGCCGAAATATCGCGGCCTGCACACGCACCGTCGCGCGCTGGAAGCCGGCGATCGCGAACACGGCGCCAGCGTTCATTACGTCACCGCCGAACTCGATGGCGGCCCGCTGATCGCGCAGGCCCGCATCACCGTCCACCCCGGCGACGACGAGGACTCGCTGGCGCAGCGGCTGCTGCCACTGGAGCACCGCCTGCTGCCCACCGTGCTGAGCCTGATGGCCAGCCGCCGCCTGCGCTGGAGCGACGACGGCGCGCAACTCGATAACCAGCCGCTGCGCACCCCGCTGGCGCTGGGCGAACACGGCCTGCACCTGCCTTGACGCGCGGTTCAGCCCGGTCGCGGCAGACTCGGCCGATGATTATCCGCTCCCTGTTCGTTCCGCTCGTTGGCGTTGCGCTGCTGTTCGGCAGCACGGCCATGGCCGCTGCCGCCAAAACGCCCACGGCCTTTACCGCCACCTATCGCGTCACCCAGGGCGGCATGCCCCTGGGCGACGCCAAGGTCACCCTGCGTCCAGCCGGCGACGGCGAATGGGTCTACAGCAAGAGCATCAAAGGCAGTGGCGGCATGGCAGCGCTGCTGGCGGCCAATCTCGAGGAAAGCTCGCGTTTCCGCTGGAAGGGCGCCGTACCGGAGGCGGTCAGCTACGACTACCAGTTGACGTCCGCGATCAAGAGCAAGCAGCGCCACCTGCGCGTGGACTGGGCGAAAAAGCAGGTCAGCGTGGACGAGGGCAAGGGCGCGAATACCTACCCGGCCGCGCCCGGCATGGTGGAGCGCAACACCCTGGCGCTGGCCATCGGCATGGCGCTGCGTGATGGCGGCAAGACCCTGGCGTTGCCGGTGGCCGTCAAGCAGCAGGTCGAAACCCAGAACTTCAAGGTCACCGGCAAGGAGACCATCAAGGTGCCGGCCGGCAGCTTCGACGCCGAGCGGGTCGAACGCACCGATGCGGACCGCGGCTTCAGCGCATGGTACGTGCCCGACCGGTACCCGTTGCCGGTGAAGCTGTCGCAACACGATGGCGGCAACGTGGAGATGGAATTGCTGAGCTACCGCGCCGACTGAGGGTTGCGCCGCTCAAAAAAAGCCCGGCATGCCGGGCTTTTTCATGGGTGGTTGGCTCAGTTGGGCAGTCGCCGAATCTTCGCGCCCAGCGTGCCGAGCTTTTCCTCGATGTTCTCGTAGCCGCGATCGATGTGGTACACGCGATCGACCGTGGTGTCGCCGTGAGCCACCAGGCCTGCCAGCACCAGGCAGGCCGAGGCGCGCAGGTCGGTGGCCATGATCGGTGCGCCGCTCATCTGGCCGACGCCCTTGATCACCGCGGTGTTGCCTTCCAGGTGGATATCCGCACCCAGCCGCTGCAGCTCGTGCGCGTGCATGAAGCGGTTCTCGAACACCGTCTCGGTGATCACGCCGGTGCCTTCGGCCACGCAATTGAGCGCGGTGAATTGCGCCTGCATGTCGGTCGGAAACGCGGGGTACGGCGCGGTGCTGATGTTGACGGCCTTCGGCCGGCGCCCGCCCATGTCCAGCTCGATCCAGTCGTCGCCGGTGGAAATATGCGCGCCGGCCTCTTCCAGCTTGGCCAACACCGCGTCCAGCGTATTGGCGCGCGCGTGCCGCGTCCGCACCTTGCCGCCGGTGATCGCCGCACCGACCAGGAAGGTGCCAGTCTCGATGCGATCGGGCAGCACGTTGTAGTCGGTGCCGTGCAGGCGCTCCACGCCGTGGATCACCAACGTGGAGGAACCAACGCCTTCGATCTGCGCGCCCATCGCGATCAGGCAATGCGCCAGATCGACCACTTCCGGCTCCTGCGCCGCGTTCTCGATCACCGTGGTGCCTTGCGCCAGGGTGGCGGCCATCATGATGTTCTCGGTACCGGTGACGGTGACCATGTCCATCAGGATGCGCGCACCCTTGAGCCGCTTGGCGCGCGCCTTGATGTAGCCGTTCTCCACGCTGATGTCCGCGCCCAGCGCGCGCAGGCCGCGGATGTGCTGATCGACCGGGCGCGAGCCGATGGCGCAGCCGCCGGGCAGGGAAACCTCGGCCTGGCCGAAGCGCGCTACCAGCGGGCCCAGCACCAGGATCGAGGCGCGCATGGTGCGCACCAGGTCGTACGGCGCCACGCAGGTATTGGTGGTGCGCGGGTCGACATGCATCTTCATGCGGTCGTCCAGCACCAGTTGCACGCCCATCTGGCCGAGCAGCTCGATGAAGGTGGTGACGTCGTGCAGGTGCGGCACGTTGCCCACGCTGACCGGCTCGTCGGCCAGCAGGCAGGCGGCGAGGATGGGCAGCACGGCGTTTTTCGCACCGGAAATGCCCACGTCGCCGTGGAGCGGCGTGCCACCGCTGATCAGGATCTTGGCCATCGTTGTCCTTCGAAAAAATGTATCGGAAGCGCGGCGACTTCAGCGGCGCGCCGCTTCCTCGGACGTCAGCGTTGTCAGGGCCAGTGCGTGAATTTCCCCACCCATCAGCTCACCCAGTGTGGCGTAAACCATCCGGTGGCGGGCCAGCGGCAGTTTGCCCGCGAATTGATCGGCAAGCACGGTGGCCTCGAAATGGACGCCATCGGCGCCACTGACCTCGGCCCGCGCGCCCGGCAACCCGGCTTCGATCAGCGATTTGATGCGGTCAGTATCCATGGACTTCACGACTGATGGCACATAACCGGGGCAATTCGACCCTGCCCAACGGCTTATGACTGTAAAATGCGAATCGGCCATGATAGTGGAAATTTCATGTCGCAGAAACGACGATGAGCCGTCTCGTCGCCCGGCCGACCGGCAATACGCCACGATGACTCCCTTATTCGAGCTCCCATGAACGCACGCATCGCCCCGCCTGCCACCGTCGCGCTGCAGCCCGACGCCATCATTCGCCATGCGCGGGCCGTGATTGCGACCGAGGCGGAGGCCATCGGCGCGCTGGAGCCGCGCATCGGCACCGATTTCGTGGAGGCGTGCCGGCTGATCCTGAACTGCCACGGCCGCGTGGTGGTCACCGGCATGGGCAAATCCGGGCATGTGGCGCGCAAGATCGCCGCCACCCTGGCCTCCACCGGCACGCCATCGTTCTATGTGCATCCGGGCGAGGCCAGCCATGGCGACCTGGGCATGATCATGCCGCAGGACATCGTGCTGGCGCTGTCCTATTCCGGCGAAACCGACGAGGTGCTGTTCATCCTGCCCACGCTCAAGCGCGAGGGGATACCGCTGATCGCGATCACCGGCAAACCCGGCTCCTCGCTGGCGCGCCAGGCCGACGTGCACCTGGACGGCAGCATCAGCTGCGAAGCCTGCCCGCTGGGCCTGGCACCCACCACCAGCACCACCGCAGCGCTGGTGCTGGGCGACGCGCTGGCCATCGCCTTGCTGGAAGCGCGCGGGTTCACCTCGGACGATTTCGCCCGCTCGCACCCGGCCGGCAGCCTGGGGCGCCGCCTGCTGCTGCGGATCAGCGACGTGATGCACACCGGCGACGATGTACCGCGCGTGGCGCCGGATGTCGGCCTCACCACCGCGCTGGTCGAGATGACCCGCAAGCACCTGGGCATGACCGCCGTGGTGGACGCCGACGACCGCCTGCTGGGCGTGTTCACCGACGGTGACCTGCGCCGCGCGCTGGACGACGTGGGCGTGGACCTGCGCGGCGCCACCGTCACCGAATTGATGACACGCGGGCCCAAGACCATCGGCCCGGACAAGCTGGCGGCCGAAGCGGCGCAGCTGATGGAAAAGCACCAGATCCACGCCCTGCTGGTGGTCGACGCCGACCAGCGCGTGGTTGGCGCGCTGAATATTCATGACCTGCTGCGTGCCCGCGTGGTTTGATGGAGCCTTCGACCGCGCTCGCCAATCACCCACCACGCATGACCGACAGCTATCTCGCCCACCTCCCCGCCGACCTGCTCGCCCGCGCCGCCGCCATCCGCCTGGCGGTATTCGACGTGGACGGCACCCTGACCGATGGCCACCTGCACTACAGCGAGGACGGGCGCGAAACCAAGGTCTTCCACGTGCACGACGGGCTGGGCCTGAAACGGCTGCAGGCCAACGGCGTGCAGGTGGCCATCATCACCGCGCGGATCAGCCACCCCGTGGCGCTGCGCGCCGAGGAGCTGGACATCGCCCACGTCTACCAGGGCCAGGGCGACAAGCGCGCCTGCCTGCGCGAACTGCTCGAAGCGCTGAACCTGACGCCGGCGCAGGCCGCCTTCGTGGGCGACGACCTGCCCGATCTGGCCCCGATGCGCATGGCTGGGCTGGCGGTGGCCGTGGCCAACGCGCATCCCTGGCTGGCCGCGCAGGCGCACTGGCAAACCAGCCGGCGTGGCGGCGAAGGCGCCGTGCGCGAAGTGTGCGACCTGATCCTGCTGGCGCAAGGCAAGGCCGACGCGGAGCGGGAGCGCTGGCAGTGAACATCCGCCGCTACCTGCGCGACCGCCGCCTGCCGGTGGCGATCGTGGGGCTGGGGCTGGCCGCGGGGCTGGCCCAGACCTTGCTGTGGTGGATGGGTCCGCCGCCGAAAACCAACGACTTCGTGGGCCCGCCGCGTTCCGGCTACACGCTCACCGATGCCCACGTCACGAAATACAACACCGAAGGCCTGGCCGCTTTCCACCTGGTGGCGCCGCACGTCGAACGACGCGAAGGCGACGATTCGCTGTACATCAACTCGCCCACCTTCGACCTGCCCGCGAACCAGCCCGGCGTGCCGGACTGGAAAGGCGAATCGCTGTACGGCTGGGTCGACAAGGGCGGCACGCTGCTGAAATTGCAGGGCCCCGTCTACATGCACCGGGCTGCCTACGACGACACCCCCGCCACCGAGCTGCACACCGCCGACATCACCGCCTGGCCCAAGGACAACCGCATGCAGACGGCCGCGGCGGCGCAGATGGTGCAAGGGGGCACTAGAATCACCGGTCTTGGCATGCGTGCCAACCTCAACGACAAACACCTGGAGCTGCTCGATGACGTCCACGCCACGTTCCCGCCGCGCAAGCGCTAGCGCCGCCTGGCTCGTGCTGGGGCTGCTTGCGCTGTCGCCGGCCTTCGCCAAACAGAGCGACCGCGACCAGCCGATGCAGGTCGACGCCAAGCATTTCGACGGCTTCCAGAAGCCGAACACGGTCAGCACCCTGACCGGCAGCGTGGTGATCCGCCAGGGCTCGCTCAAGGCCACCGGCGCCGAAGCCAAGGTCCACTTCGATGGCGAAAGCCAGATCGACCGCGTTGTCATCACGGGCAACCCCGCCCACCTCGAACAGCTCGACGACAACGGCAACCTGATGCAGGGCGAGGCGGCCACCATCGACTACCACGCCGCCAAGGATTACGCCGTGCTGTCCGGCAATGCCGTGGTGAAGCAGAAGGGACGCGGCGAAGCGCGCGGCGACACCCTCACCTACAACACGCAGACCAGCCAGATGACCGGCGAAAGCAATGGCGACGGCATGGTCCACATGACTTTCCAGCCCAAGGCCCGCGCCGCCACCACGCCCGCCGACAAGCCCGCCGCAGCCGCACCGGCGCCAGCGAGCACGGTCGCGCCCGCTTCGGCGCGAAGCAGCGCCACGCCGGGAACGCCGTAACCGATGCTGTCCGCCGAAGGTCTGCAGAAGAGTTTCCGCGCGCGCAAGGTCGTGCGCGATTTCGGTTTTTCCATCCGTGAAGGCGAGGTCGTGGGCCTGCTGGGTCCCAACGGCGCCGGCAAGACCACCTGTTTCTACATGGTGGTGGGCCTGATCGAGGCCGACGCCGGCAGCATCAAGCTGGACAAGCAGGACATCACCGGCCTGCCCATGCATGCGCGGGCCAAGCTGGGCATCGGCTACCTGCCACAGGAAGCCTCGGTGTTCCGCCGGCTCAGCGTGGCCGACAACATCATGGCGGTGCTGGAATTGCGCACCGGGCTGAATGCGAACCAGCGCGGCACCGAGCTGGAAAACCTGCTCGACGAGTTGAAGATCGCCCACATCGCCGGGCAGAAAGGCATCAGCCTTTCCGGTGGCGAGCGGCGGCGCGTGGAGATCGCCCGCGCGCTGGCGGCCAAGCCGCGCTACATGCTGCTGGACGAACCGTTCGCCGGCGTCGATCCCATCTCGGTCGGTGAAATCCAGCGCATCGTGCGCCACCTCAAGGAGCGTGGCATCGGCGTGCTGATCACCGACCACAACGTGCGCGAAACCCTGGGCATCTGCGATCGCGCGTACATCCTGAACGACGGCGAGGTGCTGTCGCGCGGCACACCCGCGCACATCCTGGCCGACGAAAAGGTGCGCGAGGTTTACCTGGGGCGCGAATTCCGGCTCTGAGGGACGCGTTCGGCCGACCGGGTCGAACACCACCATCACGCTCTGGTCGCCTTGGCAGCGACCGGTTAGGATGGTTGCGAGCTCACTCGATCAAGTTGGCATGAAACCCGCATTACAGTTTCGCCTTCATCAGCAGCTGACCCTCACGCCGCAATTGCAGCAGGCGATCCGGTTGCTGCAGTTGTCGCAGCTGGAACTCGAAGCGGAGCTGCGACAGATCGCCGAGGGCAACCCGCTGCTGGAATTCGCCGACGAGGCCGAGGACGAAACGGCAGAGGACGACGACGACTACGCGGCCGCCGAAAGCACCGCCGAGTCGACCAGCGTCGAGCACGATGTAAACGATCCCGCCGACGACTGGGCCGACACCGGCGGCACGGCCGAATCGCCGATCGACTTCTCCAGCAGCAGCAACAGCAGCGTCGGCAGCTCACCCGGCTCGCGCGGGGATGAGGATTTCGAGCCGCAGAACGCGGCGCCGGAAACCCTCCAGCAACACCTGATGTGGCAGCTCAACCTGTCCCCGTTCAACCCGCGCCAGCACGCCATCGCCACCGTGCTGATCGACGCGCTGAACCCTGCCGGCTACCTCGCCGAAGGGCTGGATGCCGTACTGGCGGCCCTGCCCGCCAGCCTCGACGCCAGCGTTGAGGAGATCGAGGTGGTGCGCCGCCTGCTGCAGGGTTTCGACCCCGTGGGCGTGGCCAGCCTCGACCTGCGCGATTGCCTGCGGGTGCAACTGGAGCAGTTCGACCCGGACACACCCCACCGCGACCTGGCGTTGCGGCTGATCGACGGCGAGCTCGAATTGCTGGCACGCAACGACATCGCCAAGCTGTCCCGCCATCTGCGCGCCAGCGAGGAAGACGTGGCCGGTGCGGCATTGCTGATCCGCAGCCTGGACCCGCGCCCCGGCGCGGCGCTGGACACCACACCGGTGGAATACGTGGCGCCGGATGTCTACGCCCTGCGCGACGGCAACCACTGGCGCGTGAGCCTGAACGCCGACGCCCAGCCACGACTGGGCCTGAACCAGCATTACTGCGGCCTGATCGCACAGGCCCGCGGCGAGGACGCCAGCTGGATGCGCGGCCAGTTGCAGGAGGCCCGCTGGCTGATCAAGAGCCTGGAGTCGCGCGCCGAAACACTGATGAAAGTGGCCAACGCCATCGTGCGCCAGCAAAGCGCCTTCCTCGACTACGGCCCGGAGGCCATGCGCCCGCTGGTGCTGCGCGAGGTGGCCGAAGAGGTGGGCATGCACGAATCGACCATTTCACGGGTCACCACGCGCAAATACATGCACACGCCGCGTGGCACCTTCGAGCTGAAATATTTCTTCTCCAGCGGCGTATCCACCGAAGACGGCGGCAGCGCCTCGGCCACCGCGATCCAGGCCATGCTGCGCAAGCTGATCGACGCCGAGGACAGCCGCAAACCGCTGTCCGACCAGGCCATTGCCGAAGAACTGCAACGCCGCGGCATTCAGGTCGCGCGCCGCACCGTGGCCAAATACCGGGAGGGCTTGCGCATACCCAGTTCCAGCGAACGCCAGCGCGCCAGTTGACCGTCAGGAACCTGTCGGGGGAACTTGCCCGCGCCCGAAACGTCCCCACTACATGAGTGTGATTCATAGACATGCCGCCCCCACGCGGCATGTCCACCCGCCGCGCAACGCGGCACTGCACCAGAGGAGGCGACCCATGCAACTCCAACTCAGCGGCCAGCAGATTGAAGTCACCCCGGCCTTGCGCGATCACGTCAGCGGCAAGATTGACCGTCTCACCCGCCTCGACGAGAAGCTGATCGGCCTGGCCGTCGTGCTGGCCGTGGACAAGCTGCAACAGCGTGCCTCAGGCACCCTCACCACCACCGGAGCCACCTTGCACGCGGAGGCCGCCGAGGCCGACATGTATGCCTCGATCGACGTACTGTTCGACAAGCTGGTCGACCAGTTGCGCAAACATCGCCAGAAAGTCAGCAACAAGCATCAGCGCCAGGCGCGCGAGGAACGCCAGTACGGCTGATCGCGACAACCGACCCGCAACAAACGGCGGCAACGCGGCTCGACTTCGCCGCGTTGCCGCCGAGCCCAGCCCTCCATCATGACAACGCAAAACGACGGGCTCCCCACCCATCCACCCCGGGAAGGGCGCCATTCCCGAAGCCTTCGTCGGCACCAGGAAACCATCTCGTCCGGACGCCGTTTCCGCCAAGCTGGCACAATGTCCGTTCACCGACGCGGCATGTCGCCCGGCCGGGAACGCGAGGGACATACGCTTGGATCGGCTCAGCGCGCGCCAACTCTACGACAACGTCTACGAGCGCATGGCCTTGCGCTGGGTGTCGGGCATGCGTGGCGAATCGCGCGCCCTGGAGCCCGGTGTGGCGCAGGCACGGCGGCCGTCGCTGGTCGGCTACCTCAACGTCATCTACCCGAACAAGATCCAGATCATCGGCACCGAGGAGCTGAACTTCCTCGATGCGCTGGATTCGCGCCAACGCTGGGAAGTGATCCACAAGATCGCCGCGCACCAGCCGGTGGCGCTGATCGTCACCAAGGATCAGTCGGTGCCTTCGGACCTGCGCGAAGTGGCCGAGGAAACCAATACCCCGTTGTGGAGCAGCACCAAGCGCGGCCACGAACTGCTGACCTATCTGCAATATCACCTGGCGCGCATGCTGGCCGCCAAGGCCACCCTGCACGGCGTGTTCCTGGAAGTGTTTTCCATCGGCGTGCTGATCACCGGCGAGGCCGGCTCGGGCAAGAGCGAGCTGGCGCTGGAACTGATCAGCCGCGGCCACCGCCTGGTGGCCGACGACGCCACCGACTTCACCCTGATCGCGCCGGACGTGATCGACGGCACCTGCCCCGAGCTGCTGCAGGACCTGCTGGAAGTGCGCGGACTGGGCGTGCTCAACGTGCGCGAGATGTTTGGCCACACGGCCGTAAAGACGTCCAAATACCTGCGCCTCATCGTGCATCTCAAACCGCTGCGCGAAGGCGAGGAGGTGGACGCCATGACCCGCATCACCGGCGACATCGGCCATCGCGACATCCTCGACGTGCCGGTGCCGATGATCACCATTCCCGTGGCCTCGGGCCGCAACCTCTCGGTGCTGGTCGAGGCGGCGGTCCGCAACCACGCACTGAAAAGCAAGGGCATCGACCCGGCACAGACCTTCATCGACCGCCAGGCGCACCAGATGCACCGACTGCCCCCATGGTGAACCCATGAACGACGAAAACACTCCCCTGCTCAATCCTCTCGTCGACCCGCACGAGATCCACCTGATCGTGCTCACCGGCGTCTCCGGCGGCGGCAAGACGGTGGCACTGCGCGCGCTGGAAGACCTGGATTTCTACTGCGTCGACAATCTGCCCACCACCCTGGTGGCGCCGTTGGTGAACGCGGTGATCCAGGGCAAGGGCGGCAACCATCGCCGCATCGCGGTGGGCGTGGACGTGCGCAACCGGGGCGTCGATTTCGCGCAGATGCCGAACGTGCTGTCCGATCTGGCCGGTGCCGGGGTGCAGGTACACCTGATCTTCATCGATTGCCGCGACGAGGTGCTGATCAAGCGCTATTCGGAAACCCGTCGCCGCCATCCGCTGGCGTCGCGGGGGCGTTCGCTGGGCGACGCGATCACCGAGGAGCGCCGCCTGTTGCGCCCGCTGATGGCGATCGCCGAGAAGGTCATCGACTCCAGCGAACTGAACGTGCACCAGTTGCGGCGCCTGGTGGCCACCGGCTATGCGCAGGCCACCGAGGGCCTGACCCTGATGTTCCAGTCGTTCGCGTTCAAGCGCGGCCTGCCGCTGGATTCCGACTTCGTGTTCGACGCGCGCTGCCTGCCCAACCCGCACTGGCAGCCGCACCTGCGGCCACTGTCGGGCAAGGACGCGCCGGTGCGCGAATTCCTCGAGGCCGAGCCCCTGGTGGGCGAGTATTTCGCCGACACCGCGCGCTGGCTGGACGCATGGCTGCCGCGCTTCGAGCAGGACGATCGCAGCTACGTCACCATCTCCATCGGCTGCACCGGCGGGCGCCATCGCTCGGTGTACCTGGTGGAAAAGCTGGCGGCGCATTACCGCCATCGCCGCGACGGCGTGTTGACCTTCCATCGCGAGCTGGACTGACCGCGATGTTCCGGCAAAGCGCCATCACCCCGGCCTCCGATAAAGGCTTCACCGTGCTTGCGGGGCAGCGGGCATGAGCGTCGGCGTACTGCTGATGACCCACGAGGCGGTCGGTCACGCGCTGATTTCCGCCACGCACCACGTCATGCCCAAACTGCCGCTGCGGGTGATGGCGGTGGAGATTCCGCCGCAGGCCGATCCGGACGTGATGCGCACCCTCACCGCGCGGCATGCACGCGAGCTGGACGAGGGTGATGGTGTGCTTGTGCTGGCCGATCTCTATGGCGCCACGCCGTGCAACATCGGCCTGTCGCTGGGCGCGCTGGGCGTCCACCTGCGCTGCGTGTCGGGGCTCAACCTGCCGATGCTGCTGCGCGTACTCAACTATGCGGACAAATCGCTGGACGAACTGGCCGAGATCGCGGCCAGCGGCGGCCGCGGAGGAATTTTCATCGATCATGCGTAACCCTATTTATGCTTGAACAGGACATCGTGGTATCGAACCGGCTCGGCCTGCACGCGCGCGCCTCGGCCAAGCTGGTACAACTGGTGCAGGGCTTCAAAGCCACCGTATGGCTGATCAACCGCGGCCGCGAGGTCAACGCCCAGAGCATCATGGGCGTGATGATGCTGGCCGCCGGCATGGGCACGCCGCTGACCATCCGCGCCGACGGCCCGGACGAGGAACTGGCACTGGCCGCCGTGGCTGAACTGTTCGAGCGGAAGTTCGACGAGGGGGCGTGAGATGCAGGGAATCGGGAATGGGGAATCGGGAATGGGGAAATGCGGAGTGCGCGCGAGCGTCCTGCTTTCCGCAAGGGCCCGGCTGTCCGCTTTTCCGATTCCCCATTCCCCATTCCCCACTCCCGGCACCCCAAGGGGCGCCAAGTGAGACACCTCCTTCCCGGCACGATCGCGGCGCGTGGCATGGCGCTGGGCCGGGCGCGGCTGGTGCAGCCCAGCCGTTACGCGGTCGATATCCGGCCGTTGGCCGAAGAGGAGGTCGAAGGCGAGCTGGAGAACCTGCATCGCGCGCTGGACATGGCCCGGCAGGAGCTGCGCGAACTGCGCGGCAAGTTGCAGGGCGCGCTGGCGCGCGAGGTCAACGAGTTCATCGACGCGCACAGCCTGCTGCTGGATGACGCGGAGCTGTTGTGCGGGCTGGACGAACTGATACGTGTGGGCCATTACCGTGCCGGCGCCGCGCTGAAAAAGCAGCGCGAGAAGCTGTCGGCGATGTTCGAGGCGATGGATGACCCCTACCTGCGCAGCCGCAAGGAAGACGTCGAGCAGGTGATCAACCGGGTGATCGCCGCGCTGCAGCGGCAAACCAGCCCGGAGGAACGCAAGCTGGCTGCGCGGGTGGGCGAGATCCTCATCGCTGACTCCATCGCGCCCGCCGACATGGCGCAACTGGCCGGCAACGGGCTGCTCGGCGTGGTCGCCAGCTCCGGCAGTGCGTATTCGCACAGCGCGATCCTGGCGCGCAGCCTCGGCCTGCCGATGCTGGTGGGCACCCGCGATGCGCTGTCCCACATCCACGACGACGACCTGCTGCTGCTGGATGCCGAACGTGGCGAAGCAGTGGTGCATCCCACCGCGCAGGACCTGGCCCGCTATCGCGCCTGGCAACGCGAGGCGGTGATCGAAGGCCGCCGCCTCGCTCTACTGGCGAACGCGCCCACGCGCACCCGCGACGGCCTCGACATCCGCCTGCTGGCCAATGCCGAAAGCCCCGCCGACGTGGCCCTGGCGCGCAGCCGCGGCGCCGATGGCGTGGGGCTTTACCGCACCGAGTTCCTGTTCCTGCGGCACAAGGATCTGCCGACCGAAGACGAACAGTTCATCGCCTATCGCGACCTGGTACTGGGCATGGGCGGCCTGCCCGTCACCATCCGCACGCTCGACCTGGGCGCCGACAAGGCCGACGCGGCCGGGCTGGTGATGCAGGGCGAGGAAAACCCCGCGCTGGGCGTGCGCGGCGTGCGGCTGTCGTTGCGCTATCCCGCGGTATTTTCCACCCAGATCCGCGCCATCCTGCGGGCGGCCTGCTACGGCCCGGTGCGCGTGCTGGTGCCGATGGTGACCCAGCCCGACGAACTCATCGCGGTGCGCACACTGTTCAAGCTGGCGCGACAGGAGCTGAAGCGCGAGAACATCGACCTGCCCGAAAAACTGCCCCTGGGCGCGATGATCGAGGTGCCGGCCGCGGCAATCAACGTGCGCGCGCTGATCGAACACGCCGATTTCCTGGCTATCGGAACCAACGATCTGGCCCAGTACGTGCTGGCCGCCGATCGCGGCAACGATGCGCTGGACAACATCTACACCCCGCTGCAACCGGCCCTGCTGCGGCTGCTGTCGCACGTGATCAGCGCCGGCCGGCGGGCGAAGAAGCCGGTGAGCCTGTGCGGCGAAATCGGCGGCGACGTGAATTTCACCGCCCTGCTGCTGGCGCTGGGCCTCAACGAATTCAGCATGCACCCCAGCCAGATCCTGCAGGTGCGCGACCGCCTCGCCACCCTCCACCGCGCCGACCTGCGCCGCCATGCCCCGGCGCTGCTGCGCGCGCACACGCATGAAGAGGTGGCGGCCACGTTAAACGCGATCCTCGGGAACACCGTGTCCTGACACCGATATCCAGCGGCCACATCCCGGCACAAGGGCCCACAACGTAAGGCAGGCATCGCCCGCCCGCTCTTCCCATTGGGCCCAGTGTGGAATGGCATTTATTCCATTTCCATTTCGTAAGTGCATCAATAATCCACGGCCACGCGACGAGGGAGCGCACCTTCCCGGTGGCTCCTTCGGTGGTCTGTAGAGAAGCGACAAGATGATCTTCGAGAGTATCGAGGCTATCGGGTTTCAGCGTAAAAATTCCTCCCTGAGGTCACTCATCAGCCTACTCGGTCGACGGACAGCCCAAATCCATGGCCGGCAGCGTTTCGCTGCCGGCCACACGACTCACGGCGGCGGCAGCGCCTTCTGCACCCCAAGCAGGATGCTCTGATTGTCGCGGCTCGTGCTGTCCAGCTGATTCTGGTACTCAGCGCGCAGCGTCCAGCCTTTCAGCGTCTGCAACGTGATGCCTGCACCCAGCAAGGTGTGATTGCGGGCCTGGCGCGCCAGCGTGGCCCGGTACAGCGGGCCGGACAGCAGGTCGGCGTAGCGCATCGTCGCGATGCTGGAACCCTGCATGTCGTGGCCAAACTCCGCGCGCAGCTGTGGCGCCCACATGCCGTAGTCGCTCTTGACCGTCCATTGCGCCAGCAGGCCCAAGGTGCCCGTGCTGGTCTTGACGGCCTGGCCCCGGTAATTCAGCGCGAACACCGCATCGCCGGTCTCGGTGTAACCGTCGAGCGTTGCGTGGGCAGCATCCAGCCTGCCATAGGGCGTGAGCTGCAGGTTGTCCGCCTGGTACAGGTAACCCACGGCGAGCGAGGCAAACCACTGCTTGCCGTCGCGGCTGCCCCGCACGGTGTTGCCGTTGTCGGTGACGAAGCGGCGTGCGCCGAACTGCAGCCATTGGTAACCGGCCAGTGCATCCACATAGGCCGAGTCGCCGAACCGATAGCTGCCGTAGGCCGCGACGTTGTAGCTGTCCACGGTGCTGCGGCTGTGCCGGCCGACGTCGGAGGCGTCATGGCCATAGCCAATGCCTGCGCCCAGTGTGAGCGCTTCGGTCACCTGCTTGTCCGCGCCCAGGCTCAGGCCCGAGGTGGCGAAGTCGATGCCGTTGCTGCTCGCGCCGGGCTGCAGCTTGCCGAAATTCACCGCGCCGCCAGTCCAGAAGGCCACGCCGTCGGTGGGCGCCTCGTGGTCGCTGGCGACCGCGCGGTCGGTCATCGTGGCGTCGGTGGGCGCCAGGAATGGCTCGCCGGCGCTACCCATCCCTTGCCGCATGCCGATGTCGAATGGCGTGTCGATATGCCGCTGGCTGCTGGCCGAGTTCATGGTGATGCCGTTGGTGAAGCCGCCGTGGCTGCCGCCGCCGTGCAGGGTTTCCAGGCGGCGCTGGAAGTTGCCGATCTGGCCCATCGCCATGCGGCGGGTGGCTTCAGCCTGCGCTTCCAGCACTCCCATTACCTCGGCGTCCTTCGACGGATCACTGCGCAGATGCACGGTCACGTCGACCGTGCCCGGCTCGGAAGTGGCGAACGCGTTGCTCAGGGTGTAGGCGATTTGCGCCATGCCACCAAAGGTGGGATCCGCACTGAACGCCAGCGTGTAGTGGCCGGCATCGGTGGCGGTGATGGTGGCCGTACCCGCATTCGTCGGCGAAACGGACACCACCTTGGCTGCGGTGAACGGACCGCCATGCGCCGCTGCCGTCAGGTCGACCTGCACCGTGGTGCCGGCAGTGACGGTCGCCGTCAGTGCTGGCGCCACCGGACGCGGGTTGACCGTCAGTGTGACATGCGCCGGTGCCGAGGTGCCGAAGGCGTTGCTCAGCGTGTAGTCGAAACCAAACGTGCCGGCGGCATCAGCGTCGGCGGTGTAGGCGATGTCGGTGCCCTGTACCGCCACGGTACCTGAAGTCGGCGCGTTCACCACGGTGGTGGCGGTGAATGGACCGTTGGCCGCATGAGCCGCCGCATGGATCGTGACCGACAGGCCGGCCAGCACCGTGGCGCTCTGCGCGGCGGCTACCGGAGTCGTACCGGCAACGACCGTGATGCTGACGGTCGCCGTGGCCGAGGTTCCCCCGGGGCCAGTGGCGGTGTATTTGAACGTGTCGCTGCCAAAGTAGTCGTGGGCCGGCGTATAGACGATATTCAGCCCATTGACGGTCGCCGTGCCGTGCGCGGGCTGCTGGGTGACTGCGATGCTGGTGATCGGGCCGTTGTCGTTGCCGGTCACGGTGATCGTCGCCGTGCCATTGGCGTTCACGTTGGCGCTGTCATCGACCACCACGGGCGCTGGCTCACCGATGACGATGGTGTAGTTCTGCGTCCCGAGGAAGCCGTGCTGGTCGGTGGCGGTGACGGTCGCGTTGAAGCTGCCCGCCGTGGTCGGTGTGCCGGAGAGCGCACCCGCCGGGTTCAGCGTGAGGCCGGCTGGCAGCACGCCTCCGGTCACGGCAAAGCTGTACGGTGCCGTGCCGCCACTCGCGGTCAGGTTTTGTGCATAGGTTTGGCCGATCGTGCCGCCCGGCAGGCTCGCAGGCGCCACGGTGATGGCTGGCGCGTCGACGACCAGCTGGTAGCTCTGGTCGGCAGTCTGGGTGGCCGTATCGGTGACACGCAGCGTGAAGTTGAATGTGCCGTCCGCCAGGGGCGTACCCGCCAGCACGCCCGAGGGGCTGAACGTCATGCCGGTAGGCAGGGTGCCGCTGACCAGGGTGAAGGTGTACGGCGTGGCGCCGCCGGCAGCCGCGACGGTCTGGCTGTAGGCCACGCCACCGGTGGCGTTCGGCAGGGGCGAGCCGGTGGTGAACGCGACCGCCCCGCCTGGCACCACGATGGCGAACGCTTGCGTCACCGTCGGTGCGGCCAGCCAGGTACTGTCGCCGGCCTGGTTTACGTCGATGCTGCATGTGCCGGGCGACACGGTGGTCAGAACGCCCGTGGAAGTCACCGTGCATACCGCCGTCGTGGTGGAGGTGAATGCCACCGCAAGGGTGGAGGTGGCCGTGGCGATCAACTGCGGCGAGGTGCCGAAGTTCGTTGCGCCGGGGTTGTTGAAGGTGATCGTCTGGACGCCTTGTGGCGTGACGCTGTTGGATGGCGCCGAAGTGCCACTGGGGCCTGCGTTGTTGGTCGCGGTGACGGTGAAGGTGTAGGTGGTGCCGTTGGTCAGGCCGGTCACGGTGATCGGGCTTGTCGCGCCGCTGCCGGTGAGGCCGTCAGGGCTGGAGGTCACCGTGTAGCCGGTGATCGTGGCGCCACCGCTGTTCGCCGGCGCAGTGAACGACACGATGGCGCTGGCGTCACCGGCAGTCGCGGTACCGATCGTCGGGACGCCGGGCATGATCGCGGCGACAGTGAAGTTCTGCGTCACCGTCGGCGCAGCCAGCCAGGCAGCGTTGCCCGGTTGGTCGGCGTCGATCGCACAGGTACCGGCTGCGATGAACGTCAGTGCGCCGCCGCTGGTGATCGTGCACACACTGGGAGTGGGCGAGGTAAAAGTCGGCGTGAGGCCGGAGCTGGCTATGGCGGTCAGGGTCGGCGTGGTGCCGAAGTTCTGCGTTCCCGGGTTGTTGAAGGTGATCGTCTGGGCGCCCTTGGGAGTCACGCTGTTGGACGCCACCGATGCCGCGCCGGTGCCCGCGCTGTTGGTCGCGGTGACGGTGAAGGTGTAGGTGGTGCCGTTGGTCAGTCCGGTCACGGTGATCGGACTGCCCGCGCCGCTGGCGGTGATGCCACCGGGGCCGGAGGTCACCGCATAGCCGGTGATCGGGGTACCGCCATCGCTTGCCGGCGGGGTGAACGACACGATGGCACTGGTGTCGCCCGCCGTGGCGGTGCCGATGGTCGGCGCACCCGGCACAATGGCCGCCACGTGCACTGCGTAGGCCCGGCTGCCCGTAAAGCTCTGCGCGTCGGTCGCGACCACGGTGAAGATGAAGTCGCCGGCGATGGTCGGCATGCCGGACAGCGTGCCACTGCTGCTGATGCCCAGCCCGGGCGGGACGCTGCCCGTGGTGGAGAAGGTGTAGGGCGCCGTGCCACCCGAAGCCGACACCGTCTGGATATAAGCCGTACCCACGGTTGCGCCGGGCACGCTGGCTGGCGCGACGTTGATGGTTGGGCCGATGATGGTCAGCGCATACGCCCGCGAGCCGCTGTAGGGAGCGTCTGGACCGGTGCTGGAGTCGGCTGCAGCGACGGTGATGGGGAAGGAACCTGCCTGCGTCGGTGTACCGCTCAACACGCCGCCGCTCGACAGCGTGACGCCGGTGGGCAGCGTGCCTGCGGTCACGGTGTAGGTGTACGGTGCCGTGCCTTTCGAGGCGATGATCGTCTGGCTGTAGGCCACATTCGCGGTGCCGCTGGGCAAGAAAGTCGGCGCCAGCGCAATGGACGGCGCATCGACAGTCAGCGTGATGCTGGCCGGCGCCGAACTGAATGGACCGGTGCCGCTCGAGCTGTCTGTTGCCACGACCTGGAACGTGAATGTACCGACGGCGGTGGACGTACCGCTGATGGCGCCATCGCTGGCCAGGGTCAGGCCTGACGGCAGCGCACCGGAGGACACCGCATAGGTATAGGGCGCGGTGCCGCCGCTGGCATTGGCGATGGAGTGGCTATAGGCCGCGCCCGCGACGGCGCGCGGTGGCACGACCGGCGTGTAGATGATCGTCCGCGGCGACACCGTGAGGGTCACGGTTGCCGGGCTTGAGGTGCCCGCACCGTTGGTGGCGGTGTAGGTGAAGCTGTCCGGCCCGGCATAGCCAGGCGTCGGCGTGTAGGTGATCGAGGTGCCGCTGGCCGTGGCAGTGCCGTGCACCGCGCCCGTAACGACGGCGACGGAGGTCGCCGAGCCGGTGATGTCCAGTGGGATCGGGTTGGCGCTGCTGTTGAAGGCCACCGTCGCGCTGACCGGGCCGACTGCTGGCGGCACGTTCTGCACCACCAGGCTGAGGTTGACGACCTTGCCATAGGGGCCCGGAAATAGCCCGCCCAGATTCGGGCTGCTGTCGGCGACGAAGACGGCGAAGTTGAATGTGCCTGCCGAGGTGGGTGTGCCGCTCAGGGTGCCGTCGCTGGCCAACGACAGGCCCGGTGGCAAGACGCCGCTGTTGAGCACGAAGGTGTAAGGCGCCAGTGCACCCGATGCGGACAGGGTGTGGTTGTATGGCGAGTTCAAGAAAAGGTCGGACGGTGCCACAACCGCGATCGCGGAATTGGGGATGGAGATGTCGGTCGTGTAGGACTTGGTGCCCGTCGTGCCGACGTCGTCGGTTACGGTGAAGGAGAACGAATACGACCCGGCCTGGTTGGGCGTGCCGCTGATGGTGGCGCCGCTCAGGCTCAGGCCCGGCGGTAACGCACCACTGGCCAGGGTGTAGGTGTAGGGCGCGGCGCCGCCGCCGGCGCTGAGTGTCTGGTTGTAGACCGCGCCGACCTTCGGTGCGGGCAGCACGGAGGGATTGACCGTGATCGGGCTGGTGGCGGGACCGATCGCGACGTTGACGGTGAAGAGACCGCCGCTGCCATCCCTGACCACGAAGGAGTCGCTGGTCGCGCCGTCACCATTGTTGGCATAGACGAAGATACCCGCGAACGGATCGGTTATGGTCGCCGTCCCGTGTTGAGGAGGGCCAAAGGTGGGGCCGGCGATGTCCAAGCCGACGGGGCTGCACAAATTGCCGACGGTGACGGTGATCGTGCCACCGGACGCCATGGGCGAAGTCGCTGGTACCGTGTGCGAGTCGGGAACGTCGAAGGTGCTGCATGCGGCGCTGGCGGCACCCGGCAGCAGGGCCAGCAAGGCGAATATCGGCAACCAGGCGCGCGGTCGGCGGATGAGCGACGAAAAGCGCACTGCGGCGCGCTGCAATAGCGAGCTATAGGACATGATTCCCTGACCCTTATTCTGAAGACACGTACTTCCCCCAGGGACCGTGCTAGCCCTCCGGCATCACGACTTTCCAGCGAATGCTGCGAGTCGCTCCGTACCCGGTGCGCAAAGCCCAGCCTCAGCCATGGCGCTCTCCACGGCACTTCCACTGGCGACCATGGGATGCGGAAAAGCCCTCTCGCGTTCCCTTCCGCAAGAACGGGGTCAAACTCGGGCCAGCTCAAATGGCACCCGCGCACGGCCAGCCTGCTCGACAGTCATCATTCCCGCGCGGCGCTTTTCAACCGTCGACGAGCAAATCAAGTTGGGATGGCAGGAATAAGGCAGGCGCCCTTTCAGCTGCCCTTCGATCCTCTGGGAAAACCGTCAAGCGTCTGGCGCGAAAGCATGACGTGCCGATCAGGACCAGCAGCGTCAAGGTCGTGGTGAAGAACCAGGATACGGATGAAGCCATCGCCAAACTTGGCGATGCGCCAGTCGAGCTTTATATGCCGTGCTTCGAGCGGACACTGGCAGCCTGACCATCCTGCGCAGTCGTGGATATGTCGTGAAAGGCCTCCTGTAGGTAAAAGCAGGGGGCAAACGAAGGCGGCGGGGCGTGCCCGCCTATGCGCTACATCTTCGCCAAAAACGCATCCAGCAAGGCGCCACGATACTTCTGCCGGTGCAGCAGCAGGGAAAGCGTACGGCGCAGGTCGAGGAACGGGGTCTTCAACACCTTCAGCCGGCCCGTGGCCAAGGCATCGACCACCGCCACCTCGGGCAGGCAGGCGATGCCCAGCCCGGCAGCCACGGCCTGCTTGATCGCTTCGATCTGATCCAGCTCCAGCACGGTTTCGCCGGGCGGCAGCTGCGACAGCACCCGCTCGCTGGTGGCGCGCGTGGCCGAGCCCGGCTCGCGCAGCACCCAGCGCGCGCCGACGAAATCGGCCGGTTTCAGGCCACGCCTGCGCGCCAGCGGATGCTCCGGCGAGGCGCACACCAGCAGCCGGTCCTCGCGCCATGGCCGCACCTCCAGCGACGGATGCGCCACCGGCCCCTCGACACAGCCGATATCCAGGCTGTGATCGATCACCCCGGCGGCGATCGCCTCGGTATTGGCCACGCGCAGGCGGATCGCCACCTGCGGATGCGTGCGCACGAAACTGCCCAGCAGGTCGCCCACCAGGTAATTGCCCACCGTGTTGCTGGCGCCGATGCGCAGCTCGCCGGCCAGCACGTCGCTGACCTCGCTGCCGCGACGGGCGAACTCGGCGTGCCGCTCAAGCAGCTCCTGCGCCAGCGGCAGCAGCTCGCGGCCACGCGCATTCAGCCGCAGGCGACCGCGTTCGCGATCGAACACCGCGGCATCCAGCTGCCGCTCCATCTCGGCCAGCGCCATGCTGGCGGCGGGCTGGGTCAGGTGCAGACGTTCGGCGGCGATGCGCACGCTGCCGTGCAAGGCCACCTGCACGAAGACTTCGAGTTGCCGCGGGCTGATGTTGATCATCATTCCATCTTATACGCCACATCAAATATTCGAAATTTTGTTGATCGATGGCGGCGACCACAATGCACGGGTTCCCACGGAATCCCCATGCACGCCACCGCTTTTGCCCCCACGCATCCACGCACTGTTTTGCCCGGCCTGGCGCTGGCGGCGGCGATCGCCGTGCTTGCGCTGCTGCTGGGTCGCTGCCTGCCGCTGATCGGCGGGCCGGTGTTCGGCATGGTGCTGGGCTTGCTGGTGCGCAGCGTGTTGGCGCCTGACGCGCGGTTTGTCCCGGGCATCACGTTTGCCAGCACCACCGTGCTGCAGGCGTCGATCATCGCGCTCGGCTTCGGGCTGAGTCTCGATCAGGTGGTGGCGACCGGCTTGCGTTCGCTTTCGGTCACCGTGGTCACCCTGAGCGTCGCTTTCTTCAGTGCGTGGGCGTTGGGCCGCTGGCTCGGCGTGCACGACAAACTGAAGATCCTGGTCGGCGTGGGCACGGCGATCTGCGGTGCCTCGGCGATCGCCGCGGTAACGCCGATCATCCAGCCGGACGAACACGACACGGCCTACGCGATCTCCACCATTTTCCTGTTCAACATCGTAGCCGTGCTGCTGTTTCCGCTGCTTGGCCACCTGATGCACATGGGCGACCTGGGCTTTGGCCTGTGGGCCGGCACCGCCATCAACGACACCTCGTCGGTGGTCGCCGCCGGCTACAGTTTCAGCAAGGCCGCGGGCGACTACGCCACCATCGTGAAGCTCACCCGCGCCACGCTGATCATTCCGGTGTGCCTGGTGCTGGCGCTGGTGGCGGCCGTTCGTGCGCGGCGACAGCGCCGGCTTCACGGGTCAGCCAGCCAGTTCAGCCTGCTGCGCATCTTTCCCTGGTTCATCCTGTGGTTTCTGGTGGCGTCGGCACTGCGCACGGCGGGGCTGATTCCCGCCGCGATCCAGCCCGACCTGCACCTGGCCGCGGAATACCTGATCGTGGTGGCGCTTGCCGCCATCGGCCTGTCGGCGAACCTGCGCAGGATGATCGCCAGCGGCCCGCGCCCGATCCTGCTGGGCCTGGGCGTGTGGATTGCGGTGGCGACGAGCAGCCTGCTGGTGCAGGTGATTACTCGCCAGCTATAGCGGCAAGCTCAGGCTTTGCCCTGCTCCACCAGGGTCAACGCGACCTTGTCGCGCAGATAGACGGGCAAGGCCAGCTCGGGCGCCTGCGCGCGGCCGGCGTTGAATTCGGCCAGCGCCAGTTCGGCCACATGCGCGGCCTGCGGGTAACGGGCGCCATCGGCCGAGTGCAGGGTGCCGGTGAGGCGCTGGCTCAGTTCGGTGGCGTAGGTGGCCCAGCCGGTGCCGACCACCTGCCACGCGGATGCCGCAGGCAGTTGCAGCGAATCGGCGGTGCAGATGCGCTCCTCGTCCAGCGCGATCAGGCCACCGTGACCATCGCGCCGATAGCTGGCCGCATAGATCTCGCCCATGCGTGCATCGATCACCGCCAGGATCGCCGTCGCCCCGCCCTCTTCCGGCGCCTCCAGCGCCAATGCGGCCAGCGAGGAAATGGTGATGACCGGCAGGTCCAGCCCCAGCGCCATCCCTTGTGCCAGCGACACGCCCAGCCGCACGCCGGTGAACGCGCCGGGGCCGCGGCCCACGGCGATGGCATCCAGCGCGTGGCGATCGATGCCGGCCTCGGCCAGCAAGGCGTCGGCCATCGGCAGCACCAGCTCGGTGTGGCGACGCGGCGCGATCTCGCTGCGGGCGATCAACTCCTGGCCGTGGATCAACGCAACGGAACAGGCTTCGGTGGCGGTTTCTATCGCGAGCAGATTCATGATCGCTCCATGATAGCGGCTGGCGCTTCGACCGACGCAGCCGCTGTCGGGATGCTCGCGTACCAGTCGATGCGGCGGGTCAGGTACATCATCAACGCCACCGTCGCCAGCAGCACCAGCGCGCCGATCAGCAGCGCGTACTGTTCGGCCGCGATCAGCCCGTACAGCATCGCGTAGATCAGCCCCAGCACGCCGCCCAGCAGTGCGCCGGCACGCCGGGCTCGCAGCACCGCCATGGCGTAGCCGCCCACCATCAGCACCACGGCGGTGGCGGCCAGCGCGTAGGCCGGGCCGAAACCGATCTGTTCGGACAGCGCCAGCAGCACCACGTAGAACGTGGCCAGCGCCGCGCCCACCAGCAGGTATTGCACCGGATGCACGCGCAGCCGCTTGAGCACCTCGAACAGGAAGAACGCCACGAAGGTCATCGCGATGAACAGCAGGCCGTATTTCCCCGCGCGCACGTTGCGCTGGTACACGTCGACCGGCTGGTACAACTGCACGCCGAAGGTCGATGCCTGCAGGGCATCGCTCACCCCGGCATCGCCATCACTCCAGTGCTGGCCGTAGCTGCGGTTGAGATCCAGCAGATGCCAGTGCGCACTGAAACCGTCGGCGTCGATGGTGTGTGCCAGCGGCAATGCGGCACCAATGAAGCCGGGATCGCTCCACGGCGCACGCATGGTCACGTCGGTGCTGCGCGCCAGCGGCAGCAACTGCAGCGCTTCGGTGCCGGCCAGCTTCAGCACGATCTGCACGTCGATCGGCTGGTCGCCCAGCGTGTCGAGGTCGACCGGCACCACCACGGTCGGCCAGCGACCCAGCCGGTCGGCCGAGGATTCGAAGCGGGCCGAATGGCCGTTGACGCGCCATTCGGAAATTTTCTGCAGGCCGCGCAGATCACCGACCGGCAACCGCAGCTCGGCTTTTCCACCCTGCCACGACGCATCGCTGGCGTGGCGATACTGGGCGACGTCCTGCGCCCGAAATTGCGCAGCGAGTGTCACCGTGGCGACAAACACCGGCGCGCTGTAGATGCCATAGCTGCGCGTGGTCACCACCATCGCCACGTCCTGCTTCAGCGTATCGGCCAGCACGCTTTCGCTGCCGGTCTGCCAGCGTGGCGTCAGCTGCCCTTCCACCGCCACCTGGCGCAGCGTCGGCACCACCAGTACCGGCCCGCCGATGACCTGCTTGCCGCCCCAGCCCTGCGCGATCTGGCTGATCGCATCGCTGCGCAATTGCTGGCGTTCGCTCACCAGCTCGCGCACCTGCAGCAGCGGTATCGTCATCAGCAAGGCCAGCGCGCCGATGCCCAGCACCTTGGCGGTGACGGTCTGTGTCCATTTGCCCATGTCGCGGCACTCCCTTGATCGGAGCGTCGATCACAACAGCGCCGGCGGCGCCGCAGCGGGCAGGCAGGGGCGAAATGCGGGCGGACAGACGGCGATGGCCTGTCCGCGGTGGTGGGTCAAATCACGCGACGCAGCTACGGGCGCCGCGTCACACCGACCAACCGATGCACGGGCGCGCTCGCGTACAGCTTCCACTCCAGCAGCCGCACGGCGCGCTGATCAGCCGGCGGAGTGAACAGCACGCGGAACCGGCGTGCCGTCACCGGCGCCCAGCCAAGCGCATTCACGCCATTGGCCAGCGGTTTGCCGACCGGCTCGCTGCTGACCGCGTGCCAGGCGCCGTCCTTGAAATACTGGATGGCGTAGGACGCGGGCGCGGCGAAATGCGTGGCGTCGTCGAGGAAGAAGATTTGCGAAGAAGCGATCGTGGTCGGCGTTCCGAAATCAAGCGCGTACCACTGCGGCTTGTCTGCGGCGCCCTGCGTGGTCCAGCCTTCCTGGATCTGCGGGAAGAACCACAGGCGCCCGTCGATGCTCTGCCGCAGGACTTTCTTGTCATCGCCATTCACCGACGCCGACGGCTGGGGAAAACCGTCGCCGACGAGGTTCACCGCCAGGTCGACATGACGCGTCACCGGCGGCAACGGCGCCTGATCGATCGGCGCCGTGAGGCGCGCAAGCACGGGCGATGACGCCACCTTGCGACCGTCGATGAACACCTGCAGCCCCGCACCGCGGTGATAGTGGCTGCCATCGCGGTCGTACAGCACCGAAACCAGGTGGCCGTGATACGGCGCGTTCTCCAGCGCAAACCAGGCCATGGCGTTGGGATCGGAAGCGTCGCGCGGCAGCAGCGGATTGACCTCGAGCACGTTGTCCGCGCGCGGGCGAATGCCGACCAGGCCGGTGATGATCAGGTCGTCGTAGGCGGAGTGGTAATAGTGGTGGCTGCGCGGCAGGCCGACGATGGGCTTGCCGGTGGCCGGGTCGTAGTCTTCCTGGATATCGGGATGACCGTCGACGTAATGCAGCTCGGTGTACTGCTTCAGCAGCGACATGTAGTCGGCGCGGGTGATCACCGTCTGACTGGTGCTGTTGAGCAGGTTGGCCAGCCCGATCAGCGCCTGCGTGGTCTGGAACGGCCAGACCGGTCCGTTCCACTGGCATTCGCGCAGACCGGTAGCCTCGTCGTAGCGGTATTGCTGCATGTAATGCTTGTAGCTGGGCTCGACCGTGCGCAAGCCGTAGGGCCCGCGCAGTTGATCGGCCTTCAGCGCGTGCGCCCACGCCACCGCGTATTTCGGATCGTCGACCAGCCCGAACGTCCACGGCGTATAGCCGGCCAATTCGCGGCCACCGACCGGGTCCCAGTAATGCACGAAGCTGTTGTCGACCTTGTAGCGGTCGATGAAGTGATCCAGTTCCGCGCTCCACAGGTGCTGTTCGACATGGCGGCGCAGGTCGTCCGCCCTGGCCGCGTATCGGCTGGCGCTGGTGTCGTCGCCGGCCAGTGCCGCCAGCCGGCTGATGGCGCGGGCGTTGGCGAACATGTAGCTGTTGATCGAGGGGCGGAACGCGTCCCCGCCCCGGAAACCATCCTTGCCGCCGCTGGCGTCGATCGAGGCGATCGAGTACTCGGTGGCGTCCAGCAGGGGTTCGATCCAGTACAGGTGCTTGTCGAAATCGTAGTGGTCGTCCCACAGGTTGTAGGTCTGCTCCATCGAGGGCAGGAAGCGGGTGGCGAACGCCGCGTCGCCGTCCACTTCATAACGCTGCCAGGTGGCATCCGCGATGGATTCGGAGAAGTGCCGGTTGTTGCCGCCGCCGGTCCACAGGTAACTGATCCAGTCGTCCAGATAGCTGCGGTCGCGAAGCCAGCGGCCGTCGTAGATGGGAAAGATCGCCGAATCGTTGAGCGTGGAATAGGGGTCGCGATCCCACGTCATGTCCTGCAGGAACTCGGTGAACAGATTCCCCTGCGCACCCACCGCGCGGATATGCGCGCGAAACACTTCCCAGCGGTAGTAGTAGATCTGGTTGGTTTTCGCGTCCGGGGAATCGAAGAACGGGATGTTGTTTTCGTACCAGGGCGCGTCATTGCCGAAGTAACGCCGGGCGATGGCCGTCTGCGGAAGCATCGTCGGAACACTGTCGGCCGCGACGACCGGCGTGGATCGCGCAGCACCGCCGTCGTTCATCCCCCCGGCCCACAGCGCAAACGGTACCCATGCAGATACAAGAAGAACGGCCAGGCGCATGAAGATCCCCATGAATGATTTGCCGCGCGGCGGCAGCGGTTGGCGAAACGCGGCGGATGCCGCCACAGCGTGAAGTCGAACGGCCACAACCGCATCGACCTTCGATTCTATGTCCCCTGCCCGCGAAACCGCGAGAAGGGACGTCGCAAAACGCACCTGCCCCGCGGCCATCGGCGCTTCACGCTGCGTCTTCCAATGCAGCCTGCGCCGCATGGGGCAGACCGAACGCAAACGAATCCATCGACAGCACGCCGTAGGTCATGCCGCCCTCGACCAGCCGCGGCGCGTCCGTATCGGCGCTGGCGCCCATGGCCACCAGCAGCGGCAGGTAGTGTTCCTCGGTGGGATGTGCACGCTCGGCGTGCGGTGCGCGGCGGCGGTAATCCATCAGCGCATCGACATCGCGCGCGGCCACCGCCTCGCGAACCCAGTCCACGAATTCCTGCGCGTACTCCGGGTTGCGGATGTGCTGGCGGAATTCGTACAGGTTGTGGGTAAGGCTGCCGGAACCGATCACCAGCACGCCGCGCTGGCGCAGCGGCGCCAGCGCCTGGCCCAGCCGCAACGCGCCGGCCGCATCGATGTGCTGCGGCAGCGACACCTGGAACACCGGCACGTCGGCGCGCGGAAACAGGTAGCGCAGCGGCACCCATGCACCGTGGTCGAGGCCGCGGCGTTCGTCGAGCGCCACCTCGAAGCCGGCGTCCGAAAGCAGCCGCGCGGCACCCTGCGCCACCGCCGACGCGCCTGGCGCGGGGTACTGCAACTGGTACAGCGGCGCGGGGAAGCCGCCGAAATCGTGGATCGTTTCCGGCGCGGCACTGCTGCCCACGCGCACGCCCCGGGTCTGCCAGTGCGGCGATACCACCAGCACGGCGGTGATGTCCGTCAACGACTCACCCATGGCGCGCAGATTCGGACCGAGCAGGCCCGGCTCCAGCGCGAACATCGGCGAGCCGTGGGAGATGAAGAGCGAGGGGGCGGTCGTCATGGCGTTTTCTCCACAGACGGCGGGCGCAACGGCGCCCGCCGGGTTGAACTGCAGGTTGCGGAACTCAGGCGCTGCGGCGCTTGGCCCACAGGTGATCGAGGCTGAACGCGCCGGCGCCGTGGGCGGCAAGCATCAGGAAGCCACCGGCCATCGCCACGTTCTTCCAGAAGTTGATCGCCTGCGCGGCGTCGCCGAGATTGGCGTGGAACAGCGCGGCACTGGCCAGCGAGAACGCGGCAAGCGCCAGCGCGATCCAGCGCGTGAACACGCCACCGAGAATGGCCAGGCCACCGCCCAGTTCCAGCGCGATCACCAGCGGCAGCAAGGCGCCGGGCACGCCCATCGCCTCCATGTATTGCTGGGTGCCGGCGTAGCCGGCGATCTTGCCCCAGCCGGAGATGATGAAAACAAGCGAGAGGCCGATGCGGCCGAACAGTGCGAGCGAAGCGTTCATGGGCATTCCTTGATGAGCGGATGGGTTGGGAAACGAGTTGATGGGAGATACTCTATTAGCCAAACCAATGCCGATAAACTGGCCTCGCGTTGACTAACTGTCCCGAATAACGAGACAAAAGAAGACATCGTGGACAAATTCCAGGAAATGGCCAGCTTCGTCGCGGTGGTCGACGCGGGCAGCTTCGTCGGCGCCGCAGACGCGATCGGCTTGTCCAAGGCGGCGGTATCGCGGCATGTCGGCGAACTCGAACAGCGCCTGGGCGCGCGCCTGTTGCACCGGACCACGCGGCGGTTGTCACTGACCGACGATGGCCAGCTGTTCTACGCCCGCGCGAAAGAGATGCTGGCCGCGGTCGACGAAGCGGAATCGGAAATCAGCTCGCGCAGCGGCGAGCCCAGCGGCATGCTGCGCGTCAATGCGCCGCTCACCTTCGGCGTGCTGCACCTGGCCCCGCTGTGGGGGTGCTTCGCGCAGCTGTATCCGAAAGTATCGCTGGACATCGAACTGAGCGACCGCGTCGTCGACCTCGTCGAAGAGGGTTACGACCTGGCCATACGCATCACCAACCTGCCCAGCTCGCAACTGGTCAGCCGGCAACTCGCCACCACCCGCATGATCTGCTGCGCATCACCGGACTACCTCGCGCAACACGGCACGCCCACGCACCCCGCCGAACTGGCCCAGCACGACGTCATCTCCTACAGCTACTTCGCCGCCCGCGACGAATGGACCTTCACCGCCCCCGACGACAGTCCCGTCGTGGTGCGCACCCACGCGCGCATCCACGCCAACAACGGCGACACCTGCCGCGCCGCCGCGCTCGACCATCAGGGCATCATCCTGCAACCGGACTTCATCATCGCCGACGACCTGCGCCGCGGCGACCTGATCGAGCTGCTGCCAACCTGGCGCACGATGACCCTGGGCATCCACGCGGTCTATCCATCGCGCAAGCACTTGCCGATCAAGACGCGGAGGCTGGTGGATTTCCTGGTCGAGGCGTTTGCGGTGCCGGGGTGGGATGTGGCGCGGTGATCGCGCTTCTCCTGCGTAGTCCCCACCTGTAGGAGCGCACCCTGTGCGCACGATGCTCTCGCTCTGCCGTAGGGAGAGCACTGTCCGCTGGCTTCCCCGCATGTCACCTCGTGCCCATCAAATCCTCACGGGTGCTCGCAAGCGATGCTTCTGCCACGTTGCTTCGCTTCAATCCAAAGTATTTGAAGCGAAGAGCTTTCGTCCTCCTTCGGAGGGCGAGGTACTTCTCTTTTGCTTGTCCAAAAGAGAAGTACCCAAGAGAAAACGACACCCCGCTTGGCGCTTGCCGGACTCCTGTCCGGCAAGTCCGTGAGCCGGGGCCGGGCTTTTCGACAGCACATCCATGTGCTGGCGAAAAGGCATCGACATCCCTGTCGATGCCCGCTACGCGGCCTGTCGACCCCGACTCACCGCCGCACAGGGGCCCCGGGTAGAGCAGCGGGCCATCCTGGCCCGCACTCGGTGCGCAACCGCTGCGCGGTTGCGAGAGCCAGAACCGGTAGCACCGGATGGATGTTTCGTACGGACGTACGTCCGCTCTCGGCCAAGAGCAGTCATTCAGGGTCAGTGTCGTTGGCGCACGGTGCTGCTCTGGAGTGTCCGCGACATCAGGGTAGGACCCCGGGCCTCCGTTAAGGTCCTAATCCCCGATCTCTAGTTGTTCCTGTGCACCAACATCTCCAAGAAATCGCGGCTCGCCGTCAATAGTGAAACTCGCGTGCCAGACTTCATCGCCCACCTGAAATTGGGTCTTGAGATCCGCCGCTGAAAAGACGACTTGTACTCGGCCCGGGTACTTTACGGCCAACATTTGAAGCCTGTCGGTGTACGCATCGAAGTCGACCTGACTAAGCTCGTGCTGCTTCGGTGCGTCGAATAGAAGCCACCCAGGATGGTTCCCCCCACGAGCCAAAGAAACTTCGAGAAGAGCGGCGTGAAAGGCTAGAACGATACGTGTGCGCGTGCTGCCGCTCTGATGCGTCGTTGCTGTGAACTTTGCATCATCCACAAACAACGTGAAGTCGTCATCGAAATGTGCCGACTTGGTATTCTGGGTGCCTAGCGTAACTAGCCATTGCTGCATCGCTTCGCTCAGCATCTGCCGTACATCCGTTGATGCGGTCGCACCCCTGATGCCTGCGGGTCGCAACTCGGCGACGGCCACGGTGGCTTGCTCGCGCTGATCGAGAAGACGCTCGAACTTTCCAAGCTCCGCCGCATATTGCTGAACTCTCGCAATTCTTAGCTCAACGTCCACCAACTCTTTCGTAAGACCGTTGAGCTTGCCTACGACCTCCCCTTGGGGAGATGCGTTGACGACGCGGTCTCGCTCGGCGCACTTCGATTCGATAGCGTAGCTAAGCTGCTTGATCTGAATTTCGACCGATTCAACGTCGAGACTCAGATCTCGATCCGATGCTTTCAGGTCCTTGATTTGATCCTTAAGAAACAAGAGAGACCGCCCAAATGACCGCTCTGACGTCTTGAACATATGGCAGTCCTCTCGGCTACAAAACTGACGGAGTAGGTCCGTGGCTTGGACATTTGCAGTCAAAATGTCCTCCTCGCCATCAAGCTCCGAGAGAACGAGATTGAGCTGCCCTTTCTGCTTATTCAAAGAGTTGGCGCGGACCGTCAACTCATGGCGCTGAGTATCCAGCGCCTCTATTTCTTGGTTGTAGAAGCTGCTCGAAGAACGGATGGCGGCGATGGCTTCGCTGTTTATCTCAAGCTCTTGACGAAGCTGCAAACGCCGCTCGATAAGCCCTGGCTCTTCGTTGTCTGACAATTGCTCGTTAGTCCGGAGCCGATCGACCACGAACCTTTGCATCTCAAGCGCGCGCTCCGTGCGGTCCAGAGATCTTTTCGCCGCCTCGAAGTCTGTCTTCGGTCGGAAGGGATGTCGCGGCGGCAGGCCCACGAGAAATCGCATAACCTCTTGCCGTTGATCCCGGATGAAATTCCGATTGGGCGGTGTCCAATAGTCCGTTGTCCACCCGTGATCCTGGTCCACCCAAAGTGCGGGAAGCAGCACGGTTGCATAAAGTTCTGCCGGCTGGGACTGCTTCGAGGTCAAGTTTGGCAGGTCAGCACTGAAGAGGCCGATGAACCAGCGTGCGTACTCAGCCTGGTTCGTGAACGCCTGTTGATTAAAACCGTCGTCGATGTGCATTTCGAACTCGGCGCCGAGCCTTCGCGTCAAGGTCACTGGACGTTCGTCTACCGAGAGTTCGACTTGGGCAAACTCGCACCGCGCAAGCACATCGGGCGGCAAGTCCACCTCATGGCCAAGCCCTTGCATTACGCCCTTCATAATCGGCGTCTTACCGGCACCGTTTGGCGCTTGAACCGCGGTAAACATTGCTCCGAACGAAAGCAAGCGGGAGCCCCATCCATCAGCGCCCCGCGGCAAGTATTGGAATGACTCGAGCCTAACGCTCATCACCGCCACTCCTTGCCATCACACGTCTTTGGTTGATGCGCAGTTGACGGATCAGAAGCCCGAGATCACTTGCGTCGCGACTAGCGACTTCAAGTCGATTCTTGCCAACTTGAGTCAAGGCTATCTCCCGCGCCGGATCGTTTGATACGGTCACAAGTTTTGCCGCTTCCAGATACGCTAACGCATCCGCACAGCGGCGCCGCAGCGTGAACGATGTTTCAAGTCCATGGGGCGAGCGACGCAAGGCACTGAAGTGCTCAACAAGTAGCAAAGCTACCTTCCTACCGAGCAACACGGTTGAAAGGGTTGCTCGCGTGGCGATAACCATCACTACGAGCGCAAGCAGCGGCAAGTGGAACAGCGCATCGATTGTCTCCGGCGCGCTTCGCGACGGCAGACGATCTTCAGTCGTCGACAGCCGAAGATCTGCTTCTGAAAGGCTCTTGAGGAAAGATTCAACGTCCATATTTCACCGATTGAGCCCCACGATGGCAGGCGATTCAGCCTGTGCGGCCAACGAAAAAATTAGTCCCAATACATGCTCAGGTTCTAGCTGAGTAACAGAACTCCCCTTGAACTGTTTCGCAATATCCTTGGAATTTTCAATTACCTGATGCATCGTCAGGTTACCTTTAAGGGTCTCATGCGCCCGAGCCTCCAACAGGACATAGTCGGCACTCTTAAGATTGTGCCGTTCAATGGTTCGCCACATATCCCACCTAGACTTGAAATAGCAGATAGAGACTAAGTGCTCGTTGAGACCTTTGGCTGTGCAGAATCGCTGTAGCCGGGATAGCGTTTTCACGGTGTCGCTCCCCGCACCGGCCTTTAACGCCTCATAAGCCGGAGCCGAAAGGCTTAACACACCGAGCACGTCATCTACGACAATCCCCTTCTCTTGTTGCAATTGCTCGTCCGAGGCGGGCACAACGGTAGTACTATGCGCAACCTTAGCGCGTACGAGCCCAACTATCTCGCGTGCAATTTGTTTTGATTGGCGCAGGGTGAGATCGATCTCGCTGTAGTCCACGATGACATCAGCAATCTCAAGAATCGCAGCGTCCGAACCCTCAATCTGACCTTGGTCGGTATACACCGCAATCTCACGAAGCCACCGGAACAATTCACTTGCTGACGAGGCATGCTTAGGGTCGGCGGAAACGTAAGCACGCGCGAGGTGATCGAAGGCATTCTTCGCCAAATCTGGGAGCGCGGCTTCATCTTTTGAGCTCCCAACAGAACTGAGAAACGCCGCCAAGCTTGGATCAAGACCTGCATTCGTCACGAACGCAAGCCCAGCGCAGCTGTCACCGAAGTTCCCGTAATGCAAAAGCATCAACGGCACAATCGCCGCTTTGGTAACTGCAGCCGGCTTCTTTGTTTGAGTACTTTCCTCGCGCAGGGGTACGCCGAAGAACTCACGGAACGTCCAAGGCCCCTGCGACGACTTGCGCCCCTTCACTTGGTGAAATACGTACCGCGTGGGAGGCACGTCCATTTCGACGACATAGTCGTCGTGCCAGTCGCAGTAGACGCTGACTTGTTTCTTGTTACCCACAAGAATGTCGAGCGCGGCTAGAGCAGTACGCTCATATTGATACTCGTACTTGCGCCCAGTTTGGCTGCCCACGCGCTCACGTGGCTCGATGTGGCCGAGCCTTTTGCCCCCGCCCATGCGATGCGCGCTTTTTGGCTTCGTTACGTCTGACGTTGTGGCCCCCATGGAGCTCAGCATACCGCCAGATGGCGCCACAGCGAATGGTAAGAAGGATCGTCGACCGACCATATGCATTCTGTGTTGCCTGGCGAGTAGAGGCGCCACCACAGGTATCGGCCGGCGGAACCCCGGTCAGTGTGCACTTTTGAACGACCGCTTTGGGTCGAAAGCGGACGATCGAAGCCAGCTGAAAAAAGCATCTCTCTTTCTTGTTTGAGAAGGATGCTACATCTGCGTGCGGCAGCTGCCGCACGGCTGTTGCTTTGGCTCTTCTGAAAAGTGCGGGCCAGGATGGCCCGCTGCTCTACCCGGGGCCCCTGTGCGGCGGTGAGTCGGGGACGACAGGCCGCGGAGCGGGCGTTGCCAAGGATGGCAACGCCTTTTCGCACGGGCAGGAGGCCCGTTCGAAAAGCCCGGCCCCGGCTCACGGACTTGCCGCCCATGAATGGGCGGCAAGCGCCAAGCG
>NZ_AJXU01000069.1 GCF_000264315.1 Rhodanobacter fulvus Jip2
GGCCTTTCTCTTTGGTTATCTTTCTCTTTGGCCACACAAAGAGAAAGTAACTCGGCTGCCGCAGGCAGACGAAAGCTCTTCGCTTCAAATGCTCTGGGTTGAAACGAATCACCAGCGAACGCAATGCATGCGAGCGAGTTTTTGCGAGGGCCGGAACACGAGGCGCGAATGCGGAGAAGCCGGCGGGCGGTGCCCGCCCTACAGGAAAGGCATGAGCATCGCGCACAAGGTGCGCTCCTACAGGTGCGCGGAGGCTTCCATGAGTCCGGAAGCCCCGCGTCCTCCGCACCCCTCATTGCACCGGAGGCAACCCGCCAGTCGATGAAGCCGGCGCTGGCGCGGCACGCGTGGGCGTGACGCGCCAGATGGTATTGGAGAGATCGTCGGCGACGATCAGCGCGCCGCGTGGATCGACGGTGACGCCGACCGGGCGGCCCCGGGTCTTGCCGTCTTCCGTGCGGAAACCGGTGACGAAGTCGATGGGTTCGCCGGATGGACGGCCATCGTGGAACGGCACGAACACCACCTTGTAGCCCACCGGCGGGTTGCGGTTCCAGCTGCCGTGCTCGCCGACGAACACGCCATCACCGAACTGGCCGCCCATCGTGGGTGCCGAGAACGCCACGCCCAGCGCGGCCACATGCGAGCCCAGCGCGTAATCGGGCGTGATGGCCGCGGCGACCTTGGCCGGGTCCCGCGGCATCACACGGGCGTCCGCATGCTGGCCCCAGTACGCATAGGGCCAGCCATAGAAGCCGCCCTCGCGTATCGATGTGAGGTAGTCGGGCACCAGGTTCGGGCCGATCTCGTCGCGCTCATTGACCACCGCCCACAAGGTGTCGGTGCCGGGCTGGATCGCCAGCGCGGTGGGGTTGCGCAGGCCGGTGGCGTAGACCTTGTGCGCGCCGGTGGCGGCATCCACCTGCCAGATCCGCGCGCGGTCGACTTCGGCGGTCATGCCGCGCTCGGTGATGTTGCTGTTGGAGCCGATGGCCACGTACAGGTAACGCCCATCGGGGCTGGCCGCCAGCGCCTTGGTCCAGTGGTGGTTGATCGCCGACGGCAGGTCGGTGACCTTGACCGGCGCCCCGCTGGCGTGGGTCTGGCCCGTCCGGTAATCGAAGCGCACCAGCTCGCCCTGGTTGGCGACGTACAGGTTGCTGCCGATCAGGGCGAGGCCGTAGGGCGCGTCGAGGTTGTCGGCGAAGACGGTCTTCAGCTCGTACTTGCCATCGCCATCGGCGTCGCGCAGCAGGGTCAGGCGGTTGCCGCTCTTGACCGAGGTGTTGCCCTTGGCCTTGATCTTGCCGGCGATCACGTCCTTGGGCTTGAGCTTGGGCGCATGGCCGCCACGACCTTCGGCCACCAGGATATCGCCGTTGGGCAGCACCAGGGTCTGGCGCGGGATGCCCAGGTCGGTGGCGATGGCGGTGACGCTGTAGCCCTGCGGCACGGTGGGCAGCTGGTCGCCCCAGGCGGCGGGTTTGGCGATGATCATGTCCGGCATGACGCCGCGCGTCGGCGACGGCAGCTCCGGGCTGGCGCCGTACTGGTTCAGATCCGGGGCCTTGCCGCAGGACGCCAGCAACATGACGGCGGCGGCGATGGGCAGGACTTTCAGGCTGGAAATTTTCATCGTGCACCTCCCGCGCGCAGGCTTGCGAAGCCGATCCAGGTCGCCACGAATGCCAGCACGACGACAATCACCGAGAACACCAGCGCCATGGGCATGATCGCCCACGCATCCCTGGCGTGATACAGCGCATCGAAGAAGCCGACCAGCCAGGTCGCCACCAGCACCACGATATGAACGATGCTGCGCCCGCCACGTACGAGGGCGAGGATTTCGCAGATGACGGCGACGGAGGTGAGCACCATCGCGCCAACCAGCAGCCAGGAGGCGAAGTCGCTCCACTGGATCAGGTAGGTGTTCCAGTAGGCGTAGTCGGTCAGCAGCGCACCGAGGAACAGGGTCAGCCCGCCGGCCAGGACGGCCGCATGAAAAAGGCGCGCGCCACCGGGACGCACGCGATCGACGATCGAAACCATATCAGTCTCTCCTCAGGACGAGTGCCGAGCCCCATGCTGCCACGAGTCGAGGGGCGTTCGACGTGAAGACGGCTGCCCGGCGACTACTTGAGGTAGCTTTTCAGCACCGCCAGCACCGGCAACAGCTCGTCCTGCCGTTTGCTGCTGCCGGGCCCGGCCACGTGGGAACGCAGGTGGCCTTCCATCACCTGCAGGATCAGCCCGTTGACCGCGCCGCGCACGGCGGCCAGCTGCTGCAGCACGGCACCGCATTCCGTATCACCTTCGATCGCCCGCTCGAGCGAGGCCATCTGGCCGTTGATGCGGCGCACGCGGGCGACCAGCTTCTTGCGATTCTCATGGATATGCGACATGGCGTGCCCTCGCGCTCATATACTGTGGGGGAGTATATGACCCGAGACCATCTCATGCCCGCCCCCGACATCGCCCCGTTCACCCACAGCCACCAGTTCAACCACGCCGATGCGAAGGCGGAGCGCAATACCCGGCGCGTGGTGTACATCACCGCGGCGATGATGGTGGTGGAGATCGTCGGCGGCTACTGGCTGAATTCGATGGCGTTGCTGGCCGATGGCTGGCACATGAGTTCGCATGCGCTGGCGATGGGGCTTTCCGTCATGGCTTATGCGCTGGCGCGGCGCTACGCCAGGGACGGCCGCTTCGCCTTCGGCACCTGGAAGATCGAGATACTCGGCGGCTACAGCAGCGCCATGCTGCTGGCGGTGGTTGCCACGCTGATGATGATCCAGTCGCTGGGGCGCCTGTTCGTACCCGCCACGATCCACTACGACGAAGCCATCCCGATTGCCGTGCTCGGCCTGGGCGTCAACCTGCTGTGCGCATGGCTGCTGAAGGGAGAGCACGACCACCATCACGGGCACGATCACGGACATGCGCACGACCACGCGCACGGTCACCACCACGACGTGAACCTGCGCGCGGCCTACCTGCATGTGATCGCGGATGCGGCCACCTCCGTGCTGGCCATCGTGGCGCTGGTCGGCGGCAAGCTTTACGGCGCCGCATGGCTCGACCCGGCGATGGGTATCGTCGGGTCGATCCTGGTGGCGCGCTGGGCGTTCGGGCTGTTGCGCGAGTCCGGCAAGATCCTGCTGGACGCGGAGATGGATCAGCCGGTGGTCGAGGAAATCCGCGACGTGGTGCGCGGGCAGTTTGCCACCGCCGCCGTCAGCGACCTGCATGTGTGGCGCGTCGGGCGCAACAGCTACGCCTGCATCCTGGGGCTGGTGACGACAACGCCCATCAGCGCCGAGGACGTGCGCCGGCAACTGGCCATCCACGAAGAGCTGGTGCACGTGACGGTCGAGATCGCCGCCGCCTGAGCGCGGTGCGGTCCGCTTTCGCCTCGGTGCGCCGGGACAAGTAAGCTGGGCTGACAGGTTCACCCGAGGCGGCATGTCAGATGATCGAAGCGCTGAACGCATTGCTGTCGACCTACGGGCTGTGGCTGGTCTTTCTGGTCGTGCTGCTCGACCAGGGCGGCATCCCGATTCCCGCCTGGCCACCGCTGGTCGTGGCCAGCGCGCAGGCCATGGAGCGTCAGGAACCGGTCTGGCCGATCCTGCTGGCCGCCACGCTGGCCGCGTTGTTGGCCGATACGTTGTGGTACCTGGCCGGGCGTCGGCATGGCGCGCACATGTTGCGGCTGATCTGCCGCGTCTCGCTGTCGCCCGACAGCTGCGTGTCCAGCACGCGTGCGATCTACGCGAAGTGGGGCGCGCCGTCGCTGGTGCTGGCCAAGTTCATTCCCGGCTTTGCCGCGGTCGGCACTACCCTGGCCGGCCACCAGCGCACGCCACTGCGCCGCTTCGTGGCGTATGACGGCACCGGCGCCGTGCTGTGGGCGGGCGTGGCGATCGCCACCGGTGTGGTGTTCCATGGCGCCGTCAACGAGGCGCTGCTGACGCTGGAATCGCTGGGCCGGGTCGGCATCGGCGTGGTGCTGGTGGCGCTGGCGGTGTTCATCGTCCGCAAATACTGGAAACGGCGGCTGTTCCTGCGCGAGCTGCGGATGGAGCGCATCTCCGTGGCCGAGCTGCAGGCGTTGATGGCCAAGCCCGGCAGCCCGCTGCTGATCGACGTGCGCAGCGCAGCCGAACGCGACGCCACCGGCTGGATTCCCGGCGCGGTCCACGCGGCGCGCGTGGCGGACCTCGTCGCCGACGCCGGCGCTGAAGTGGTGGTCTATTGCGACTGCCCGAACGAAGCCTCGGCGGCGCGCGTGGCCAGCCAGCTCAAGCAGTTGGGCTTCGTCCGCGTGCGCCCGCTGGCGGGCGGGCTGGAGGCGTGGCGTTCGCACGGCCTGCCGGTGGAAACCACCTCCGCCTGACCTTGCCGCACCATGGTGCGATAGTGGTCGCCCGCATTCCCCTGCTGCCACCCGGAGGTACTCCATGATCGAGCTCATCATCGAACAGCGCCGACGCGACCTGGGTTCCTTCGAGGTCGGCCGCGTGCTGCCATTCGCGCAGCGCCGCATGGTCGGCCCCTACATTTTCTTCGACCGCATGGGACCGAAGCAGATCGCACCCGGCCTGCCACGCGAGGCGGACGTGCGCCCGCATCCGCACATCGGCCTGTCGACCATCACCTATCTGTTCGACGGCGAGATCATGCACCGCGACAGCCTCGGCTCCGAGCAGGCCGTGCGCCCCGGCGAGGTCAACTGGATGACCGCCGGCCGCGGCATCACGCATTCGGAGCGCTTCGAGAAACTGCGCGCACAGGGCGGGCCGCTGGACGGCATCCAGGCCTGGGTGGCGCTGCCGGACGGGCGCGAGGAAATGGACCCGGGCTTCTGGCACTACGCCAACCACGACTTGCCGGTCTTCGACGACGACGGCCTCACCGGGCGGCTGATCGCCGGCAGCCTGGCCGGCGTGACGTCGCCGGTGAAGGTCGATTCACCGCAGTTCTACGTGCACTGGCAACTGCGCGCCGGCGCGCGGGTGTCGCTGCCGGCCGAATACCCCGAGCGGGCGGTCTACGTGGCCAGCGGCGAGGTGGAGATCGACGGCGAGCGGGTCGAAGCGGGCAAGATGGCGGTACTGGTGCCCGGCAAGGCCGCCACCATCGCCACCCGCAGCGGCGCGGTGGTCATGGCGCTGGGCGGAGAGCCGGTAGGGCCGCGCTACATCGACTGGAACTTCGTCTCCTCATCGCCCGAACGGCTCGACCAGGCCCGCGCCGACTGGGCCGCCGGGCGCATGAAACTGCCGGACCTGGACAACGCAGAGTTCATCCCGCTGCCGCCGAAACTGGGGGCGAAGCCCGAGCCGATGTCGTAGGGGCGGGATTCGGGATTCGGGATTCGGGATTCGGGATTCGCAAGAGCAAGAGCAAGAGCTATGGCGGTGCGGGCGCGACGTCGAAGAAAGCTTGCACGTCGGCCAGTTCGCGGGTGCGTGGCATGGGGGGCACGCTGGCGAGGAACAGTTTGCCGTAGCCCTTGCCGGTGAGGCGCGGGTCGCACAGCATCAGCACGCCGCGGTCGTGGATGTCGCGGATCAGGCGCCCTGCCCCTTGCTTCAACGCGATCACCGCGCTGGGCACCTGCCAGCCCATGAACGGGTTGATGCCGGAGGCTTCCAGCGCGGCAAGGCGCGCCACCAGCACCGGATCGTCGGGCGCGGCGAACGGCAGCTTGTCGATCACCACCACGCTGAGCGCCTCGCCCACCACGTCCACGCCTTCCCAGAAACTGGCCGCGCCCAGCAGCACGCCGTGGCCGCTGGCGCGGAAGTCCTCCAGCAGCCGCGGCCGTGGCGCGGTGCCCTGCACGAACAGCGGCCAGGGCACCCTGTCCTGCAGCAGTTCGGCGGCGCGGCGCAACGCGCGGTGCGAGGTGAACAGCAGGAACGCGCGGCCGTTGGACGCCTGCAGCACCGGCAACGCGGCCTCGATCACCTGCTCGGTGTAGTCGCGCGCATTGGGATCGGGCAGTCCCGACGGCAGGTAGCACAGGCCCTGTCTGGCGTAGTCGAACGGGCTTTCCAGACTCAAGGTCTGGGGCTCATCCAGCCCCAGCTGGCGGGCGAAGTGATCGAAATTGCCCGCCACCGACAGCGTGGCCGACGTGTGGATCCACGCGGCCTGGGTGCGTTCGCGCAGGGCACGCATCGGCGCGGCAAGATCCAGCGGCGTGGCATGCAGGGCGAAGCCGCGCGTCCATGACTCGTACCAGCGCACGTCGCGGTCGCTGCGATCCTCCACGATGCGGTCCAGCCTCTCGCTCAACACGGTGGCGCGTTCGCTGAGGTTGGAGAAGCCACGCGAACGCTCGGCCTGGGACACCAGCAGCTCGGTCAACGTGGCCAGCAACTCGCGCAATCCGTGCAGGGCATCGCGCACACCGGCGCGATCCTCCAGTTCCTGGAACGCGCCACGCTGCGGCAGCGGCGCCATCGCCAGGCGCAGTTGGCGCAGGGACTCCTGCAACGCTTCCACCGGCTCCAGCAGCAACCCGATCGCGCCGGTGACGCCGGTGCATTCAGCCAGCGCATCGTGCGCCAGGTCGGTCAGCTGGCGCGCGCTGAGGCTCTGCGAAAAGAACTGCCCGGCCAGCTCGGGCACCTGGTGCGCCTCATCCAGGATGAAGGCGGCGGCGCCGGGCAGGATCTCGCCGAAGCCTTCCTGTTTCAACGCCAGGTCCGCGAACAGCAGGTGGTGGTTGACCACCACCACGTCGGCCTCCATCGCCTCGCGGCGCGCCTTCACCACGTGGCAGTCGTCGAAGAACGGGCATTCCACGCCCAGGCAGTTTTCCGGGGTGGAGGTGACGCGCGGCCACAGCGGCGACTCCTCCGGCACCTCCGCCAGCTCCATGCGGTCGCCACGACGGGTGCGGGCGGACCAGGCGCGGATGGTGGCCAGTTGCGCGGCCTGGGTGCGCTCGAAGGTGGCGCCCTCGCGCACGGTCTGGTCCAGCCGGTACAGGCACAGGTAGTTGGCACGGCCTTTCAGCAACGCAGTCTTCAGCCGTACGCCCAGCACCGAGCGCACGCGCGGCAGGTCGCGGAAATACAGCTGATCCTGCAGCGTCTTGGTGCCGGTGGAAATGATCACCCGCTCGCCCGACAACAATGCCGGCACCAGATAGGCGAAGGTCTTGCCGGTGCCTGTGCCCGCCTCGGCAATCAGCGTTTCGCGCCCCGCAATGGCCTGCGCCACCGCCTGCGCCATGCGCTGCTGTGCCTCACGCGGGGCGAAGCTGGGCACCTCGCGGGCAAACGGGCCATCGGTGCCCAGCAGCGCCGCAACATCCGTGGTCGCGGGGTCGTCGTGATCAATCATCACGCCAGTATCGCCGAGCGGCCGCGGCGGCGAAACCGTGGGCTTTCGAGCAGGGACCGCTTGCAGCGACAATGCCGGCACGCAGCGCGGAGATTCCCATCGTGCGGTTATGGACACTGCATCCGAGTTACCTGGATCGGCAAGGCCTGGTGGCGCTGTGGCGCGAGGCCCTGCTGGCGCGCGCGGTGTTGCGGGGCGAGACGCGCGGCTACCGCAATCATCCGCAATTGCAGCGCTTCCACGCCCACGCCGCGCCGTTGTCGGCGATCGAATCTTACCTGTGCGCCGTCTACGCCGAGTCGCTGGCGCGCGGCTATGTTTTCGACCGCAGCAAGATCGAACCGGTTTGCGCGGTGGCGCCCATCCCCGCCAGCGACGGTCAGTTGGCGCACGAATGGGCGCACCTGATGGCCAAGCTGCGGCAGCGCTCGCCGCAGTTGCACCGGCAATGGCAGGCCTGCAGCCAGCCAGCCTGCCATCCGCTGTTTCGGCTGCAACCGGGTCCGGTGGCCGACTGGGAACGCGGCAGCATCATCGAGGCCTGAAGCGCCACCGATCCGGGCATCGACGCATTCAGCATACGGACGTCTGGACGTCCATATCAATAACGCGGCACGCCCGCCTTGTGGCACTGGGCCAGCCATTTGCGCGCGGTGGCGGCGCCAGCCTCGTCCCCGGCGTGCAGCCGCAACTCCACGATGGTCTGCCAGTTGCGGGCGCACAACGGGCCCAGCTTCGGTCCCAGCGACCACGAACGATGGGCCAGTTTCTCGGCGCCGCCGAAATCACCCAGCCGGATGGCGATTTCGGCACGGTCCTGCAACAGGGCGGGCGAATCCGGGCTGAGCTTCAGGGCCTGATCGAGCTTGGCCCCGGCGTCGGCATAGCGGCCGGCGTTGGCGTCGGCGCGGGCGGCATCCTGCAGCCCGGTGACGCCGGGATCGCCCAGCGGATTGACGGCGATCACCGAGCTCTCGCGGTCACCGGCGGCACGGATGGCGGCCACCATGTCGTGGGCGGGAGCGGCCGCGCGCGATGGGGCGGGTGGCGGCGGCGTGGCGCAGCCGGCAAAAAGCGTGACGGCCACCAACAAGGCGCCGCGGCGCGCGGCTTTTACGAGGTACGACATGGTCAATTCCGGTACGGATCAGCGGGGTTCGGGGGAGCGGTGGGAGCAACCGGTGCCGCCGGAGCGGCAGGGGCGCCGGGCGCGCCGTTGGTGCTGGGCTGACCGACGCCGAACAGGCCTTGCACGGTTTCCCAGGCGCAGCCATCGACATCGGCGGACAGGCTGCCGGCCACCACCGGCACCTGTTGCGCGCCAGCGCATTGCGGGTCGGTGCGGCGTCCGCTGGCGGGGTTGATCCAGGCCATCTCCAGGCCACCGCCGTGTGCGCTGGACAACGGGTGGGTGGGCAATTTGGCGAACAGCTCGCGCCACGCGCGCAAGGCTCCGGTAGCCCCGAACAGGCCCGCCGGCTTGTTGTCGTCGCGGCCCATCCAGAACACCGCCAGGTGTTCGCCGGTGTAGCCGGCAAACCAGCTGTCGCGCAGGTCGTTGCTGGTGCCGGTCTTGCCGGCGGCGTGCAGCCACGCCAGGCCCGAATTGCCGATCGAATGCGCGGTGCCGTACACCGCCACCTGCTGCAACGCCCAGGTGGTCAACCGCACCGCGCTCTGGTATTCGCCGTCGCCGGGCTGCACCTGGTAGCGCTTGATCGTGCGGCCGTTGCCATCGAGCACGCCGCTGACGGCAACCAGCGGCAGCGCGTGACCGTCGGCGGCCAGGTACTGGTAAAGATGGGTGACCTGCAGCGGCGAAAGATCCAGCGCGCCAAGCAGCAACGACGGGCTGGGGTTGACGCCGGTCAGCCCGAACGACTGCAGGAACGACTTGATCCGCGGCAGCCCCAGCGCCATGCCGAGATGGATGGTGGCCAGGTTCCACGACTTCGCCAGCGCATCCACCATCGGCACCATGCCGTGGCTCTGGTTGTCGTCGTTCTGCGGGTTCCAGACGGTGCCATTGGGCTGGCGCAGGGAGATCGGGCCATCGTCCAGCAAGGTGGCCAGGTTCCAGCGCTCGGGCTGGGTCAGGGCCACCAGATAGATGAACGGCTTGATCGTGGAGCCGATCTGCCGGCGCGCATCCAGCGCCCGGTTGAAGCCTTGCGCACCCGGCCGCTTGTCGCCCACCACGGCCAGCACGTTGCCGGTTTGCGCACTGGTGACCACCGCCGCCGCCTGCACCGCCTCGCCCCGCTTGCCCAGCGCCTTCACCGTGGTGCTGATCGCCTGCTCGGTGTAGAGCTGCGCCGCCGGGTCGAGCGTGGTGAACACCGACAGGTGCCCGCCGCGCAACGTTTCGTCGTCGAAGTCGCTGGTGATCTGCTCGCGCACCAGCTGCATGAAAGCCGGGAAACGGTTGTGCGGCAGCTGGCCGTTCTTGATCACGTCCAGCGGCGCCGCCTGTGCCGCATTGGCCTGTGCCCCGGTCAGCAAACCGGTGGTCTCGAACTCCTGCAGCACCAGGTTCCGGCGCGCCAGCGCGCGTTCGGGATAGCGGCGCGGGTCGTAATAGCTGGGGCCTTTCACCAGGCCCACCAGCATCGCGATCTCCTGCGGCCGCAGCGCTTCCAGCCGACGCCCGAAATAGAACTCCGAGGCGGCCGCGAAACCGTGCACCGCCTGGTCGCCCTGCTGGCCGAGGAAGACCTCGTTGATGTATGCCTCCAGGATCCGGCCCTTGCTGTAGTGCAGCTCGATCAGCACCGACATCAATGCTTCGTTGATCTTGCGGGTGAAGCTGCGCTCGCGGGTGAGGAACAGGTTGCGCACCAGTTGCTGGGTCAGCGTGGACGCGCCCTGCACCGTGCGGCCGGCGCGAAGGTTGGCGAACGCCGCCCGCGCGATGGCCGAGAAATCGATGCCGATGTTGTGCTTGAAATCGCGGTCCTCGACCGCCTGCAAGCCGCTGACCAGCAGCGGCGGCACATCGGCCAGGTGCACGATGCGCCGCTCCACCTGGCTGGCGCCGTACAGCGTGGCGATGCGCGCGGGGTCGAGATGCGCGATGGCCATCGCCTTGTCACTGGCCACATCGGTGACCGAGCGCACCTCGCCCTTGCCCAGCGTCACCTCGATCCGCTTCGGCAACTCACCGCCGGCAGGGCCGGCATAGCCGCGCGAGGCGATGGTGTAGCGCGAACCCTGTTTGACCCAACTGCCGGGCAAGTCGCCGCGGTCGCCACGGCGGTAGCCGGCAAAGGTCAGCTCCAGCTCCAGCGCGGCGGGCGTCATCGGCACGCCCGCGGCCAGCGGCAGCGGCCGCGCGTACACCCGCGTGGGCACCGCGAACACCAGGTCGTTGAAGCGCTCCTGCACGCGCTTGTTCAACACCAGCATGTACGGCAGCACGAAGCCCACCAGCAGGCCCATGCCGATCCAGAACGGGATGCGCAGCCACGGCCACGAGCGGCGCGCCAGGGAACGGGTACGGGTCAGGAAGGCCAACGGCGGGGAGTCCTCGATCAAATGCGTCGATGATAGGGCCTGCTACCCGAGGCGCATATGAATGGTGCGGGTTTTTTGCGGGCAAAACGCGGCCATACCGGCGAATGTGGGCAGCCAACCGATGTGGGAGCGACTTCAGTCGCGATGCTTCTGCTCTGGGGCTCCAAGGCAAGAGCATCGCGACTGAAGTCGCTCCCACAATCACAACCAGACCATCACCACATCGTGGGATCGGGATGGAACGCCCGCGGGTGGATGCCCAGCAGGCGCTGCAATTCGCCGTTGTCGGCGATCAGATCGGTGTCCAGGCGGTTCAGTGGCCCGCGCAGGCGCGGCAGGAGGCGGGCGCAGGCGCGCAACAGGCCACCCGGCAGCGGCAGCGGCAAGGTGGCGCCCGGCTGGCTGCGGCGCACGCGGCGGAACATTTCGACGAAAGACAGGCGTTCGCCGCCGCCGATCGGCAGGATGCGCCCGGCAACCGCCGGGCAAGCCAGCGCCGCCACTACGGCCTGGGCGATGTCGTCGGCGTGCACCGGCTGGCGCAGGCCATGCCCGCCGGGCAGCGGGAAAATCCGCAGGCGCCGGGCGCGGCGGGCGATCGGTGTGAGGCTCTTGTCCAGACCCGCGCCGTAGATCAGCGTGGGCCGCAGCACGGTCCACGCACAGCCATGGCGCGCGCACGCAGCCGCCAGCGCCGACTCGCCCTCGCGCAGCAACTGCGAGATGGCGCGTTCCGCCGGTACTGCCGAATCACGCTTGGTTTCGGCGCTCATCGAGCTGGTGGCGATCACCCGCGGCGCGCCTTTCAGCGGCGTGGCGGCCAGCCAGTCCGCGAACGGTTGCAGCGGGCCGAAGCTGATGATCGCCGACAGCGCCGGCAACACGGGCACCTGGTCGGGAAGCTGACCGTGCAGCCAGGTCACGCCGGCCTGCTCCGGTCGCGGCTGTCGGCTCAGGGAAAGGATCGATTCGCCGCACTCCAGCAGCCGCGGCAACAGGAAATGGCCGATCTGGCTGCTGCCACCGAACACCAGGATCGTCATGGCGCGCTCGATGGACTGACGGGTGCGCGACGCGCTCCTGATGCTGCGCCGTACCCGATCGCGGGCTGAACGCCGCCAGCAGGATTCACGGGCCACCCTGCAAACGGACGGCCATATCCTGCACCCGCGCGCTGTCGGGCGTGAGTTTGCGGGCGCTATTCAACGACTGGGCGGCGCCCACCCGATCACCGCTGGCCAACTGGCGATCGGCCTGATCGAGCCACGCACCGGCCAGTCGATTGGCCAGCGCGCCCTGCGCGGGATCGCCCGGCGCCAGCTCGGCCAGGTTCGCCAGCATGTCGGTGGCCCGGCCCAGCTGACCGGCGGCCAGCGCCTGGTTGAACTGCTGCGTCACCTGCACCGGCAGGGCCTGCAAGCCGCGGCGCGCCTCGACGTTGTTGCCATCGATGGCCAGTGCCTGGCGATACAGGTCGTAGGCGCTGCCGCCCGGCGGCAGCATGATGTCGCCGCGCGTGGCAGCCGCCTGCGCGCCTTGCAGCAACCGGGTGATCTGCGCCTGCTGGGCGGCCGACAAGGTCGGCGATACCAGCCCCGCATCGTCCGGCGCGGCCGCGGCGCTTGGGGCGGCCTTCTCGCTCGGCGACGAGGTGGTGGCGGTGGCCGCGCCGATACGCGCCCGCGCCGCGGCCAGGTCGGCGGATTTGGGTGCCAGTGCCGCCGCCTGGTCGAGCAGGCCGGCCGCCTGGCTGCGGTCGCCCGCTTCGATCGCGGCGTTGGCACGCACGATCATCGCCTGCGCCACCATGCCCAGGCCGGCATGCGCCTCGCGGCTGTCGGGATCGATCGCCAGCGCCGCCTTGAAATGCGCCAGCGCGGTGTCGTCGCCGGCGCCGCTGACGCGGCCTTCGGCAAGCGCGGCGCGCCCCTGCTTGATCGCCTCGTCCAGCGCGTCGCTGTTCTGCTGGCGCTGCTGCGCCTGCTGCGCGCGCAAGGCCGGCAACGCGCCATGGTTGGGTTGCAGCGCCGCCAGCCGGTCGATCAGCGCGGCGGCTTCGCTGTCCTGCTTCGCCTCGAGCGCCTTGCGCGCCTGCTCGGCCAGCGCGTCGCCGACCTGGTTGAGGCCGTGGGCGGCGACCGCATTGTCGGGGTTGGCGCGCAGCATTTGCTGGTACAGCGCGCCGGCGCCCTGCTCGCCATCCAGCTGGCCGGCGGCAAAGGCCTGGCGGGCGCGATCCACGAGATCGTCGGTGGGCAGGTGTGCCGCACGGGCTTTTTCGATGGCGCGGTCGAGCCGATCGATGTCGCTGCCGCCGCCCAGCAGCTGGCGCGCCACGGCGGCGTGCTGCGCGGCCTGGTCGAGCTGGCCGGCCTCAAGTGCCGTATCGCCCTGCGACAGCTCCGCTCGGCCGACCTGGTGCAGGCCGTTGCGCGCGGCATCGTTGTCCGGCTCCAGCGCCACGGCGGCCTGGTACAGCTCGCGGGCACTGGTGCCGTCCTGGCCGTCCAGACGTCCATCCTGCAAGGCCTGTTGTGCGCGGCTCAGCACGTCGTTCAACTCGGTGCGCGGCAGCATGCCGCGCAGGTCGTTCTGCTTGAACCAGACGGTGGCGACCAGCGCCACGAACACCAGCAGCAACAAGGCCATCAGCCAGCCGCGGCGGCCGGACTCCGATCGCGGCACACGGGTACGACCGCGCGACACGCGCGGCTCCACCGTCACCTGCGGCAAGCCGTCGGAAGACGGTGTCGGGGTGGGTGCGTCCAGGCGGTCGATATCGCCGAGCGTGGGCTCGGTGCGACCGCGCGGATCGTTTTCGTGGTTTTCCCTGTTTCCGCTCATGGGTCCATCGTCCGGGACAACGGGCGCAGCTTAACATCGGCCCGACGACACCCCGTGGTTGCGAGCGCCGGTATTGCAGGTGGATTCAGCCGATGCCCACGCGGCGCGCGTCGATCACGTTGGGCAGCGCCTGCAGCTTGGCCAGCAGGATCGACAGCTGCTCGTAATCGCGCACGCGCAGGGTGAAGCGCATTTCCACCTCGCCGGTGTGCACGAACAGGCGGCTGGACGAGGCGATGATGTGGGTATTGGCGTTGCTGATCACGCTGGTGATGTCTTTCTGCAGGCCCTTGCGGTCATAGCCGCGCACTTCGATGTCGACCTCGTACGCCTGTGCCGAGGCGGTGCCCCAGTTCACCTCGATCACCCGATCCGGATCACGCCGCGCCAGCCGCGCCAGGCTGGCGCAGTCGGCGCGGTGCACCGACACGCCGCGGCCGCGGGTGATGAAGCCGCGCACCGGATCGCCCGGCAGCGGCTGGCAGCAGCGTGCCAGCGTGGTCAGCAGGTTGCCGATGCCCTGGATGCTGAGCGCGCTGTGATCGAGCGTGGCGTGGCGCGACGCCACCGGCGTGGCCGATTGGGTTACCAGCGGCGCCGGCGGTTGCGCCGCCTCCTGCAAGACGCGGGTGAGCTGGCCGGGCGTGACTTCGCCCAGCGCCACCGCCACCAGCAGGTCGTCGGGTGTTTTCAGATTGAAATGGGCAGGCAGTTTCGCCACGTCGGCGGCGGACACGGCAGGCAGCGCCATGCGCTTCAGTTCGCGCTCGAACATGGCGCGGCCGGCCGCCACGTTGGCGTCGCGCGCCAGCTTGCGAAACCACACGCGCACCTTGTCGCGCGCCCGCGAGGTGTTGAGGTAGCCGTGATGCACCGACAGCCAGTCGCGGCTGGGCTCGGGAATCTTGGTGGTGAGAATCTCCACCCGGTCGCCGCTCTGCGGCTGGAACGTCAGCGGCACGATGCGGCCGTTGACCTTGGCGCCGCGGCAGCGGTGGCCCACCTCGGTGTGCACGTGGTAGGCGAAATCCAGCACGGTGGCACCGTGCGGCAGGTCGAACACCTCGCCCTTGGGCGTCAGCAGGTAGACGCGGTCTTCCAGCAGCTCGGTGTGCAGGTCGGCGGCCAGCTTGCTGTCGTCCTCGCCGCGCGCCTCCAGCAGCTTGCGCATCCAGGCGATCTTGGCCTCGAACTCGGCATCGGCGCTGCCGCCTTCCTTGTAGCGCCAGTGCGCGGCCACGCCCAGTTCGTTGGCGCGGTGCATGGCGTGGGTGCGGATCTGCACTTCCAGCGTCTTGCCGGCCGGACCCAGCACGGCGGTGTGCAGCGACTGGTAACCGTTGCCCTTGGGCCGCGCGATGTAATCGTCGAACTCGCCCGGCAGGTGCGGCCAGCGCGCATGCACCACGCCCAGCGCGGCGTAGCAGTCGGAGACACTGTCCACCAACACGCGCACCGCGCGGATGTCGTACAGGTCGGAAAACTCCAGCGCCTTGCGCTGCATTTTTTTCCAGATGGAGTAGATGTGCTTGGGTCGCCCGGCCAGCTCGGCGTGGATGCCGGCGGCCTGCAGGTCGCGCTGCAGTTCGTCCAGCGATTGGCGGATGAACGCCTCGCGGTCGGTGCGGCGCTCGTCCAGCAGCTTGGCGATGCGGCGGTAGGTGTCCGGCTGCAGATAGCGGAACGCCAGGTCCTCCAGCTCCCACTTCAGTTGCCAGATGCCCAGCCGGTTGGCCAATGGCGCATGGATGTCGCGGGTGAGCCGGGCCAGCGCGGCGGCCTCCTCGGCCGGCCATGCCACGGCCGCGCGCATCCGTGCCAGCTGCCGCGCCAGCAGGATGAACACCACGCGCAGGTCGCGGATGATCGCCAGCAGCAGCCGGCGCAAACCTTCGGCCGCCCGTTCCGGCGTGCGCTTCTGCGCATGCAGCGCCCACACCTGCTCGGCCGCCTGCTGGCCGGCCACCAGCCGCTGCACCTCGGCCGGCAGCGATTCGCTGCGGGCTTTCCATACCGCCGGCGCCACCCGCGCCAGCTCGAACCACAGCGCCGCCGCCAGCGTCTGCGCATCGCAGCCGAGCATGTCCAGCAGATCCAGCACGTCGGCGCAGCCTGCCTCGTCCAGCGGCTGGTCGGCGCAGGCATCCAGCGCGTCGGCCAGCATCGGCGACAGCGCCGCGGCGCGATCGCGCCAGCGATTCAGACTGGAAGATTTGGCGGCACGAACCATGAGGGTTGAGATTCCGGGTGACGCTTCATTCTAGGAGCTTGGGCGGCATGAACGCTCGAACTGATGCGGTCCCTGTGGGAGCGACTTCAGTGGGAGCGGCTTCAGCCGCGATGCTCTTGCTTTGGAGCTCCAGGGCAAGAGCATCGCGACTGAAGTCGCTCCCACAACACGAGGGCCGCCGCTTTGGCGGCGTCAGCCGGTCGCGGCGAGAAACGCCCGCACCGCGGCGGCGTCGAACGGCCAGTCCAGCTCGCGATCGGTGCGGTTGTCGCGCAATACCGGCACACGCACGCCGTAGCGCGCCTCCAGCTCCACCGAATCGTCCACCCACTGGCTGTCGAAATCCGGCGCACGCGCCTCGGCCATCACCGCCAGGGCCAGGTCGCAGAGATGGCAGTAGTCGCGCTGGTACAGGATCAGGTCGGGCATGCGTTCTGGCAGGGGCTGCGTTCAAGGGGGCCCGCGTAGAATAGCGCGCACCTTTCCTCCCCTCGGCAGCCACATGGCCGTCAGCGTATTCGACCTGTTCAAGATCGGCATCGGGCCGTCCTCCTCGCACACGGTGGGGCCAATGCGCGCCGCCGCGCGGTTCGCCGAACGCTGGCTGGAGGAAAAAGGCGTGCTGGACCAGGTCACCCGCGTGCGCGCGGAGCTGTTCGGCTCGCTGGCGTTGACCGGTCGCGGCCACGGCACCGACAAGGCGGTGCTGCTGGGTCTGGAAGGCCAGCATCCCGATACCGTCGACCCGGACCGCATCCCCGCCACGCTGGAGCGCATCCGCTCCAGCGGCCGGCTGCAATTGCTGGGCAAGCGCGAGATCGCGTTCGACGAGAAGAGCGACCTGGTGTTCAACAAGCGCCAGAAGCTGCCGTTCCACACCAACGGTATGCGCTTTTCCGCGTATGACGCCGAGGGCAACGAGCTGGCCACGCGCGACTACTACTCCGTGGGCGGCGGTTTCGTGGTCAACAAGGACGAGGCGGCCGAAGACCGCATCGTGGCCGACACCACCGAACAACCCTACCCGTTCACCAGCGGCGACCGGATGCTGGCGCTGTGCGAACAGCACGGCATGACCATCGCCCAGTTGATGATGGCCAACGAATCGGTGTGGCGCAGCGAAGCGGAAACCCGTGCCGGCCTGCTGACGATCTGGCAGGCGATGCAGGATTGCGTGGCCCGCGGCCTGCGCTCGCCCGGCACGCTGCCCGGCGGCCTGCATGTGGCCCGACGCGCCCCCGCGATGGCGGAGGAACTGCGCAACCAGCCCGAGGCCGCGCTGCGCGACCCGCTCACCATCCTGGACTGGGTCAACCTGTACGCGCTGGCGGTGAACGAGGAAAACGCCGCCGGCGGCCGCGTGGTCACCGCACCCACCAACGGCGCGGCCGGCATCGTGCCGGCGGTGTTGCATTACTACCAGCGCTTCTGCCCCAAGGCCGACGAAAACGGCGTCATCGAATTCATGCTCACCGCCGCCGCCATCGGCATCCTGTACAAGGAAAACGCCTCCATCTCCGGCGCCGAAGTGGGCTGCCAGGGCGAAGTGGGCGTGGCCTGCTCGATGGCCGCCGGCGGCCTCACCGCGGCACTCGGCGGCAGCATCTGGCAAGTGGAGAACGCGGCCGAAATCGGCATGGAGCACAACCTCGGCCTCACCTGCGACCCGATCGGCGGCCTGGTGCAAATCCCCTGCATCGAACGCAACGCGATGGGCTCGGTGAAAGCCATCAACGCCAGCCGCATGGCACTGAAAAGCGACGGCAAGCACCGCGTCAGCCTGGACAAGGTGATCAAGACCATGCGCGACACCGGCCGCGACATGAAGGACAAGTACAAGGAGACGAGCCGCGGCGGGTTGGCGGTGAATGTCATCGAGTGCTGATGACGGACGCGGCCGTGTGCCTGCGTGAGCCATCGCCCTGCCCTCGCCCTTCGACTTCGCCGCTGCGCGGCTACG
>NZ_AJXU01000070.1 GCF_000264315.1 Rhodanobacter fulvus Jip2
GGATGCTCTGATCAATCAAGTTCGAAATGGCCGTCCAGACGGCCATGAAGAAATGCGGGACTTGCTACGATGAAAGGGTGGTTTTTGGTGCAGCCCGCCGCCTTCGCCGTGTCGATTTATCTCGAATTGCCTTGTTTTCCCGCCTCACAGGCGCACCTCCCCTGCAGAAGCCAACAGCGTTCGTCGTGCCATCCACAGATTCGACAGCGCGAACAGCGTAAATATCTGAGCGGTGTTCTTGAACAGCCCCTTGAAGCGCACCTTCTGGTAGCCGAACTGCCGCTTCACCACGCGGAAGGGATGTTCCACTTTGGATCGAACCGCGGCCTTCATGTGCTCGGTGTACTTCACCGCATCTTTCAACTCGCCCTCGGGCATCGCCTTGACGCCGCCACGCTTGGCGGCGATGTACCAGGTGCGTCCGCGCTTGGGTGCACGCTTCTCCGCCCCTTGATAGCCGGCGTCGGCGTAGACGGTTTTCTCCTTGCCATGCAGCAGCTTGCTCACTTCCGTCACGTCGCCCACGTTTGCCGGCGTCGTCGTCACCGTATGCACCAAGCCCGATTCCACATCCACGCCGATATGGGCTTTCATGCCGAAGTACCACTGTTGACCTTTCTTGGTCTGATGCATCTCCGGGTCGCGCCGCTTGTCCCTATTCTTTGTCGATGACGGCGCCTGGATGATCGTGGCGTCCACGATCGTGCCCTGGCGCAAGAGCAGGCCCTTGCCGCTCAGGTGCGCGTTGACCGCTTCAAGGATCTTCACCGCCAGGCCGTGCTGTTCCAGGAAGCGGCGGAACTTCAGGATTGTGGTCTCGTCCGGGATCGCATCCTCGTTCAACTCTAGCCCGGCGAAGCGGCGCATCGACTCGATCTCGTAGAGCGCATCCTCCATCGCTGGATCGCTCAACGCGTACCACTGCTGCATGAAGTGGATCCGCAACATCACCGACGGTGGCATCGGCGGCCGACCGCGGCGACCGGCCGTGGGATAGCTCGGTTCGATCAGCGCCAGAAGATCGGCCCATGGCACGACCTTGTCCATCTCGCCGAGGAATTTTTCCCGGCGCGTGGGCTTCTTCTTGGCGTCGAAACTTAACGAGGCGAACGAGCGCTGCTTCATCGGTGATGGGCTTCCTGAGAGACGCCGCTATGATGCCTCAGGCAGGGAATAGATCAGAGCATCC
>NZ_AJXU01000071.1 GCF_000264315.1 Rhodanobacter fulvus Jip2
GGATGCTCTGATCTATTCCCCGTCTGAGGCATCATAGCGACGGGCCCCAGGAAGCACATCCCCGATGAAGCAGCGTTCGTTCGCGTCGTTGAGTTTTGATGCTAAGAAGAAGCCAACCCGCCGGGAGAAATTCCTTGGCGAGATGGACGAGGTCGTGCCATGGGCTGATCTTCTGGCACTGATCGAACCGAGCTATCCCACCGCCGGTCGCCGCGGCCGCCCGCCCATGCCGCCGTCGGTGATGCTGCGCATCCACTTCATGCAGCAGTGGTACGCGCTGAGCGATCCGGCGATGGAGGATGCGCTGTACGAGATCGAGTCGATGCGCCGGTTCGCGGGGCTGGAGTTGAACGAAGATGCGATTCCGGATGAGACAACGATCTTGAAGTTCCGCCGCTTCCTGGAGCAGCACGGCTTGGCGGCGAAGATGCTCGCCGCGGTCAATGGCCAAGCGGCAAAGGCCTGTTGCTGCGTCAGGGAACGATCGTGGACGCCACGATCATCCAGGCACCGTCCTCGACCAAGAACGCGAGCAAACAGCGTGACCCGGAGATGCGCCAGACGAAGAAGGGCCAGCAGTGGTACTTCGGGATGAAGGCCCATATCGGCGTCGACGTGGAATCGGGGCTGGTGCACACGGTGACCACGACACCGGCCAACGTGGGCGACGTGACCGAAGTGGACAAACTGCTGCACGGCCAGGAGAAGAGCGTGTATGCCGATGCTGGCTACCAGGGTGCCGAGAAACGAGCACCCAAGCGCGGCCGCACCTGGTACATCGCAGCCAAGCGCGGCAGCGTCAAGGCGATGCCCGAGGGCGAGTTGAAGGATGCCGTCAAACACACCGAACACATGAAGGCCGCCGTTCGCTCCAAGGTGGAACACCCCTTCCGGGTGGTGAAGCGGCAGTTCGGTTATCAGAAAGTACGCTTCAGGGGACTGCTCAAGAACACCGCCCAAGTGCTGACGCTGTTCGCGCTATCGAATCTGTGGATGGCACGACGAACGTTGCTGGCTTCGGCAGGCGAGGTGCGCCCGTGAGGCGGTAAATCGAGGTGATTCGGTGCAATTCAGCGCTTTGGGCGCGAGGGCCGCTCTCCAAGATCAACTTTTTGTCGTAGCAAGACCAGCGTTTTGCCGCGCCCGTCTGGACGGCTATTTCGAACTCAATAGATCAGAGCATCC
>NZ_AJXU01000072.1 GCF_000264315.1 Rhodanobacter fulvus Jip2
GATTGATCAGAGCATCCCTAAAGGGCTAGCTGCCATGAAGTATCGCGATTGGCGCGCCTCGTGCACTTCCAAACCCATTGCTACCGACTGCTTTGTGGCGATCTAGTCGAAAAGATGAATGTCTGGACTTGGCCGATAACAGCCATCGCGGCCGTTCATTCGTCACCCATCAATCCGCATTATCCGGCTCGAAAAAACTCCACCGCACATCGCCGAACTCCGCCTTCATCGCCGCCTCGACCGTATTGATCGCCGCAATGAATTGCTGGTTGTCGGCGGTGGGGTGCATGCGCGCCTTCACCGCCACCATCACGTCGGGGCCCATCTGCAACGTGATCAGGTTGAGTACTTCGGCGACTTCGGGGCGGGCTTTCAGGAAGGCCAGCAACTCGTCGCGGCGGCGTGGTTCCATGCCCTGGCCGATCAGCAGGGCTTTTACTTCGATCGCCACCAGCACGGCCACCACGATCAGCAGGGCGCCGATGGCGATGGTGCCGGCGGCGTCGAACATCAGGTTGCCGGTGAGCATGGTGGCGCCGACGGCGATCGCGGCCAGGCACAGGCCGACGAGGGCGGCCAGGTCTTCGCCGAAGATCACCAGCAGCTCGCTGGAGCGGGTCTGTTGGAACCATGTCCACAGGTTCTGGTCGCCGCGCGCCTTGTTCACTTCCTGCAGGCAGCCGCGCATCGAGATGCCTTCGACGATGATGCCGAACACCAGTACGCCCATCGCCAGCCATGGCTTGTTCAACGGCTCGGGGTGGGTGAGTTTGTGCACGCCTTCGTAGATCGAGAACATGCCGCCCACGCTGAACAGCAGGATGGCGACCAGGAATGACCAGAAGTACAGCGCGCGGCCCCAGCCCAGCGGGAATTCGTCCGATGGCGGGCGCCTGGCCTGGCGCATGCCCAGCAACAGCAGGCCCTGGTTGCCGCAGTCGGCCAGCGAGTGCACGGCCTCGGCCATCATGGCGCCTGAGCCGGTGACGAAGGCGGCGAACAGCTTGGCCACGAAGATGGCGAAGTTGGCGCCCAGCGCCAGGAAGATCGCTTTGCGTGAGTTGGCGTGACCTGACATGCGTATCCGTGCGTGGGAGTGGAAGCGAGAGCGGCAATTCTAGCGTTGCCCGATGGCTCTCAAGGCGTTTTCAACCGCGCGTGCCGTGGCGTCGATCGAGGATCACCGCCCGAACGGAATCGTCGGGCGGCCCCGCCTCATCAGCGAATGCCCACGCCCAGGCCCACGCCGAAATGCACGTTGTTGTGGCCCTTGCGCATTTCCTCCGCGCTCCACACGTGCGATTCGTTCACGGTGACCAGCGGAAACACGTAGCTGGCTTCGCCCACCTTGCCGCTGCGGCTGCCGTTGAGCGTGCCGCTCAGTGTCATCAACGCGCCTGGCGGATAACTGAGCGGTTCGACATAGCCAGGCATTACCGCGATGAAGCGGCCGTTGCCGGTGTCGTTGGCCTTGGGGCGCTGGGATGAATCGAGCGGGTAGGCCAGCAATTCGATCTCGCTGTGATCGGCGAGGTTGTTGACGGCGACCACGCGGCCGCCCCAGATCAGGCGGTTGCCGGTGTAGCGCTCGGGCGACTGCGCGACCTGGGCCGGCGTGGCGACGATGGCGTTGGCGGTGTTCTTGTAGATCGGCGCCGGGGCGCAGGCGGCCAGCGCGAGCGCCAGCAGCGGGGCGGAAAACAGCAAGGAGCGGGCGGCGATACGCATGTGAAAACTCCTGTGGCGTGACGGCGTGGGCGTTGCGGACAACGGTACAACGTGCAGCGTGGCGGGAGTGTAGGAGGATCTCGAAACGCTTCGTCATGCCGGCGAAAGCCGGAATGGGGGATGTGAGGGGCTCCTCGACCGATGTCCGTGCGGCCTGGCCGCTCAGCGCGGGCGCGGAGGGCGTTCGCGCGTGGCCAGGCGCGATGCGGGCAGCGGGCTGGGCGCGGGTGGCTCGGCGCCTTCCTGCAGAATCCAGTCCAGCCGCGTTTCGGCGGGCCGATCCTGCGACAGCAGGCTGCCCAGCGCACGCAGCGGTTCGCGCAGCACGTCGTCGAGATTCCATGGCGCGTTGAGGATGGCCATGCCCGAGCCGTTGAGGCGCAGCGGGGAATCGTCCGGGTGCACCAGCAGCTCCACCCGCAGCACGCGGCGCGCACCGATGCGCTGCAGGCCGCGCAGGAACGGCTGCACCTGGCTGCGCAGCTTGATCGGGTACCACACCGCATACATGCCGGTGGGCCAGCGCTGCAACGCGGTTTTCAGCGCGTGCTCGATCAGCTTGTACTCGGCCTCCTGCGCTTCGTAGGGCGGGTCGATCAGCACCAGGCCGCGCTTTTCCTTCGGCGGCAGCAGGGCTTTCAGCGCCTCGTAGCCATCGCGCTGGTGCACGTGCAGGCGCGGGTCGCGGTGCAGCAACTGGCGCAGTTTGGCCGCCTCCTCGGCATGTAGTTCGCACAGTTGCGCGCTGTCGTTCGGGCGCAGCAGGCGGGCGACCTGCAGCGGCGAGCCGGGGTAGAACTTCAGCCCGTCTTCGTTGCCTTCGCCCGACAGGATGCCGGCGCGCCAGCGTTGCAGCAGCGCGGGGACTTTTTCGGCCGGGTGCAGCCGCGTGATGCCGTCCTTGTGTTCACCGGTCTTGCGCGCCTCGAAGCCTTCCAGCGGGTAGTTGCCGCTGCCGGCATGGGTATCGATGTAGCAAAACGGGGCAGGTTTGGCCTGCAACGACTCGATCAGCGCGCGCAGCACGGTGTGCTTCAGGACATCGGCGAAGTTGCCGGCGTGATAGGCGTGGCGGTAATTCATGGGTGGTCACGGCAGGCGGGGAATGGCCCAGTATAGAGGCGCGGGTCGATCCTCCCCGTGCCTTCACGTGTGTGAAGACGTGTGTTTCCGGCGCGTGGCACGTTACCTGCTTATATGGGGCGTCTGCCTTTGGCTGGAAGTGAAGGGATTGTTGATGAGGTTGTCCGGGTGCTGTCTGTTGCTGGCGATGGTCGCGCTGCTTTTGCTGGCGTGCGCGCCGCTGCGTGCGCAGCAGTATTCGTTGCAGAACTACGACCGCAAGGCCGGGCTGGAAAGCCTGACCATCACCGCGCTGCTGCAGGATCGGCGCGGCTTCGTGTGGGCGGGCACGGAAATGGGGCTGTACCGGTTCAACGGCGGCAATTTCGAGCGGATGGGCGTTGCGCAGGGTTTCGACAAGGGTGAATACGTCACCACCGTGGCGCAGGACCCGCACCGCGAGCTGCTGTGGGTGGCCACCCAGTCGGGTTTGCGACGCGGTGACGGCATGCATTTCACCAAGGTCGAGCCGAACGGCCAGCCGCTGGTGGTCGATGTTGGACGCCCGTTGGTCATGCTGGATGACGGGCGCGTGCTGCTGGTGCGCAACGACGCGCTGATGGTGCTTTCGGGCGATGGCCAAGGGCAGGATGGCCAAGGGCAGCCCTGGCAATTGCAGCCCATGTTCGACACGGCGCAGCTTGCCGCACTGCCGGCGTTGCGTCGCATCACCACCGCGTATCTGGCGCAGGGCCGGTTGTGGCTGGGCTGTGGCACGGCGGTGTGCAGCCTCGATGCTTCCGGTCATGGGCAAGTCGTGCTGCACGGGCCGGGGCAGGGTGTGCCCGCGGATGGTTGGATGGGCATGCTGCTGGATCGGGCCGGCAACCTGTGGCTGCGCGGTACGCGGCATGTCAGCGTGCGGCTGGCCGGGGCGACGCGTTTCACCGCGCGCGACCTGCCCGAGAGCGCGACCGGCGTGGTCAAGGACGATGGCCGTTTCGTCGAGGACCGCCAGGGCCGCGTACTCACCACCACCAATCACGGGCTCGCACGCTGGAGCGGCGCGGGCTGGGTGCTGATCGACAGCCGCAACGGCCTGCCCGACATCAACATCAACGCGTTGATGTCCGATACGCAGGGAAGTCTCTGGCTGGGCACCTACGGGCGGGGCATCGCGCGCTGGGCCGGCTACGGCATGGTCGAGGGCTGGGGAGATGTGCAGGGCATGCAGGGTCTGCCGAACTGGTCGATCCTGCGTGTCGACGCCACCCACATGTGGTTCGGCAACGAACTGGGCGGCAGCGTGCTGGAGGACGGGAAAACCCGGCTGCAGCCCTGGCCGGTGCGCGTCGATCCGTTGCCGCGGCAGGCGCTGTCGCTGGCCAAGGCGGCCGATGGCGGTATCTGGATCGGTTTGTACGATCACCGGCTGCTGCGTTTCGACCCGGCCAGCGGCCGCACCCGGCTGATGGCGCGGCTGCCCGCTTTCATCAAGACGCTGCGTGTCGATCGGCAACAGCGTCTGTGGATCGCCACCGTCAACGGCATCTATTACCTCGATGGCGAAGACGCGGCCGTTCAGCGCGTTGCGGCGGCGCAGACCACCGATCGCCAATGCTCCGACATTGCCGAGGGCGACGACGGCACGCTGTGGTTTGCCTGCAATACCGGCGTGCTGCGCTATGCCGGCGGGCAATGGAGCCGCATGCAAACCCGTGGCAAGGCCCCGGTGGCCGGGTTCAGCGCCGTGGCGGTGGATGCCGATGGCAGCCTGTGGCTGGGCGCCAACGAGCCGGGTGTCTGGCGTGCGTCGGTGCAGGGCGAACAACTGGACATCGCGCCGATCGTGGACGCCTGGCTGGACAACACGCTGGCGTATTTCATCCGTCGCGATCAGCGCGGATGGATCTGGGTGGGCGGCGGCGGTGGCGTGGATATTTTCGACGGCCGCTACTGGACCCACCTGTCGCGCGACGAGGGCCTGCTGTGGGACGAAGCCAACCAGAACGCGTTTTTCGAGGACACCGACGGCTCGGTGTGGATCGGCTCGCCCGTCGGCGTGAGCCACATCCTGCATCCGCAGGAGATGGTCGCGCGCGCTCCGCACACGGTCGCCGTCACCTCGGTGACGCATGGCGATGCGCCGGTGGAAGCGGGCGGTGAGGTGAGCATGGACGGCCATGCCGCGCCGCTGACCGTGCGCTACGCGGTGCTGGGCGGATCCCCGGGCAGCGATCTGCGTTTCCGTTACCGGCTCAGCGGGTCGGACTGGGTCGACACGCATTCGCATGTCATCAATTTCACCGGCTTGTCTTCCGGCAACTACCGGCTGGAAATCCAGGCGCTGGACGACGACCATCGGACGACTTCGGCGTCGACCTATGTCGATTTCCACATTCCGCGGCCGTGGTGGGAAATGTGGTGGGTGTACCTGGCCGAAGTGCTGCTGCTGGCGCTGTTGCTGGCCATCATCTGGCGTTGGTACTCGCGCCGCTTGCTGCGCCAGAACCGTCAGCTCGAAGCCCTGGTGAGCGGGCGCACGGCCGAGCTCACCGAGGAGAAGCGCGAGCTCGAACGCACGCGCGCCGAGCTCTACCAGCAGGCCACCCACGACAGCCTCACCGGGCTGCACAACCGCCGCGCCATCCTGGAACACCTCGCCGCCCGGCTGGAGTCGCCCGTGCGGCATGCCGCCGGACTGGCGGTGGGTCTTGTCGACGTCGATCACTTCAAGCGCATCAACGACACGTTCGGCCACCAGGCCGGCGACGCCGCCTTGCTGACGATCGCCCAGCGCCTGCAGTCGCAACTGCGCGACGGCGACCGTGTGGGCCGCTATGGCGGCGAAGAGTTGCTGGTGGTGTTGCCGAACATCAGCCGGAGGGCGGCGATCGAGCGCATGGCCACCATCCAGTCGGCGGTGAGTGCCCAGCCGCATCGCTGGGGCACGCAACACTTCACGGTGACGCTGAGCATCGGCATGGTGTGGGTCGGCGACGAGCCGGCCTCCATCGAAGACGTGATCCGTCGCGCGGATACCGCGCTGTACCAGGCCAAGCACCGCGGCCGGGATCGCGTGTCGGAGTTCATGTCCGGTTGATGCGCCGGTACCTTTCGGCCGGTCAATCCACCATGCCGTGATGCTCGGTGGTGGCCAACAGCTCCGGTTGCCTGGTGGTGCGCTGGCGCCGGTGCAGCAACGGGTGCACGAACACCGCGGCAAGAATCACCACCACGCCCGCATAGAATCCATGGTCCAGTTCGCGCTGCTCGCCCAGCAGCACGATCGCCAGCACGATCGCGTAGACCGGCTCCAGGTTCGTCACCATCTGCGTGCCGAACGCGCTCATGTGCCGCAACGCCACCAGCGCCAGCGCAAACGGCAGCAGGGTGCAGCCGAACGACAGCGCCAGCAGCAACAGCGAATCATGCAGGCCGGGCAGCACGAACACCGGTCCGGCATGCGGCAGCAACGGTGCCAGCGCGGTAAGAAACACCGCGCCGGTACCCAGCTCGATGCAGGTCACCGTGAGCGGGTCGCCATGGTCCACCAGCCGCTTGTTGAGCGAACCGAACAAGGCCACGAACAGGGCCGACAGGACACCGACCACCAGCCCGATGCGCATCTCGTGCGGCACGCCACCAACCACCAGCGCCACGCCCGGCACCACCGCCACGCCGATCAGCAATTCGCGCGGATCGAACCGGCGCCGTGCCAGCCACGGTTCGATGAACGCCAGAAACACCGGCCCCAGCGCAATGCAGGTGGCGCCCACCGACGCGTTGGACAGCTTGATCGCGGCATAGAACGTGAGCCAGTGCAGCGACACCAGCACGCCGATGCCGGCGTAGGCCCAGCGCAGCCGCGCGGGCATCGCCCGCAGCCCGCGCCAGACCCGCGGCACCAGCAGCAGCGCCGCCGACACCAGCAGCATGCGCCACCACACCAGCGGCAACGCCGGCAGCGTGATCAACTTGCCCAGGATGGCGGTGAAACCCCACAACACTACGCAGAAATGGATCTGCAATCGGGCCCGGTTGACGGCTTGCATGGGGATTTCACGGGGAGAGGTGGCGGCATTCTAACGCCGGATCCGGTAGCGGGCCTGCTGTGGGAGCAACTTCAGTCGCGATGTTCTTGCTTGAGCTTCCAGAGCAGAAGCATCGTCTTGTGGGAGCGACTTCAGTCGCGATGCTCTTGCTTTGAGCTTCCAGAGCAGAAGCATCGCGACTGAAGTCGCTCCCACAGGTCACTGCGGTTTGGCGGCTTTCTTCGCGGACGGCATCATCTTGCCGGAATGGCGAAGCTGTTCCAGCACGGCACGGCAGGTGTTCTCGCCTTCCTCGTCGTGGCTGGGGGCGATCAACGCCAGCAGCGCGGCGGCCGGCGCCGCCACTACGCCCAGCGCCACCGCACCGGCACCGCGTGCCAGCAACGGTCCTGCGTGCACGCCCACGTTCGGGTTTTTCAGCGTGCCCTTGACGTAGAGCGGCGAGCGCAGCGACAGGATGCGGAAACCCTTGGTGTGCGGTTTCACGTCCAGGTCGAGCTGTTCGGTGGCCAGGTTCACCGTGCCGTCCACGTTGATCACCGCGTCGCTGGTGTCGAACACGAACAGCCGCATGTCGAACACGCCGTTCTTCGCCGCCATGTCGGTGGCGGCGCAGTTGATCTGCACCGTCTTGTCGCCGAACAGCTTGCCGATGACGATGTTGCCCACGTTGAGGCCGGCCGTTTCCAGCAAGGTCTTGCTGATCGCGCCATCGTTCATCAGCAGCTTCAGCTCGCCATCGGCGCTGCCCAGCAGCGCAGCCACCGAATTGCCATGCGCCTTCAGCGCAGCGTCGCCATTGATTTCACCGAAGCTGGTGCGCATCGGTTCGAAGGTGGGAAACAGTTGCTTCAGTTTCAGATGGCGGGCGTTGAGATCGATCGCGCCCTGCATCGGCGATTGGCTGCCATCCAGCATCAAGGTGCTGCCGACGCTGCCGCCGGCCAGGCCGAAGCGCAGCGGGTTGAGCCGGAGCAGGCCATCGTTCAACTGCAGGTGCGTGCTCAGCGAATCGATCGGCAGGCTTTCGCCGTGCACGATGCGCTCGGCGCTGAACTTCACGTCCGCGTCCATCGCGCGCCAGCGATCGGTGCGGAACGGTTCCACCGGCAGCAGCTTGTCCGCCGGTTGCGCGGTGGCGTCGCCGCGCCGCTGCCTGGAGGCGTTCGAGTCGGCACCGACCAGCGGTGCCAGGTCGGCGAACTGCAGCAGTTTGGAATGCAGGTCGCCGCTGAGTTTGGGGCGCTCGCCGCCGGTGACGAACACCAGGTTGCCGGCCAGGTCGCTGCCGCCCACGCGGCCGCGGAAATCCTCGTAGCTGTAGTGGCTGTTGCCTTTGTTCAATGTGGCCTTCAAGTGGCCTTCGGTAGCGTAAGGCGGCGTGTCGGGCAGGGTGATGCCGGTGAGCGGATAGAGCCTGGCCATGCTGGTGCCGGAGAACCACAGCCGCACGTCGAGCGCGCCCAGGTGCATCGGATCGGTCAGCGTGCCTACCAGCGCGATGTGGCTGTCGCCGATGTGCGCGTCGGCCTGCAGCGGAAACGGCTCGCTGGCGTCCTGCAGCGCCAGTACGCCGCCGGTCTTGCCATGGCCTTTGATCGGAGTGCCCTGGTACGTCCCCGTGGCTGTCCAGCCAAACAGGTAGGCCGTGGAGGCGCGCGGCTTGCCGATCCGGTTGTCGGCGTCGTCCTGGTCCGCGCTGCTTGCCAGTGTCTTCTTCGCTGCGGCGCCGACGGTCTTGCCGGCCTGTTCGCGGGCCGCGCTGGACTGCTGCGCCACGATCTGGTCATACGGAATCGCGCCCTGCAACGGTTCGATCGTTACCTTCAGTTTGATCGCGCTGACCGCGTCGTCCAGCGCCACGCTGCCGCGGTCGAAGCCGATCGTGCCCAGGTTCAACTGCCACGCCGATGGCGCGTCGCTGTGGGGCAGGGTGAAGTCCCACGTGGCGCGCGATGGCTTGTCGCGCTGCAAGTTCACGGTCGGTTGCACCAGTTGCAGCCACGGCACGTCGATGCGGTGCGCCAGCAGCGGCAGCGGCGACAAGCGGAAGCGCAATGCCTGCAAGGTGGCGAACCGCGGCTGTTTGGCCCACCCGGGGTTGGCGATGGTGATGTCGCGCGCGGTGAATTCCGGCCACGGCACCCACGCGGCGATCCCGCCGCCATCGCGCTCACGCTTCCACTCCACCGTGAGGTCGCCGTTGATGGCAAACGGCCGCCCGATTGCCTGGCTCACCTTGTCGTTGATGAACGGCTTCAACCGGTTCCAGTCGAACAGCGCGATCACGATGATCAGCAGCACGATCAGCGCCAGCAGCACGCCCACGATCCAGGCCACGATTTTCCGGCTGCGTGTCATCGCCATCTCCGTCCGCCCGCCGCCGGCAAATGTGCCGCGGTCTGCACGAAGTCAACGAATAACGCGAGGCGTGAAAAAATTACGTGGTGACGGGGTGGGTGGGCTCAGGGAGGATTCATCGCGGCGCGCTTTGTGGTGTGTGGCATTGATGCTTTCGGATGGTGCACGAGGAAGCTGGGCAGGCCGCCATCACTCGCCAGGAACGCCGCTGGCGATGTCCCTGGCGGCGTTCTCCAGAATGGTCGCCACGCGCTGCGCCTCCGCCTTGTCCCAGCGTGTGCCGCGCATCAGCAAGGCGTACTTGAGCGTGTGCATCGCCTTGCGCACCGTCATGGGTGCGGACATCTTGGCGGCCATGCGTGCGCTCTGCTCGGTACGCGAGGTCACCGCTTCCACTTCGGCGCGGTTTTCGTCGAGAAAGGCACGGCCCTCGTCGGTGATGGCGTAGAGCTTGCGGTTGCCGGTGGTTTCCTCGACCTGCGCGTAGCCAAGTTCTTCGAGCATGGTGAGGGTGGGGTAGATGGCGCCGGGGCTGGGCGAGTAGTGGCCGTGGAACATCTCCTCGATGATGCGGATCATTTCGTAGCCGTGCCGCGGTTGCTGTTCGATCAGGGCCAGCAGCAACAACTTGAGATCGCCGTGGCCGAACATCCGGCCGCCACCGCCGCGACGTCCGCCGCCGCGCATGTCGTCCCATCCACCGAAGAAGCCGCCACCGCGGTGTCCGCCGAAACCGGGGCTGGCGTGACGTTCGTGGCCGGCGTACCCGGCGTGGCCGCACCCGTCGGCGTGGCGGCGATGATGCATGGCGCGGAAGAAGTGGTGCAGGCCCATGGCGGGTTCCCATTCGTATCAAGAGTGTTCTACGATATATCGCAAGAATGTCTTGAGCAATACCTGGGCGGGGATTTTTTCCGAACCGCCTTCGCGCCGGCACCACGCCATTTCGCATGAAGTGGCATGCTCGTCCGGTTGCCACATCAAGGATGTCGAATGCCACGTGAGTACAGCATGGGAGGGCGGGTTGGCCGTGGCGCTGCGCAGCCCGGCAGGCACGGTGAGCCGCCGCCGGCGCAGAGTCTGCGCGAACGGTTTGCCGCCTTGCGCAATCTGCCACCGTTCCTGAAAAGCATCTGGCAGACCAGTCGGCTGCTCAGCGCATCCAGCATCGTGCTGCGGTTGTTGCGCGCGCTGCTGCCGGTGGCCACGCTGTACGTGGGCAAGCTGATCATCGACGAGGTGGTGCGCTTGCTGGCGGCTGGCGGCGCATACGCCGACGCCGGCGAATGGCTGAGCAGCGGCGTGCTCGATCACCTGTGGCTGCTGCTGGCGCTGGAGTTTGCGCTGGCGGTGGGTTTGGACATTCTGGGCCGCATCGTGTCGATGATCGATTCGCTGCTGTCCGAGCTTTACGCCAACAGCACCAGCATCAAGCTGATGCAGCACGCCGCCTCGCTCGACCTGGAGGATTTCGAGGACGCCGACCTGCAGGACAAGCTCGACCGCGCCCGCCGCCAGGTGGCGGGGCGCAGTTCGCTGCTGTCGCAACTGCTGGGCCAGGCGCAGGACATGGTTACCATCGTGAGTTTCGCGGTGGGCCTGCTGGTGTACGCGCCGTGGCTGATCGTACTGCTGCTGATCGCGCTGGTGCCCGCGTTTCTGGGCGAGTTCCACTTCAACGCGCAGAGCTACGCGGTGAATTACCAGTGGACGCCGGAGCGGCGCGAGCTGGATTACCTGCGACAAGTGGGCGCCAGCGCGCAGAACGCGAAAGAGGTCAAAAGCTTCGGCCTCAACGCGTTTCTGATCGAGCGCTACCGCGTGCTGTCGCAGTCGATCTATGCGGCCAACCGGCGCATCGCGCTGCGCCGCGCGGGTTGGGGCGGGTTGTTCACCACCGTGGGCACGATCGGCTATTACGCGGCTTACGTGATCATCGCGTACCGCACGGTGAGCGGCGACTTCAGCGTGGGCGATCTCACGTTCCTGTCCGCTTCGTTCCGCCGATTGCGCAACCTGCTGGAAAGCCTGCTGGTCGGTTTCTCGCAGGTGGCGGGGCAGGCGCTGTACCTGGACGATCTGTTCTCGTTTTTCCGGATCGAACCGGAGATCCTGTCGCCGCCGAACCCGCGGCCGTTCCCGCAACCGATCCGCGAAGGCTTCGTGTTCGAGGACGTGGGTTTCCGTTACCCGGAAGCGGAACGCTGGGCCGTGCGCCATCTCAGTTTCACCTTGCGCGCCGGCGAGGTGCTGGCGCTGGTGGGCGAGAACGGCGCGGGCAAGACCACGCTGGTGAAGCTGCTCTCACGGCTGTACGACCCCGACGAGGGCCGGATTCTTCTGGACGGCCATCCGCTGGCCGACTACGACCTCGAGGAACTGCGGCTCAACATCGGCGTGATCTTCCAGGATTTCGTGCGCTATTACCTCAGCGCCGCCGACAACGTGGCGGTGGGCCGTATCGATGCGCGCGACGATCATGCGCGCATCGCGGAAGCCGCCCATCGCAGCATGGCCGACGAGGTGATCGACAAGCTGCCGCACGGCTACGAGCAGATGCTGGGCAAGCTGTTCAAGAGCGGCGTGGACCTGTCCGGCGGCGAGTGGCAGAAGATCGCCATCGCCCGCGCCTACATGCGCGATGCGCCGCTGCTGATCCTGGACGAACCTACCGCGGCGTTGGATGCGCGCTCGGAGTTCGAGGTGTTCCAGCGCTTCAAGGAACTGTCGCAAGGCAAGACCGCGGTGATCATCTCGCACCGTTTCTCCACCGTGCGCATGGCCGACCGCATCATCGTGCTGGATGGCGGTCGTATCGAGGAGGTCGGCAGTCATGCCGATCTGCTGGCCGCGAACGGGCATTACGCGGAGTTGTTCGAGTTGCAGGCGGCGGGGTATCGGTGAGACGGGAATCGGGAGTGGTGAATCGGGAATCGGAAGAGCGGGGAGGTTTTCGGTTTCTTGCGGCTCATCGCTCGGTGCGGCTACCTGTGGGAGCGGCTTCAGCCGCGATGCTCTTGCCTCGGGGCCTCGAGCAAAAAGCATCGCGACTGAAGTCGCTCCCACAAGGTCTAGCGGCCAAGCTCCTTATGGGCTTGGGCGCGTGGCTGCTTCGCCTCGCGCACCGGCGCCTCGATACCGCAGACGTCCAGCTTGCCCACGGGCGTGGGATAGAACGCGTTGTGGCCGTGGCGTTTCGCATCGATCAGGGCGGCGAAGGTGGGGCCGTCGGTGCGCAGCACTTCGATAGGTACGCGCTCGGCGGCGGGCACGTCGGCGGCCAGCCGCACCGAGGTGATCGGCACGCGCTGCGCCGCCTGGGTATAGAAACCCATCGGTTCGGCGCCACGCGGTAACGCGGAAAGCAGCGGCATGCCTTGCAGGACGCGACCGGCTATGGCGAGGTTGTGATCCAGCCGGCGTGGTGCCTGGCCGATCACCGCATACAGCGAGCTGCCGCTGCCGGTTTCCGGTGCCACGTCGCGCGCCACGCCCACCATGCCGTAGCAATGGATCAGCCACTCGCGCCCGCTGGCGGGATCGCGCCCCACCGGGAAGCCTTCGGAGAAACCGACTTCCGGTGCGTACACGTCGCCGTCGGTCAACGGCGTCCACGACAAGGCCGGGTCGATCGGGCGGCTGAATTCCGGCGGCAGCGTGGCCTTCGCGTTGCCCAGCGAGTGCAGCTTGCTCTTGTCGCCCGCGTCGTCATCGTTGGGATCGCCCCACTGGGTGACGAAGTTGTCCTGCACCCGCACGATCGCCAGCCCGTCGAAGTAATGCTCGCGCACCAGGGTGCGGATGTTCGCCGCATGCAGCGGCGTGAAATCCGGCGCCAGCTCGATCACCACGCGCCCCTGCGGCAATTGCATGTACAGCAGGTTTTGCGGATCGGGCGCGCGCCATTCGGTGGGTTGCGAGCGGGCCAGCAATTCGCTGGCGGTCGGGGTGGCTTTCCCGGCGGCGAACGCCGGCATGGCGGCAATCAGCGCGAGCGCGATGGTGAGGTGGCGGATCATGCATAGTCCAATGGGTGGCCGAAGGGGCGTGGCCTCGCTGGCGGTGAGTTCCCCGCCTCGCGCGAAGCCTTGCGTATCGTAGGCCCGGTTCCCGTCGGCATGCATCGTCCACGGCAAGTGGCGGCAGGTTCTACAGCGCCCCGGCCACCGCCACCGCGTCCGCGCCGGCTGGAATGCGCAGCGGGCACGAGGGGTCGTTCACCGCGCGCCACACCGCTTCGGCCACGTCCTGTGACAGCGTGATCTCGGACGACTGCTGCAGCTGCGCAAAGATCCGCTGCGCGAAGCCGGCGTACGGCTCGGGGAAACCATCCTGCATCCGGGCCCGCGCGTTGTCGCCAAAGGCCGTATCCGGCGCCCGCCCCGGCAGCACCAGGTTCACCCGCACATGGAACGGCTCCAGTTCCAACGCCAGCGATTCGGTGAACGCGTTGATGGCTGCCTTGCTGGCGGTGTAGACGGAAAGCAGCGGCAGCGGTTTCAGGGTCACGCTGGAGGTGACATTCACGACGCGTCCCGCCTGCCGTTCGCGAAACTGCGGCAGCACCGCCCGGGTCATCGCGATGGTGCCCAGGGTGTTCGTTTCGAAGACCGCGCTGGCGATGTCCATGCTGGTGCCTTCCAGCGCGTTCAGCACGCCGATACCCGCGTTGTTCACCAGCACATCGATCGGCCCGGCCGCGTCCACCGCCGTGGCAATGCTTTGCGGATCGGTGACGTCGAGGGCGAACACACGCAGGCGCGTGGAGCGGGGCAGCACGTCCTCGCGCGGCGTGCGCATGGTGGCGATGACGTTCCAGTCGCGGTCGAGAAAATGGCGGGCGGTCTCGAGGCCGAAGCCGGATGAGCAGCCGGTGATCAGGATGGTTTTCATGGTGACTCCGTAGTGGTGGGCGGAGTCGAAACGATAGGTGGCGGCGGCAGGACTTGCTACGATAGCGAATCCATTTTTCTTTCGCAGGAGTCCGGCATGGTCGATCCGTTTGCGGAGATTGTCACGCTGCTGCAGCCGGCGGCGCGATTCTCCAAGGTGGTGGCGGGCGCCGGTCGCTGGCGTGTCCATCGCGAGGAACTCGGGCAACCGTTCTATTGCGTGGTGATGGACGGGGCATGCCGTTTGACGGTCGACGGCGCCGCGCCGATCGCGCTTTGCGCGGGCGATTTCGTGCTGATCCCCGCCGCACAGCAGTTCACCATGACCAGCCGGGAGCCGCTGGCACCGGGAGACATCGACGCGCCGCCCGCGCCCTTGCCCGATGGTGAATTCCGGCTCGGCGTCCCGACCGGTCCGGCCGATGTCCGCTTGCTGGTGGGCCACTGCAGTTTCGGTTCGCCGGATGCGGCCCTGCTGGTTTCATTGCTGCCGCGACTGGTGCACGTGCGCGACGACCACCGGCTGGCCACCGTGGTGCAACTTGTTGCCGACGAATCCCGCGCCGGGCGCCCCGCGCGCGATGTCGTGCTCGCCCACCTGGTGGAAGTCCTCTTCATCGAAGCGCTTCGATCCGCCGCCGTCACGGCCGCATCGCCCGGCCTGCTGCGCGGCCTTGCCGACGTGCGCCTGGCCGGGGCGATACGACAGATGCATGAAAACCCGGCACGTCCGTGGACGGTGGCCCAGCTGGCGAAAGAGGCGGCCCTGTCGCGTTCGGCATTCTTCGAGCGCTTCAGCCGCACCGTCGGTGTCGCCCCGATGGCCTATCTGCTGGCCTGGCGCATGGCCTTGGCCAGGCAACTGCTGCGGCGCCGGAAAGGTGCGTTGACCGACGTGGCCGAGCGCGTCGGCTACAGCTCCGCCAGCACCTTCAGCGTGGCCTTCGCGCGCCATGTCGGGCAGTCGCCGATGCGCTATGCGCGGGTGGCGATGGAGGCGCTGGCCGCCGCCGACCCGGGCAGACAGGGCGCCTCACGGGGTGATGGCTTGTCCTGACGGGAAACCTATATGCCGCAGTGACGCTTTCTGTATCAACTATTCTGTGCGCGCATAGGTTGCCGCCTGGAGAGCACCATGATCCAACCTGACGCACGCCGTCTCGGCATCACCCGCCTGAAGACCCGCCACTTGTCACTGCTGCTGTATCTGCACGAACACCGCTCGGTGCTGCGCGCTGCGGAGGCGGCCAACATGACCCAGCCGGCCGCGTCGAAGATGCTGGCGGAGATGGAAAGCCTGCTGGGCGTGCCGCTGTTCGAGCGCCACGCGCGGGGCGTGGAACCGACGCGTTACGGCCAGGTGCTGATCCGGCGTGCCCGTTCGGCCTTGTCGGAGATCGGCCGCGCACAGGACGAGATCGCCGCGTTGAGCAGTGGCCGCATGGGCCAGGCGTCGATAGGCACAGTGGTGAACCCGGGTACGAATCTGGTCCCCCAGGCCATCGCGATGGTCAAGCGTGACTATCCCGACATCCTGATCAAGGTGGAGATGGATTACAGCCGCCCGCTGGTGGCCAAGCTGCTGGATGGCCAACTGGACATCGTCGTGGGCCGCATCATGGGGCCGGAAGGCGCGGGCGAGCTCGATTTCGAGTCGCTGGCGGACGAGCCGCACGCGGTACTGGCGCGGGCCGAACATCCGCTGGCGCATCAGTCGCAGGTTACCCATGCGGACCTGGCCGCCTACGGCTGGATCATGCCGCCGCCGGGCAGCGTGCTGCGTTCGCGGCTGGACATGGTGTTTCTCGAACACGGCCAGCCGCCGCCGCAGAACATCGTGGAAACCGGTTCCCTGCCGATCATCGTCCACCTGCTGCGCAACAGCGACATGCTGACCGCGTTGCCGCCGGAGTCGGTGCAGTTCTACCTGCAGATGGGGCATATGTGCGTGCTGCCGATCAACCTGGGCGTGCGCATGGAGTATTTCGGCATTGTGCGCCGGCGCAACCATCAGCTCTCGCCCGGCGCCGAGCGGGTGCTCGAGGCCTTGCGGGCGGCGTCGCACAAGCTCTACCAGGCCCGAAGCGGTAGCCATTGGCCCGGTGTTTGAGTGGTCGGATGTATTCCCTTTTAATATGGCTAATGGCCAATATTTCATTGGTATGGCATGGCACCCGGCTTCTACCCTCCAGAAAGCTGCCGCCAACTGGCAGCCACGCCACCGCTGGTTGATCGCGCGCGCCACTCCGCAAGGGTGACCGTTGCGGAAACCCCTCGGGGAAGGTGACGACGGCCGCAGCGGGGGAGCTGCGCCGGCGTTGCTTCCAGCGGGCACACCGGTGTCAACGCACCGATCAAATCAGAATTTCCGGGGAGGAATATTCATGTCAATGCGTCTTGGCCGCTCTGCGGCCGCTTATCGTGCACGTCGTGTCACCAGGTTTGGCCTGCAACCCACGGTTCTGGCATGGGGCATCGCCCTCGTGCTCAGCGGCCCCGTACATGCGCAGGACACCACGGACACCACGCAAGCCACGTCGCAGGATGGCGCGCAGCAAAAGACCGCGCAGGAAAAGAAGCAGGCCACCGAGCTCGGCGCGGTCAGCGTCACCGGCATCCGTGCATCGGTGGAGCGGGCGCAGGACATCAAGCGCTATGCCGACACCTTCGTCGATTCGGTCACCGCGCTGGACATCGGCGCGCTGCCTGACCGCAGCATCACCGAGACGCTGTCGCGCATTCCCGGCGTCACCATCGACCACTTTCTTTCCGTCGGCGATCCGGAGCATTTCTCGGCCGAAGGCAACGGCGTGCAGGTGCGCGGCCTGACCCAGGTCCGCTCCGAGCTCAACGGCCGCGACAGCTTCTCCGCCTCCGGCGGCCGCAACCTCAGCTTCCAGGACGTGCCCTCCGAATTGATGGGCGGCGTGGACGTCTACAAGAACCAGACGGCGGAGATGATCGAGGGCGGCCTGGGTGGCACGGTGAACCTGCGTACGCGCATGCCGTTCGACTTCGAGGGGCAGAAGGTCAGCTTCTCGCTCAGCGAGAACTACGGCGATTTCGTCAAGAAGTACAAACCCTCCGCCTCGGCGCTGTACAGCAACCGCTGGAAGACCGACGCCGGCGAGTTCGGCATCCTGGTCGATGTGGCCCATTCCGAGCTGGCCACGCGCACCGACGGCCTGTTCGTGCGGCCGTTCTTCAAGAACGCCAATACCGACGTGGACGGCGACGGCACCGGCGACGAACTGTGGCTGCCGCGCGGCGCCGACTGGCGCGCGTTGCAGTACGAGCGCAAGCGCGACGGCGCCTACGTGGCCTTCCAGTGGAAACCCAACGACGACATGGACCTCGCCGCCACCGTCTTCCAGAGCCGCTACGACGAGCTGTGGAACGAGGATGCGATCTTCGTCTCCAACGATCCGACCCAGGTGACGCTGGACACCAGCCACCCGTACGATCTCGACGGCAACGTGTTCAAGTCCGGCTACATCACCCAGCCGGGTGGCGTGCCGATGGGCACGGACATCCGCGCCTCGCATCGCAAATCCAAGACCACGGATTACGCGATCAACTTCAAATGGCGCATCGCCGACAACACCGAGTTCTCCACCGACCTGCAGTACATCAAGGCCGATACCCGGGCGCTGGACTCCACCATCGCGCTGGGCGTGAACGTGCCCTACATCGATGTGGGACTGGGCGGCGTGCCATCCATCGGCGTGGATCAGGACTTCACCACCAACCCCGCCAACTACTACTGGGGCTTCACCATGGAAGACGTGGTGAAAAACCGGGCCGACGAGTTTGCCTGGCGCGCCGACATCAAGCAGAGCTTCGACAGCACGTTCTTCCGCTCGATCAAGGCCGGCGTGCGCACCACCACCCGCAAGGCAACCAATATCGACACCGGCTACAACTGGCAGCCGGTATTCCAGACCTGGATGGCGTGGTGGGCGGTGCCCACCGACCAGATGCCCTCGCTGGATCTGAACGACAAGGTCAATTCCAGCCTGGTGCACCTCGACAAGTTCCGCAATTTCTACCGCGGCGGCGCTGGCGTGCCCGGCGCGTTCTACGCCCCGGTTCTGGCCACCGCGCTGGGTTATCCGGGCAGCTACCACGCGATCCACGATGCGGCCAGCCCGTATTACGTCCCCGGCAGCGGCTACGAGAATGGCTTTGCCGAACGCGAACCGGGCGGCGAGTACACCAACGACCAGCACGAGAACACCCGCACCGGGTACGCGATGCTCAATTTCGGCGTGGACGACTGGCGCTTCGACGGCAACGTGGGCGTGCGCGTGGTGCGTACGGAGAACGAGGCCAAGGGCTTCCTGATCTATCCGAACGTGGCCTATGCGCCTTATCTCGGCAGCGGCCAATCCGAGCCGATCAACGCCGAGAACGCCTATACCGACGTGCTGCCCAGCCTCAACGCGAGTTGGGAAATGGCGAACAACCTGATCCTGCGCGTGGCGGCCTCCAAGGCCGTCGCCCGTCCCAACTTCGGCGACATGCAGGCGTACCAGATGCTCACCGCCGGCACCAAGCAAGGCGTCACCGCACCCACCGACGGCAGCAGCCTGCCGGTCTCGCAGCTCGACCTGTCCGGCAGCTCGTACGACAACCCGTACCTGAAGCCCATGCGGGCCAACCAATACGACCTCTCGCTGGAGTGGTATTTCGACCCCGATCACGGCGGCATGGCATGGGCCAATTTCTTCTACAAGGACGTCAAGGACTATTTCCGGCGCGAAGCCCGCCAAGTGGCCTTTCCGGGTGCGGACGGCAACAGCTACGACTACCTGATCACCCGCCCCGTCAACGTCGGCAAGGCCACGATCCAGGGTGTGGAACTGGGCTGGAACCAGTTCTTCGACTTCCTTCCCGGCGCGTTCAGTGGCTTTGGCATGTCGGCGAATTACACCTACATCGACAGCACGACCAAGGTACCCAACAGCTCGGATACCGTGCCGCGTGATACGGATGGTTCGTTGTTCGGCACGCTTCCTGCCGATGGGCTGTCGAAGAATTCCTTCAACGTGGCCGCGTTCTACGAGAAGGGCCCATGGCAGATTCGCCTGGCCTACAACTGGCGCAGCAAGTACCTGCTCTCGGTGGGCCCCAACGGCTACAACGGCGGCGACGGCGGCATCGACTGGAAACTGCCGGTGTACAGCGACGACTTCGGCCAGCTCGACGGCTCGATCTTCTACAAGTTCACCGACCACCTGCAGCTCGGCCTGGAGGTGAACAACCTCAACAACGCCGAACAGCGCACGATCATGGACCAGAACGGCGCGGGCAGCCGCGTCACCTCGTGGTACGTGAATGATCGTCGCTACGCGGCGACCTTGCGGGTGACGTTCTAGGCGGAGATGTTGTCGGGGGGAAGAGCGCCCCCTTCCGCCCTGTCGGGCACCTTCCCCCGCTTGCGGGGGAAGGAAGCTGGCTGTTTCGAGGAGTCTGGTCCCTTCCTTCCCCCGTGCAACGGGGGAAGGTGCCCGACAGGGCAGAAGGGGGCGCCCCACCGATAGAGCACCCCTCACGCCCACCCCATCACCAAGTCACTACCTCACCAAACCGATCCAGATACTCCAAGCCAGGCTTGCCCTGCTTGCCGATAATCACATCCACGATGTCCGGAACGGTTTCTTCCATGCTGAACCGTGCGTCCGGCCCGCCGAGATCGGTACGAATCCAGCCCGGCGCCATCAACAACAGGGCACGCTGCTCATCGGCATGGCGGGCGGCGTAGCTGCGCATGCACTGGTTCAGGGCGGCCTTGCTGGCGCGATAGACTTCGCGCCCGCCATTTTCGTTGTTGCCGACGCTGCCCTGGCCGGATGACATGACGCCGATCAGGCCCGTGGCGGTCACCAGGTCCTGCAGCGCCTCGATGACGCGCATCGGGCCGAGCGCATTGGTGACCATCACCTCGGCGAACTCTTGCGTCGAGACGTCGGCGATCGTGTCTCCCTGATGCGTGTTGGCGGTGCCTGCGTTCACGAACAGGATGTCGAAGCGGCGCGCGGCGAAGCGGTCATGCAGCGCCGCGATCTGCTCCGGCACAGTGATATCGAGGTGCGCAATCTCGACCCGGCCCGGGTTTTCATCCGCCAGATCGTGCAGCAACGTGCGCTTTTCCCCTCGAACCGTGCCGATCACCTGCCATCCCTTTTCCAGAAACTCGGCGGCCATCGCGTGGCCCAGTCCGCGCGATGCGCCGATGATGAGGATGCTGCCGTTGGTGGATTTCGCTGCCATGGTTTTTCTCCGCTCACGATGGGCGGTGGTGATCGTGGCAGGTGAAATGAACGGGCGCCAGACGCATCAAATGCAAAGCATGATTGCGTTTGACGCCATGCGTGACGCTCTGAATGACTTAAGCTCGCGAGATGCAAAACGTGGATTTGAATCTCCTGGTCGCACTCGATGTGTTGCTTGCCGAGGGCAGCGTCACTGGTGCGGCGCGCCGTCTTGGCTTGAGTGCGTCGGCGATGAGCCGCACGCTCGCACGCCTTCGCGCGGCCACCGGCGACCCGTTGCTGGTGCGCGCGGGGCGTGGACTGGTACCCACACCACACGCGGCGTCGTTGCGCGATCGCGTCCATGCGTTGACGCGCGAAGTGCAAGCAACCCTGCGGCCGCGCAGCGATCCGCTGGACCCCGGCGCGCTGGAACGCACGTTCACCATCCGCGCCAGCGAAGCCTTCATCCAGTTCTTTTCCATGCCCTTGTGCGCCGCCATCGCGGAAGCGTCCCCGCGCGTTTGCCTGCGTTTCGCACCGAAGCCGAACAAGGACGTGGCTCCATTGCGCGAAGGGCTGATCGACCTGGAGATCGGCGTCATCAAGTCGCTTGCACCGGAGATGCGCACACAGCTTCTGTTTCGCGACCGCTTCGTCGGCGTCGCTCGCGCAGGACACCCTCTCTTGACCGGACGGGGCGTGACGGCCAGGCGATACGCGGCTTGCCGTCACGTGGTCGCGTCACGAAAGGCGCACGTCACCGGGCCGGTCGATGACGCCCTCGAAGCACTGGGATTGCGCCGCACGATATCCGTCGTGGTACCGGCACACGCGGATGCGATGCGGCTGGCACGTCATTCGGATCTGGTGGCCCTGGTGCCAAGCTTTTGTCTCGGCCATGGCCTTGCCGACAGCCCGGCGACGACGGCCGGACTCCAGCGTTTCGAACTCCCAGTGCAGACGCCGGAAATAAGCATCTCGGCGATGTGGCATCCGCGCATGGATGCCGATCCGGCGCATCGCTGGTTGCGGCAGATGGTGGTGTCGTTGTGCCAGGCGGATCATCCGATTTTCTGAAAACCACGGCCATCGCGTGCTCGCCATCCGGGGGATGCTCTTTGCTCCCCAGCTGCCCGACGTGCAGGTGAGCGAAAGCATGGCGACAGACGTCGCTTCCGCAGATGATCCTGATGGCATGAAAGCAGGGCATCCCGCAGCCTGACCGGATTCCAGGCGCCGGCCTGCTTAATGACCTCGATAGCCGCGGGTCTTCTCCCGGTCTCAGCAGACCAAAGGAGCACCAGCGACGATGGCCAGTTCAGCCCATGGGCATGACTTCCGGCTCATTCACTAGGTTTAAGTTAATACTATGGTCGACTCCACTGTGTGTAGTGGGGAAGACATGCTCGTGGACGACAACGCTGGGCAACTGAAGAAATTCCAGAAGGAGCTTTCCAGCGGGACGGTATCCCTGGTGCTGCTGGCGATTCTGGGGCAGGCGCGCCGGCCCATGTATGGCTACCAGATCGCCAAGCAACTGGAGGCATCGGGGGAGGGCGTGCTGGCGGGCAAGCAGAGTGCGCTGTACCCGGTGTTGCGCAACCTGGAGGCGGCGGGGTTGCTGGCCAGTGAGGTCGAGCCGTCCGTCAGCGGTCCGCCGCGGCGCTATTACCGCATCACCAAACCGGGGCGCGAAGCCTTGCGTGCCTGGGCCGCGGCGTGGAGTGCCACACGCGATTGTGTCGACAACGTCTTGCAAGGAGGGGTGTCATGAGTACGCCACGTAGCATCGTCGAATACTTGAGCCAGCTGCGCGCGGCCTTGCGCGACGCCGACCCGGCGTTGATCCAGGATGCGCTGTACGACGCCGAGGAGCATCTTCGTGCCGAGCTGGCCGAACAGCCGGAGCGAGACGAGGCCACTATGCTGGAACAGGTGGCGGGCAGCTACGGCGCACCCGACGAGGTGGCCGAGATATATCGGGACCAGGAGATAAAAATTCAGCGGGCGATCCGTCCGCCGCCCGCACCGCAGCCGCGTTCGCTGGCCGGGCGCTTCTTCGGCGTGGCGGTCGATACGCGCACCTACGGCGCGCTGTTCTACATGCTGCTGGCGCTGGCCACGGGCATTTTCTATTTCACCTGGACGGTGGCCGGGCTGGCATTGTCGGCGGGCTTGTCGGTGCTGATCATCGGCTTGCCGTTCATCGTGTTGTTCTTCGGCAGCGTGCGGGTCTTGTCGCTGGTGGAAGGGCGGGTGGTGGAGGCGATGCTGGGTGTGCGGATGCCGCGACGGCCGGTGTATCCAACCCATGGCATGACGCTGATGCAGCGCATCGGCAGCATGTTCACCGACGTGCATACGTGGACCACGCTTTGCTACATGTGGCTGATGCTGCCGCTGGGTGTGGCGTATTTCACCCTGGCCGTGATCTTGCTGAGCCTGGCGGCGGGGCTCATCGGTTTTCCGGTGGCGTACCTGTTCCGCAACGAGTGGTTGTCGGGCCTGTATGTGAACAATCAGGTGGTGGTGGACTGGGGTTTTGGCGAGCATGTGCCGGGTTGGGGCGATGCGATCGCCCTCTGCGTGGTGGGCATCGTGCTGCTGTTTGCCACGCTGCACCTGGCGCGTGGCCTGGGCCGGCTGCACGGCCACCTGGCCAAGCACATGCTGGTGCCGCGCGCGGCCGATTGAGACAAGCTTTGAGCATCTGAAGGGAGGTTCCGATGAAGCTGTTGCAACAATGGGCAGGTAATTGGGCCGGCGAGGAGCGCATCGCCGCCACGCGATGGGGGCCGGGTGGCAACGCGCTTGGCGTGATCAGCGCGCGGATGGAGCTGGGTGGCCGCATCCTGGTGCAGGATTATCGTGAGGAGCGCGATGGCCAGCCGGCCTTGCAGGTTCATGCGGTGTTCGTGGCGGAGGCGGAGGAGCGCTTCAGCCTGTACTGGTTCGACAGCTACGGCTTCGTGCCGCAGCAGCCCGCGGCCGGCTACTGGGATGGCGAACGCCTGGTCTTTGTGCGGCGCTCGCCGCGCGGCCAGAGCCGGCACATCTACACGATGCCCGATGCGCGCGGCTATCGCTTCACACTGGAAAGTTCGTTCGACGAGGGCGCCAGCTGGGAGCCGGTACTGGATGCCGACTACGGGCGCGCGCAGACGCCCGGTTGAATCCGCCGATCAGAACTCGTCGGTGAACTCGATGCCGGCGTCCAGCTCGCGGGCGATCGCCTCCGCGCTGCCGCGCACGGTGTCGGCGAGCATGTCATTGGGCGCGTCCACCTCGATGCGGTAGAGCTGCGCTTCGCTGTCGCTTACCGAATCGCTGGAGCTGGAATCGTCGCGCATGCCGCCCATCACGTCGTCGATTTCCTCGACGTGCTCGATGTCGTTGATGCCGTGCAGGGCGGCGATCATGGCGTCGGCGTCGGCGCGGCTGCCGGTCAGGCGAAAGCGAACCATGGGCATGGGTCGATACTCCGTTGTCGGTGGAATCCCGATGCTGGTCAGCGGCGCGTATGCGCAAGGTGATGCCGGTTGGCCCGCGGTCAGCTGGCGCAAACGCCCTGCCGCGGGTGGTTCACTCGGCGCCCAGGCCGTGCAGCGTGGCGCCGTTCGCGTCCACCTTCAGCACCGAGCCGTGCTCGTACCAGTCGCCCAGCACGATGCGCTCGGCGGTTTGGCCGTCCAGTTGGAAACGGTGCACGGCGGGGCGGTGGGTATGGCCGTGGATCAGACGTGTCACGCCGGCCTGGCGCATGGCATTGGCGACGGCCTCGGCGTTGACGTCCATGATGGTTTCCATGGTGCTGCCGGTGTGGGCGCGGCTGTCTTCGCGCGCCTTGGCGGCGAAGGCGCGGCGCGCGTCCAGTGGCATCGACAGGACTTGGGCCTGCCATTGCGGCGTGCGCACCTGCTGGCGCACCGCCTGGTAGGCGACGTCATCGGTGCACAGCACGTCGCCGTGCATCAGCAGGGTGGGCTGGCCGTGCAGGGTGTGCACGGTGCCGTCATCCAGCAACTCGAAGCCGGCGCGGTTGGCGAAATCCTGGCCCAGCAGAAAGTCGCGGTTGCCGACCATGAAGTACACCGGCACGCCGGCGTCACGTACGCCGCGGATGGCGCGGGCGATGCGGGCGGGAAGTTCGGCATCGTCGTCGTCGCCGATCCACGCTTCCACCAGATCGCCCAGGATGTACAACGCGTCGGCCTGGCGCACTTCGTCGCTGGCCAGATAGCGCTCGAACAGCTCGGTGATCTGCGGGCGGGCCGGGTCCAGGTGCAGGTCGGCGATGAACAAGGTGGTCATGGGCGGATCAGTCCCTGGCCGGCTTGGCGGATTTCCTGCCTTTGCCGGCCGCCGATTTTGCAGGTGCCGCCTCGGCCGGCGCGGCGCTGCTGGCAGAAGCCGGCAGCTCCTCGCCGATCACGTGGGCGTTCTCGATCACCACCAGCGGATTGGGCACGTCGCCGGCGAACGGACCCAGCGCGCGGCTGGGCAGGGCGGCGATCTTGTCGACCACGTCCATGCCCTTGATGACCTTGCCGAACACGGCATAGCCCCAGGTCAGGCCGCTCTGGCTGCCCACGAAATCCAGCCGGCGGTTGTCGACCAGGTTGAAGAAGAACTGTGCGGTGCCGGAGTTGGGATCGGCGCCACGCGCCACCGCCACCGTGCCGCGCAGATTGGACAGGCCGTTGTCCGCCTCGCTGGCCACCGCCGGCCGCGTGCGCTTGGGCTGCAGGTCGCGGGTATACAGGCCGCCTTGCACCAGATAACCGGGGATCGCCCGGTGCAGCAGGGTGCCGTTGTAGAAACCGTCGCGCACATACTGCAGGAAGTTGGCCACGCTTTTCGGCGCCTTGTCCGGGTACAGCTCCAGCGTGATGTCGCCCTGGGATGTTTTCAGCAGCACCTGCGGGGGCGGCGCGGCAGCGGTCGTGGCCGCTTCGGTGGAGGCTGCGGGCTTGGCCGTTTGTGCCTGCGACGACAGCGGCACGATCAGGAAAAGGGCGGCGAGAACGGTCTTGAACATGGGCATCAACGCTTTGGGACGTGCCGGCCATGATACGCGGCAGACTTGGCTGAAGGCACGTGGGCAGGTTGCGTGGGTCGGGGAGAAGGTCAAAAGCGCACCCCTCCCCAGCCCTCCCCTGCAAGCAGGGGAGGGAGCGCGAGCTTTGGCCCCTCCCCCTGCGTGCAGGGGGAGGTTGGGAGGGGGTTGTCCGGGCTGGCCGGGAAGATCAAAAGCGGACCCCACCCCAGCTCTCCCCTCGATGCAGGGGAGGGAGCGGAGGTGCGCAGGCCTTGGCCCCTCCCCCTGCGTGCAGGGGGAGGTTGGGAGGGGGTTGTCCGGGCTGGCCGGGAAGATCAAAAGCGGACCCCACCCCAGCCCTCCCCTGCGATGCAGGGAAGGGAGCCAAGTGTCAGCAGCGGGTGATTTCGAGGGTGAGGCCGAGTTCCGTCATCGGCGCCTGCTCGTGCTGCAGGTCGGCTTCGCTCAGCGGGTGCTGATCGAGCCAGCTGGCGGGAAGTGCCAGTCGCAGGCGTTGGCGCGTGGCGGTCAGGCGCATCGGCGGTAGCGACTCGGCGCGGCGGGCGCGGCGGAACAGCACGGCCAGTCGCAGCAACGCCGTGATATGACGTGCCAGTTGCCGGTAGCGCTGTGGCAGCGCGGAGACCACGCTCTTGTCCGGTTTGCGCCGGTGCAGTTCGATCACCGCGGCCAGCAGTTGCTGCTCCTGCCGCGAGAAACCGGCGAGGTCGGCATGACGCAGGATGTAGGCGCCGTGATGGTGGTGCTGGCTGTGCGCGATGGCCAGGCCGATCTCGTGCACGCGCGCGGCCCAGGACAACCATTCGCGCGCGTCGGCGGCCAGTTTCCAGGGCTTGGCCGCCTGGTCGAACAGGTTGAGCGCGGTCGCTTCCACGCGCCGCGACTGTGCGCGGTCGACGCCATAGCGGGCGGCCAGGGCGTCGATGCTGGCGGTGCGCGGATCGTCGCCGCCGGCGCGGCCCAGCAGATCCCACAGCACGCCTTCGCGCATCGAGCTTTCGCAGACCTGCAGGCGCTCGATGCCCAACGCGGCGAACGCGGCCTCGAACACCACCAGTCCGCCGGCGATCACCGGTACGCGCTCCTCGACCAGCCCGGGCAGCTTGATCGCATTGATGTTGCCCTGTTCCAGCAGCACGTCGCGCAGCGAAGCCAGCGCCGCGGGGGTGATGCCGTCGTCGGAGAATTTCATCGCCTGCACCACCGCGCCGATCGACTTGGCGGTGCCCGACGAACCGAACGCGTCGCGCCAGCCCGATTCACGGAAGTCCTCGGCAAACTGTTGCAGCAGCACGCCGATGTCGCTGGTGGCGCGCTGCCAGCGCTTGCGGGTGAGCTTGCCGCCGGGGAAGAAACGCAACGTGGAGGCGATGCAGCCGGCCTGCACGCTCTCGGTATGCAGTGGCGCCAGGCCGCGGCCGATGATGAACTCGGTGCTGCCGCCGCCCACGTCGATCACCAGCCGCGGTTCGCGCGAGGCGGGCAGATCGTGCGCGGCGCCGAGGAAGATCAAGCGGCCTTCCTCGCGGCCGGACACGATCTCGATCGGGTGGCCCAGCGCCGCCTCGGCCGCGGTCAGGAACACCTGCGGCGACGCCAGCCGGCGCACGGTGTTGGTGGCTACCGCGCGCACCCGCAGGGCCGGAAGCCCGGCGATGCGCTGGCCGAAACGGGCCAGGCAGGCCAGCGCGCGGGTGCGGTGGGCGGCGTCGAGCGAACCGTCCGCACGCAGGCCGGCGGCCATGCGCACGGTGTCGCGCAGGCGGTCGATCACGCGCGGTTCGCCGTGTTCGACCCGAGCCACCACCATGTGGAAACTGTTGGAACCCATGTCCACCGAGGCGATCAGCTCGCCGTCGCGAATGGGGATTTGTTCCGCCGGGCTCAAGCGCGTACTCCGTGGGGGGCCGGACGCGCATTCTCGCACGCGGATGGCGCAGTGCAGCAATGACCGCTCATGCGCAGAACCGCTGCAGCAGGGCGCGCTGGGCGCTGTACGGCGGATCGTCGCCGGGTTCGGCGCGGACGTAGTGGCCGTCGCTGTCGAGCAGCCAGGCCTGGGTGTTGTCGGCCAATCCGTTGGCCAGCGTCTCCTCGAACACGCGGGCGGCCAGTTGCGGGTCGAGGATGGGGAAGGCGATCTCGATGCGGCGCATCAGGTTGCGCTCCATCCAGTCGGCACTGGCGCAATACAGGTCGGGATCGCCGTTGTTGGCGAACCAGTACACGCGGCTGTGCTCCAGGAAACGCCCCACGATGGAGCGCACCCGGATGCGTTCGGAAATGCCGGGCAGCCCCGGCCGCAGGGTGCAGGCGCCGCGCACGATCAGGTCGATCTCCACGCCGGCCTGCGAGGCGCGGTACAGCGCGCCGATCACCCGCGCATCGTTCAGCGCGTTGAGCTTGGCCACGATGCGGGCGGGGCGGCCGGCGCGGGCGTGCTCGGTTTCGCGGGCGATCTTCGCCACCACGCTGGGGTACAGCGTGAAGGGCGAATGCAGCAACCGTTTCAGCTCGATCACCGGGCCCAGACCCGACAGTTGCTGGAACACCTTGTGCAGGTCCTCGCCGATTTCCGGGTTGGCGGTCATCAGGCCGATGTCGGTGTACACGCGGCTGTTGCCCTGGTGGTAGTTGCCGGTGGACAGGTGCGCGTAGCGGCGCAGGACCTCACCCTCGCGGCGCACGATCAACAGCATCTTGGCGTGCGTCTTGTAGCCCACCACGCCGTAGACCACCTGCACGCCGGCCTCCTGCAGCCGCGTGGCCAGGTGGATATTGGCGGCCTCGTCGAAACGCGCACGCAGCTCGATCACCACGGTCACGTCCTTGCCGTGACGCGCCGCCTCCACCAGCAGGTCGACCAGCGGGGTGTCCTCGCCGGCGCGGTACAGCGTCTGCTTGATGGCCAGTACCTGCGGGTCGACCGACGCCTGGCGCAGCAGGTCGATCACCGCGCCGAAGCTCTGGTACGGGTGGTGCAGCAGCACGTCGCGCTGCGCGATCAGGTCGAACTTGTTGTGGCTGGCGTCCAGCGCGGGCGGCAACTGCGACACGAAGTGCGGAAACTTCAGCTCCGGCCGGTCCACCCACTCGTAGATCATGCCCGCGCGGATGATGTTGACCGGCCCGTCGCAACGGTAGACGTCCGCTTCCTCCAGCTGGAAATTCCGGGTCAGCATGGCGGTGATCGATTTCGGACAATCGTCGGCGACTTCCAGCCGCGCCGGCCGCGCATAGCCGCGGCCGATCAGCTCTTCGCTCAACGCCAGCGCCAGGTTCTCGATCTCCGCCTCTTCCACCATCAGCTCGCTGTTGCGGGTGACGCGGAACTGGTACGAGCCCACCACCTTGAAGCCCGGAAACATCAGGTCGACAAACGCCTGCAGCAACTCGGCCAGGAACACGAAGTGGTCGCCCTCGCCGCATACCTCGTCGGGCAGGCGGATGATCCGCGGCAGCGAGCGCGGCGCCCGCACCAACGCCATGTGACCTTCATGACCGAACGCGTCGCGCCCCTTCAGTACCACCGCGATATTCAGTGTCTTGTTGAGGATGCGCGGAAACGGGTGCGACGGGTCCAGCCCCAGCGGCGACAGCACCGGCAGCACCTCGTGCTCGAAATAGCCTTGCAGCCAGCGGCGCTGGCGCGGCTCCCACTGCTGGCGGGTGAGGATGTGGATGCGCTCCGCGTCGAGCTGCGGGCTGAGTTGCTCCTGCCAGGTGGCGTATTGCAGTGCCACCAGGTCCAGTACCCGGCTGCGGATGCGCGACAGCAATTCGCCCGACAGCAATCCATCCGGCCCTGGCGCGGCCGAGCCGTAGGCGTGGTGGTGCTTGAGCATCGCCACGCGCACTTCGAAGAATTCGTCCAGGTTGCTGGCCACGATGCTGAGGTAGCGCAGCCGTTCCAGCAGCGGCACAGTGGCGTCGCGCGCCATCGCCAATACCCGGAAGTTGAATTCCAGCGCGGCCAGCTCGCGGCTGAAAAACAGCTCGGGGGCGGACAGATCCACGTCGGCGGGAACAGGGGAAGTTTGATCGGGCATACGTGCATTCTGGCCCATGTACCGGCCCGGTACATCCGGGCGGCGAATTACGCTTGCGCGGGCTTCCGCACAGACGCGCCGCGGGACATCAGGCGTGCTCGGGCGGCAACAGGCGGGCGCGTCCGAAATGGCAGACGAAGGTGGAGCCGACGCCGGGCGTGCTGTCTATCTGCAATCGCGCCTGGTGCAGGTTCAACACGTGCTTGACGATGGACAGGCCCAGGCCGGTGCCGCCGCTTTCGCGTGAGCGGCTGGAGGACACCCGGTAGAAACGTTCGGTGAGGCGCGCCAGGTGTGCGGCGGGAATGCCGAAGCCGGTGTCACTGACCGAATAAAGTGCGCCCTCGGGCGTGCGCTGCCAGCGGATCGTGATGCTGCCACCCGTCGGCGTGTAGCGCACCGCGTTGCTGACCAGGTTGGACAACGCGCTGTGCAGGTCGCGTGGCGAACCGAGCAGGTCCATCGCCGCGGTGGATTCCAGCGCGATCTGGTGCCGCCCCTGGCTCAGCGCCAGCGCCTCCTTGTGCACGATCGCCAGCAGCGCGGCCATCGGCACCCGTTCGTCGGTGACTTCATGCTGGGTTTCCAGCCGTGACAGGGTGAGCAGGTCCTCCACGATCTGGCCCATGCGCCGGGATTGCGAGCGCATCTCGGTCAGCACCGGCGCCAGTTCGGGCACATCCTCCGGATCGAGCAGTTCGAGATAGCCGTGGATGACCGTCAGCGGTGTGCGCAATTCGTGCGACACGTTGGCCACGAAATCGCGGCGGATCTGTTCGAGCCGGCTGATGTGGCTGACGTCGCGCGCCAGCAGTAGTTGCTGCCGATCGCCAAACGGCAGCAGGTCGATGCTGAGCTGACTTTCGGGTTGGCCGGGGGCGGTGGCTTCGTACGGCAGTCCGCCCGCGTCCGGATCCAGGCATGCGGCCAGCTCGGTGCCGGCCATGCGCTCGGGCCAGCGCACGGCGCGGTCGCTCGGCCGATGCAGGCCCAGCAGCGTTTCCGCGGCGCGGTTGAACCAGCGTATGCGCTGATCGTTGTCCAGTATCACCACCGCGTCGGGCCACTGGCGGGCGGTGGCGTGCAGGTCGCGCAGATGGCTGGCCAGCAGGCGCGACTTGCGCGGCGCGGATGCGTCGACGGTGGCTGTCGCCTGTGTCGAGCGACGGATGTGGATCAGCAACACCAGGATTTCGGCGATCGCGACCAGGGCGATGCCGGCCATGACGCGCCCGCCCGCCAGCCAGCCGACCAGTGCGCCCGCAACAAGGCCGGCGAGGAGCAAGGCAGGCAACTGCCAGAGCGGTTTCGTGGAAGGCATCGGGCGTTTCAGTCCGGTGGTGCGGAAGAATGCAATGCGTCAGGCGCGGGTGGAGAAACGATAGCCGCTGCCACGCACGGTCTGCACCAGGTCGTCGAGCTTCCACGGTTCCAGCGTCTTGCGCAGGCGGCGGATGTGCACGTCGACCGTGCGCTCCTCCACGTAGACGCTGCCGCCCCACACGTGATCCAGCAGCTGCGCGCGCGAGTAGACGCGCTCGGCGTGGGTCATGAAGAAATGCAGCAGGCGGTATTCGGTGGGCCCGATGGGTACCGGGTCGTCTCCGGCAAACACGCGGTGGGCCGGGCCATCGATGCGCAAGCCGCCGCTTTCCAGCATGCCGTCGCCGTCATCGCCCTGGCTGCGGCGCAGGACCGCCTTGATGCGCGCGATCAGCTCGCGGGTGGAAAACGGCTTGACCACGTAGTCGTCCACGCCGGCTTCCAGCCCGTTGACGCGATCCACTTCCTCGCCACGCGCGGTGAGCATGATGATCGGGATCTCGCGGCTCAACTCTTCCTTGCGCCAGCGTCGCGCCAGCTCCAGTCCGCTGGTTCCCGGCAGCATCCAGTCCAACAGGATCAGGTCGGGCACCCGTTCGGCGATGGCCAGTTGCGCCTCGCGCGCATCGCCGGCCATGGCCGGGTCCATGCCGGCCTTGCGCAGGGCGAACGCCACCATGTCACGAATGGATGCTTCATCTTCGACGATGAGAATACGTTTGTGCACGGTTCTGCCGTTGGCTTGTGACGGGGATATTTCAAGCGATGAATGTTACGTGGGGATGACAGCAGGCGCGTGAATGTTGCGGTTGGCCGCCATCGCCACACCTCTGCGCCCGAGGGCACCGTAATCCCCTCTCCCCTGCGGGGAGAGGGCAGGGAGAGGGGGAACACGCCGCGGGAAACCTGCAACAAGCTGTCCATTCTGCCGAAAAGCCGCGTCACCAATCTTTCCCGCAAGCACCGGCCCCCTCTCCCCAACCCTCTCCCCGCAGGGGAGAGGGGATTACGGTGCCTTCGGGCTTCTGCGTGTATCGACTCGCTCTTGAGAACGCTGCCAGGCTACCGGTCGCCGTCTGGCCGATCCTGGGTCTGGATCTTGCGCTTGTGCAGTTCCAGCACCAGTGGCGTGAGTTCGGCGATGCGGGCCTGGATGCGGACGCGGGCGTAGTAGTCCAGGTCGTCGCGCTTGAGCAGGCGCTTGAGTTGTTCCATCGCGTCGAAGGGGCGACCCGAGTAGTAGCTGGCGTCCGCGAAGGCTTCGCCCGCGCGCTCGGTGTCGCCGGCTTTCTCACTGGCGCGGGCGTAGGCGGTGTAGAGCTGCGGTTCGACCGCATTGCTCAGCAGGGGGCGCAACAGTTCCGCGGCGGTCGCCGCCTGTGCGGGCGCGCCGCCGGTGGTGAGTGCCTGGGCGTAGGCCAGCGCCACCGCGCGATTGCGCGGCGAGTGCAGGTTGAGCTTTTCATAGATGGCCAGCGCGGCGGCGCGCTGGCCGGCCTGCAAGCGGGCATCCGCCATCGCCAGTTGCAGGATGAGGTTGTCCGGCTGCTTTTCGATCAGCGGCTGCAACTGTGCGATGGCCTGCGTGCCATCGCCACTGCGGGTGAGCGCCAGTGCGTAGCCATAGCGCGTGGCGAGCGTGTCGAAGCCGTGCTTGTCGAAGCTGGAGCGGTAGCGCAGTGCTTCCTTGGAGGCGTCGCCGGTCAGCACGCGCAGGCGTTCGCGCATCAGCGCATACGTCTCGCCACGCTGCTGTGCCGACGGGCTGAACAAGGTGGTGACATCGTGCACGAACGGGATCGGCGCGGTGGTGCTTTCCCACTGGCTCTTGACCAGGGTGCTGCCGCCCGGACGCAGCTTTTGCGCGGCGATCAGGCCACCAGCGCGCGACTTGGCGTCGCTGATGCGGGCGGAGGTCACCGGGTGATCCTGCAGCATGCTGGGCGTATTGCCCATGCCGCCTGCGTTGGCGCTGAGCACGTCCTGCATGTGCGAGAAGAAACCGGCCATGCCGCGCGGGTCGAAACCCGCATTGGCCAGGGTCTGGATGCCGGTGCGGTCGGCCTCGATCTCGTCCTTGCGGGTGAAGTTGATCGAACGTTGCGCGATCAGCCCCTGGCCGCCGGCCAGCACCGCCATCGGCGCGTCGCCGGTATTGTTGGCAGCGCCCGCGGCGAGTGCGCCCAGCAACACCAGCGCCATCAGGGGAGCATCCTTGCGTGACGCCTCGAATGCCCGTTCCAGATGGTTCTGCGTGATGTGGCCGATCTCGTGCGCGATGACGCCGGCCAGTTCGCTTTCGTTGCGGGTGATCGCCACCAGGCCAGCGTTCACCGCCACATAGCCGCCCGGCGCCGCGAAGGCGTTGATCTCCGGGTCCTTCACCACGAAGAACGAAAAATGCTCGTCCGGCTTGGCGCTGGCGGCAACCAGCCGGAAGCCCAGGTCGTTGATGTAATCGTCCACCAGCGGGTCGTCGACCACCATATCCAGCGCCCGCATCTGACGCAGCATGGAGGCGCCGTAAGCCTGCGCTTCCTGCTTCGAAATCAGTGCATTCGCCGAACTGCCCAGATCCGGCAGGCGAACGTTGTCCTGCGCCATCGCCACCGGCGCGAGCAAACCCGTGCCGCACAGCAGGGCGCGGGTCAGGGCGGACAGGAGGCGCGGCGCGCGGCGGTGTGCTGGCATGGTCATGAGGGGGCGACAATATCATTCAGACCACCCATTGAGGGCGCGGTTCGCACCGCGCGGCTACCCTGTACATGCTTGATTTGGCTTCCGCGCGGACGCATGTGTGGGCTGAATCATTTTGACCGTCCCCCGGAGCGCCGTAATGCCGAAGATCGAGATCTACTCCACCGCCGTCTGCCCGTACTGCGTGGGCGCCAAGAACCTGCTCAAGTCGAAAGGGCTGGAGTGGCAGGAAGTGCGCATCGACACCGACCCGGTGCAGCGCGATGCAATGCTCCAGCGCAGCGGCGGACGCCGCACCGTGCCGCAGATCTTCATCAACGATCAGCACGTGGGCGGCTTCGACGACCTGGTCGCCGCCGACCGCAGCGGCAAGCTGGCGCAACTGCTAGGTGACGCCGCGTGAGCGACGATCGACTGGCCGAGTTCACCGCCTTCCGCCAGCGCATGAACGAGCGCATCCTGGCCGAGGACAACCAGGTCGTGCGGCGCTTCTTCGCGCTGGACACGCAAACCTACAAGGCCGGCGCGCTGGACGTGAAAACCAAGGAGATGCTGGGCCTGGTCGCGTCGCTGGTGCTGCGTTGCGATGACTGCATCAGCTACCACGTGGCCCAGTGCAAGGAAGCCGGTGTCGAGCGCGATGCGTTTTTCGAGGTGTTCAGCGTGGGTCTCGTGGTGGGCGGGTCGATCGTGATCCCGCACCTGCGCCGAGCCGTCGATTTGCTCGATCAACTGGAGCAGGGCAGCGCCGACACGGGCACCGCGGGTTGCGCCGACCACGCCTGACCCTGCGGGATCATGCAACGCTGCGTGCGAGTATTTTCAAGGCGCTGCGCCTGCTTCGCGCTGGTGGCGGCCACTCCTATCAGCGATAATTGATGGGTTTCGCGCGACGTTCGGTCCGGATGTCGCGTATCCCCATTCCAAGGAGTTTCCCCATGAGCAACACAATCGCGGTGATCCCGGGCGACGGTATCGGTCCCGAGATCATGACCGCCACCTTGCGCGTGCTCGACGCGCTGGACTGCGGCCTGAAGTACGAGTTTGTCGACGCCGGCATGGTGGCGCTGGACAAGCACGGTGACCTGCTGCCCAAGGCCACGCTGGACAAGATCGCCGAGCACAAGGTCGCCCTGAAGGGCCCGCTGACCACGCCGATCGGCGGTGGCTTCACCTCGGTCAATGTCACCTTGCGCCGCCACTTCGACCTGTACGCGAACGTGCGCCCGGCGGTGAGCTTTCCCGGCACCAAGTCGCGCTACGAGAACATCGACATCATCACCGTGCGCGAGAACACCGAGGGCGCGTATCGCTCCGAGGGGCAGACGCTGTCCGAGGATGGCGAGATCGCCGAGTCGGTGGCGCGCAACACGCGCAAGGGCAGCAGCCGCATCGTGCGCTACGCGTTCGAGCTGGCGGTGAAGAAGGGCCGCAAGAAGATCACCGCGGTGCACAAGGCGAACATCCTGAAGACCAGTTCGGGCCTGTTCCTCAACGTGGCGCGCGAGATCGCGAAGGAATATCCGCAGATCGAGTTCAACGAGATGATCGTGGACAACACCTGCATGCAGCTGGTGATGCGCCCCGAGCAGTTCGACGTGATCGTCACCACCAACCTGTTCGGCGACATCCTCTCCGACCTGTGCGCCGGTCTGGTCGGCGGCCTGGGCCTGGCGCCGGGCGACAACATCGGCGAGCACGCGGCGATCTTCGAAGCGGTGCACGGCTCGGCGCCGGACATCGCCGGCAAGGGCATTGCCAATCCGTGCGCGCTGCTGCTGGCCGCCGCTGACATGCTCGACTACCTGGACATGGTGGCCAAGGGCGACAGGCTGCGCCAGGCGATCCGCGACACCATGACGAACGACCGCGACAGCGTCACCCCGGACCTGGGCGGCAAGGGCAGCACCGACAGCTTCGCCGATGCGATCGCCAGCCGCGTGAAGATCTGATCGTTACACCGGAGTTGAACACGACGGCCGCGGCATCGTCCGCGGCCGTTTAGTTTACGGCTTGGCAGCCGTCAACCGAGCCCGTCGGCAAAGCCGCGCCGCCACGTGGGATAGGCCGGCTGCCAGCCGAGTTCGCGCTTCGCCTTGGCGTTCGAGCCGCCACGGATCCTCGTCATCATGGACACGCCGCCCTCGCCGATCGCGAACCTGGCCAGCCACGCAGGCACCTTGTGCGGCGGCTTTGCGCCCACGGCATCCGCCAGCATCGGCAGCCACGTGGCCACGGGGGCGGGCTCGTCGTCGACGATGTTGTAGATGCCCGGGCGGCCGCGCGAGATGGCGGCGACGGTCGCGCGGGCCGCATCGCCGACATGGATGAAAGACCAGATGCCGGCGCCGTCGCCGACGATCGGAATCTTCCGTTTGCGCACGAGCGCGACCGTCGAACCCTGCGACGAGATACCCGTGCCCGGTCCGTAGAGGAAGCCATAGCGCAGGGCGATCGCCTCGAGATCACGCGCCTCTTGCACCGCGCTCTCGAGATGCCGCAATGCCGCCAATGTCTCGCTGAAGGCTGCCGGCGGATTCGGGTCGAGCGAATCCTCTTCGGTCTTGACCGGCCCGCCCTCACGGGCGAATGGCCAGCCGCAAAAGCTCTGTGCGATGAACCGGCGCGTTCCCGCCCTGCGTGCCGCCGCCAGCATCACGTCCGTGGCCTCGGTGCGGAAGCGGTTGGTCAAGGCGAAATCCCGGTCGAATTTCCTGAGGTCGAGCGCCGCGGGGATAGCGGTCAGCTGGTGGATGATCACCTCCGGCCGGGTGTCGAGGATGGCCTTCGTCAACTCTTCCTTGTTCAGCGCATCGGCGAGGACGACCTGTGCACCGAGCGCCCTGAACGGCGCGGCCTTGCGCGCGCTTCGGCCGAGCACGATCACCTGGTGTCCACTGTCGATCAACAGCGGCACCAGGCTTTTGCCGATGGCGCCGGTGCCGCCGGCGACGAATATCTTCATTGGCCGACCTCCGTTGTGCATGACAGGCGCGACGGCGTGGAGTTCAGCCGTATGCCTGGCAGGTTTCATCGCTCGTTGCAAAAGAGACGAAGTGAACCCGATGGCCAGGCGGATGCGGTGAACAGGAGGTTTCGATGACGAAGCGATGGGGCCTCGACGCACGGATCGCGGCGTTGCCCATCCTTGGGCTACCGCTGCAGCGTAGCGCTCAACCGGAAGGTATTCCCCGTCCCGGTCCGCGTTGGCGGCGGATCAATGCGCGCCGGGCTTGTAGTGGCCGGGCTCCGCGCGCGAGGGGATGGCGATGCGGTTCCAGCTGTTGATCAGGATGACCGCCATGTTGAGGTCGATCAGCTGGTTTTCGTCGAACTCGGCGCGGACTTGTTCGTAGACCTCGTCGGGCACGCCTTGGACCGGGTCGAGCCGGGTCACCGCTTCGCACCAGGCCAGCGCGGCGCGCTCGCGCGGGGTGTAGAACGGCGCCTCGCGCCAGGCCTGCAGCACGTACAGGCGCTGCTCGGTTTCGCCGGCGGCGCGGGCGTCCTTGCTGTGCATGTCCAGGCAATAGGCGCAGCCGTTGAGCTGCGACGCGCGCATCTGCACCAGCTCGATCAGGCTCTGTTCGAGGCCGGAGCCCCTGACGTAGTCGACCAGGGCGAGCAGGGGCTTGATGGCTTCGGGGCGCTTGTAGGTATTGAAACGGGGCACGGGGATTTCCTCTGTGGGCGCGGCCGGGAGTGGCCGTTCAATGCAAGGACGCGGCAGCCGCCGCTTTCGTGACAACCGCCAGCCGCGCCAGCTTGCCGGGATGGCGCAGCGCATGGATCGCAGTGATGCGTTCGCCGTCGGTGTCGATCCAGCTGGCGGAAATCAGCGCGCCGGCCTGCCAGCTCAGCAGGGCCGGCAAGCCGTTGAGCTGGCGGATCTCATGGTGCACATCGTGGCCTTGCTGCTGCAGCCCAATCTGCAGGTACAACCGCGACAGCCGCTCGGCCCCGTGCAGCGGACGCAGCGTGGCCCGCGCCAGGCCGCCGCCGTCGGAAACGTGCATTGCATCCTCGGCGAACAACGCGCGCAGCGTGGCTGCATCGGGCCGCTGCAAGGCCTGCATGAAGCGCTCCATCAGGCGTTGCTGGGTTACGGGGCTGGTGGCCGGTTGACGTGGCCGATCCTGGCGCAGGCGCAGCTTCGCCCGATGCACGCGCTGGCGGCAGGCGTCTTCGCTGATGTCCAGCATGGCCGCGGTTTCCGCATGGCTGTAGTCGAACACTTCGTGCAGCAGGAATGCCGCCCGCTCGTCTGCGCTGAGGCGTTCCAGCAGCAACAGGAAGGTGAGGGTGAGGCTTTCGGCGCGTTCCAGTTGCGCCTCCGGCTGCTCGGATTCGGCGATCGCCGGCTCGGGCAGCCACGGCCCGGGATAATGTGCGCGTTCGGTCTTGGCACGACGCAGGCGATCGAGCGCGATGCGCGTGGTCACGGTGACCAGCCAGGCCTCGGGATCGTCCAGCGCATCGGCATCCTGCGCGTGCCAGCGCAACCAGGCGTCGTGCAGCACATCCTCGGCATCGCCGGGCGCGCCCAGCATGCGATAGGCCAGCCCGAACAGGCGCGAGCGGTGTTGCTGGAACAGGGCGGTATGCGGATCCACGGCGTTCTCCACGGCGATATCCGGCAAGGACGCGCGAGCGCGGTGCGATGTGACCGCTCAGGGCGCCATGGATGAAGACCCGCCGGTCGTCAGCCGAAAAACGGCCACGGCGCCAGGAAGATCAGCCACATCAGGATCAGGATCCCAACGTACTTGGCCGCCTTGTATACCTTGCGATGGCGGCGCTTGAACTCGGCCTTCCAGCGATGGCTGGCGCCCTTGCGCTGGCTGAGTGCGTACAGGCGATTCACGAAACCGGTTTTATCGGTTCCCGCGTCGCTGTTGGGCGAGGCCGTTATCTTGCCCATGAACGCACCGACGCGATGGTTGATCGAACTCATCCAGCGCGTGCGCAGCGGGCGTTCGACATCGGCGAACAGGATGACCCGGGTCTGGTCGGTCTTGTTTTCCACCCAGTGCACGAAGGTCTCGTCGAACACCACGTCCTTGCCGTCGCCCCAGGCGTGTTCCTCGCCATCGACGAAGATGCGGCAGTCGCGCGAGTTCGGCGTGATCAGGCCCAGGTGATAGCGCAGCGAGCCGGCGAACGGGTCGCGGTGCGGGTTGAGTTTGCTGTTGGGCGCCAGCGTGGCGAACATCGCCGCCTTGATGCCGGGGATGGCATTGAGCAGTTCCACCGTCTTCGGGCACAGCGCCTGGGCCGAGGCCAGCGGCTCGCCGTACCACTTCAGGTAGAAACGCTTCCAGCCCTGCTTGATGAAGCTGTTGAAGCTGGCGTCGTTGTTGGCCGTGGTGCCACGGATATGGCCGGCGTCGGTGAGGTGCAGCGCCTCGTCGCGAATCGTCTGCCAGTTGGCCTGCAGCAGATCCAGCTCCGGAAAGCCGCGGCGGTCCAGGATGGGTTTTGCCGGCACCGCCGAGAACGCGTACATCAGCAGGTTGTACGGCGCGAAGATCGCCGAATGGTCGACCAGCTGGCGATCGAAGCGCAGCCGCACGCGCCCGCGCAGATGCACCAGCAGCACGCACAGCGCAAAGAAAACGAAGATGGCGAGCAGGATGAGACGGGGCGTAAGAATCATGGCGACGCGAGCAGCCGTGGCAGGGATTTCGGAGCCTGCCATTCTACGCGCTTGCCGCGCTCCGGCTCGGCCGCCGCCCGATTCCCCGCGCGGCATTCAGCCGCGCGAGGATGTTCCGCTCACCGACAAGACGCCGGTTTCGAGCTCTTGCGAATCCCCAATCCCGAATCCCCAATCCCGGCTTACAGCGTCTCCGCCGCGAAATCCGCCAGCCGTGAACGCTCGCCACGACGCAGCGTGATGTGCGCCGAATGTTCCCATTGCTTGAAGCGGTCCACCGCGTAGGTGAGGCCGGAGGTGGTTTCGGTGAGGTAGGGCGTGTCGATCTGCTCGACGTTGCCCAGGCAGACGATCTTGGTGCCGGGGCCGGCGCGGGTGATCAGGGTTTTCATTTGCTTCGGCGTGAGGTTCTGCGCCTCGTCGATGATCAGGTAGCGCGACAGGAAGGTGCGCCCGCGCATGAAGTTCAGCGAGCGGATCTTGATGCGCGAGGCCAGCAGGTCGTTGGTGGCCTGGCGGCCCCAGCTGCCGCCATCTTCCGGGTTGGCCAGCACTTCCAGGTTGTCGGTCAGCGCGCCCATCCATGGCGTCATCTTTTCCTCCTCGGTGCCGGGCAGGAAACCGATGTCTTCGCCCACGGAAACGGTGGCACGGGTCATGATGATTTCGCGGTAGCGCTGCTGATCCATTACCTGGGCCAGTCCGGCGGCCAGTGCCAGCAGCGTCTTGCCGGTGCCGGCGTTGCCCAGCAGGGTGACGAAATCGATATCCGGATCCATCAGCGCGTTGAGCGCGAAATTCTGCTCGCGATTGCGTGCGCCGATACCCCACACGTGATGATTGGCATGCGAGTGGTCATCCAGCAGCACCAGCGTGGCGGTGTCGTCGCCGACTTCCAGCACGCGCAACTCGATGCCGCCTTCGCCCGGCATGTACAGGCATTCGTTGGGATACCACTCCTCGCTTTCGTGGCGATCGAGGCGGTAGTAGGTGCGCCCGCGTTCGGTCCACGATTCCACTTCCGGATGCTGCTCCCAGAAGTCTTCCGGCAACGCGTCCACGCCGTTGTAGAGCAGCGAGAAATCGTCCAGCGCGCGGTCGTTCTCGTAATCCTCCGCGGTGATGCCCTGGATGCTGGCCTTGATCCGCAGGTTGATGTCCTTGGTCACCAGGATCACGGTGCGGTCGGGATGCTGCTCGTGCAGTTCGATCACCGCGGCCAGGATCTGGTTGTCGGCCTTGCCGTGGCCGTTGCTGACGCGCTGCTGGAAATACAGCCGGCCCACGGCCGATCCGCGCTTCAGCTTGATGCCGGCGGGGTTGGTCAGCTCCAGCCCATCGGCCAAGTCGTGCTGTTTGCCGCGCTCGATCAGCTCATTGAGGAAGCGGCTGACCTGGCGGCCATTGCGTGAGACTTCCGACGCGCCCTTCTTTTTCTCGTCCAGTTCCTCCAGCACGGTCATCGGGATGAAGACGTCGTGTTCCTCGAAATGGAACAGCGAGGTCGGGTCATGCAGCAGAACGTTGGTGTCCAGAGCGTAGATGCGCTTGCTTCCGGTCATGCGGAAGAATCCTCGCGGGTGGTGGGAGAGGGATCGCGATGCTGCGGTCGCGGGCGGAGAGGCGTGGCGTGCCACACCGGAAAAAACGATGCGGGGTGCGCGCTCACGCGGCGGGAATGGCGTCGAGCACTTCCTGCGCGTGGCCGGCGACTTTCACCTTGCGCCATTCCCGTGACAGTTTGCCGTCGGGATCGATCAGGAACGTGCTGCGCACCACGCCCATGTGGCGCTTGCCGTACAACACCTTCTCGTGGATCACGTCGAACGCCTTGCACCAGGTTTCGTCGGGGTCGGATACAAGCGGGAAGGGCAGCGCCTGCTTCTCCGCAAACCGGGCGTGCGAGGCGACGGCATCACGCGAGACGCCGACGATCCGCGCGCCGCGCTGGCGGAATTGCGGGTAGAGGTCGCGGAAATCCTGTGCCTCGGTGGTGCAGCCGGGGGTGCTGTCCCTGGGGTAGAAGTAGAGGACGACCCACTGACCCTTGAGGCTGGCCAGTTTCAGTGGCTCGCCGGTGCCGGTGGGCCCGGTGAGCGGTGGGACTTTCTTGCCGATTTCGGGCATGGACGCTCCATCGCGGCGGAGGCCGCATGGCCCAAGACTAGCGCTTGCCGCACGGCGGATGACAGACCTTGCCAGCGTCGATGGATCGCGCGATCCTCAGAATTTCACCGGGTCCATGATCGCGTCCAGATTCAGCCCGTCGCACAGTTCGAGAAAGTCGTCGCGCAGCGCGGCGATGTGGATTTCCGAAGGGATGCCGATGGTGAACTGGGCCTGGAACATTTCAGCGCCGGTCTGCATGGCCTGGTAATGGGTGGAGTTCAGCTGCTCCACGCTGATCTCGTGCTGGCTGAAGAATTCCACGATGCGCGCCACGATGCCGGGGCGGTCGGCGGCCACCACTTCGACCAGATACGGCAACAGATGCGAGCTGTTTTCGCGCGGCCGGGTGCGGTAGTGCACCAGCCGCAGGCTTTCGTCGCGGGCCAGCTTGGTCAGCGCCGATTCCAGCTTGGCCAGCGCATCCCAGGCGCCGGTGGCAAGCAGCATCAGCGAGATTTCCGTGCCGATCGTGGCGACCCGCGCCTCGGCCAGGTTGCAGCCGGCATCGGCGATGCGTCGTGCCAGCGTCAGCAGGGGCGATTGCAGTGCCGGCGTGAGTACCTGGATCAGCAGTTGCTCGTCGGCGCCCGCGCGGACGGAGGAAGCGGAAGAAGATTTCAAGAGGTTTGCCCGTGGGAAGTCCGCATGATGCGGAATGACTCCGTTCGAGCTTACTTGCCCGTCCGGCGAGCCCGCAAGTAACATAGACGGCTGATTGCCGGGCGGGACGTGTCTTGAACATTCGTGGAAGCATCTGTGCATTGGTCACCCCGTTTGCCGCCGATGGCGGGCTCGATCTGCCGGCCTTCGGCCGCCTGCTCGACTATCAACTCGAGGGTGGCACGCAGGGCGTGGTGGTGGCCGGTTCCACCGGCGAAGCGCACATGCTGGAACCCGAAGAGTTCGACCGCCTGCTGACGTTCGCCGTTCGCCATGTGAACGGCCGGGTGCCGGTGATCGCCGGCACCGGCGAGGCGGGCACGGCCAAGACGGTGGAAGCCACGCGGCGCGCGCAGGCGCTTGGCGCCGATGCGGCGCTGGTGGTGGTGCCTTACTACGTGCGTCCGACCCAGGAAGGCATGCGTCGTCATTTCCTGGAAGTGGCCGACCACGGCGGCCTGCCGCTGCTGCTGTACAACGTGTCGATCCGTACCGCCTGCGACATGCTGCCGGAAACCGTCGCCCGTCTACGCGACCATCCGGCGATCATCGGCATCAAGGAAGCCCGCGGCGATGCCGAACGCATTCGCGCGCTTGCGGAACTTGCGGGCGAGAATTTCGTCTACCTGTCCGGTGATGACGCCACCGCCACCGACGCCATGCTCGCCGGGGCGAACGGTACCGTCTCGGTGGTGGCCAACCTGGTGCCCAAGGCGTTCCGCGCACTTTGCGACGCGGCGGTCAGCGGCGACAGGGAGGCGGCGGCGCGTTGCCTCGCGGCGTTGGAGCCGTTGTTGAAGGCGCTCAATTGCGCGCCGAATCCGATCGCGGTGAAGGCGGGGCTGCCCGAGCTGGGGCTTGGTCTGGCGTTGCCGCGGTTGCCGCTTGTTGAATTGAATGAAGGCCCGGAACGTGTCCGACTGCGCCAAGCACTGTCCAGTCTGGCATCCTTGGCCACTGCTGCCTGAAGCGCTGCGGCGTTGCGGCGGCCCGATCCTTCCACGGAATCCCATTACATGAAGAAAACCTCGCTCCTCGTCACCGTGCCCGCGCTTGCCCTCTGCGGTTTGCTGCTTGCCGGTTGCGGCATGTTCCGCTCGCACAAGGCATGGGAGACCGCCGTGCAGGAGTCGCCGCTGGAGATTCCGCCGGGTCTGGATACGCCCTCGGCCACGGCAGCGCTGAACATTCCGCCGCCCGGTGCCAACCAGCCGACCTCCAATGGTGCCAGGGCCTCCGTCGGCCCCAGCGCCGGCGAGATTTCCGACGGCTTCATCACGTCCGGCCCGATCGACACGGTCTATCAGCGGGTCGGGCAGGTGCTGCAGGACGGCAAGGTGGGCAAGGTGCTCAGCCACGATGATGCCGCGCACAGCTATACGGTTGCCGTTGCCGGTGCCGCGAAGAAGCGGGGCTTCTTCGGCCGCATGTTCCACCGCGAAAAACGCAGCGATGCCACCGCATCGGGCGGCGCGGCGCAGCAGGTCGTGGTAACCGTTGGTGACAGCGGTACCTACGGCAGCGAAGTACGCGCCAAGGGTGGCGTCAACGCCGTGGGCAAGGTCATCGATTCGCTGAAAGCGGAGCTGACGAACTAAGTCCGGCCAGGCGCCAAAAAAAAGCCGCCCTCGGGCGGCTTTTTTGTGGATGAGGTTTGCTCAGCGCTGCAGCAACGGGAGCTTGCCCGGCTTGCCGTCCCACTCGCTGGCGTCGGCGGGGGCATCTTTGCGCTCGGTGATCACCGGCCAGTCGCGGGCCAGTTCGGCGTTGAGCGCCACGAACGCTTCCTGGCCGGCCGGCACGTCGTCTTCGGGATAGATCGCGTTGGCCGGGCACTCGGGTTCGCACAACGTGCAGTCGATGCAGTCGTCGGGATCGATGGCGAGAAAATTGGGGCCTTCGCGGAAGGCATCGACCGGGCAGACTTCAACGCAATCGGTGTACTTGCACTTGATGCAGTTGTCGACGACGACGAAAGTCATGAAAGCGAGTCTGCTTTGGATGGAGCGTCGATCGAACAGCTGTACAAGCGTGGCGATCGAACGCTCTTGTGAAGAGTGCGGCCATGGATGGCCACTTTTGATCTGACCAACAACAAGGTTGGCCGGGTCGCCGGAATCCTTCCCGACAACGGCAATCACGGAAGATTGCACAAATGAAGCGAGGTGGTGCTCCCTACGAGGTTCGAACTCGTGTTCCCGCCTTGAGAGGGCAGTGTCCTGGGCCACTAGACGAAGGGAGCGTTCTCTTGCGAGGCGCGCTAGTATAGCGAAATTGTTTCGGGCGGCAATGCCTCGCAACCGGTCATTCGTCCACGCCGCCGCAAACACGCTGGTTGCCGTGGCAATCAGGCGTCCAATGCATCGGCGGCGCATCGGCGGTATCGAGCGCCCTGATTGATATAGTCATGGGTGCCGTGCACCTGGAAGGATTCTGACCGCTTGAACCTCGACTCACGAACCAACGCCCCATCCGCGCTGAAGATCATCCCGCGCGATCAGCACATCATCTCGCGCAAGAACATCAGCAAGGCGGCGCTGCGCGTGCTGTATCGCCTGAATGAAGCCGGCTACACCGCCTACCTGGTCGGCGGCGCCGTGCGCGATCTGCTGCTGGGCCTGCAGCCGAAGGATTTCGACGTGGCCACCAGCGCCACCCCGGACGAGGTGAAGCACCTGTTCCGCAATTGCCGCCTGATCGGCCGTCGCTTCCGCCTGGCGCATGTGGTGTTTGGCCCGGAGATCATCGAGGTGGCCACCTTTCGCGGCCTGGGCGAGGAGGGTTGCGAAGGCGACCGCAGCATCGTCGACGGACGCATCGTGCGCGACAACATCTGGGGCACGATCGAGGAGGATGCGATTCGCCGCGACTTCCGCGTCAACGCGATGTATTACGACATCAGCGATTTTTCCGTCCGCGACTACGTGGGCGGCATGCGGGACCTGCACGACCGCGTGCTGCGCCTGATCGGCGATCCGGAAACACGCTATCGCGAGGACCCGGTGCGCATGCTGCGCGCGGCGCGGTTGGCGGCCAAGCTGGACATGCACATCGACGCGGCCGCGATGGCGCCGTTCGAGGCGCTGGGGCCGCTGCTGGGTGACGCCGCGCCAGCGCGCCTCTTCGATGAATCGCTGAAGATGTTCCTCAGCGGAAACGGCTTGAAGAGTTTCCACATGCTGGAGCAGTGCGGCCTGCTGAAGTTCCTGTTTCCCGCCACCGCGCGGGCGCTCAAGCGCGGCGATGCCGCGTTGCGCGCGCTGGTCGAGCACGGCCTGGCCAACACCGATGCGCGGGTACGCGAGGGCAAGTCGGTGACGCCCGCGTTCCTGTTTGCGGTGCTGTTGTGGGGCGAGGTGCGCGACGTGGCGCAGCAGCTGACCGGACGCGGCGTGGAGCGCACCGATGCCTGGGCGCGCGCGGCGGCCCAGGTGGTTGGCGAGCAGTGCCAGCGCGTGGCCATCCCGCGTCGGTTCACCTTCACGATGGAGGAGATCTGGTCGCTGCAGCCGCGTTTCGAACAGGTACAGCGCAAGCGCGTGTTCCGCCTGATGGCGCACCCGCGCTTCCGCGCCGCGTTCGATTTCCTGCTGCTGCGCGCCGACGAATCGCCGGCGACGCTGCAACTGGGCCAGTGGTGGGCGCACGCCCAGCAGTTGCCGCCCGACGTGCTCTCCGCGGCCTTGCCGGTTGGCGGTGGCAATGCGGCCAGCGACCCGGTCGCCGCTCCCGTCGGCAAACCACCGCGTCCGCGGCGGCGCCGGCGCAAATCGGGTAACGCGGGATCGGCGTGACGCGGGCCTTCATTGCCCTGGGCAGCAACCTGGGCGATCCGCGCCAGCAGGTGCTCGATGCGATGGATGCCTTGCAGGGGCTGCGGGACAGCCGGGTGCTGCAGCGCTCGCGGCTGTATTGCACGCCGCCGTGGGGCGTTCTCGACCAGCCGGATTTCATCAACGCGGTGGTTGCCATCGACACCGGTTTGTCGCCGCATGCCTTGCTCGATGCCCTGCATGCGATCGAACAGCAGGCCGGTCGCGTTCGACTTGAGCGCAACGGGCCGCGTACGCTGGACCTCGATCTCCTGTACATGGACGGTGTCCGCATCGATGATGCGCGGCTGACCGTTCCCCATCCACGCATCGCCGAGCGCGCCTTCGTGCTGCTGCCATTGGCTGACGTGGCGCCCGAGCTGCAACTGCCGGCCGGGACGGTGGCCGAGCTGTTGGCGCGGGTCGATATTCACGGTTGCGTAGCGCTGGCTTGAGGCAAGATCGCGATCCGCCGGATAATTGCCGTTTGACCGCCGCAGGAAGTGCCGTGTACGTACAGAATGCCGAAGCCCCGCCGCGCAAGCCGGTCACCGTGCCGAGCCTGCATGTCATGAAGGCGGCTGGCCAGCGCATCGTGATGCTCACCGCCTACGACACCAGTTTCGCCTGGCACCTGGAAAACGCCGGTGTCGATATCGCGCTGGTGGGCGATTCGCTGGGCATGGTGGTGCAGGGCCACAGCAGCACCTTGCCCGTAACGCTGGACCAGATGGTCTATCACACGAGTGCCGTGGCGCGGGGGTTGTCCGCCACCATGCTGGTGGCCGACCTGCCGTTCATGGCCGACCGCGACACCGCGCACGCGATGGCGGCGGCTGCGCGCCTGGTGGGCGAGGCGGGTGCCGCGATGGTGAAGATCGAGGGCGCCGCGCCGCATGTGCTGGAGATCATCGACGTCCTGACCGCGCGCGCGATTCCCGTCTGTGCGCACCTGGGCCTGACCCCGCAATCGGTGCACAAATTCGGCGGCTTCCGGATCCAGGGCCGCGACGAGGCCGCCGCCGACCGCATCCTCGCCGAGGCGCTGGCCGTGCAGGCTGCCGGTGCCGCCTTGCTGGTGCTCGAAGGCGTGCCTACCGGGCTGGGCGAGCGGGTGACCGGCGCGCTGCAGATTCCGGTGATCGGCATCGGCGCCGGCCCGCATTGCGACGGGCAGGTGCTGGTGATCCACGACATGTTGGGCATCACGCCGGGCAAGCGACCGAAATTCAGCAAGGATTTCCTGGCCGGCAACGGTTCGGTGAGCGCGGCCATCGGTGCCTACGCCGCCGACGTGCGCAGCGGTGCCTTTCCCGGTCCCGAGCATTGCTTCAGCTGACTGACGGAACCCGACCCATGCAAACCGTCCAGGACGCCGCCGCACTCCGTGCCACCATCCGTGGTTGGCGTTCCCAAGGCCAGACGGTGGGTTTCGTGCCCACCATGGGCAACCTGCACGCCGGGCATCAGTCGCTGATCCGGCTGGCGCGTGCCCGCGCCGACAAGGTGGTGGCCAGCGTGTTCGTCAACCCGACCCAGTTCGGGCCGAACGAGGATTTCGAGCGCTATCCGCGCACGCTGGTGCAGGACAGCGCCGCGCTGACCGAGCAGGAATGCGACCTGCTGTTTGCGCCGGAAGTGGCCACCCTGTATCCGTTCGGCCCCGCTAGCACCGTGCTGCTGCGTGTGCCCGGCATCACCACGATGCTGGAAGGCGCGCATCGCCCCGGCCATTTCGATGGCATGGCCACGGTGGTGTGCAAGCTGTTCAACCTGGTGCAGCCGGATCTGGCGGTATTCGGCCAGAAGGATTTCCAGCAGCTGAGGGTGATCGAGCGCATGGTGCGCGATCTCTCGCTGCCGATAAAAGTGGTGTCCGCGCCGATCCTGCGCGCCGACGACGGCCTGGCGCTGAGTTCACGCAACCAGTATCTGTCGCCGGAGGAGCGCAGCCGCGCGCCGTACATCCATTCCACCTTGCTGCAGATGCGCGAGCTGCTGGACGCGGGCCACCCATGGCAAGCGGTGGAGCAGGCGGCGCATGCGCGCCTGGTACGCGCCGGTTTTGCGCCGGATTACGTGGTGATCCGCGACGCGGAAAATCTGGCCGAACCCAGCGGCCAGGCCGGCGAGCGGCTGGTGGCGCTGGTGGCTGCGCGGCTCGGCAGCACGCGCCTGATCGACAACCTGCTGCTCGACTGACACCCGAAACACGTCCCGTGCCAGACGTCGTGTTGCGACGCAGCGACGCGCGGGCCGTATAATGCCGCTTTACACAGCTCCTGCTGGAACAGAACGTCATGCACCTGAACATGCTCAAGGCCAAGATCCATCGCGCCACCGTGACCCACGCCGAGTTGCACTACGAGGGTTCGATCGCGATCGACGGCGTGCTGCTGGATGCCTCGGGCATCCGCGAGTACGAGCAGATCCACGCCTGGAACGTCAACAGCGGCCAGCGTTTCGTCACCTATGCGCTGCGCGCGGAAGAGGGCTCGGGCATCATCTCGGTCAATGGCAGCGCCGCGCGCAGCGCGCAGGCCGGTGACCTGGTGATCATCGCGGCCTTCGTGCAGCTGAGCGAAGCGGAGCTGGAAACGTACCAGCCGACCCTGGTCTACGTGGGCGCGCACAACCGCATCAGCCACACCAATCGCGCCATTCCCAAGCAGATGGCCGAGGTTTCCTGAGCCAGCGCGTGGCTTTACCCGCGCTGCCGCGCCAGCGCCCATGCCACGTGCTCGCGCACGACTGGCGAAGGGTGATCGGCACGCGCATTCAGCGCCTCGACAACCTCGGTTGAGCGGGGCGCGTTGCCCAGCGCCACCGCGATATTGCGCAGCCAGCCCTCGTAACCGGTGCGGCGGATCGCCATGCCCTCGGTGCGCTTGAGAAACTCCTGCTCGGTCCACGCAAACAGCTCCACCAGCTTCGCGCCGTCCAGGCTGTGCCGCGGCGCGAAGTCCGGCTCGCTGGTTTCCTGCGCAAATTTGTTCCACGGGCAGACCAACTGGCAGTCGTCGCAGCCGAAGATGCGGTTGCCCATCGGCGCGCGCAGATCCTCGGGGATGCTGCCCTTGAGTTCGATCGTGAGATAGGAAATGCAGCGCTTCGCATCGAGCTGGTACGGCCCCAGGATCGCCTGGGTCGGACACACGTCGATGCAGCGGGTGCAGGTGCCGCAGTGGGCGCTGGCCGGCGGGTCGACCGGTAGTGGCAGGTCGGTGTACAGCTCGCCCAGGAAGAAATACGAGCCGGCGCGGCGATTGATCAGCACCGTGTGCTTGCCGATCCAGCCCAACCCCGCGTTGCGTGCCAGCGCCTTCTCCATCACCGGCGCGGAATCCACGTACGCCCGGTAGCCGAAATCGCCGACCACGCCCTGGATGCGTTCGGCCAGCTTCTGCAGCCGGCTGCGCATCAGCTTGTGATAATCGCGGCCCAGTGCGTAGCGCGACACGTAGCCTGCCTGCGCGTCGCCCAGCACCTCCCACGCGTTGGCGGTGCCGGGCGGGATGTAATCCATGCGTACCGAGATCACCCGCTGCGTGCCCGGTTCCAGTTCCGCCGGCCGCGTGCGTTTGCTGCCATGGCGGGCCATGTAATCCATCTCGCCGTGGTGGCCCTCGTCGAGCCAGCGCTGCAAGTGTTGTTCGTCCTCGTCGAGGTCGACACCGCTGATGCCGGTGTTGGCGAACCCGAGCTCCCGCGCCCAGTGCTTGATGTCGCGGGCCAGCGCGGCAAAGTCGGTGGTGGAAGGGACATCGGCGGCGGACATCCGGTCATTGTAAATCGTGCGCAGGCTTATAATTCGCCGATGCCTACCTCACCGCATCGCGCCCTCTACACCGTCGACCAAGTGCGCGCGCTGGAGCGCGGTGCGCTGGACGCCATGGCCGTCAGCAACCACGAGCTGATGTTGCGTGCGGCCCATGCTGCATTCGACAGCCTGCGTCGGCATTGGCCGCAGGCAGCGCGGATCGCGATCCATTGCGGCCCCGGCAACAACGGCGGCGACGGTTTCCTGCTGGGCGTGCTGGCGCGCGAGGCGGGGTTGCAGGTCGATGTGGTGGCGCTCACCGAAAGCTCGCGTGGCGAGGCGGCGCAGGCGCGCGCTGGGTGGGAGGCCGCCGGCGGAAGGGTGCGACTTTGGGATGACACCGAGGCGTTGCCCCAGGTCGATGTGCATGTGGACGCGATGTACGGCATCGGTCTCAACCGCGCGCCGGATGCGGCGGGAGCGGCGCTCATCGAAGCGATCAACGCCAGCGCCATACCCGTGCTGGCACTCGACCTGCCGTCCGGCCTGTCTGCCGACAGCGGCGATTGCCCTGGCGCGGTGATCCGCGCCGATGTCACCGTCACCTTCATCGCGCACAAGCGCGGGCTGCATACCGGGCGCGCCGTCGATCGGGTCGGCGCGCTGGAGCTGGCCACGCTGGGCGTGCCGGCCAGCGTGTATTCGCCGCTTCAGCCGGATGCCTTGCTGCTGGTCGCCGAGGCGTTGCCGCCGCGCGCGCGCCATGCGAACAAGGGCGACAACGGCCATGTGCTGGTTGTCGGTGGCGATCGCGGCATGGCCGGTGCCGCGCGGCTGGCAGGCGAGGCCGCCTTGCGCGCGGGTGCCGGCCTGGTCAGCGTCGCCACACGCGCCGAGCACGTGTTCGCGCTGAACGCGGCGCGGCCGGAACTGATGGTGCATGCCGTCGACGGCCCGCAAACGCTGGAGCCGATGCTGGAACGCGCCAGCGTGCTGGCGCTGGGGCCGGGACTGGGCAAGGGCGCGTGGGGCCATGCGTTGTGGCTGACCGCGCTGGACGCCGGCAAGCCGACCGTGCTCGACGCCGACGGTCTGAACCTGCTGGCGCGCGAGCCGCGCGTGTTCACCACGCCCACGGTGATGACGCCGCATCCCGGCGAGGCGGCGCGGTTGCTTGGCATGACCGTCGACGCCATCGAGCGCGATCGTTTTTCCGCCGTGCGCGAGCTTGCCAGCCGCTATGGTGCGGTGGTGGTGCTGAAAGGTGCAGGCAGCCTTGTCGCTGATGCGGATGGACGTCTGGACGTCTGTCCGTGGGGCAACCCCGGCATGGCGTCGGGCGGCATGGGCGACCTGCTCACGGGTATTGTTGCCGCCATGCTGGCGCAAGGGTGCGAACCGTGGGAGGCGGCGTGCCTGGCCGTCGGCTTGCACGCGCGCGCCGGTGATCTCGCGGCGCGGCAGGGCGAGCGCGGCCTACTGGCGAGTGACCTGCTCGATCCGTTGCGTGCCCTGGGCAACGCGCTGCCTGATGGAGCCTCCTCTCATGCTTGATGCGCAGGAAAAGACCAACTGGGACTTGCCCGACGAGGCCGCCACGGCTGCCCTGGCCACACGCATGGCGGCGGCGATGCACGAAGGCGCCGTGGTCTATCTGCACGGCCCGCTGGGTGCCGGCAAGACCAGTTTCGCGCGGGCGCTGCTGACGGCGTTGGGCGTAGGCGAGCGGATCAAGAGTCCCACCTACAGCCTGATCGAGGGCTACCAGGCCCGGGCGATGCCGGCGTGGCATCTGGATCTTTACCGCATTGCCGATCCGGGCGAGCTGGAATGGCTGGGCCTGGACGCGCTGGCCGACCCTTCCGCGCTGGTGCTGGTGGAATGGCCCGAGCGCGGCGCCGGCGCGTTGCCGGCAGCGGATGTGGCCCTGCACATGGATTACGCCGGCGACGGGCGCCGCGCCGCGTTGCAGGTTCTCACCGCCCGCGGCGAACGTCTGCGCCGCCGTTTACGTTAAGCCCTCGTTTTCGTTCGAAATTATGCAGGGCGGCGATGGCCGTCGATCCGTGCGAAATGCGCCACTTGCGTCCGATAGCTGGACATTCCCTGACAAAGCAACCGCAGGTTATGGATATTCAAGGGAAAACCTCTTGCAATCCGCAGGCGCGTGCGTTTCAATGCGGACCATGGCCGGTTACCTGAACAGCATCGTTCGTCGTGGCGCGATGGTTGTCGCGGCGGTCGCCGTGGCGCCGATAGGTGCCGTTCACGCCGCCAATCTCGAAGGTGTTCGCGTCTGGGCCGGCCCGGACTATACCCGCGTGGTGATCGATGCGGCCGGGCCGCTGCATTACAAGATCCGCCAGAACGGTGGCGAGGTCCTGATCGATTTGCCCGACAGCGGCTTCAGCCGCAGCTTTTCCGATCCGACCGCGCAAGGCCTGCTGCGCGGCATGAGCCACGCCCGCATCGGCAAGAACCTGCAGCTCACGGCCAAGGTTCAGCCGGACAGCCACCTGAAGAGCTTCGTGCTGGAACCGAGCAAGGGCGACAATTACCGCCTGGTGCTCGACCTATATCCCGACGGCGCCGCCGCTGATCGCGTAGTCAGTACGGCGGCCACGCCGAAGGCCGCGCCTGCGCACAGCAGCCGTGCATCGACCCAGCAGGCCGCTGCGCTGCTGAACGGTCAGCGCGCGGTGGTGGTGGCGATCGACGCCGGCCATGGCGGCAAGGATTCCGGTGCCCATGGCCCCGGCGGCACCCAGGAAAAGAACGTCACCCTCGCGGTGGCGCGTGACCTGGCGGCGATGATCAACCGCCAGCCCGGCATGAAGGCCGTACTGACCCGCAACAGCGATTTCTACATTCCGCTGAAGCAGCGCTACAAGATCGCGCGCGAGAACAACGCCGACCTGTTCGTCTCCATCCACGCCGACTCGTTTACCAGTGACGACGCCAAGGGCTCGTCGGTGTGGGTATTGTCGCCGCGCGGCAAGACCAGCGAGGCCGCACGCTGGCTGGCCGATCGCGAAAACCGCGCCGACCTGATCGGCGGCACCACGCTGGACGACAAGGACGACGGCCTGGCCAAGGTGCTGCTCGATCTGCAACAAGGCTGGGCGATGCAGGCCAGCGATGTGGTGGCCGGCAATGTGTTGAAGGCGCTGGCCCAACTCGGCCCGACCCATCGCGGTTATGTGGAAAAAGCGAATTTCGTGGTGCTGCGTTCGCCCGATGTGCCGTCGATCCTGGTCGAGACGGCGTTCATCAGCAATCCGAAGGAAGAGCGCAAGCTGCGCGATCCGACCCACCAGAAGCGGCTGGCGGCCGCCGTGATGGGCGGGGTGAAGAACTATTTCGAATCCACGCCGCCCCCGGGCACCTGGTTTGCGGCGCAGGCTGCGCAGCGCAGTGGCGTGCAGTTGGCGTCGGCCGACAAGTCGACCACGTCATCGTCCACCCGCGCCGACGCGGGCGTGCGTGATCTGCACAAGGTCAATCGTGGCGAAAGCCTGGGCAGCATCGCGCGCCAGTACGGCGTGAGTGTCAGCGCGCTCAAGAACGCCAACCAGATGAACAGCGACACCGTGCGCGCCGGCGTGATGCTGGCCATTCCCACCAGCTGAAGCACGGCGGCAAGACCGAACGGTCGGGCAGTGACGGTGTTCGCTGCTAAAGTTGGCGGATGACCGCCATTCGCCTGTTACCCCCCGCACTCATCAATCAGATCGCCGCTGGCGAGGTCATCGAGCGACCGTCGTCGGTGGTCAAGGAACTGGTGGAAAACAGCCTCGATGCCGGCGCTCGCCGCATCGAGGTGGATATCGAAGCGGGTGGTGCGCGATTGATCCGCGTGCGCGACGACGGCGGCGGCATCCCCGTGGATGAATTGCCGCTGGCGGTGGCGTCGCACGCCACCAGCAAGATCGGCAGCTTCGATGACCTGGAGCACGTGGCCAGCATGGGCTTCCGCGGTGAAGCGCTGGCGTCGGTGTCGTCGGTGTCGCGCTTTGCGCTGACCTCGCGCGCCAGCGGTGAAGAGGCGGCGTTCCGCATCGAGGTCGATGGCGGGAAATTGCAGGCGGCGCGCCCGGCGCAACACCCGCAGGGCACCAGCGTCGAAATTCGCGACTTGTTCTACAACGTGCCGGCGCGGCGCAAGTTCATGCGCGCCGAGCGTACCGAATTCGCCCACATCGACGACTTGCTGAAATCGCTGGCATTGGCCCGCGACGGTGTGGAATTCCGGCTCAGCCACAACGGCAAGCCGGTGCGCATCTGGAAAGCCGCCAGCGACGAACGCGCCGCGCTGCAACGTGTGGCCGAGGTGCTGGGCGAGGAGTTTCCCGCCCAAAGCCTGCGCATCGACCATGCGGCGGCGGGGCTGCATCTGTCCGGCTGGGTCGGCCTGCCCACGGCATCGCGTGCCCAGGCCGATTCGCAATATTTCTACGTCAACGGGCGGCTGGTGCGTGATCGCATCGTGGCCCATGCGGTGCGCCAGGCGTATGCCGACGTGCTGTTCCACGGCCGCCACGCCGCGTTCGTGCTGTACCTGCAGCTCGACCCCGCCGGCGTCGACGTGAACGTGCACCCGGCCAAGCATGAGGTGCGTTTTCGCGAGCAGCGGCTGGTGCACGATTTCCTGTTCCGCACACTGCACGAGGCGCTGGCGCAAACCCGCGCCGGGCTGGGTACCTTGCCCACGGCCGAACCCGAGCTGGCCACCGCAATGACCTACGCCAGCCCGGCCACGCCATCCGGCGGCGGTGCGCCGGCGTGGCCGAGCCAGTTCAGCCAGAGTCGTTTGAGCCTGGGCGTGCGCGATGCGCCGCTGGCCGGCTACGCCGCCTTGCTGGGTGACGGCCCCTCGATGCCCGCAGCCCCGTCGATGCCCGCCGCCGACGACAGCGAGACGCCGCCGCTGGGTTTCGCCATCGCGCAGCTGAAAAGCATCTTCGTGCTGGCCGAGAATGCGCACGGCCTGGTGCTGGTCGACATGCACGCGGCGCACGAACGCATCACCTACGAGAAACTGAAATCCGGCCGTGCCAGCAGCAACCTGCGCTCGCAGATGCTGCTGGTGCCGCTGTCCATCGCGGTCAGCGCCAAGGAGGCGGCAGCGGCCGAGGAGCATGCCGACGCGCTGGCCGAGTGGGGGCTGGAGCTGTCGCGCAGCGGCCCGTCCACCGTCGTGGTGCGGCGCATCCCCGCCTTGCTGGAAGGCGCCGACGTGGGCCAGCTCAGCCGCGATGTGCTGTCGGAACTGGCCCAGCACGGCAGTTCGCGCCGCCTGCGTGAGCTGGAAAACGAACTGCTTTCGACCATGGCCTGCCACGGCTCGGTACGTGCCGGGCGGCGGCTGAGCGTGCCAGAGATGAACGCGCTGCTGCGCGAGATGGAAGCCACCGAGCGCTCCGGCCAATGCAACCACGGCCGTCCGACCTGGACCCAGCTGAGCCTGGCCGAGCTGGACAGACTATTCATGCGCGGGCGTTGAGCCCCCCATCCGGATCAATGATGAAACGTTTCATGCTTTTTGCCGCCACCGCCATCCTGGGAGTCACCGCCGTGCACGCCAACAGCACCGATCACCGCCACGACGTGGAGCGATGGCGTGCCGACCGCGTGGCGCGGCTGACCGCGCCGTCTGGCTGGCTGAGTCTGATCGGACTGGAGTGGTTGCAGCCGGGCGAGAACCGTATCGGCAGCGCCGCCGACAACGACATCGTGGTCAGCGCGATGCCCGCGCATCTGGGTGTCGTCACTTTGCGTGCGGACGGCAGCGTGCATCTGGTGCTTGCCGCCGACAGCGGCGCATCGATCGATGGCAAGCCGCTGCGCGAGGCCACCCTGGTCGACGACGTGCAGGCAGGCGAGGGCGCGCCAACCCTGGTGAGCATGGGCACCGTCAGCTTCCTGGTGATCGATCGCGAGGGCCGCAAGGGTTTGCGGATCAAGGACAGCGAGGCGCCGACGCGGCGCGACTTTGCCGGCATCGATTATTTTCCGATCGATCCCTCATGGCGCATCGAAGCCGACTGGGTGCCGGCGACCGCAGGCCAGACCCTGGAGATGGGTACCGTGATCGGCACTACCGAGAAATATCCGGTGCCCGGCACGGCGCGCTTCAGCCGCGACGGCAAGACGTTCGAGATCCTGCCGGTGATCGAAGTGCCGGGCGACGCGCAGTATTTCGTGGTATTCGCCGACCGCACCAGCGGCCGTGAAACCTACGGCGCGGCGCGATTCCTGTATATCGACCCGCCGAAGAACGGCAAGGTCACGCTCGATTTCAACAAGGCCTACAACCCGCCCTGCGCCTTTACCGCGTTCGCCACCTGCCCGCTGGCGCCGCCGGAGAACCGGCTCGATCTGCGCGTTACCGCCGGCGAGAAGAACTACCGCGGCGGGCACGCGGACTAGTCGTTGTCCACCGGCGGGCCCAGTCGATCCAGCTGCGGGCTGGCGGTGAAATCGCGTTTGCTGCGCTGGCTGTCCAGCGTCTCGCCGGTGACCTGGAACCAGGTGTTTTCGGCAATGTTGGTGGCGTGGTCGCCAATGCGCTCGATGTTCTTGGCCATGAACAACAGGTGCGTGCACGGCGTGATGTTGCGCGGGTCTTCCATCATGTAGGTGAGCAATTCGCGGAAGTAGCCGGTGTAGGCCTCGTCCAGCACCACGTCGTTTTTCCACACCCGGTAGGCGCTCTCCACGTTGCCATCGCGATAGGCCGCCAGCACTTCACGCGTGGCGGTGGCCGCCATTTCGGCCAGGTGACGCAGGCCGCCGGTGGGGGCGACAGGCGGTGCCATCGACAGCGGGATGGATCGCTTGGCCACGTTCGCCGCGTAGTCGCCGATGCGCTCGATGTCGGATGCGATGCGCAGCGCCGCGAACACGTTGCGCAGGTCGCCGGCCATCGGTGCACGCAGTGCCAGCAGACGTACCACGTCGTGGCTGATGGCCTGTTCGAGCTGGTCGATCGCTTCGTCGTTGGCCACCACGTGTTGCGCGGCGCGTTCGTCGCGCCGCTCCAGCACATCGATGGCCGCTTCCAGCTGGGTCACCGCCAGTTCGCCCATGCGCACGATCTCGCCGGTGAGGCGACCCAGTTCCGCGTCGTAGCTCTTGATGATGTGGTCTTTGCCGGTGTTCATGTGGTGCCTCGTATGTTGTTCCCTCTCCCGCGTGCGGGAGAGGGTGCCCGAAGGGCGGGAGAGGGGACGGGCGGAGCGGTGTGCTGAAGGTCGCCGCGGCCCTCTCCCCAACCCCTCTCCCGCGAGCGGGAGAGGGGCTTCGATCAGCCGAACCTGCCGGTGATGTAATCCTCGGTCTGCTTTTTCCCGGGCTTGGTGAAGATCATTTCCGTGGGGCCGAATTCCACCAGCTCGCCCAGGTACATGAACGCGGTGAGGTCGGAGCAGCGCGCCGCCTGCTGCATGTTGTGGGTGACGATGACGATGGTGAATTCGCCTTTTAGCTCCTCCACCAACTGCTCGATGCGGCCGGTGGCGATCGGGTCGAGCGCCGAAGTCGGTTCGTCCAGCAACAGCACTTCAGGCTTCAGCGCGATCGCACGGGCGATGCACAGGCGTTGTTGCTGGCCGCCGGAAAGTCCCAGCGCGTTCTGCTTCAGCTTGTCCTTCACCTCGTCCCACAGTGCGGCGCTGCGCAGGGCCTGCTCCACGCGGTTTTCCATCTCCGCCTTCGACAGCTTCTCGTGGTGGCGGATGCCGTAGGCGACGTTCTCGAAGATCGTCATCGGGAACGGCACCGGCTTCTGGAACACCATGCCGACCTTGCTGCGCAACCGGTTCAGCGAATAGCCGGGGGCGAGGATGTTGTCGCCGTCCAGTTCGATCGAGCCTTCCGCGCGCAGCTTCGGGTAGATCGCGTAGATGCGGTTGAAGATGCGCAGCAGGGTGGACTTGCCGCAACCGGACGGGCCGATGATCGAGGTGACCTGCTTTTCCGGCACGTCCATGTCGATGCCTTTCAGCGCATGGAAATCGCCGTAGTGAAAATGCAGGTCGCGCACGGTGATCTTGGTCGCGGCGGCTGACGCGGCGGGCGCGGAATCAGTCATGGGATACCTTGGAGCGGGAAAGGATCAGGCGGGAAACGAGGCTCAGCAGCAGCACGAACATGGTAATCACGAACGCGCCGGCCCACGCCAGCGCGTGCATGGATTCGCCCGGATCGTTGGCGTACTGGTAGATGATCTGCGGCAGGCTGGACATCTTTTCCATCGGGTTGATGGCCATGAAGTTGTTGCCGAACGCGGTGAACAGCAGCGGTGCCGTCTCGCCGCTGATTCGCGCCAGCGCCAGCAGCACGCCGGTGACGATGCCGGAGCGCGCGGCACGGATCAGCACCTGCACAGTCAGTTTCCATTGCGGCACGCCCAGCGACAGCGCGGCCTCACGCAGGGTGGCCGGCACCAGCCGCAGCATCTCGTCGGTGGTGCGCACGATCACCGGCAAGGCGATCAGCGCCAGCGCCACGCCGCCGGCAAAACCGGAGAACGTGGTCGAGCCGTGGGTCAGCGCGGTGCTGGGCAGCACGATGATGGTGTAGACGAACAGGCCCATCACGATCGACGGTGCCGACAGCAGGATGTCGTTGAGGAAGCGGATGGATTCGCCGAGCTTGGTGCGGTTGGCGTATTCGGCCAGCCAGGTGCCGGCCAGCACGCCGATCGGCGTGGCGATGGCAATGCCCACGAAGTTGATGATCAGGCTGCCGACCATCGCGTTGGCCAGGCCGCCGTCCTCGCCATAGGCGGTGATTTTCGTGAACAGTTTCAGATTCAGCGCGCTGATGCCCTGGCGCAGGGTTTCCCACAGTATCCATGCCAGGAAGGCCAGCCCGACCAGGGTGGCCAGCGTACTCAGCAGCATGGCCAGCGCATTGGTGATGCGGCGGCGCAAATAAGGCGAATGCATCAGCGACCCTCCTTGCTGGCCAGCCGTCGCAACATCAGCCGCGCGATCAGCAGCACGATGAAGGTGACCACGAACAGCAGGAACGCCAGCGCCATCAACGCCGACTTCTGCAGCCCCACCGCTTCACTGAACTGGTTGGCGATGGCGGAGGCGATGGACGTGCCCGGGTCCAGCAGCGACGACGACAGGCGCATCGAGTTGCCCAGCACGAAGGTCACCGCCATGGTTTCGCCCAGCGCGCGGCCCAGGCCCAGGAAGATGCCGCCGATCACCGCCGAACGCGTGTACGGCAGCACGATGTTCCAAGCCACTTCCCACGTGCTGGAACCCAGCGCATAGGCCGACTCCTTCAGCGGCGTGGGCACGGTCTGGAAGACTTCGCGCATTACCGACGAAATGAACGGGATGACCATGATCGCCAGCACGATGCCGGCCACCAGGATGCTGGCGCCGAAAGGATAATCGCTGCCGAACAGCTTGCCGATGAAGGGTACGTGTTCGGCCACCCACGACAGCTGGCCGTCATCGGGTTTGTTGCCGAGGTTGTTGGTCAGCCACGGCTTGAAGTGTTCGGCGAAAAACGGGGCGAAGATGAAAAGCCCCCACATGCCGTAGATGATCGAGGGGATGCCGGCCAGCAGCTCGATCGCCGATGCCACCGGCGTGCGCAGCCAGGCGGGCGCCACCTCGGAAAGATAGAGCGCGATGCCGAAGCTGACCGGCACGGCAATCAGCAGCGCGATGAACGAGGTGACCAGCGTGCCGTACACCGGCACCAGGGCGCCGTAGACGTCGTTGCCCGGGTCCCATTCGGAGCTGACCAGGAAGTGCCAGCCGAACGTGGTGAACGCCTCGCGCCCACCCCACAACGTAGCGCCGGCGGCGCCCAGCAGCGCAGCCAGCACGATCAGCGCGCAGCCCTTCAACAGCCAACGGAACAGCCGCTCGTGGCGGGCATCGCGGCGGGTGCGCTGTTCGAGGATGTCGGTGGATGACACGATGGACATGGACGGACTCGGTTGATGCGTGGTTGGGCATGACTGCCACACCGTTCGCCCTGAACGCAGGCGCGGAGGGAGCGAAGCCGAGGGGAGGACGACTTCGCAACGCTACGCTCAGGGCGAACGATGCGGCGTGAAGCTGGCGGCACGGTGGGGCGCATCGGTTGCATCGATGCGCCCCACCGTGCCGCGGAACCTCAGTGCTTGAACTCAGCCGCCCAGTACGCCTCGATCTGCTTCACCAGCGCCGGGGGAAGCGGCACGTAGTCGAGATCACTGGCGGCCTTCTGGCCGTTTTCCAGCGCGTACTTGAAGAAGTCGAAGGCCGTCTTGCTGTTGCCGGCGTTCTTCGGCGTCTTGTACATGATCATCCAGGTGGTGGCGGTGATCGGCCACGCCTTGGCGCCGGGGGCGTTGGTCATGATCAGGTTGAAGTCCTGGGTGCTGGCCCAGTCGGCCGTGGCCGCTGCGGCGGCGAAGCTGTCCGCGTCCGGTGCCACCACGTTGCCGGCGGCGTTCTTCAGGTCGGTCCAGCTGAGCTTGTTCTTCACCGCGTAGGCGTATTCGACGTAGCCGATCGAACCCTTGATCTGCTTCACGTACTGCGACACGCCCTCGTTGCCCTTGCCGCCCACGCCGGTCGGCCATTCCACCGCTGTGCCGAATTTCACCTGGCTGGCCCAGGTCGGGCTGACCTTGGACAGGAAGTTGGTGAAGTTGAACGAGGTGCCCGAACCGTCTGAGCGGTGCACCACGGTGATCTTGCCGGCGGGCAGCTTCAGGCCGGCATTCAGCGCGGCGATCTTCGGGTCGTTCCAGTTGTTGATCTTGCCCAGGAAGATGTCGGCCAGGGTGGTGCCGTCCAGCTTGATCTGGCCCGCCTGCACACCGGCGATATTGACCACCGGTACGATGCCGCCGACCACGATCGGGAACTGGCCCAGGCCGAACTTCTTCAGGTCTTCCGCCTTCATCGGCGCATCGGACGCGCCGAAATCGATGGTGCCTTCCTTGATCTGCGCGATGCCGGCGCCGGAACCGACCGACTGGTAGTTGAGGCGGTTGCCAGTCTGCTCCGCGTACGCGGCCGACCACTTGGACATCACCGGGTAGACGAAGCTGGAGCCGGCACCGGTGATGTCGGTGGCCTGGGCGGCCATGCCGAACGTCGAGGCGACGGCCAGCGTCGCCACGGCGGCGAATCGGATGGGAGTTTTGCGAAGGGTCAACACAGGTTAGCTCCTTGGAAGGACGTCGAAGGTGACGGCGTCATTTCAGGTCATTCGTGTTGCCATTGGATGATGCGAATGTTGCAGCAAGATGACAGGGGAGCCGGGAATCGGGATTCGGGCAAGCCAAGGGCCGCGTTTCCCAACCGTTCACCCTGAGCGTAGCCGCGCAGCGGCGAAGTCGAAGGGCGGTGCGCGAGGGAGGCTTCGACTTCGCCGCTACGCGGCTACGCTCAGCCCGAACGGTAGAGGAAATAATGGGAAGGCGACGGTGGAACTGCCGGCATGGTTCAAACCACGTCGAGCCCGCTGTGCGCCTGCTCGAACAACTCCATCTGCCGCCAGCGGTTGACCACGCTGCAGAACAGTTCGGCCGTGCGCTCGGCGTCATAGACGGCCGAATGGGCTTCACGGCTGTCGAACGGATGGCCGGCGGCCAGCACCGCCTTGCTCAATACGGTCTGGCCGTAGGCGAGTCCACCGAAGCTCACCGTGTCGAAACAACTGAACGGGTGGAACGGGTTGCGCTTGTGACCGCAGCGCCTTACCGCCTGGTTGAGAAAGCCCAGGTCGAACGCGGCGTTGTGGCCCACCAGGATCGCCCGCTGGCATTCGGCGCCGCGCACGGCGTCGCGCACGGCCTGGAAGATGAAGTCCAGCGCCAGCCGTTCGGCCAGCGCGCCGCGCAGCGGGTTGTACGGGTCGATGCCGGTGATTTCCAGCGAGCGTGGATCGAGATTGGCGCCGGGGAACGGTTCCACATGCGTCGATACGGTCGGCTGCAGACGCAGGTAACCCTCGGCGTCCATCGCCAGCGGAACCGCCGCTATCTCCAGCAAGGCGTCGTGCTGCGCATCGAAGCCGCCGGTTTCGACGTCCACCACCACGGGCAGGAAACCGCGGAACCGCTCGGCCATGCGCGGTGTTTTGCTGTTCGGGATTTGCATCGGCGAAGCATATCAGCCGGTTGCTTCAACGCGGTTGCGCCGACTGTCGCCGTACTGTCACCAAAACGGCATCGCGCTGTAAAACGCGCACGTCAATCTGTCATGGCTGCTTGTCGCGCACCCCGCAATGAAGCGGGCGCCCGGCGCAATTTTTTCCCACCTATGACGGAGTACACCATGCGTTGCAGATTGATCGCGGTAGCCATTGCGGCCGGCTTGGGCCTCGCCAGTTTCAGCTCCATCGCGGCACCGCAGGCGACCAACAGCGGCGATGTGGCGTTGCTCAGGGCTCAACTGGCCGACTTGCAGGCGAAGGTCGATGCGCTGGAACAGCGTACCGATGCGCAGTCCGACATCAACGTCAGCACCGGCCAGGCGGTGGAGAAGGCGACCAACCTGACGAGCGCCAGCGACAAGAAGCTGGCGGCGCTGGAAAAGGCGGTCAACAACACCAGCCTGTCCGGCAAGATGTACTTCGACTTCACCAACATCGACCAGAAGAACAGCGACACCGGCAAGACCGACGCCTCCGGCGTCGGCCTGGATGTGAAGCGCTTCTACCTCGGCGTCGATCACAAATTCAGCGACATCTGGTCGGCCAGCCTCACCACCGATTTCAATTACGCCAGCAGCGACGGCCAGACCAGCGTCTTCGTCAAGAAGGCGTATGCGCAGGGCAAGTTCAGCAATGCGGCGGTGCTGCGCATCGGTTCGACCGACATGCCGTGGATTCCGTTTGCCGAGAAGTTCTACGGCTTCCGCTATGTCGAGAACACGCTCACCGATCGCCTGAAGTACGGCAACTCGGCGGACTGGGGCCTGCACATGGGTGGCGACCTCGCCGGCAAGACGGTCAGCTACGCGGTGTCGGTGGTCAATGGCCGCGGCTACAAGAACCCCGGCCGCAGCAAGGGTGTGGACGTGGAAGCTCGCGTGGGCTTCGTGCCGTTCGACAACATGGTCGTGGCCGTCGGCGGCTACAGCGGCCATCGCGGTCAGGAAACCGAGAACATCAACGCCACCAACACCGCCAGCCGCGGCGACCTGATGGTGGCGTATGCCAGCGACGCGTTCCGCGTTGGCGCCGAGTACTTCACCGCGAAGAACTGGAACAACGTGCTGAACCCGCTCTCCGACAAGGCCGATGGTTACTCGCTGTGGGCGAGCGTGGCGGTAGCCGACGGCGTGAACCTGTTCGCACGCTACGACAACGCCAAGCTCAGCAAGGATCTGGACCAGGGCAACAAGGACGTCTACTACAACGCCGGCGTCGAATTCCAGGTCACCAAGGGCTTCAAGCTGGCTGGCGTGTGGAAGCACGAAAATGCCAAGAAGTCGGTCACCGCGCCGCTGCCGCTGCACGTGCAGAGCGTGAAGACCAACGAGATCGGCGTGTTCGGCGAACTGTCATTCTGATGCAATGGGGGGCTCATTTTCCCTCACCGCCCGTCATTCCAGCGAAGGCTGGAATCCAGCGACTTGGCTGTTCAACGGCGTGAAGGCGCTGGATCCCAGCTTGACCAGCTTCGCTGTTGAAATGCGCCTCGCTGGGATGACGAGCTTGGAGCAATGGACCCAAGAACAGTTATCTGAAAGGAGTTCGACCCAGGGACGGAAAACGGCGGGCTTTTGCCCGCCGTTTTGCTTTGTAGGACCTCGGATATTCGCCATGAAGCCCGCTCGCGCACGATGCCTTTGCGAATCCCGAATCCCGAATCCCGCCCCAAGAATGCTCTGATCAAGCCTTTGCACGTCATTCCAGCGAAAGCTGGAATCCAGTGTCTTCAGGCAGTTACCGAGGCGCTGGATCCCAGCTTGACCAGCTTCGCTGTTGAAGAACTCCTCGCTGGGATGACGACTTGTTCAGAGTTTCCCTAAACCGTCTTGTCCTTGTACCGGCACAAATCGCGTATCACGCAATTCGGGCAGTCGGGCTTGCGCGCCTTGCATACATAGCGGCCGTGCAGGATCAGCCAGTGATGGGCGTCCTGCCTGAACTCGGCTGGCACCACTTTCTCCAGCTTGTCCTCGACCGCGCGCACGTCCTTGCCCGGCGCCAGGCCGGTGCGGTTGGCGACGCGGAAGATGTGCGTGTCGACCGCCATGGTGGGCTCGCCGAAGGCGGTATTCAGCACCACGTTGGCGGTCTTGCGGCCCACGCCGGGCAGTGCTTCCAGTTCGGCACGGGTGCGCGGCACCTCGCCGTGGTGCTGCTCGATCAGCAGGCGGCACAGCGCGATGACGTTTTTTGCCTTGGCGTTGTAGAGGCCGATGGTATTGATGTAGCGCTTGAGACCTTCCTCGCCCAGGTCGAGGATCGCCTGCGGCGTATGGGCTACCGGATACAGCTTCTTCGTGGCCTTGTTCACGCCCACGTCGGTCGCTTGCGCCGACAGCACCACGGCCACCAGCAACTCGAATGGCGTGGTGTAGACCAGCTCGGTTTTCGGGTGCGGGTTGAGTTCGCGCAGGCGCGAAAACAACTCGATGATGTCGGCGCGCTTCATGGGCGGGAGGGTCCCTGTTTGGCGCGGGCGCGAGCCAGCGCCGCCAATACCGGGTTGGTCTCGACCGCGACTTTGCGCGCCGCCAGCTCGGCCTCGCGCTGCGCCTGTTCCCGGGCCAATCGTGCTTCGCGGCGCTGGAAATGTTCGCGTGCGGTATCGGCGTGGGCCATGTCGCCGGCCTGCGCCAGCGGCATCGGTTCCAGCACGATGCAATCGACCGGGCAGGCGGCCACGCACAATTCGCAGCCGGTGCAATCGTCGGCGATGACGGTATGCATCAACTTGGCCACGCCCACGATGGCGTCGACCGGGCAGGCCTGGATGCACTTGGTGCAACCGATGCAGTCGGCCTCCACGATACGTGCCAGCATGCGCGGCTTTTCGATGCCGTGGTCGGGATTCAACGGCAGTACGGGTTGATCGAGCAGCGCCGCCAGCTTCGCGATACCGGCCGCGCCACCGGGTGGACACTGATTGATCGGCGCCTCGCCGCGGGCGATCGCCTCGGCGTACGGCCGGCAACCGTGGTAGCCGCATTGCTCGCACTGGGTCTGCGGCAGCAGGGCGTCGATGCGATCGGCCAGGATGTCGATGGGCGCACTCATGCGAAATGGTTGGAGCGGGAATAATGGGTGGTCACTGCGGTATTGTCCCGCAACTTTCATTCAACGGAGCGTGCCATGAAATCGTCGTATCTCGCGTCCCTGCTGCTCGCCGTCGTGCTCGGCGCCGGCGGCTCGGTCCTGCTCACCCATTCGGCGCCCGCGCAGGCGGCCACGCCAACGGGCGACACGATCACGGTATTTGTCGATGCGACCTTCGGTTTCCGCAAGACGCACATGGCCGACAAGCTGACCAAGTCGCACGCGGAATACGCGGCCCGCGGCTATCGCTTCGTGGCAATGTCGCCGTACAACGAGAACGGCGATCTGGTCGGTTTCTTCGTGACGTACGCGAGGCAATAGCGGCTCCGCTTCGCTGGGCCGGCACTGTAGGAGCGCACCCTGTGCGCGATGCTTTTCCAGCGGGATTCGGGATTCGGG
>NZ_AJXU01000073.1 GCF_000264315.1 Rhodanobacter fulvus Jip2
CATCGCGCACAGGGTGCGCGCCTGCACGATTGATTCAGCGGACGGTGGCGCCGGGCTGCGCGCCCTGGTCAGCGTCCAGCAGGAACAGGTCGCTGCCACCGTTGCCGGCCGACAGGATCATGCCTTCGGACAGGCCGAAGCGCATCTTGCGCGGGGCCAGGTTGGCGATGAATACGACGTTGCGACCGACCAGCTTTTCCGGCTCGGCGTAAGCCGCGCGGATACCGGAGAAGATCTGCCGCGTGCCCAGTTCGCCGGCATCCAGCTCGAAGCGCAGCAGCTTGTCCGAGCCTTCCACGAATTCGCAGGCCTGCACCTTGCCGATGCGCAGGTCGAGTTTGGCGAAGTCGTCGATGGATATCAGGCCGGGATTCGGGATTTGTGATTCGGGATTCGTTGCGGCGGGCTTCGGGCTGTCGTTCATGGGTTTCTTTTTGGATGGAGCGGGCGCTTCGACGGGAGTGGCGCCCAGCGATTCCTTGGAGGCTTCCACCATCGCCTCGATGCGCTTGGGATCGAGCCGGCCCAGCAGTGGTTCGAAGGCGTGGATGGTGTGGCCGAACAGCGTGCGGCGGGCGTCGTCGAAATCGGCGACCGGCGCGGCCAGGAAGGTTTCCGCCGCCGCCACGGTGGCGGGCAGGATCGGTTTCAGCAAGCCGGAAAGCAGGCGGAAGCCGTGCAGGGCCAGCGTGCAGACCTGTTGCAATTCCTCGCGCCGCGATGCGTCCTTGGCGATCACCCACGGCGCCTTGGCCGCGATGTAGCCGTTGACCAGATCCGCGATGGCGACGAAGCGGCGGGTGACCTCGGCGAACTCGCCGGTTTCGTACAGCGCGTCGATGCCGTCGTAGTGCGACAGCAGCTCCTGCCACAGCGCGGCTTCCTCGGTGTCGAAATGGTCGGCCAGCTTGCCGTCGAAGAACTTCTGCGTGAAGCCCGCCGTACGGCTGGCGATGTTCACCCACTTGCCGATCAGGTGCGAGTTGATCCGCTCCTCGAACGCCTTCAGGTCCAGGTCCACGTCCACCGGCGCGTCGTTGAGCATGGTGGCGAAGTAGTAGCGCAGGCATTCCGGGTGCAGGCCCGCGTCGAGATAGGTGCGCGCCTGGATGAAGGTGCCGCGCGACTTGGACATCTTGGCGCCGTTGACGGTGAGGTAGCCGTTGACGTGCAGCGCGGTGGGCGTGCGGAAGCCGGCGCCGTGCAGCATCGCCGGCCAGAACAGGCCGTGGAAATTGATGATGTCCTTGCCGATGAAGTGGTGCATTTCGGCGGTGCTGTCGGCGGCCAGGAAGTCGTCGAACTTCAGCCCGGTGCGGTCGCACAGCGCCTTGAAGCTGGCCAGGTAACCCACCGGCGCATCCAGCCACACGTAGAAGAACTTGCCCGGCGCATCGGGGATCGGAAAGCCGAAGTAGGGCGCGTCGCGCGAGATGTCCCAATCCTTCAGTCCGCCGTCCAGCCACTCGCGCAGCTTGGCGCTGACGCCGCTGTTGGCGACCGGCTTGCCGTCGGTGAACTTGCCCGCGAACCAGTCGCGCAGCAGCGTCTCGAACTTGCCCAGCTCGAAGAAGTAATGCTCCGAATCGCGCAGCACGGGCGTGGCGCCGGACATCACCGAATACGGGTTGATCAGGTCGGTGGGCGCGTAGGTGGCGCCGCAGTTTTCGCAGTTGTCGCCGTACTGGTCGGGCGTGCCGCATTTCGGGCAGGTGCCCTTGATGTAGCGGTCGGGCAGGAACATCTGCTTTTCGGGATCGAACAACTGCTGGATCGAGCGGCGCGCGATGCTGCCGCCATCGCGCAGGCGCGTGTAGATCAGCGTGGCCAGTTCGCGGTTCTCGTCCGAATGCGTGGTGTGATAGTGGTCGAACGCCACGCCGAACGCGGCGAAATCCGCCTCGTGGCTCTTGCGGATGCCGTCGATGAAAACCTCCGGCGTCACGCCGGCTTTTTCCGCGGCCAGCATGATCGGCGTGCCGTGCGCGTCGTCGGCGCAGACATAGGCCACCTGGTTGCCGCTCATTCGCTGCGCCCGCACCCAGATATCGGCCTGGATGTAGCCCAGCAGATGACCCATGTGCAGCGGGCCATTGGCGTAGGGCAGGGCGTTGGTGACGAGAAGGCGGCGACTCATGGTGTGCGGATTCCGATGATGACTGCGCATTATGGCATGGCGTTTCGGCCGTACCGAACGCGTATGGCGCGGTGAGCGACAGGCGCAGATTGCGCGTCGATGCGCGGCTGTCTACATTGGGCGGCTTCGCTGTTGATGGAAATCGCGCCATGCAGATACGGGTGCCCACGGTCACCGACGGGCCACCCCTCGCCGCGGCGACCCGCGCCACGCGGCTCACGTTTCTGGTGTCGGGCATCGGCATGGCGGCCTGGGCGCCGATGGTGCCGTATGCCAAGGCGCGCCTGGCGCTGGATGACGCGACGCTGGGCCTGGTGCTGCTGGCGTTTGGCGGCGGCTCGATGGTGGCGATGCCGTTGGTCGGCGTGCTTACCGAGCGCTTCGGCAGTCGACGGGTGATCGGCATCGGCGGCTTGCTGTTGTGCACGGCGTTGCCGCTGCTGGCGCTGGCGCCGGGCATCGTGTCGCTGGCGTTGGCGCTGTTGTATTTCGGCATGGCGCTGGGTGCCGTGGATGTGGCGATGAATGCGCATGCGGTGGAGGTGGAGCGGCGCGCGCAGCGGCCGTTGATGTCCGGCTTCCACGGCTTGTTCAGCGTGGGCGGCTTGAGTGGCGCTGCGGGCATGAGCGCGCTGCTGGCGCTGGGTTTGCCGCTGATGGTTGCCGCCCTGGTGATCGCGGGCCTGCTGGCGTCGATCATCATCACGCAATGGCGCCATCTGATCGGCCGGATCGCTGCCGCGGCCGGGCACAGTGCGGTATTCCGCTGGCCGCGTGGCCTGGTGCTGTTGCTGGGCCTGGTCTGCTTTGTCAGCTTCATGGCCGAGGGCGCGATGCTGGACTGGAGTGCGGTGTTCCTGCGTGATTTCCGCGGTGTGTCGGCGGCGTCCGCCGGGCTGGGTTATGCGGGCTTTTCGGTGGCGATGGCGTTGGGCCGGTTGACCGGCGATCGCACGATCGCGCGTTTCGGCCCGGTGGCCAGCGTGCGTGTCGGCGCGGCCACGGCGGCGGCGGGTTTGCTGATCGCGGCGGCGGTGCCGTGGCCGGCTGCCGCCATGCTCGGTTTTTTGCTGGTGGGGCTGGGTGCGGCCAACATCGTGCCGGTGATGTTTGGTGCGGCGGGGCGGTTGCCCGGCGTGTCGCCCGCGGTCTCCATCGCCACGGTGACCACGCTGGGTTATGCGGGCTTGCTCAGCGGACCTGCGCTGATCGGCTTTCTGGCCCACGCCAGCAGCCTGCCGATCGCGCTGGCGGCGGTGGGCGGTCTTTTGATCATGGTTTCAATAGCGGCGCGGGTGGTGCGGTGATGAATGGGAAAAGCGGTTTCGACACGGTGGTATTCGACCTGGGCGGGGTGCTGATCGATTGGGATCCGCGCTATCTGTATCGCCATCTGTTCGATGACGAGGCGGCGATGGAGCATTTCCTGGCCGAGATCTGCACGCCGCTGTGGAACCACCAGCAAGATGCCGGCCGCTCCTGGCACGAGGCCGTGGCCATGTTGAGCGCGCAGCACCCGCAGCACGCGGAGCTGATCGGCGCGTTCCACACCCGCTGGCCGGAAATGCTGGGCGGCCCCATCGCGCCGAGCGTGGCCGTGCTGGATGAACTGCGCGGTCGCGGCCTGCGGTTGTACGCGCTGACCAACTGGTCGCGGGAAACATTTCCGGTGGCGCGCGAGCGCTACGACTTCCTGCGCTGGTTCGACGGCATCGTGGTGTCGGGCGAGGAAGGATTGGCCAAACCCGACCCGGTGATCTTCCAGCGCACGATCGAGCGCTTCTCGCTCGTTCCGCGGCAAACGATCTACATCGACGATGCGTCGCGCAATGTGGCGGCCGCGTTCCAGGCCGGCATGCACGGCTTGCAGTTTCGGGACGCGGAAACCCTGCGTGCGCAGCTTTGCCGCCTCGGCGTGTTGGCGCCACCGGCGGCCTGAGGCGCGTCGCAAAAAAAAGCCCCGGACCAGCCGGGGCTTTTCATTCGTGGGGGCGGGATATCAGTCCTGCCGTTCCCAGGTCTGGGTGCGGCCCAGCAGCGAGAAACCGATGTAGCCGTGCACGTCGAGTTTCTGGCCGTCGTCGCTGACGGTCAGCTTCACCTTGTAGGTCTTGCCGTTTTTCGGATCGAGGATCTTGCCGCCGTCCCACACGTCGCCATCCTTGCTGACGCCCCACATGATGTTCATGCCTTCGATCGGCTGGTTCTTGCGCTCGCCGCTGCACTTGTCGCACACCGGATTCGGGCCGTCGTCCGATTGCAGGATCTTGATCACCTTGGCCTGCAGTTCGCCGTCGGTTTCGGTGATCTGCACCAGCGACTTGGGCTTCTGGGTGTTGTCGTCGATGGTCTTCCAGGTGCCGACGGGCGAGGTGTTGGCGGCGAAGACGCTGCCGGCGGCCAGCAGCAGGCCGGTGGCGAGGGTGAGACGAAAAGCGTGTTTCATGGCGTTTTTCTCCCGTACGAAAGCGTATGGAAGCCAGACTGGCGTTGATCCGGGAGGGCGTCAAGCTGCATTGCGCAAAGCGCCGGCGGGCATCCGCAGCCGGCATGACACCAGTGATCTGCATCAACGGGCGCTCCCGGGCGCGCTGGCATAATGGGCTGTCCCCATCATCACTTCGAGTTCCCATGACACAAGCTACCGACGCGCTGGTGCGCCAACTTCTCGGCGACCTGATCGATCCCCACACCGGCGCGCCGCTGGCCGAAAACGTGCGGGCGGTGGGCGTCGACGGCGCGCGGGTCTCGGTGGATATCCAGCTGGGCTATCCGGCCGTCACGGCGATCGACGGCCTGGCGGCGCGCGTGCGGCAGGCGCTGGAGGCGGATCCGGCGATCGAGGCCGCGGCGGTGTCGATCACCAGCCGCATCCACGTGCACAAGGTGCAGGGCACGCTGGGGCCGCTGCCGAACGTGAAAAACATCATCGTGGTCGCCTCGGGCAAGGGCGGCGTGGGCAAATCCACCGTGTCCGCCAACCTGGCGCTTGCGCTGCAGGCCGAGGGCGCGAAGGTCGGCGTGATGGACGCCGACATCTACGGGCCCAGCCAGCCGACCATGCTGGGCGTGCACGGCAAGCCGGCGTCGCCCGATGGCAAGAGCATCATCCCGATGCAGGCGCATGGCATGCCGGTGATGTCGATCGGCTTCCTGGTGGAGGAGGACACGCCGATGATCTGGCGCGGCCCGATGGTGACCCAGGCCATGATGCAACTGATCACCGACACCCGCTGGGAGCAGCTCGACTACCTCATCATCGACCTGCCGCCGGGCACCGGCGACATCCAGTTGACGCTGTCGCAGAAAGTGCCGGTGGCCGGCGCGATCATCGTCACCACGCCACAGGACATCGCGCTGCTGGACGCCCGCAAGGCGCTGAAGATGTTCGAGAAGGTGGAGGTGCCCGTGCTGGGTGTGGTGGAGAACATGGCCACCCACGTGTGCTCCAACTGCGGCCACGAGGAAAACATCTTCGGCGAAGGCGGCGGCGAGCGCATGGCCACGCAATACGGCGCGGCCTACTTGGGCTCGCTGCCGCTGGACATCCGCATCCGCGAGCAGGCTGATGGCGGCAACCCCACGGTGGTGGCGATGCCCGAGTCCGACCTTGCCGCGCGCTACCGCGAGATCGCCCGCAACGCCGCCGGGCGGCTGTCGCGCCAGCCGCGCAACAAGTCGCTGGGCCTGGGCAAGATCGTGGTGCAGGGCGCGCCTGCGGCATGAAGGTGGTGGCGCAGGTGTTGTGCCTGTCCGGCAGCCTGCGCCGCGTGTCGTCGAATTCGGCGGCGCTTGAAGCGGCGTACCGGCTGGCGCCATCGACGCTGGAGCTGCTGCTCTACAAGGGGCTCGGCGAGCTGCCGCTGTTCAATCCCGATGCGGAGACCGATCCGTTGCCGCCCGCGGTCGCCGAATTGCGCGAGGCGGTGGACTCGGCCGACGCCTTGCTGATCGCCTGTCCCGAGTACGCCCATGGCGTGCCCGGCGCATTCAAGAACCTGCTGGACTGGCTGGTCGGCAGCCCGGACTTTCCCGGCAAGCCGGTGTTGTTGCTGAACACCGCGGCGCGCGGTTCATATCACGCGCAGGAGGCGCTGGCCGAAATCCTGTCCACCATGTCCGCGCAACTGCTGGCGGCCCAGCCGGTGACGGTGTCCTTGCCTGGCGCCGGCTGCTCGGTGACGCAGGTGCTGGAAAGCGCCGACCGTTGCGCCGAATTGCAGGTGGCGCTGCGGGTGCTGGTGGAAGCATTGGCGGCGGATTGACGGGCCTCGGCTGGCGCCGCGATGCCCTGACCGTGTATTTTTGCCGACTTGCGCCCGGCCGTTCCGGGCCGCCAAGCCAACCAGCGGAGACAGCGTGAGCATCAAACCCGACAAGTGGATCCGCCGCATGGCCGAGCAGCACGGCATGATCGAGCCGTTCGAACCCGGTCAGGTGAAGGTCCGTGACGAGCAGCGGCTGATCTCCTACGGCACCTCCAGCTACGGCTATGACGTGCGCTGCGCCCGCGAGTTCAAGGTGTTCACCAACATCAACTCCACCATCGTCGACCCGAAGTCGTTCGATCCGAGCAGCTTCGTGGACGTGGAGGCGGATGTCTGCATCATCCCGCCCAATTCCTTCGCGCTGGCGCGCACCATCGAGTACTTCCGGATACCGCGCAAGGTGCTCACCATCTGCCTGGGCAAGAGTACCTACGCGCGCTGCGGCATCATCGTCAACGTGACGCCACTGGAGCCGGAGTGGGAAGGCCATGTGACGCTGGAGTTTTCCAACACCACGCCGTTGCCCGCGAAAATCTACGCCAACGAAGGCGTGGCGCAGATGCTGTTCCTCGAATCCGACGAGGAATGCGAGACCAGCTACAAGGACCGTGGCGGCAAGTATCAGGGCCAGCAGGGTGTGACCCTGCCGCGTACGTGAATGAAACACGCCCGGTGGTCCGCAGGACCGCCGGCGGCCGCTACACTTCGCCGGTGCAACGATGATTTTTCAGGAGAGTCCGATGATCCGTTTTTCCATCCTGCTGACCCGAATTGCCGCCATGGCCTTGCTGGGCAGTGTGGTATTGCTCGCCGGTTGCAGCCTGGGCGGCACCAAGGAGGGCGTCAGCACCGACTCCATGCGCACGCAGTTCGACGCCACCATCAAGGCGTACAAGGACGGCCAGTTCCTGGTCGATGGCGCGGTGCTTTCGGCGCTGGATACCGGCAGCCACTTCGCCTACCTGAAGGACCAGGGCAAGCTGCCCAAGACCGTGTTGCTCGAGCGCAGCGATGACTCCAAGATCCGCAAGCAGCACCTGCAGTACATGGCGCGGATGCAGGATGACTACAAGTTCACGGTGTATTTCGATGACGACGGCACGCTGAAACGGATCAACCCGATCGAGACCGAAGCCCGCCCGTTGCAGGAGACCCACGCGCCAGTGCAGATGAACGAGCACCAGCGCGGCAAGGATGCGACCGGCAAGGATTTCGATCCCAATCCCCAACCCTGAGCCGCTCCCCGCCGCAACGAAAGCCCGCGCTCAGTCGCGGGCTTTTTCGTGCCCCCAGTGCTGACGCAGCGCTGTCAGTCGCGCCGTCGCCTCGTCCTGCGGGTAGGGCACGGACGCGCCATGGCCCCACACCGGCCCGGGCCAGGCGTCATCGCCTTCGCAACGGGCCACCACGTGCACGTGCAGTTGCCGCACGATATTGCCCAGCGCGCCGATATTGAGCTTGTCGCACGGCGCCACCGAACGCAGCGTGGCGGCGGCCTGATCCACCTCGCGCCACAGCCGTGCGCGCTCGTCATCGGCCAGGTCGGTGACTTCGGCCAGCCCCGGTTGGCGCGGCACCAGGACCAGCCAGGCGTAGCGCGCGTCGTTCATCAGGCGCACCTCGCACAACGGCAGGGTGGTGAGGGCCAGGGTATCGGCGGCGAGCCGCGGGTCGAGTGTGAAGCTCATGCGGCGGCCAATTGTGTTGCGAAGAAATCCAGCGTGCGCTGCATTGCCAGCTTCGCGCTGGCTTCGTGGTAGCTGGAATTGCCATCGCGGTTGAACGCGTGATCGGCGCCCGGATAGGTGAAAGTTTCCATTTGCGGCAGGGCATCGCGATGCTTGGCCACCATCTCGGGCGGGATGTTCGGGTCCTTCTCGCCGAAGTGGAACATCACCGGTGCCTTCGGCGTTTCATGCAGAAACGGCAGGTTGCGTGCGCCGTAGTAGCTCACCGACGGCAGGCCCAAACGCAGCGCCGCCAGCAACGCCACCGTGCCGCCCCAGCAATAGCCCACGGCGCCGATCTTTCCCGCCGAGGCGATGGATTCGGCCGCACTGGCCACATCTTCCAGCGCACGCTCCAGCCCCAGCTCGGTGATCAGCGCCTTGCCCCGGGCGGCACCGCCGCGGTCATAGGCGAGTTCTACGCCGGACTCCAGTCGATCGAAGAACGCAGGGGCGATCGCCACGTAGCCGTGCGCGGCGAAGCGGTCGACCATGTCGCGGATATGCGCGGTTACCCCGAAAATCTCCTGGATCACCACCACGCCGCCCTTCGGCTGGCCCTGTGGTCGCGCCAGATAGCCACCGATGCACTGCGTGCCGGAGGTGGGAATGTTGATGGGCTGACCCATGGCTGGCTCCTGCGGGGAAAAAGTGATTTTAGAGCGCGGAGCGGGAAGGGGGCGAGAATGGCCGGAACGGGGAACATCAAGCTGGTCGTCAGAGTGGGTTCGTCGTGCTTGTCGGCTCGGGCGGCTTCCGGCCTCCCTCAACCGTTCGGGCTGAGCGTAGCCGCGCAGGGTGATCGGTGTGGGAGGGGACGACGCTGCGCGCCATTCCCGTATAATTTCCGGTTACCCCGCACGCGCCACGGTATTCCAAGCCCATGTCCCAGCCCGCCCACAAGATCGGTTTCGTCAGCCTCGGCTGCCCCAAGGCGCTGGTCGATTCCGAGCGCATCCTGACCCAGCTGAAGGTCGAGGGTTACGAGATCGTGCCCAGCTACAACGCGGCCGACGCGGTGGTGGTGAACACCTGCGGCTTCATCGATGCGGCGGTGCAGGAGTCGCTGGATTCCATCGGCACCGCGCTCAACGAGAACGGCAAGGTCATCGTCACCGGCTGCCTGGGCAAGCGCGAGAGCCTGATCCGCGAGGCGTATCCCGAGGTGTTATCGGTGAGCGGTCCGCAGGATTACGCCAGCGTGATGAGCGCGGTGCATGCTGCCTTGCCGCCGCAGCGCAACCGCTTCCTGGATATCGTGCCGGACACGGGCGTGAAGCTGACGCCCAAGCACTACGCGTACCTGAAGATTTCCGAAGGCTGCAATCACCGCTGCAGCTTCTGCATCATCCCGTCGATGCGCGGCAACCTGGTCTCGCGCCCGGTCGACGAGGTGCTGATCGAGGCCGAAAAGCTGGTCAAGGGCGGCGTGAAGGAGCTGCTGGTGATCTCGCAGGACACCAGCGCCTACGGCGTCGACGTGAAGTACGCCGAGCGCGAGTGGCGCGGCAAGGCGTACCGCACGCGCATGACCGAGCTGTGCGAGGGCCTGTCCGAACTGGGCGTGTGGACGCGCTTGCACTACGTCTACCCGTACCCGCACGTGGACGAGCTGATGCCGCTGATGGCGGCCGGCAAGATCCTGCCGTACCTGGACATCCCGTTCCAGCACGCCAGCCCGCGCATCCTGAAACTGATGAAGCGCCCCGGCAACATCGACAAGACGCTGGAGCGCATCCAGAACTGGCGCAAGGTGGTGCCGGATCTCACCATCCGCAGCACCTTCATCGTGGGTTTTCCCGGCGAAACCGACGCGGAGTTCCAGGAACTGCTCGACTTCCTGCGCGAGGCCGGACTCGATCGCGTGGGCGCCTTCACCTATTCCCCCGTCGATGGCGCCAAAGCCAACGAACTGCCCGATCCGGTTTCCGAGGAATTGAAGGAAGACCGGCTGGAACAGTTCATGGCCGTGCAGGCGGAAATCTCCGCCGCGAAACTGCAGCGCAAGATCGGCCGCACGATGAAAGTGCTGGTGGACGAGGCCGGCCCCGACGGCGCGGTGGCGCGTTCCGCTGCCGATGCGCCGGAGATCGATGGCACGGTGCTGATCGCCGATGGCCAAAAACTGCGCCCCGGTCAGTTCGTCGACGTCGTGGTCGAGTCGGCGAGCGATCACGATCTGCACGCACGGCTGGCCAACCCGGCCCTCCAGCTGATCTGACGCGGCATGCGTTACGTCGCGCCCGCGCGTGGCACGGTCGATCCACTGGTATTCGACCGGTCACCGCTGTCGGCGTGGCACGAACACGCCGCCCTGCTCGAAGCGGCGGCATGGCCGTCCATCGATATGCTCAATGGCTTGCGGCCAGCCGACCTCAGTCAGCGTTTTGTGGCGCAGACACCGATCCTGCTGGCTGACGGCCTGCACTACGAACAGCGCATCGCCGAACACGGCGACATCGCCACCCGCGAAGGCAACTGGCACGACCTGCTCAATGCACTCATATGGCTGCGCTATCCCGCCCTGAAGCAAGCACTGAACCAGCGCCAGATCAGCGAGATCGCGCGCATGGGCCCGAAACAACGCTCCCGCGAGCAATACGCACTCACCCACTTCGACGAAGGCGGTGTCATCGTGCTCGTGCGCGATCCCGCGCTGCTGGCGCTATGGGATGAGCACGACTGGTACGGCTTGTTCTGGCGTCACCGGCAAGCCTGGCTCGACGGCAGCATCCAGGCCGAATTGTTCGGCCACGCTCTGCTGGAGCAGGCGCTGACACCCGAACAATTGCTGGTCGGCAAGGCGCTGGTATTCCAGGCCGACGATTCGCAGGATATGGCGACCGTACGCACTCGCTGCGCCGAGTTGATCGCCTCCGGCAAAGTCCTCCACGATCCCCTCGAACTACGCCCGCTACCCCTGTCTGGCGTGCCCGGCTGGCGTGACGCGAATGCCGAGGAGGGATTTCATCGCAGCACGGTGTGTTATCAGCCGCGCAGGGCAGGGCGCCAGTATCCGGCGCCGATTGTTTGCTGAGCTGGGTTACGACAACTGCGCGCGGCTTGCCATAGCCCTCACCCCATGAAAGCATGCTGCTGGTCTGCTTTCCGCTGGATTCGAGGTGGCGAGATTAGATGGCGGGGTTGGGCGGGACAAAGGGGAGTAATTCGTTGATCTGCTTAGCCTGGCTGCCGCGTAAGCGTACAGTTCGGCCGGGATAGGCTGCAGGATTACACTGCATTTTTAAATCTACCTAGCGTTAGGGATGCTCTGATCTATT
>NZ_AJXU01000074.1 GCF_000264315.1 Rhodanobacter fulvus Jip2
AATGCGGGGGGACGTCGTCCCCACGAGCCGCTTCGCGTCTACCCGGCCGGCACCCGCACCCATGGCGCAATACGACACCAAGCCACGCCGCATACCGCACGCGACATGGCAACGGTTCATCGAAACGCGGCAATGTCCTTCACCGATCCAGCGGACTCAGCACACCGTTACCGCCGCGATTGAGCACATGCGTATAGATCTGGGTGGTCGCCACATCCTTGTGCCCGAGCAGATCCTGGATGGTGCGAATATCGTGGCCCGCCTCCAGCAAATGCGTGGCAAACGAATGGCGCAGCGTATGGCACGTCGCCGGCTTGACGATCTGCGCCTTGTGGCGCGCCGAGCGCACCGCGCGCTGCAAGCCGCCCTCGTCCAGATGGTGACGTCGCTGTTCGCCGCCACGTGGGTCAAGCGAGAGCCGATCCGACGGAAACACGTATTGCCAGCCAAATTCGCGCGGCGCCGACGGGTACTTGCGCGCCAACGCGTGCGGCAACCAGACCGCGCCAAGGCCCGCCTGCAGATCCTGCTGATGCAGCAACTGCACCCGCTGCAATTGCGCGTGCAACGGCTCAAGCAAGCGCTGCGGCAGCGGCACATGCCGGTCCTTGCCGCCCTTGCCGTCGCGCACCGCAATCTGGTTGCGCTCGAAATCCACGTCCTTCACCCGCAAACGCACGCACTCCATCAGACGCATGCCGGTGCCGTACAACAGCGAGGCCATCAAGCCGAACCGGCCATCCATCATCGCCAACAGTCGCTTCACCTCGTCACGCGACAACACCACCGGCACCCGTTGCGGCCGTTTCGCCCGCACTACCGTTTCCATCCACGGCAGCTCGATCGACAACACCTCGCGATACAGAAACAGCAGCGCCGCCAGGGCCTGATTCTGCGTACCCGCCGCTACGTTCCCGTCGGTCGCCAATCTGCTGAGAAACCCTTCCACCTCAACCACACCCATATCGCGTGGATGGCGCTTGCCGCTAGCCAGAATAAACCGGCGAATCCAACCCACATACGCCTGCTCCGTGCGCAGGCTGTAATGCTTCAACCGAATCCGCGCGCGCACCTGATCCAGCAGCCGCGGCGTTCTCCCCGCCGTTACACCCCCACCTTCGCCCGCGTAACTCATACGCCCTCACAAGTGCCGGATAACCCCGCCAGCCTGCGCCGATCACCCACCCACCGCTGCCGCACAAACCCATGATCCAGCGTAGGAACTCCCCGCTTGTGCGGTCAGAAACCCAGCCGCATACTCCCGGCAACACCTCACTTTTGAGGTCTACTTAGCGTTAGGCCACATGAGCTATTTCGCATACGACAGAATGGGCAACACGATCACCTCGCCTGACGAGGCTGCGATGGCAGTACTCCTCACCTCACTGGCATCGCCAGATCCGGAGCATCCTGACGTTTCGCTCAATCACGAGTCCGGGTGGTCAACGAGCGTTTTTGGCAGCGGCCTCGTCGTACTTGAAAATGTCGAGACTGGTGAAGGACCTTGGCACATGTCCCTTTCGTCACCTGAGAGCGCCATTGAGCTATGGCGCCTACTTGCCAATGGGCACATTGAGGCGCTCAGATCGCAGCCGTGGACTACCGGGTATGGTGCCTAACAGTTCGTTCAAGGCGGACGGCTGCGCCGCCGCTTAACTCAAGCGTTATGCACACAAGGTTGCCGAAAGATGAAAATGAGAGGCGTTGTAGTCTTTTTCGCTCTTTTGCCATACGCGGCAATAGCAGCCCAATCGGCAGACTTCAGAGCGGAAACGAATAGATATTATACGGGAACGATAGATGGGAAATATGCGTTTGACATGGTGCTTAGCGTCGAAGGCGACGCTTGCATGGGAAGTTATTACTATCTGAAATATAAGAAACCAATATTTCTCTACGGCAAATGCAGTACTTCAACATTTAATTTACAGGAGCAACAAAGGCAATCCGGTTACACGGCGGGCGTAGGATTTGAAGAGCGAGGGCAACACAAGACTATAACAGGAAGAATTGCTGGAAACATTATGTCGGGATTCTGGCACTCCTCTCGTAACGGAAAGTCATATTCCTTTTCCGCCAAAGAAGTTGATCCTGATAAAAGAAGAATACTTGAAAATGCTGTGGGTACATATAAATTATCTAATATTTCGGCGTTTTGCTGCGCAAATAGTATGGCGGACTATACAAAAAATGCTGGCTCATGGGGCGCAACAGGGTCGGCCATTTCAGATGGAAGGCGAGAGGCGTCTGATGATTCGTTTATTAGCGAAAGAGATCAACATCTACTATCCTCCTTCACACTACAAATGGATCAGTCACTTGGAATACATTTGTTCTCCGGCCAACAACTAATTGCAAATTTTCCGTATGCAAGTGGTGCCACCTTTTCAGTACGCAATATTACGCAAGCGGAAGACAAACTAAATAACATTGGCCGCATATTCAAGTATGAAGGTATTAACTCATTCGTGGGAAATGTTGTGCATATTTCCACGACGGACGAGTTCAAGCTCCTGCAATATGTCCCCGCACCGCTCCAGGAACTATCGAGCCGCCACGCGATTTCTGTAGACTACAACCCGAGCGCAATGCAGTTTCAGATCACCATCATCAGTGAGCAGTGCTGTGACAATGCGACCCTGTATCTCAGCAAGCAACAGTAGTGCGTACGCATAACAATTCGTTCAAGGCGGACGGCTTCGCCGCCGCTTAACTCCAGCGTTAGGCCGCTCAGAGCCGTGTTGTCCTAGTCGCCGTTACCTTCCAACTACAAAGGGGAGTTGCACATGAAGATCATCGAATCTGCTCTGCTTCTGGTAGTCGGCACCGCGCTACTCACGTTCAGCGCCATCTCGCTCGGGTTTTTCCCACGTCCACTCACGCTCAGCAATCCCAGCCTGCTCGTCGAAGCCCTGGCCGTGGCCGGCGTGGCTTTCCTTGCTCTTGGTGCTCGCGGTCTTTATCGCGTTCATCGTGCACTCTCCGGCAACGGCTCGTTGGCTCCGTCCCGCAGCGCAGCGGCCTAAGGATGCTCTGATCTATTGAGT
>NZ_AJXU01000075.1 GCF_000264315.1 Rhodanobacter fulvus Jip2
CGTCAAACCCGGGCCATCTCACCCTGACACCTTTTTATTGTGACCTTGATCAAGGTGCCAGAGACAATTCCAACCTGACGCAAAGAATTGTCCCTGACACGAATGGCACGGAACTGTCTTTGACTGCGCTCTTCAACGAATCGGGGCCCTGACACCTTTTCCGAGCATGCAAGAAAGTTGCACGTCATGCGTGGCCAGAGCACCATGGGGACCGCACACCAAGGACTGGAAAGCGCCAGCTCCGTGCCCACAGGGGGCCAGGTGATACGTTCCATCCAGCGGCTGCGCCAGTTCGGCGTATTTGACGACTTCCGAAAGACAGCGGCGCTGTCAGACTTCGGGACCAAAAACATCATCTACGGTTGGAACTACTCCGGGAAGACCACCCTGTCCCGGCTCTTCTCTGCGCTGGGTCAAGGCAAGCCATACGCCGAATGCCCCACGGCCACTTTTGAGGTCCAGACCTCGACCGGCCAATCCGTTACTGAGGCCACGCTCTCCACTTCCAATCTCAAAGTGGAAGTCTTCAACAGCGATTTTGTGACGACGAACCTCAGCTGGGACGGCGAAGACTTCCAATCCATTCTTCTGCTAGGCGATGAGTCAATCGAGGCAGAGAAGGCAATCGAGCACTGGTCGAAGCGACTGACCGAATGCCGTAGCCGATGGGCCAACACCCGCGCCAAGATTAGCGACATCGATGGTCGCGTCAACGGGGCAAAGACCACTACCGCCAAAGCCATTAAAACGACCCTTCAAATCGTTGAGGCATTTAACGCCACACATCTCGCATCTGAAATCACGCGTCTGCCCGCCGAGCCTCAGCAAGCGGTGCTGTCTGATGAAGCCTATGCGGCAGATATGCGACTGGCTATGACCAGCGAACAAGAACAGTTGCCGGCTGTTCCATCCATCAGTGCGCCAATGCTCTCCCTGCTCAGCCTTCTTCAGGACGCAACACCCCTTCTCGAGTACCTCCCAGCCATCTCCACCACGTTGGACCACCTTCGTGCGCACGCAGACACAGCACGATGGGTCGAACAGGGACTGAGCTTGCACGCGGACGTAGCGGCGTGTGAGTTCTGTGGCGGCCCTCTGACGGAGGAACGACTGACGCAGCTACGCGGGCACTTTTCAAAAGACCTCACCCAACACAAGGCGTCCTTGAATGCGCTGCTCAACCGCGTAAAAACGGCTCAACTCATCACCGAATGGCTAACGCCAACTGCCTTTTCTCCTCAGTTTCAGGCGGAAGCGACGACCCTCAATACAAGGCTCAAACAACTCTGTGAAGCCTACAACGACGACTTAGACCGCCTGATGACCGCGATCCAGGCGAAAGTGGATGACCCTTTCGTTGATCAACTTGCTCCGGTGGTGTTTCCGGATATGTCGCTCGTCCTTGAAAGCACCTTCACTCAAGCGAAAGATATAATCCATCGCAACAACAAAAATATTGGCAACTTCGGCCAAGAGAAGAAGTCAGCGATTGGCCGACTGAAGGCCCATTTCGCAGCCAAATTTGCCCTCGATACGACCCGAGCTAAAGAAAACAAGAACCGAGATCGTGCCCTGCGCTATCAGGGCCGCCTCAAACCGCTGGGCGAAAGGATAGGGCAACGAATCAAAGACCTTCAGGCGAAAATCGACCGGGCGCAAAAGGGTCGAGAACGACTGAATGACCGCATCAGCGGATTGTTGGGCACTGGCATCATTCAAATCGAAGTCGTGCGCCTGAATGACACCGACCGTTTTACGTTGCGTCGGCAAGGACAGCCAGCCCGCAACCTGAGTGACGGGGAACGCACAGCCATTGCCTTCGCCTTCTTCCTAACAAAACTCGAAGAGCACAAATCGATGGATGACGTCATCGTCTATATCGATGACCCTATCTCCAGTCTCGATAGCAACCACGTCTTCCAGATTTATTCGGTCATCGAAAAAACCTTCTTTAAGAAGGTCGCTCAACCGAACGGGAAAGAAAAGTGGGTGACCAGCTGTCAACAATTGTTTCTTTCCACCCACAACTTCGAGTTCCTCGAGATGCTCAAAAAACTTCCCGTTGGCGGGAAGGCAGATGAGCGATATTTCTTCGTCAAGAGGACCAGTCCAACGAGTTCAACTTTGACCGACCTTCCCGACTCACTGCGGCGCTATACATCGGAATATCACTACCTGTTTAGCGTCATCCAGGAGTTTGTTCAGAACCCGAACAAGGATGATTTGGGGCAGCTCCTAGCGCTGCCCAATGCGCTACGCCGGTTTGTGGAGCTATACACCTACATGCGCCTGCCATGGCCCGGAAGCTCTGTGGAAAAACGGCTAGCTGCCCTGGTGGGGCCTGAAAAATCGCTTCGCGTCACCAAGCTGCTGCACCATTTCAGCCATCTTGAAACGGTCGAGCGACTGGCAACTCATTCAAATGTCATTGCGGACATTGAAGCGGTTGCAAACGAGGTGATTGCGCTGCTTCAAGAAGATCCGGCGCATTTCGCCGCATTGATGCAAACAGACCCTTCGCTGGCTTCTTAGCCTCGCGATTAATTCGCATCAACTTCCATCGCCCTACTTCCGAATATCTCAAATAAATATTGTTGCCCCTTTACCTTGCCTCCTTTTTGATTAGAAGATCATCGCGCAACTTCCAAAATATGTAGCTCTACGCGCAGCCCAGCCTTTCCGGCCATGTTTACTAGGGCATCCAAGCCAAACTCGTCGACCTTCCCACTTGTGAAGTCGGAAATACGAGGCTGAGTTACACCAAACGCCTTGGCGGCTTGTGATTGGCTCAGGTGTACACGATGGATGTAGTCCTTGAGCGCCAACATAATCTCAGAGCGCAGCTTCATGCTTTCGGTTTGAACTGCATTGTCTGCAATTCAAATAACCGGGTCAGAGCCACTTCCTGGACGATAAGTGGCTCAGCAGCAACTCGCGCAATATCACCCCTCCAAACAATCAAACCGCCTATCCGCCTCGACCTCCGCGTCATAATCCACATCCCCCCGATCAAACCCGAACAACTTCAAGAACTCATGCTTGTACCCCGCGTAGTCGGTAACCTCGCGCAGGTTTTCGGTGGTGACGGTAGGCCAGAGCGTCTTGCAGGGTTCCTGCACGTCGGCGCGCAGTTCCCAATCGTCCAGGCGCAGGCGGCCTTCGTCGTCGGTGGGTGCAGGGACGCCGTCGGCGCGGTAGAGGCGGTCGTGGAACAGGCGGTTGGCTTGTTCGATCGGGTTTTCGTGGATGCCTTTCGCTTTCATGATCTTGAAGGCGATGGAGACGTACAGCGGGATCACGGGGATGGCGGCGCTGGCCTGGGTGACGACGGATTTCATCACGCCCACATACGCTTCCAGGCCGGGGTGGCGGCTGCGCAGTTCTTTCGCGGTGTTGTCCAGGTGCTGCTTGGCCTGCCCCAGGGTGCCGTGCCAGTACATGGGCCAGGTGATCTCGGTGCCGATGTAGCTGTAGGCGATGGTCTTGGCGTGGTCGGCCAGCACGCCGGCGGCGCTCAGCGCGTCGATCCACAGCGCCCAGTCCTCGCCGCCCATCACGGTGACGGTGTCCTTGATTTCCTGTTCGGTAGCCGGCTCGACGGTGGCGTCGATGACGGTGTCCTTGTTGGTGTCGACCGAGGTGTTGTGGAACGGTTCGCCGATGGTCTTGAGCGCCGAGCGCACCACTTCGCCGGTGTCGGGCAGCTTGCGCACGGGCGAGGCCAGCGAATAGACGACCAGATCGATCGGGCCGCCCAGGTCGTTCTTGATGATCTCGATGGCCTTGGCGCGGGTCTCGTGGGAGAACGCGTCGCCGTTGATCGACTTGGCGACGAGGCCGGCGGCCTTGGCGGCCTTGTCGAACGCGGCGGCGTTGTACCAGCCGGCGGTGCCGGTCTTGTCCGGGCTGCTGGGTTTCTCGAAGAACACGCCCAGCGTGGCGGCGCCATAGCCGAACGCGGCGGTGATGCGCGAGGCCAGGCCGTAGCCGGTGGAGGCGCCGATGACGAGCACGCGCTTGGGGCCCTTGCTCTTGTCGTGGCCAGCGGCCTGGGTGATCGCGATCTGGTCGAGCACGTTGCGCTCGCAACCGACCGGGTGGGCGGTGACGCAGATGAAACCGCGGACTTTGGGCTTGATGATCACGGTGGCTCCCGATGCTGTTTTGGCAATTCGCCATAGTAACCAAGCGGGGCGGCCGTGCGCTGCCGTAGGGAGGACGATGCTATCGGAGGTGATGCGCCCGACGAGGCAGGATGATCCCCTGTGGGAGCGACTTCAGTCGCGATGCTTTTGCATTTTTGGGTCATTGAACAAAGAGCATCGCGACTGAAGTCGCTCCCACAGAAGCTGTCTGCCTGCCCTGCAGGTCTAGGGATGCTCAGGGACAGCGGTTTGCAGGGCTGTCGCGAGCGCGCGCACCTGTTCGACGTCGCTGCGGATTTCGCCGCCTTCCATATCGCTCAGGCACGGCCGCTGGTGGCGCATGGCGGAGGGATGCTGTTGTTTGGCGGAGGCGTGGAATTCGACAGCCCCGGTCGCTGCCGCCAGGGCGGCGATATTCTGCGCGGTGATTCCAGCGCCGGGCATCACCGCGACGCGCCCCGCAGCCTGCGCAACAAGCTCGCGGATCAATGCCGCACCGTCCGGCGCGCTGACCTGCGCGCCCGAGGTCAAGATGCGTTCGCAACCCAGCGCCACGATGTCTTCCAGCGCCTGCGCGGGATCGCGGCTGAGATCGAACGCGCGATGGAAGGTGACGCCGAGTTTTCCGGCGGCGGCGATGAGCGGGCGGCAGCGTGCGCTGTCTACCCGGCTTTCGGCGTCGAGTACGCCCAGCACCACGCCGTCGCAACCCAGCGCCACGCAGGTCTCGATATCACGCCGCATGGTTTCGCATTCCAGCTCGCTGTAGAGGAAATCGCCGGCGCGCGGACGAATCAACACGTACAAGGGAATGCGCAGATGCTCGCGGGCCAGCGCGATCTGCGCGTGCGAGGGCGTGAGGCCGCCCAGTTCCAGCGCCGTGCAAAGCTCGACGCGGTTTGCTCCGCCCTGTTGCGCGGCAAGGGCAGAGGCGACCGAGTTGGCGGCGATTTCCAGGATCATGAGTAGCTCGTGCGGTAGACGCTTTGCGCGGGGATCAGGGCATCCTGTTTTTGCGCATCGCACACGGCGTAGGCGAAGCCGTGCTGGATCGCGTACGCGCCGGCCTCGCCGTCACGGTTCATGGCCAGAAAGCCGACTTGCAGCGTCTTGGAGGCCTCGCGACGCTTGCGGACGATGCGCATTACGGCCTCCTTGCATGCCTCCTGCGGCGAGCGGCCTTGGCGCATCAGCTCCACCACCAGGAAGCTGCCGGCGTTGCGGATCACTTCCTCGCCCACGCCGGTGGAGGTGGCCGCGCCGACCTCGCCATCCACGTACAGGCCGGCGCCGATGATCGGGCTGTCGCCCACGCGGCCGCGCAGTTTCCAGGCCATGCCGCTGGTGGTGCAGGCGCCGGCCAGGCGGCCGTGCGCGTCGATGGCCAGCATGCCGATGGTGTCGTGGTTGTTGGCGCCGCCGGGGAGACCCGTGCCGTAGTCACGCACTTCGCTGTTGATCGACGGTTGGTATTTCGCCGTTTTCCGCCACTCGTGCCAGGCCTGCTCGGCTTCGGGCGTGAGCAGGTTCTGCTTCTTGAAGCCCTGCTCCAGCGCGAACTGCAGCGCGCCCTCACCCACCAGCAGCACGTGCGGCGTGCGCTCCATCACGCGCCGCGCTACGGAGATCGGATGCTCGATGTGTTCGAGTGCGGCCACCGCGCCGCAGCTGCCGTCGGCGTCCATGATGCTGGCGTCCAGGGTCACGTGGCCGTCGCGGTCGGGATAGCCGCCCTTGCCCACGCTGTGGTTTTTGAGATCGGATTCGGGCACCTGCACGCCGGTTTCGACCGCGTCCAGCGCGTTACCGCCCTTGCCCAGGACGGCCCACGCCGCCTGGTTGGCCGCAATACCGAAATCCCAGGTGGAGACGACCCGCGCCGCCGTGGCTTTCGCGCCGGCGCGCGTCGGTGCCGCGGCCAGCTTGCCGCCCCACGCCAGCATCGATGCCGAGGCGCCCAGCAGGGATGCCTTGAGGAAATTTCTGCGGTTTGGCATGGCGTGGTCCTCTATGGACGGCTGAAGAGCGACCCCTCCCCGGCCCTCCCCTGCGAGCAGGGGAGGGAGAAAAGCAGGGCGCGGAAAACAAAAAACCCCGCACAGGATGCGGGGTTTCAATCTTGCGATACAACCTTGGCCTGTGATCAGGCGAGGGCTGGCTCTACGGCCGATGCCTGGGCGCCCTTGGGGCCCTGGGTTACTTCGAACTGTACGCGCTGGCCTTCCTGCAGGCTGCGGAAGCCCTTGGAATTGATCGCTGAAAAATGGACGAACACGTCATCCCCACCGTCCTCGGGCGCGATGAAACCGAAACCCTTGGCGTCGTTGAACCATTTGACCGTACCAAAACTCATTGCGTCGACCTCTGCATGTTGGGAGTGTGGGCGGCTGGAAACTGTCAGGCGAAAACCCGGAAGATTCGACCGCCCAGTTCCTCGGGCTGGATGCACCAGATCTGTGCGCTGAACCGCCGTATCCTTCGGCTCCCCGCATTGGTGCGGGGAAAAGTATCAGCGGGTTCGAGGGCAAAGCGCAACCTGCCATTCGGCCGTCTGTATCGACCAGGCAGGTATCGTCAATCTTCCAGCAGCGCGGACAACAGGCCTGGGACTTCGGCGGTTGCCGCCGCCAGGTGGGCGAAGATTTCCTCGATGCTGATCTCGGCCTCGTCGCCGCAACCGGCCGCGTGGTTGGCCACCAGCGCCAGGCAGGCGTAGTCCAGCCCCAGCTCGCGAGCCAGCACGGCCTCGGGCATGCCCGTCATGCCGACCAGGTCGCAGCCATCGCGTTTCATGCGCGCGATCTCGGCGCGGGTTTCCAGCCGCGGGCCCTGGGTAGCACCGTAGCAGCCGCCATCGATGATCGGCACGCCGCGCTTGCGCGCCGCCTGCAGCAGCGACTGGCGCAGGGATTCGGTGTACGGCTCGCTGAAATCGATGTGCCTGACATCGGCGCCTTCGACATCGCAATAGCTGGTGTCGCGGCCATGCGTGTAATCGATGAGCTGGTCGGGCACCACGATCACCCGCGGTCCCATGTCGGCACGGATGCCGCCCACCGCGTTGACACCGATCACCCGTCGCGCACCCAGGCTGTGCAGGGCCCACACGTTGGCGCGGTAGTTGACGCGATGCGGCGGCAGGCTGTGGCTCTCGCCATGGCGCGCCAGGAAGGCTACCCGCCGGCCCACGAAATCGCCGACGACCACATCGCCGGACGCGGGGCCGTACGGGGTTTCCACCGTGTGGCGTGTGGCGTTTTCCAACCCTGAAAAATGGTAGAGCCCGCTGCCGCCGATGACGGCCAGGTCGATGGAAGTGTGGTCCGAATGAGGCATCGTAATGATCCGTTTAAGGCTAAAGCGGTGGCTTTTGCTTTGCTCCCTCCCCTGCTCGCAGGGGAGGGCTGGGGAGGGGTGGCTTTTGATCTTCGAGTCAAACGCAAGAGCGTTACCCCCTCCCAACCTCCCCCTGCAGGCAGGAGGAGGAGTCAATCGTCGCGCAGGGCGTAAATGTCGGGCAGGTTGCGGCCCTGCTCGTGATAGTCCATGCCGTAGCCGAAGACGTAGCGGTCGGGCAGCTCGACGCCGTTGAAATCCGACGCGATGCCGTCGACCAGGCGATCGTGCTGTTTGGTGCAGAGGCTGGCGATCAGCACCTTCTTCGCGCCGCGCTGGTAGCAGTCGTCGCGCACGGCTTTCAGGGTATGCCCTTCGTCGAGGATGTCGTCGACCAGCAGCACGATGCGGTCGCGCAGCGACGCCTGCGGCTCGCGCAACCACATCAGCTCGCTGCCGGCGGTGTCGCCGCGGTAGCGGGTGGCGTGCACGTAGTCGAACTCGAGATCGGTGCGGATCGCCAGCGCCAGCTGCCCGGCAAAGATCAGCGCGCCGTTCATCACGGTGAGAAACACCGGCCGCTCGCCATCCAGCGCCACGTCGATCTGGCGGCCCATGTCGGCGATCACGCTTTCCAGCGTGACACGCTCATATAACAGTTCGGCGTTGGCCAACGCAGCGGCAAGGGACGGTACGGTAGGGCTCATAAGTTGTCTCCATGGGGGAATCAAGAGTGGTGGGTGCGGACAGGTTTCGCTTCGACGACTCCCTATTCCCCATTCCCTATTCCCGGCCCGGCATGCAACGCAGTGATGCGCGCCACGAAGCGATCGCGCTGCGGGTTGTCGATCAGCCCTTCCCAGCCGGCAGCGATGGCGCCGCGCAGGTTGGCTAATGATGCACGACCCGTCTCCCTGCCCTGCACCGCGGCGATGGCTTCGTCGACCACGTCGGGAAAACAGGCCAGCACCAGGTCGCAACCCGCATCCAGATGAGCCTGCACGCGCCCGCCCACGGAACCGGCTGCGCCGGCGGCGGCCATGCTGATGTCGTCGCTGACGACGACGCCGGTAAAGCCCAGTTCGCCGCGCAGGATGCGCTCGATCCAGATGCGCGAGTAGCCCGCCGGTTGCGCGTCCACGGCGGGATAGGTCACGTGCGCCATCATCACCGCTTCCACCCGCGCCTCGATGCATTCGGCGAAGGGCAGCAGGTCGTCGCCGAGAATCCGTTCGAGTGGGCGCGGGTCGATCGCCGCGGCCTTGTGCGTATCGGTGGCCACCGAACCGTGGCCGGGGAAATGCTTGATGACGGCGGCCATGCCGGCCAGGTGCATGCCGCGCACATAGGCCTGCGCCAGTTCGGCGGTGACCGCCGGCTCGGCATGGAACGCGCGCAGCCCGATCGCGGCATTGCCGCGGGCCAGATCCACCACCGGCGCGAAACTGAAATCGACGCCGCTGGCGCGCAGCTCGCTGGCCATGACCCAGGCGTGCTCCTCGGCCAGGCGCACCGCCTCGTGCGGATCGTGGGCGTAGCGCTCGCCGATCGCCGACAGCGGCGGCAGCCGGGTGAAGCCGTCGCGGAAGCGTTGTACCGGGCCGCCCTCCTGATCCACCGCGATCAGCATGTCGTCGCCGCCGGCCTCGCGAATCGCGTCGCACAAGGCGGACAGCTGATCGCGCGACCGGTAGTTGCGCGAAAACAGCAACACGCCGGCCACGCCGGGCTCGCTCAGCCAGCGCTTTTCATGCTCGGCCAGCTCCAGCGCGGCCACACCGATCATCAGCATGCGGCATCCTCGGCAGCACGCTCCGCCGGCGACCATTGCCGGTACGGATGCGCGATCAGGTTGACGTTGTAGTAGCGCACCAGCGCGCTCACCTCGCGGCCCAGCCACGGTGGCCGGGGAAATGGCGCATCGACCGCCGGCAGTTCCACCTCGGCGACGACCAGGCCGCGATTGTCGCCCTGGAATTCATCGACCTCGAACAGTACGCCATCGACCCGCACATGATGGCGGGTTTTCTCCAGTACGCCGTCGCACAAGGTGGCCAGCAAGGCCCGGGCGTCGCTCGCCGGTATCGCATATTCGAACTCGGCCCGCGCGATACCGGGCGTGGCGGCCTTGATGTTGAGCCATGCCTGCTCGCCGGCCAGCCGTGCACGTACCGAGGCGCGCGCGCTGCCATCGCGCAGCGCCTGCGCGCCCACCAGGTAACCCTGCGCCATCGGCTCGCTGTGCTCCACGGCGGCGCGCCAGTCGTCAGTGGCCAGCAGGAATTTGCGTTCGATTTCGATGGGCATGGGTAAGCAATACCGGGATGAGTGAGAACCAACGGCGCCACTGGAGTGGGAACCCCACTTCCGTCATTCCTGCGAAAGCAGGAATCCAGTGACCTCCGTTGTTGAGGCGCTGGATGACCAGCCCTTCGGCTGTTGAAAAGCACCTCCCGCTTTCGCGGGGATGACGAATTTGAGCAGCTACGGTCGAGGGAGAAAACCCGCATTCTGCTGCGTTCTCCTTTTTGAAGTTGCGCCAAGCCTCAACGTTCGAACAAGGCGATGGATTCCACGTGGGCCGTGTGCGGGAACATGTCCATTACGCCAGCCGACGCCAGCGTGAAACCATGCTGGTTGACCAGGATGCCGGCGTCGCGCGCCAGCGATGCCGGATGGCAGGAGACATACACCACGCGCTGCGTCTTGCGATGCGGCAGGTACGCCAGCAACTGATCGGCGCCGGCGCGCGGCGGGTCGAGCAGCACCTTGTCCCACGGCGTGCGTGCCCAGTCGCTGGCGCGCTGGTCCTCGAACAGGTTGGCGACGTGGAAGGTGGCGTTGTCGATGCCGTTGCGCGCGGCGTTCTGTGCCGCCCGCTGCACCAGGCCATGCTCGCCCTCCACGCCCACCACCTCGGCCACGCGACGGGCGATCGGCAAGGTGAAGTTGCCCAGGCCGCAGAACAGGTCCAGCACGCGGTCGGTGGGTTGCGGATCGAGCAGCGCCATCGCGTGCGCCACCATGCGCTGGTTCATGTTGGCGTTGACCTGCACGAAATCCAGCGGCTCGAACTCCAGCTCCACATCGGCGAAGCGCGCGTCGTCGCTGGCGATGCGGAACGCCAGCCGCGGCTGCGCCGGCCACAGGGGATGCACGCTGGAGTTGTTGCCCGGCTGCAGATAGATGGCCAATCCGTGCTGCTGTCCGAACGCGGTCAGCGCGGCCAGATCGACCTCGCCCAGCGGTTGCAGGTGACGGAACACCAGAGCCATGGTGTCGTCGCCGCCGGCGAACTCGATCTGTGCGATGGCGTCGACGGCGTCCAGGCCGTTGATCAGTTCGGCCAGCAGGCCCACCTTGGGGCCGATCGCCGGATGCAGCACTTCGCACTGCTGGATGTCGGCCACGAAACGCGGATTCGCCTCCTCGCGAAAACCCACCAGCACGCGGCCCTTCTTCAGCACGTGACGCACCGACAGGCGGCCCTTGCGCCGATACGCCCACGGCTCACCCGTGAGCGGCGGCAGCCATTGCTGCGGCGCGACCTTGCCGATGCGCTCGAAGTTTTCCGCCAGCACGCGCTGCTTGGCCGCAATCTGCGCTTCGGCATCGAGGTGCTGCATCGAGCAGCCGCTGCACTCGGCGAAATGCCGGCAACGCGGCTCGACCCGATGCGGCGAAGGGGTGATCACCTCCACCACTTCCGCTTCGTCGAAGTGACGGTGGCGCTTGCGCAGCCGCACCATCACCTGCTCGCCCAGCAAGGCACCGCTGACGAACAACGCCTTGCCGTCCACGCGGGCGACGCCGCGGCCATCGTGGCTCAGGTCGGTGATGGTGGCTTCGAAGGGAGTGGCGGGAACGGAGTTGGATCGGGACATGAAAACGCATCGGGCCGCAGCGGTAGGCCGCCGATTATCTCAGATCGGCGGCACCGACCGCGGCTGCTATTTCTTCTGCCAGGCGCCGGCGGCGTTCTGGTAGTACCAGCCCGCATGCGCGTGCTTGACCCAGCCCTTGGCGAAGGTGGTGCGGATCTGGTCTTGCCATTCCGGATGACCATTGGCCTGGGCGATCTCGCGGTACAACTCGTTGCGATCGCGGTTTTCATCGGCCACCGTGGCGTTCGCCTGCGCGCGCTGGCTCAGCGGCACCTTGGCGGTGTCGCGCAAGGCGACCAGACCATCGTTGGTGAAGCCCACGGCGCCGCTGTCGAGCAGGCCGCCCAGCGCGCCTTGCACGCGTGCGCGCATGCGGCCACGGATGGCCTCGGTGGTGGCGTTCTGGATCTGCAGGTTGGGTGCATCGGCGGCGTAAGCCGCGGGAATCAGCAGGTCCAGCAGCATCGCCGATGGCTGCGGGCCGTTGCCGGGTGGCGGGGTGTCCTTCTTCGGTTCGGCCGGTGCCTTTCCGGTGCCGTCGAGCACGTTGCCGATGAACTGGTCCGCCGCTTTCTGCGCCGCCGCCTCGGGGAAATACACGTTGATGGTGACGCAACCGACCAGCGCCACGGTCACGGTGGTCAGGATCAGATAAACGAGCTTGCGCATGCGGCAACTCCGGCTGGGGTGGGGGAAAAACTTCAGCGGATTTCCGGGGCATTGCCGGCGATGGCTTCCTTCAGGCGGCGGACCAGGGTGGGCCAGTCGACCTCGGTCTGGTGGCCGATCACCTGCAATCGCGGCAAACCACTACCTTCCACGATAGTGTATCCGCCCTGTTCGCGCTCAAGGCCACTCATCCGGCAGACCGATCCCTGCAGTGTGCAATTGAGGCCAATGCGCTTGTAGCCGAACGTCTTGAACAGCTTCAGCACCGCGCCCTGCAAGCCGGCGGCGATGCCACCGCCACCGACGGAGGTGAGGTTGTTCACCGCGCGCTGGCTGATGCGGCCGCCGTCACCGGCCAGCAATCGCGCCTTGAATGCCACCGGCTGCCAGTTGACCAGACGCAGGTCGTCGATCGATCCGTCGAGCTTGCCGGTGATGCTGCCGAAGTCGAAGACACTGGTGATGGCGCCCAGGTCGAGCTGGCTCAGCTTGATGTCGGCGGCAAGCACCGGGCTGTTGCCGAACGGCTGCTGCAGCGAAAGATCGGTGATGTCGGCAAATCCGCCAAACAGGTTCACCGACAGGCCGCCGGCCAACTCGACGCGGTCGTCCACCCATTTCAGCGAGGGAATGGCGCCGCCCAGGGTGCCGGGAAACTTCGGCCAGCCCATGGTCTGGCTGAAGGCGGCCATGTCGACACCGGTCACGTTGAGCGCGGTCGACAACCGCTGCCCGCTGGCCGCGGCCGGGCGCCAGCTGAACTCGCCCAGATGCAACTGGCCTTGCAGCAAGGCCATGTCGATGGGCTGCTGCAGCGCCAGCGCGCCGTTGCGGCTTTGCCAGCGCGATTGCGTGCCGCCCACCGGCAACCGATAGAACTTGAAACCCTTCCATTGCAGCGTCGTGGCGGGACGGTCGCCCGAAGCGGTCCAGTCCAGTCCACCGCGAAGATCGCTCACGGCGATGCGGCCATCCGCCTCGCCAAAGTCCAGCCCGTCGGTGGTGAAGGCGAATGCACGCAAGCCGCTCGCGCGCATGTCCACGCTGGCGTTCAACTGCCCGTTCAGCTGCGCATCGCGCAAGCCCATCGTGGCCAGCCAGGCACGGCCGTAGCGTTCGTAGGCGGCCGGAAAAACCGCATGCAGCCGGTCGAGCTTGAGCTGCTTCAATTCGCCCTTCGCATCGAACGCCAGCGCGCCCTCCAATTGCAGCGCGTCGGCGTCGTTCACGCGCAAGTGGTCCAGCGCGAAGGCGCCCTGTTGGGCGGTGGCGTTCAACCCCAGTTGCACTGGATGGTCCGGCAGGCTGGCGTAGATCGGGCCCAGCAACAATTCGCCGCCGCGCAGGCTGGCGTCCAGGTCGATGCGCGAAGGCACCCTCGTCGTGTCCAGCCCGAACCGGCCCGAGCCCCCCAGGCCCTCGGCAGCCAGCGTGCCGGCGGGGGTATCGAAGCCGACGCCGGCCAGGTTGAACTGGCCGGAGGACTGCAGGCCGCTGTCGCGCACATCCAGCGCCAGCTCGGCATCCAGCCGGCCGCCGGTGGGACGCCCGGACCACACCGTGCCCAGCAAGCCCTGCAGCCAGGTGGCGGGCAACTGGGTGAGCGTGATCTGCGCGTGGGTGGGCTGATCCAGCGGCAACGCGGCGCTGGCCTTCGCCTTGCCCTGTTCGATATCGACCTGGATGGTGTTGGTGGTTTCGCTGGTTACCAGCCGCAGCGTGGCATCGCTCAGCGCACCGCCCGGAGCACCGCGCAATTGCAGTTGGCCATCCAGGATCCAGCGCATGCGCGCGTCGCGCTGCAGGTCGCCATCCAGCGCCAGGCCAACCTTGCGCCAGCCCATGGCCGCCACATCCGCCTGCTTCGCGCTCAACTGCAGGTGGATGCCGCCATCGGCGCGATCGCTGAGATGCACCGTGACTGTCGACAGCTTCACCCCCGGCACGCTGATGGAACGGGCCGCGAAAACCACATCCGCACGCGCAGGCGCGGCCCAGCCGCCGCCAAGAAACAGCAGGCAAAAACCCAGCAGAAGATGGCTTGATGAAAAACGCATGTCGGGCCATTCTGCCAAACTCAGATGAACGATATGGATTTCGTCATGCCCGCCACCGTCACCGCCCCGTCGTCATTCCCGTTTCACGCCACCGGCGTGGATGTGCTGGTAGCCGACGACGACCCGGCCAGCCGCCGCTTTCTGGCGGACGGCATGCGCCGCCTGGAGGCCCGCGTGGTCACCTGCGCCGACGGTATCGAAGCGCTGACGCTGGCTCGCGACCAGGCTTTCGACCTGCTGCTGCTGGATTGCCGCATGCCCGGCGCGGGGGCGCTGCAGATTCTGTCGACGCTGCGATCGGATGCGCAGGCCTGTTCGCGGCGCGCCATCGCGGTGGCAAGCAGCGCCGAAATGGCGCCCGGCGAACGCTCGGCATTGCTGGCGGCCGGTTTCGCCGAGGTGCTCGTCAAGCCCTGCAAACTGGTGGACCTGCAACGGTTGCTGGGCTCGCTGGCGAACCATCCGAGCCCACCGCTTGACGATCAGGCCGGCCTGCTTGCCAGCGGCGACCCGGTCACCATGCAGGCGCTGCGCGGGTTGTTGCGGGGAGAACTGGAGCGGCTCAAGGACGAGCTCGCGCGCATGGACGTCGACCGCGCCGCGCTTGCCGAACGGCTGCATCGGTTGCGTTCGTCCTGCGGGTTCTGCGGCGCCGCCATGCTGTCGACCGAAACCGTGGCGTTGCAGGAAGCGCTTGCCCACGCACCCACGGATATCACGCCAAGCCTGCAGCGCTTCAACCAGGCGCTGGACGCCACCTTGCTGGCGCTGGACACCTGACCCCGGTCATCAGCGCCACGAAGTGGTGCCACCGAGTACCCGCCAGGCGCGCAGCTCGCCGCCTCCGAGATGAAAGCGGATCACCTCGCGCATCATGCCGCGCAGCGCTTTCAGCCCTTCGTCATCCGGCATGCGGTCGTGGGCCAGCGCCAGCAGGTCGCTGCCACGCAGGACATGCCTGCGACCCGGCAGGCACGCCACCGCGCCCTGTTCAACCCGATATTCGTAATGCGCCTGCGGCTCCAGCAGCTCGCCCGTTTCCGCATCGTGTTCCAGCTGCAGGGCGTAACCCATCGCCTGCAGCAAGTCGCGCTCGAAGCGGCGCAGACTCCAGGCCAGCGACTCGTCCGTGCCCAGTCGCTGCAGCGCCAGGGCGTAGGCGTCGAACAGCGCGCTCGAAGGATCCTGCCGCTCGCTGAGGCGCACCACCAACTCGTTGAGATAAAGGCCCGCCAGGCCGGCATTCCCAACCAACCGCAGCGGTGTACCGGTGGTTTCCACCGACGTCAGCGTGGCCAGCTCACCGCGCAGCAGCAGCCCCATCGCCAGCGGCTGGAACGGCTCAAGCTGTGCCCGGCGCAAACGCGTCTTCTCCCCCCGTACGCCACGCGCCACCACGCCCAAACGTCCCTGGTCACGGGTCAGGCATTCCAGCAACAACGAGGTTTCCCGGTACGGGCGCGAATGCAAGACGTAGGCGGGTTGCTGGTCGAGGCGCATGGCGTTGGGGGCGGGATTCGGGATTAGGGATTCGGGATTCGCAAGAGCGCGGCAACCTGAGCTTTCACGAATCCCGAATCGCGAATCACGAATCCCGGCGGTTAATCCGTATACCCGAACTTGCGCAGCATGTTGTCGTCGTCGACCCAGCCTTCGCGCACTTTCACCCACAGTTTCAGGAACACCTTGCGCTCGAACATGCGCTCCATGTGGCGGCGGGCGCTGCTGCCGATGGATTTGAGCTGGGCGCCGCCGTTGCCGATCACGATGGCCTTCTGGCCGTCGCGCTCGACCCAGATGATGGCGTGGATTTCGGCGATGCCGTCGGGGCGATCCTCGAACCGCTCGATCTCCACCGTGGTGGCGTACGGCAGTTCCTGATCCAGCCGCAGCATCAACTGCTCGCGCACCATTTCGGCGGCCAGGAAGCGTTCGCTGCGGTCGGTGACCTCATCCTCGCCGTACACCGGCGGCTGGATCGGCAGGCGCTTCAGAATGGCCTGCTCCAGCTCCTTCAGGCCCTGCTCCTTCAGCGCGCTGACGTAATGGATTTCGTCGTAAGTGTGCTTGGCCACCAGCTCGGCCACGAACGGCAACATCACCGTCTTGTCCTTGTTGAGGTCGACCTTGTTGATCACCAGCAGCCGCGGCGTGGTCTGTTCGACCAGCGCGGCGTACAGGGCTTCGTCCTCGTCGGTCCAGCGGCCGGCTTCGATCAGCTGCACCACCAGGTCGACATCGCTGATGGCCGAGCGCGCAGCGCGATTCAAGCTGCGGTTCATGGCGCGCTTGGCGCCGCGGTGAAGGCCGGGCGTATCCACGTACATGATCTGGCCCGCCTCGGTGGTGTTGATGCCGAGGATGCGATGGCGGGTGGTCTGCGGCCGCGGGCTGATGATGGACAGCCGAAAGCCGATCAACGCGTTGAGCAAGGTGGACTTGCCCACGTTGGGCCGGCCGGCCAGGGCCACCGTGCCGCAGCGATAATTCTCGTGCGGCAGGACAGCGGCGGGATCCAGTTCGTGGTTCATGACAAAGTGCTCGGCAAGTTGGACGGCAAGTGTAATGCCTTGTCGCCAAAGGAAATGGCAGCACCGCCCCGCGACGGCATGGCGGCGGAGCGGATTTTCGGGGGAATGATGAAAACGCGAATCAGGCTTTGCGCTGCCCGTCCAGCAGCTGCGCCAGCACGATCTCGGCTGCATCCTGCTCGGCGCCGCGACGGCTGGGGCCGGTGGTTTCGGCAACCAGTACCATCGGCTCGCTGACGCTGCAGCGGATGTCGAAGGTTTTGGCGTGGTCTTCGCCGTGGCTGGCGACGAGCTCGTAATGCGGCAGTGGCCAGCCGCCGGCCTGCAACCATTCCTGCAGGCGCGTCTTGGCGTCCTTGGATGACCGCCGCAAGGCCGCGATGCGTTCGCCGAAGAGGCCGCGCACGGTTTCACGGCAGGCGTCGAAACCACCGTCCATGTATACCGCCGCCATCATCGCCTCGAACGCATCGGCAAGGATCGACTCGCGGCGGAAGCCGCCCGTCTTCAACTCGCCGATACCCAGTTTCAACTCGTCGCCCAATGACAATTCGCGCGCCATCCCGGCCAGCGCCTGACCACTGACCAGTTGCGCACGCAACCGCGACAGCTCGCCTTCGCTTGCCTTGGGATGCGCTTCGAACAGCATCTCGGCCACGATCGCACCCAGCAAGGCGTCGCCCAGAAACTCCAGACGCTCGTTGTTGGGCTTGCCCATGCTGCGATGGGTCAACGCCAACTCGGCCAGCGAACGATCGCGAAAACGGTAATTGAATTCCAAGGGATGCGCTGACCAGTTACTGATTCGGATTGCCCTGCAGCGGCACGCTCTTGTCGAAGTGCAGCAGAAAATCGATGTTGTACATGAACGGTACGACCTTGTCGTAGGCCACCCGCAACTGGGTCGGGCCACCGTCGCGGTCGCGCACCAGGGTGATGTCGGACGGCTGGATGGTGGCGTCGTCGACATACTGGAAGTTCATCTTGAACATCAGCTCGCGGCGCAGGTCGTCCAGCGATTTGCCATCCACGCCGGCGGTGGAGATCTGCGTCATCGCCTTCTCCACGCCCATGTACTCGCTGTACGACGGCGCCAGCCGCATCGCCATGTAACCCAGAAAGCCCACCACGGCCAGAATCACCAGGAACCCGATCAGGGTGATGCCCGATTGCCTCGATTTCATAGTCCCCTCGCTATGCCGCCTGCGCGGCTTGCCTGCCCGATATGCCAGTCCGAAACCCCAATGCTCGCCGGGATCGACGATGCCGGCGAATTCTCGCACCAATGGCACGTCCGAGTCCGGGGCACCGATCAATGAATGACGGTGCCGATACGGGAAAAGTCCACGCCGCCGGTACCCCAGCCCTTCCAGCTCATCCAGATCAGGAACGCCTTGCCGGCCAGGTTCTTCTCCGGCATGCAGCCCCACCAGCGGCTGTCTTCGCTGTTGTTGCGGTTGTCGCCCATCACCACGTAGCAACCTTCCGGCACCTTCGAGGGCACCTTGGCGTTGGGGATCGGGTTGGGAATGTTGTAGGCCGGCATGCGCGCGATCATGTGGTTGACCTTGCCCAGGTGCTCCTTCCAGACGGTGGCGCCCATGTCCAGCATCAGGCGGTCCTCCGCACGCTGCGGGTTGCCCGTGTACGGCCCGATCTCCTCGGCCCGCACCGGCTGGCCGTTGATCAGCAGATCGGCGCCATGCACTTCGATGGAGTCGCCGGGCAGGCCCACCACGCGCTTGATCCAGTTCTGGCTGGGCACCTTCGCGTGCGGATCGCTGCAGCCCGGATCGCCGCTGCGGATCAGCTTGCCGGTGCCGTCGTCACACAGGAAACCGGGGAAACGGAACACCACCACGTCGCCACGCTGCGGCTCGCCCAGGTCCACGACCTTGTTGTTGAACGCGGGCAGGCGCAGGCCGTAGGCAAACTTGTTGACCAGGATGAAATCGCCCACGTCCAGCGTGGGCATCATCGAGCCGGACGGAATCCGGAACGGTTCTGCCACGAACGTGCGCAGCAGCAACACCACCAGCACCACCGGGAACAGCGAGCGCGCCCAATCCACCGGTACCGGGTCGCTGTATTCCGTACCCGCGGCATCGAGCCGCGCCTTGCGCTGCTTGTACAGAAACAGCCGATCAAGCCCCCACACCACACCAAACAGGACAGTGAGGCCGAGCAGGATCGCCGAGAAATCAAATTCCATGTGGGGCTCCATTGGGAGCCGGGATTGGGGATTCGGGAGACGGGATTCGGAGCGCACAACCGCCCTTTCGAATCCCGTCTCCCGAATCCCGAATCCCGGCCAAAAACTATTTATCCACTTTCAGCACGGCGAGAAAGGCTTCCTGCGGAATGTCCACCCGCCCGACCTGCTTCATGCGCTTTTTGCCTTCTTTCTGCTTTTCCAGCAATTTCTTCTTGCGGCTGACGTCGCCACCGTAGCACTTGGCCAGCACGTTCTTGCGCAGCGCCTTGACGGTGGAGCGGGCGATGATCTGCGCGCCGACGGCCGCCTGGATCGCCACGTCGAACTGCTGGCGCGGGATCAGGTCCTTCATCCGCTCGACCAGCTCACGACCTTTGCGGTCGGCATGGCTGCGATGCAGGATCAGGCTCAGCGCGTCGACGCGGTCACCGTTGATCAGCACGTCGGTACGCACGAACGGACCGGCCTCGAAACGCTCGAACTGGTAATCCATCGAGGCGTAGCCGCGCGAGACGGATTTCAGGCGGTCGAAGAAATCCATCACCACTTCCGCCAGCGGCAGCTCGTAGCTGATCTGAACCTGGGTGGCCAAGTATTGGATCGAACGCTGCACGCCGCGCTTTTCCTCGCACAAGGTGATCACGTTGCCGATGTAGTCCGGCGGCGTGAGGATGTTGGCCACGATGATCGGCTCGCGGATTTCCTGAATCAGGCTGGTGTTGGTGGGCAGCTTGGCCGGGTTGTCCAGCAGCATCGTGGTGCCGTCGCTCTTCAGCACCTCGTAGACCACGGTGGGCGCGGTGGTGATCAGGTCGAGATCGTATTCGCGCTCCAGCCGCTCCTGCACGATTTCCATGTGCAGCATGCCGAGGAAGCCGCATCGGAAACCGAAGCCCATCGCCTCGGAGGACTCGGGCTCGAAGAACATCGCTGCATCGTTCAGGCGCAATTTGTCCAGCGCCTCGCGCAGCGCGGGGTAATCGTCCGACGACACCGGGAACAGGCCGGCGAACACGCGCGGCTGCATCTGCTGAAAACCGGGCAGCGGCTTGTCGGCGGGCTTGCCGGCATGGGTCAGCGTGTCGCCCACGGGGGCGCCGTGCACGTCTTTGATCGAGGCGTTGATCCAGCCCACCTCGCCCGCGCCGAGCTTGGCCAGCTTCTTGCGCTTGGGCGTGAACACGCCCACTTCGCCCACCTCATGGGAACGCCCGGTGGACATCACCAGCAATTTGTCGCCGGGCTTGATCTCGCCCTGCATCACGCGCACCAGCGACACCACGCCCAGGTAGTTGTCGAACCAGGAATCGATGATCAGCGCCTGCAAGCGATCGGTATCGCGCGGCTTCGGTGGCGGGATGCGGGCGATGATCGCCTCCAGCACCTCGACCACGTTGAGCCCCGTCTTGGCGCTGACCGCCACCGCGTCGGTGGCGTCGATGCCGATGACGGCCTCGATCTCGCCCTTCACCTTTTCCACATCGGCCGTGGGCAGGTCGATCTTGTTCAGCACCGGAATCACTTCCAGCCCCTGCTCCACGGCGGTGTAGCAGTTGGCCACCGACTGCGCCTCGACACCCTGCGCCGCATCGACCACCAGCAGCGCGCCTTCGCAGGCCGCCAGCGAGCGGCTGACTTCGTAGGAGAAATCGACGTGGCCCGGCGTGTCGATGAAGTTCAGCTGATAGGTTTTTCCATCCCGCGCGGTGTACGGCAGTGATACCGATTGCGCCTTGATGGTGATCCCGCGTTCGCGTTCGATCGGGTTGTTGTCCAGCACCTGGGCTTCCATCTCGCGGTCGGCGAGGCCGCCACAGAGATGGATGATGCGATCGGCCAGCGTCGACTTGCCGTGATCGATGTGGGCAATGATGGAGAAGTTGCGGATCAATTCCATGGAACGCTGCTGGCCTGCCGAACGGGGATTGTCGCCATGCGGGGAGCGCAGGCGCGCGCTGCCGGTATGGCGGCGCGAACCCGGCATTATCGCATGGAACCGGCGTCTGCCAGCCCGGAAAACGCGACGGGCGCCACCGACCGGATGGCGCCCGCGCGTCAAAGCGATGGAACGTGGCGCTTATTTCCCGTCGGGTACGGTCAACCCCACGAAGTTGCTCTGCTCGCCGCGACGCACCAGCAGCAAGGCCGTGCTGCCGGGCTTCACATCCTTGGTGGCGTCATGGAATTCGGCGACCGTGCCGATCCGCTTCTGGTTGACCATCAGGATCACGTCACCCGCACGCAACCCGGCCTGCGCTGCCACCGGCCCGGTGATCTCGCCGATCACCACGCCCTGCCCCGACTTCAGCCCCAGTTGCTTGCGCGTGTCGTTGTCCAGCGGCTGTACGGTCAAGCCAAGCGCCGCCGAACCGCTGCGCGCGGACGATGGGCCGCCGGCGCTTGCACCTACCGCGTTCTTGTCGCGTTCGGCCTCGCTGATGGTGACTTTGAGCGTCTGCTTCTTGCCGTCGCGCAGGATCTCCAGCGGCACCGTGGTGCCAGGCTTGGTCATGCCGACCAGCGGCGGCAGATCGGGAGCCTGCTGCAGTGCGTGGCCGTTGTACGCCAGGATGATGTCGCCAGGTTGCACGCCGGCCTTCTCCGCACCGCTACCGGGCGTGACCGCCGCCACCGCCGCACCCACGGCGTTGTCCAGCTTGAACGCCTTGACCATGTCGTCGTCGACCGGTTGCACCATCACGCCCAGCATGCCGCGCGATACATAGCCCTTGCTCTTGATCTGTTGCACCGCATTCATCGCCACGTCGATCGGGATCGAGAACGACACACCCAGGTAGTCACCGGTGTTGGAATAGATCTGCGAGTTCACGCCCACCACGGCGCCGTCCAGATTGAACAGCGGGCCGCCCGAGTTGCCGCGGTTGATCGGTACGTCGGTCTGGATGAACGAGGTATACGGCTGGTCGCGCTGGCCCAGGTTGCGTCCCACCGCGCTGACGATGCCCTGGGTCACGGTGTAGTCGAAGCCGAACGGCGAGCCGATCGCCAGCACCCACTGGCCAGGTTTCAAGCTGCGCGAATCGCCGATGTTCACCGTCGGCAACTTGCCGCCCGCGTCGACCTTCAGCAACGCGATGTCGTAGGTCGGGTCGGTGCCGACCACCTTGGCGGTCAACGTGCGCCGGTCCTGCAGCCGCACGCTGACCTTGTCGGCCCCGTCGACCACATGATTGTTGGTGAGGATGTAGCCATCACCGGAAATGATGAAACCCGACCCCAGCGAGGTGTGCCGCTGCTCCTGCGGCGACGGCATCATCGGCATGCCGAAGAAACGCCGGAACAATTCCGCCTGCGGATCATCGGCCTGGCCCGGGCCCGGCACCATGCCGCGGCTGCGATCGTTCGCGCCGGTGTATTTCGCTTCGACATGCACCACGGCCGGTGCATTCCTTTCAACGATCCCGGTGAAATCAGGCAGGCCGGCAGCAGCGGCCGGTTGCGCCTGCACCGCGAAGAACGCGGGAAAGCCGGTCAGCGCGAGGCACGCGACAACGCGCAAGATGGATCGATTCATGATTCCTCCTTGGGAGTGGGCAAACGGCTGGATACGCGACCGTCAGGGCATGACCGGTCGCCAGCAACCGCGTCGGCCGGACCACGAACCGGCGGCGCGTGAAAACAGGAAGTCTGCGCAGAGCAACGCGCGGGCGCGGGTCAGCGCGGGAATGCGCGACTGTTCGCGGTCTCGCGCTGTTGCTGCGGATCGAGCAACAACAGATAGCTGCCGTCGTGATTGTCGAGCGTGCGGTAGCGATGCATCGGCGTCCCGTCGCGGGCATACGGCACCAGATTGCCGCCGCCGGGCACACCCAGCGTGGCCGAGGCGCGCTGGCTGTACAACTCGGCCGAGTTGCCGCTCAACCACGGTGGAACCGTGGCCGGCACCGCCGAGGACGGCAGCGCGGCGTGGTCGGACGATGTGGTCACGCCCGCCGAATCGACCGCGGCGGTTTCGACGCGACCCGTTTCACCCGCCGGTTGCACCAGCAGCAATGCGGCCACCGCCACACTGGCGGCTATGGCGCCGCCGGCCGACCAATGCAGCCAATGGCGACGTGCGCCTGGCGCCGGTGCCGCGGAAGCTGCGGCCGATTCCCGCTCGACGGCGCGCATGACACGCGCGGCAAAACCGGCCGACGCCAGCGGCGGCATTTGCCGCCGGACGCCATCGCCGGCCAGGTGATACCGCGACCACGCCTGCGACAATGCGGTGTCGTGGTCGAGGCGACGCAGCAGAAAGCGCAGCTCCTCCGCCGACAATTCGCCATCAATGGCGGCCGATAGTTGCTCGCGGTGTTCCGGGTTCATGCCTGCCTGATTCATGTCTGGTCCTCGCGGTCCGACAACAGTGGCCGCAGTTTTTCATCGATCGCTTCACGTGCCCGAAATATGCGTGACCGCACCGTACCGATCGGACAGCCCATCGCCTCGGCGATTTCCTCGTAGCTGAGGCCATCCACTTCACGCAGTGTTATGGCGGTACGCAGCTCTTCGGGCAACGCTTGGACAGTGGAGAACACCGATTGTTCAATTTCCTGGCGCATCATTTCGCGCTCGGGCGTGGCGTTGTCGTGCATGCGCTGGGAGCCGGCCATGAACACCGCGTCGTCGGCATCGATGTCGTCGGTGGGCGGTCGGCGGCCCGCGGCCACCAGATGGTTCTTGGCGGTATTCACCGCGATCTTGTACAGCCAGGTGTAGAACGCGCTGTCGCCGCGGAACGAGCCGATGGCGCGCCAGGCGCGGATGAAGGCCTCCTGGGCGATGTCCTCGCATTCGGCATGGCTGCGCACGTAGCGCGACACCAGCCCGATCAGTTTGTGCTGGTATTTGCGCACCAGCAGATCGAAGGCGGCCTTGTCCCCTTTCTGGACGCGCTCAACCAGCGCCTGGTCCAGTTCGTTTTCGCCCGTGCGGGCCGTATCCATCATCAATGCCGTCATCCGCTGCGAAACTGTAGGAGCCGAACGCGCATCTCAGACCGACGCCCGCCGCACAAGTTCAGCTTGCGCGCCGCACAGTGTAATGTCGCGCGCCGGATTGATTGTGGAAAAAACGTTGGCCCCTGCCACCTGTCCGTTCAGGCGGGCTCGGTGGCCCGCGTGCTCAACAGCCGCTGCCGCTCGGCCAGCAGGTTGCCGAAGCTGACCGGCGTGGCCGGCCGGCAGAACAGGTAGCCCTGCAACTCGTCGCAATCGTGGGCACGCAGGAATTCCAGGTGCTGCTCGATCTCCACGCCCTCGGCCACCACGGCGCGCTTCAGCCGGTGTGCCATTTCGATAGTGGCGCGAACGATCGCCTCGTCATCCGGGTCGACACCGATGTTGCGCACGAAGCTCTGGTCGATCTTGATCCGGTCGGCGGGCAGGCGCCGCAGGTAATCGAGCGAGGCGGCGCCGGTACCGAAATCGTCGATGGCGATGTGGCAGCCCAGCTCATGCAGTCCGTGCAGGTTTTCCACCAGGTTCGGTGCTTCCTTGATGCTGATGCTCTCGGTGACTTCCATTTCCAGCAAGTCGGGATCGAGCCCGGTGTCCATCAACACCTTCGCCACCGTGTCGAGCAGGCGCGGCTCCATCAGTTGCACCGCAGAAAGGTTGACGCCAAGGCGCAGACGCAGGCCGTAGCGTTCCTCCCACTCCCGCGCCTGGCGGCAGGCGGTACGCATCACCCACTCGCCGATCGACACGATCAGGCCCGTTTCCTCGGCCAGTGGAATGAACACCGCGGGGCTGATGGTGCCCAGCTCCGGATGTTCCCAGCGCAGCAGCGCCTCCATGCCGACAATGTCCTCGGTCTCGGTGTTTACCTGCGGCTGGTAGACCACGCGCAGCTCGCCATTGCCCTCGGCATGGCGCAGGCGCGTCTTCAGCGCCATGCCGTGCTCCTGCGCGTATTCCGGGCTGACCTCATAGATCTGGAAGTTGTTGCGGCCCAGATGCTTGGCCGCGTACATCGCCTCGTCCGCGTGCTTGAGCAGGGTTTCGGCGTCGCTGGCGTCATCCGGGAAAAAGCTCACGCCCATCGATACGGTGATCTGCAACTCGGTGCCGTCGTCGAGGTACAGCGGCGTCTCCATCACCTGCACGATCTTCTCCGCCACGCGCAGCACGTCATCGTTCTTCACGATGTGGCGCAGCACCACGGTGAACTCGTCGCCGGCGTAGCGTGCCACCGTGTCGGACGCGCGCACGCTGCCGCACAGGCGTCGCGATACCGAGCGCAGCACGGCATCGCCGGCGGCATGGCCGTGGCTGTCGTTGACCGCCTTGAATCGGTCCAGGTCCACGAACAGCACGGCGAAACATTCGCCGTTGCGAACCGCCTCGCGGATGATGGTTTCCAGTCGGTCGTTGAACAGCAACCGGTTGGGCAGACCGGTGAGCGAATCAAGCAGACCTTCGCTGCGGCCCTGCTCGCGGGTCAGGCCGAGCTCCAGCATTTGCGCGAACCGCGCCGCGGCACAATGCAGCACGGGTTCGACGATGCCCGCCGCGCCAAAGCCACGACGACTGCCGGCCAGCATGGCGCCCAGCACGGTATGCCGCTCGTCGTACAGCGGCATGCCGGCGAAGTCGGTCAGGCCCAGCACCTGCAGCAGTGGATCGTCGGCCACCTGGCTGCGCCCATCGTGCCGGTAGGTCACCGTGCCACCGGCCAATACCTGGGTCAGCGAAGGCTGCGCCGCGGGCGGTGGCCAGCTTGGTTCGGGGCCGTTCCACAATTGCAGTTGCTGCACCGGTATGCCGGCGCTCCCGGAAGGCAACGACCAGACCGCGAGGTAATCGAGACCGAGTTCATCGAACAGCAAACGTGCCGCCGCCGTCTGCGCATCGACGCCATTGGTCGAGGCAAACATGCGCGACAGCAGCGACAGCGCGGCCTCGGCGCGCAGATCCGCGCGATCGCTGCGGAAGATCAACGCCACCGCATCGCGCCCGTCGTGGCTTACCAGCCGCGCGTTTGCCTGCCCGGTATCGCTGCCTTCGGCCGAGCGTCGCTGGCAGGGATACCAGCGTCGATTGGCCTCGGTAATCACCTGCTCGATCGTCACGCCCTCGAAGGAAAGCACCTGCGACAGCGCACGGCCCTTCCAATGATCGGCCGGCAGGCGGCTGTGCCGGATCACGGCGGAACTGACTTCGAGCAGTGGGCAAGTGGCGGACAGTTCGGCGATCAGCCATTCACTGTCGTCTTCCTGGAATGCATAACGGTCGCCGGTCGGTTCCGACATCGGCATCTGCGGCAACGCCGGCAAGGGTGCGCCGGCAAGGGCGCTGGCCCGGCGCCAGCGCGGCAACAGTTCCGCGGCAACGCGCGAGGCATGCAACCAATCCACGGTGCCCGCCGGCCAATGATCGGGATGAAGCGGCGCCTCGTCGGTCGTTATCAGCATCAACGGCACGTCGAGCGTCGCCGGCAGTTGGCGCAGTTGCTCGCAAGAGGCGCGGCCCTGCACGCCATCACCCTTGATGACGACCACCATCAACTGCAAGGGCGGACGCCCTTCCAGCAGGATCGCCGCGTGGGTGATATCGCGCGCACTGTAGATCTGCGCGTAGCCCGCCTGGTCGAGCGCGTCGAACACCCGCCGACGCAGCTCGCGCTGCTCGGCCACGATCAGGACGCCCGCCATCATGCGCAAGCCCTCATATGAGCCAGCGGCCATCGCGAAGGCGCAGGCGACGCGGCGAGCTGTCGTCGCTGCGCAGATGCACCGCCAGCGTACCCAGGTGCTCGGCCAGCGCGGGCGGTGCGTTCACCAGCACCACGCGACGCAGGTGCCCCTGCGGCATGCGGGCCAGTTGCCGCAGCAAGGTGTCGTCCATCGCCGATAGCGGCAGCTCCAGGCCAACCAGCACATACACGCCGAAATGCAGGCTTTGCTGCATGAAACGCAGCGCATTGCCCAGGCGCTGGCAATCGGGAACGCGCACGTGCGCGTCACGCATGCTGCCCAGGCCGGTATCCGGCTGCCACAGGTAGACCGCCTGCCCGGTGTGGCGGGCGATCGAGCGGAATTGTTCGAGCAAGCCCGGGCAATCCTCGCTCTGCAGCAGCACCAGGCCGCTGGACGCACCGAGGATCTGCTCGAACACCTCGGTGCCCGCCTGCGACGATGCGGTATCCATCGGCAAGATCATTGTGCCCACAGCATGCGTCTCGTCATTGATATCCCCGCCGGCGCGGCAATCATGTCTCGCTCAAGTCTAGCCCGGTGCACGCGCCATCGCCCAGCCACTGCGCGCACTTTTTTGAATCCGTGCCGACGACAGCCGTCGTCGAAAAATTAACGTTTGGCCGATCCCGCATCCGCCCTCGCCCCTCATCCGGTGATGCCTGAATCGATGGGTGACGAGTCTCGCATTCACGGCGATGGAACGGTAAGGTTCGACATTCCCAAGCCATGTCTGCAGATCCCATGTTCGAAGGATTACGCTTCAATCATTGGAAAGCCAACGAGGACGACAGCGGCATCGTCACCCTCGCGCTCGACCGCGCCGGCAGCAGCGTCAACGCCATTTCGGGCGCCGTGCTGGACGAGCTGGGGCAGATCGTCGAACGGCTGGCGATCGAGAATCCGGCCGGGGTGATCATTCATTCCGCCAAGCCCGCCGGCTTCGCCGTCGGTGCGGACATTACCGAGTTCAAGGATTACGCCCGGCGCGGCACGGTGCTGGAGAACATCGAGAACGGCCAGCGGATCTATGAAGCACTGGCGCGCCTGCCCTGCCCCACGGTGGCGGCCGTGCACGGCGCCTGCATGGGCGGCGGCACCGAACTGATCCTGGCCTGCCGCCAGCGCATCGCCGTCGACGACGAAAAAACCCGCATCGCCCTGCCCGAAGTGCAACTGGGCATTCATCCCGGCTGGGGCGGCACCGCGCGCCTGCCACGGCTGATTGGCGCGACCGACGCCTTGCCGCTGATGCTGACAGGCAAACCCTTGTCCGCCCGCCGCGCCCTGAACCTGGGCGTGGTCGACCGCCTGGCCAGCGCCGGCGAATTGCTGGCCGAGGCGCGCCATATGGTGCGTCGCCCCTCCTCTCGCCCGCTGGCACGACGCGCCAAGGCCTGGGCCAGCAACCTCTGGCCCGTACGCCAGATCCTGGCGCCGGTGATACTGAAGCAGACGGCCGCGAAAGTGCGCAAGGAACACTACCCCGCGCCGTTCGCCCTGATCGACGTGTGGAAGCGCGGTGGGCCGGATATCCGTCAGCGGCTGAAACTGGAAGCGCGTTCCGTCGCCAAGCTGGCCGAAACGCCGACAGCGCAAAACCTCATCCGCATCTTTTTCCTCAGCGAGCGCCTCAAGAACCAGGGCGCCGGCGTCGAGCACGGCATTGAACACGTGCACGTGGTGGGCGCGGGCGTGATGGGTGGCGACATCGCCGCGTGGACGGCGTTGAAGGGGTTCGAGGTGACGCTGCAGGATCGCGAGATGAAATACGTGCAGCCGGCGCTGGATCGCGCCCGTGCGCTGTACGAAAAAAAGCTCAAGACGCCGGAGAAAATCGCCGCGGCGGCGCACCGCCTGCGCGCCGACGTGGAAGGCAGCGGCGTGGCGGAAGCCGATCTGGCCATTGAGGCCATCTACGAAAACGCCGACGCCAAACGTGCGTTGTACGCCACGATGGAGCCGCAGTTCCAAAGCGACGAAATTCTCGCCAGCAACACGTCCAGCATTCCATTGAACGAGCTGCGCGAAGGGCTGGTCGCACCGCAACGCTTCCTGGGCCTGCATTTCTTCAACCCGGTCGCGCAGATGCCGCTGGTTGAAGTGGTGCGTCACGACCGGCTCGATCCAGCCATCGAGAAACGCGCGCTGGCGTTCTGCAAGGCGATCGGCAAATTGCCGGTGGCGGTAAAGGGCACGCCGGGCTTCCTGGTCAACCGCATCCTGATGCCGTACCTGCTCGAGTCCATGCGCATGTATGCCGAGGGCGTACCCGGCCCGGTGCTTGACCGCGAAGCGAAGAAATTCGGCATGCCGATGGGCCCGATCGAATTGGCCGATACCGTCGGGCTCGATGTCTGCGCCTCCGTCGGCAAGGAGTTGGCGCCGTTCCTGGGGCTGGAACTTCCGCCCGGGCTGGATGATCGGCTCGGCGCCGGCAAGCGTGGCAAGAAGGATGGCCAGGGCTTGTATGTCTGGCAGGACGGCAAGCCGCAAAAACCCGAAGTCGACCCGGACTACATCACCCCGCCGGATCTGCAGGAGCGCATGATCCTGCCGATGGTGAACGAGGCGATCGCCTGCCTCGACGAGGGTGTGGTCGACGACGCCGACCTGCTCGACGCGGGCGTGATCTTCGGCACCGGCTTCGCCCCGTTTCGTGGCGGTCCGATCCAGTACGCGCGCAGCGAAGGCGTGGACAAGCTCAAGCAGAAGCTGGAGCAGCTGGCGCAACGCCACGGCGAGCGTTTCATGCCGAAGAAAGGTTGGGACAACCCGGCCCTGGCAGTCAGCGCCGGCGCCGCCCTCATGACCGGCGCATAGACCGGATTACCGGCGCGGCGCGCCGGTTGTTCCAAGCCGCTTCACCACATCAGGTCGTCGGGCACGCCATCATCGCCGACACCCGCCGCGGCGGGATCGACCAGCAAGGCGAGCTGCCGTGCGTCTATCGCCTTGACCTGCTCGGCGATGTCGCGGTTCACCAGCACGTACCGACCGCCCTGCTGCACCACGCCCAGCTCGCCGGCATTGAGCGCCGCCAGCTGTGCCGCATCGACGTAGATGCGGCGGATCTTGCCGCCATATTCAAAGTTGCGTGGCTGGTCGGCGTCCGCCTTGTTGAGCGTATTCCCCGCCAGCAACTGCTGGATCTTCTGCTTCTGCTCGCGCCGCAGACGCGCCTGTTCCGCTGCCTCCTGCTCGGCGCGTTTGCGCTCGCTGGCTTCGGTCTGCGCGCGCATCGCATACGCGCGCGCCAGGTTGATGCCGTCGGCGTCGGTAGCGGCAGCGGGTACGCGGTGGCGTGGCGGCTTCGATGGCCGGCCTTTCTGTGCCGGCCTGGCGGATGGGGCAGCGGGGCGTTTTTCTTCGCGTACTTGTTTGACGATGCCGCTTTTCAGCAACTGGTCGCGCAGGGAATCGGCCATGGTCGGAAATCTCGGTGGGTATCAATAATGCGGCGGTGGCGGCTCGCTATGCGGGTCGGGCGCCTGGCCCAACCGTACCGACATCAGCTCGCCGCGCAGTTCGCGCACCGCACGCTCCAGCGCGGCGATGCGCTGCGACTGATCGGCATCGGCCACCGCAAGCGCCTCGACGGTGTCGTCGATGAAGGTCAGCCGCACTTCCAGCTCGGCCAGCCGCTGCTCCAGCCCCTCGTAGCCCGCGCCATCGTTGCTCACTTCGCCACCTGCAGGCTGCGCCCACGCCCCATGCCGTAATACGCCAGCCCTGCCGCTTCCACCGCCGCCGGTTCATAGAGGTTGCGCCCGTCAAAAATGGCCGGGGTTTTCAGCAGGCCACGGATACGCGAAAAATCGGGGCTGCGGAACGCCTTCCATTCGGTGACGATGGCCAGTACGTCGGCGCCCTGCAGCGCATCGTAGGCGTGTTCGCACAGCACCAGGTCGTCCCTCTCGCCGTACTGGCGAGCCGTTTCGGCCCGTGCTTCCGGATCAAACGCGCGTACCTTGGCACCGACTTGCCACAAGGCTTCCATCAGTCGGCGGCTGGGCGCTTCGCGCATGTCGTCCGTATTGGGCTTGAATGCCAAACCCCACAGCGCGATCGTCTTGCCCGCCAACTGGCCATCGAAATGACGCGAGATCAACTCGAACAGCTTGGCCTTCTGATCGTGGTTGACCGCCTCGACCGCCGCCAGCAGGCGTGCGTCGTAGCCATGGCTGCGTGCGGTCCGTTCCAGCGCCTGCACGTCCTTGGGAAAACACGAGCCACCGTAACCGGCGCCCGGGTAAATGAAATGGTGACCGATACGCGGATCGGAGCCGATGCCCTGGCGCACGAGTTCCACGTCGGCGCCGACCCGCTCGGCGATATTGGCGATCTCATTCATGAAACTGATCTTGGTTGCCAGCATCGCGTTGGCGGCGTACTTGGTCAGCTCGGCCGAACGCTCGTCCATCACCACCATCCGGTCGTGACTGCGGTTGAACGGCGCGTACAAGCTGCGCAACACCGTCACCGCGCGCTCGCTTGAAGCGCCGACGATGATGCGGTCCGGTTTCAGGCAATCCTCCACCGCAGCCCCTTCCTTCAGGAACTCGGGGTTGGAAACCACGTCGAACGGCACCTCGACGCCGCGCGATTCCACTGCCTGCGAAATAGTGGCGCGCACCCGATCGGCGGTACCCACGGGAACGGTGGATTTGTTCACCACCACCGCATACCGGTCAAGATGCGCCCCGATGGTGCGCGCAACGCTCAACACATATTGAAGATCGGCACTGCCGTCCTCGTCCGGCGGCGTCCCCACGGCAATGAAAATAACCTCGCCATGGGCCACGGCGGACACTGCGTCGGTGGTAAAGCCAAGCCGCCCCTCGGCGCCATTGGACCGCACGATGGGTTCCAGGCCCGGCTCGTAGATGGGAACTTCACCGCGCTGGAGGCGCTCGATTTTCGATGCGTCGATGTCGACGCATATCACCTGGTTGCCCATTTCCGCGAGGCAGGCGCCTGTTACGAGGCCTACATAGCCGGTGCCAAAAATCGTTACTTTCATCGCAAGTTAATTCCTTGAAACCGAGCCGACTATTCTAGCCGGCCGCCGGTGGCAACGTGACGCTTGTTGCCGCTCGAGAAAAGCAAAGGGCGCGAATCGCTTCGCGCCCTTGCCATGCTGCTATCGCGGGACGTCGGAGGTGATCAGCCGCCCGAGGCACCCGAACCGGCCGGCGTCGGGCCGGTCTTGACCAGCGTCACGTCGAAGATCAACGTGGCATTCGGCGGCATCGGCGGACGCGGCTCCGAGCCATAGGCCAGGGTCGAGGGGATATACAGCTTGTAGTGGCCACCCGGCTGCATCAGCTGCAGGCCTTCGCGGAAACCGGGGATCACGCCAGCCAGCGGAATCTTGGCGGCGCCCGGCGGATTGTGCTTGGACGAGGCGTCGAACACCTGACCGTCGATGAAGCTGCCGGTGTAGTTGATCTCGACCGTGTCGTTCGGACCCGGGCGCGGGCCGCTACCCTGGCTGATCACTTCATACTGCAGGCCGGAAGCCGTGGTCTTCACACCCGGCTTGGACTTGTTCTTGGCCAGGAACGCGGCGCCTTCGGCCTTGTTCTTGGCACCGAGCTTGTCCATCTCGACCTTGTACTTGGCCTGCACCTTGGCCATGAACGCGTCATGAACCTGCTTGGCCTCGGTATCGGTCATGGTCGGCTTCTGGCCGAGCATGGCAGCCTTGACAGCGTTGGCAACGGCGGTCGGATCCAGCTCGTCGCGCATGATCGGCGGCACTTGCTCGCCCATCTGGTAGCCAATCACGTAGCTGGCTTTGGCCTTGTCGACCGTGCCGGCGGCGCCGGCGGCAGCCTGAGCGAACACGCTCGACGTCATGCCCAACGCAACGACCAGCGCAGTGGCGGTCAGCGTGGGACGCAGAAATTGCTTCATTCGAAACTCCCTCGTCATGGAATATGCCGGCGTCACCATCCGGGCCTCCCCGATGGAGGCAGGCCACGCATTGTGCGGTGCCTGCCCGGTCTTGGCAACGATGCAGACGTCCGACCTTCGGCAACGGTAAAGGTTCATTCGACGTGACATCCATTTCACATGTCGCCGGCCGCCACCACGGTCAGGGCGTTTGTTCCGGTTTGTCGAGGGTGTCCTTCAGTGCGGCTTGCAGACGCGCGTGCATTTGCACCAGGTTGCGCCACATCACCACTGCCAGCACCACGCCCAGCAGGGCCAGGGACAGCGCCACTCCGCGCGGCGGCAGGATGGTCGAACCCAGTGCACTGACCAGCACCCCCAGCGCCAGCAAGGTCACCAGTGGAATGATCCGCGCCAGCACGTTGCGCATCGGCTGGGTATAGGCGCCGGTAAAGCGCTCGCTGATGCCGATTTCCGCCAGCAGAATGCCCAGCGCCTCGGCCTTGCGATACACCGCGATCAGCATCGGCAGCGACAGGAACAATGCGGTCGCCCAAATCAGCGTGTGGCGCAATTCGCGACCGATGCCGATCATCGAGAACCACGCCCAGTTATGCGCATTGACGTAGGCACCCAGCATGAAAAGCGTGACCACCAGCAGCACGTTGATGCCGATATGCCACAACAACCGGCGAAAGATTGCCGCCAGCGCCGCGTTCTCGTTGACCGGCTTCAGGTTGGCCAGCCAGCCGTTGTAGCTGGTGGCAAGCAACCGCGCCGAGCGTGGCGTTACCCGGGTCAATCCGTTGGCGAGCTTGTCCGCGGAGCGGCTCAGATACGGCGAGACCGCCATGCAGACCACCGACACCGCCACGGCGATCGGATAGATGAAATCGCTGATCACGCCCAGCGACAGACCCAGCGTGGCGATGACGAACGAGAACTCGCCGATCTGCGCCATCCCCAGGCCGGCACGCAACGAGGTGCGCGCATCGTGGCCGATGGCAAAAATGCCCACGCTGCAGGCCAGCGTCTTGCCCAGCATCACCGCGCCGGCGATCAGCAGCGCCGGCAGGACGTAATGCAGCAGCATCGCCGGGTCGATCTTCAAGCCGATGGCCACGAAGAACAGCGCGGCGAACATGTCGCGCAACGGCTCGACCAGATGCATCACGCGGGCGACGCTGCGCGATTCGGCCACGATCGCACCCGCCAGGAACGCGCCCAGGGCCACGCTGAAACCCATCCACGCGGCCAGCAGGCTGGCACCGAAACAGATGCCAAGCACGCTGACCAGCAAGGTTTCGTCGCGACCGAAACCGGCCACGTAATCCACCAGCCGCGGCAGCAGCAGCAACCCCAGGATCATGCCCACGATCACGAACAGGCCAAGGTGGCCAATCAGCGTAAAAGCCGCTTCCGCCTGTACCGAGCCACCGATGGCCACGGCCGTCAGCAGGGTCAGCATGATGATCGCCAGCATGTCCTCGGCCACCAGCAAGCCCACCACCAACTGCGCAAACGGGTGGTGCCGCTGCCCGCCCTCGGAAAGCATCCGGGTGGCCACCATCGTCGACGACAACGAGATGATCGCGCCCAGGAACAGCGAATCCATGCCCTTCCAGCCAAACAACTCACCGATGCCGAAGCCGATCCACAGCATCAACCCGACCTCGGCCACCGCGACCACCAGCACGCCCACTCCCACCTGGCGCAACTTGCGTACGCTGAACTCCAGCCCCAGCGTGAACATCAGCAGCACGACACCGAGGTTGGAAATGTCTTCGATCGCTCGCGGATCCGCCACCAGCACACCCGGGGTATGCGGGCCGATCAGCACGCCAGCGAGGATGTAGCCCAGCAGTACAGGCTGCCGCAGACGCTGGAACAGGATCGTGGTGGCACCGGCCACGATCATCACCATGGCCAGGTCGCGAATGAAACCGATTTCGTGCATGCCTTCTCTTCAGCGCCGCAGAATTCTCCAGCTTAAACGAACACCCGCTCACTGTTCGTTCGCGAAAGCACAGGCAGAAGGCCGAGTTGCCGGATGCAGTTCGCGTGCTTCACCGATGTGAAAAAAACGCTTGACGGATATGACACTCGGACCTATTCTTCCGGGCTTCCAGCGGCGGGGCCATAGCTCAGCTGGGAGAGCGCCTGCATGGCATGCAGGAGGTCGGCGGTTCGATCCCGCCTGGCTCCACCAACTTGAATTGTCCCCATCGTCTAGAGGCCTAGGACACCACCCTTTCACGGTGGCGACCGGGGTTCGAATCCCCGTGGGGACGCCAAGTTGGCTCGCAACGCTGGAACGTAAATAGCTGCAAAAACGAATGTGGAGCGGTAGTTCAGTTGGTTAGAATGCTGGCCTGTCACGCCGGAGGTCGCGGGTTCGAGTCCCGTCCGCTCCGCCACTACACAACGGAAAACCCGCCTTGCGCGGGTTTTTTGTTGCGCGCGATTCGTGCGCGCGACAACGTGATGCTCAGCCCGCGGTATCAGCCGGATCGCGTTCCAGCGTGCCCGTCGAATGGCCCTGCTCGGCCAGGTATTCCAGCCAGCGCGAGAGAAAGCCGTTCATGCGCAGACGATGCTGGAACACCGTATGCGCCGGCGCGAACGGCCCCAGCACCTGCCACAAGTGCCGGCCGGGATGGCAATGCATCGCTTCAGCCACGTGCGCATCGGTGTACATGCGCAGTTGCGCCGAAGGCGAACGCTGGCCGGTGTGGGCGTCGACGAAATCGTAGGTGAGTTCAAGCTCCAGCGTGTACGGATGGCACTCCTGCACATGGAGATGCACGTTCAAACCGTCGTCCACGTTGGACAGGTAGCGGCCCGGCGCAAGTTGCTGCGGCGCGAACAGGCGCGTCAGCCGATGGTAATTTTCCGCATAAAGCCCCATCAGGAAGCCAAAGCGCCCCGGCAACAAGTTGGTTCGGCTGTCCAGTACGGCACTCATCGTTGTCACGAAACTCCTGCGTTCAAAACCCTGCGTTCAAAACATGGTCCGCTCGATACCGAAGCGGGAAAAGATCTTGCTGGCGATTTCCTCGATCGACACGTGCGTGGTGTTGAGGCTGGGTATGCCGGATTGACGCATCAGCCTGGCCGCCTGGTCCAGCTCCCAGCGGCATTGTTTCAAGGTGGCATATTTGCTGCCCGGACTGCGCTGCTCGCGGATCTGCGCCAACCGCGCCGGCTCGATCGTGAGGCCGAACAACCGCGACTTGTAAGGACGCAGCAGTGCCGGCAATTCCAGCCGGTCCAGATCCTCCTCGGTCAACGGATAGTTGGCGGCACTGACACCATAGTGCAAGGCCATGTAGAGGCAGGTGGGCGTCTTGCCGGAACGCGACACGCCAATCAGGACCAGATCCGCGTCGGCATAGTCCACGTCGATGCCGTCATCGTGCGACAGCGCATAGTTGGTCGCGTTGATGCGCGCCTCGTATTTGCCGTAGTCCACCATGCCGTGCGCGCGGTTGACCGCGCCAGAGCGCTTGGCGCCCAACTCGTCCTCCAGCGGCCCGATGAACGGCGCAAACACATCCATCATCAACGCCCCGCTGGCGGCGACGATGTCGCACAAGGCCGGCTCGGCCATCGTGTTGATCACGATCGGCCGCTGCCCGCTCTGCGCGTAGTGGGTCTTGATCCGCACGGCGGCGGCCTCGGCCTTTTGCGCGTCATCCACGAACGACAGGCGATGCTTGTCGAACGTGACGCCCTCGAATTGCGTCAGGATGCTGTTGCCGATCGTCTCCGCGGTAATACCAGTGGAGTCGGATATGTAGAAAACCGTGCGTTGCATGCCTGCTCCCGGTGGGTCATGACCGTTTTTACGACGCCATAGATCACGATTAAATCATTGCGCTTGCTTCACAAAAGCTGACTGGTATGCAGTTGGAGTGGGGCTCAACGGCAATGGTCTTCTTGTGCTGCACACGATCGGCAGCGGACAATACCACTCCTTTGCCGACCGTTCCGGTCAGTTTGCACCCTCCCCGTTGTCACACGAAAGCCTTCAGGAGATCCCCTTGAACGATCTGGTGCTTTGGCTCGATGCGCTGCGCATGACCGACCTTGGCAAGGTAGGCGGCAAGAATGCCTCACTTGGCGAAATGATCGGCAACCTGTCCCGATTGGGTGTCTCGGTGCCGGGCGGTTTTGCCACCACCGCCGATGCGTTCCAGCAATACCTGGAAAAAAGCGGCTTGGCGAAACGAATCCAGGATCGGCTGTCCTCGCTGGACGTCGATGACGTGGATGCGCTGGTGGCTGCCGGCAAGGAGATCCGCCAGTGGATCGTGGACACCGCCCTGCCCGCCGAACTCGAGCAGGCGATCCGCGACGCGTACATCACGCTGTGCAAGGATGCCGGCGCCGACAACATCGCCGTGGCGGTGCGTTCATCGGCCACCGCCGAGGATCTTCCCGATGCATCGTTCGCCGGCCAGCAGGAAACCTTCCTCAACGTGGCGGGCATCGACGATGTGCTGCACACGGTGAAGGAAGTTTTCGCCTCGCTCTACAACGATCGCGCCATCGCCTACCGCGTGCACCAGGGTTTCAGGCACGAAGAGGTGTTCCTCTCCGCCGGCGTGCAGTTGATGGTGCGTTCGGACGTGGGTGCGTCCGGCGTGCTGTTCACGCTGGACACCGAGTCGGGCTTCCGCGATGTGGTGTTTGTCACCGGCAGTTATGGTCTGGGCGAAATGGTCGTACAGGGCGCGGTCAATCCGGACGAGTTCTACGTCTTCAAACCCACATTGAACGCCGGCAAGCCGGCTATCCTGCGCCGCAACCTTGGCGCCAAGCAATTGCGCATGGTCTATTCCGATGCGGCCGACGAACGCGTACGCACGGAAGACACGCCCGCCGAACTGCGCAACCAGTTCTGCATCAGCGACGAGGACGTGCAGGAGCTGGCACGGCAGGCGCTGATCATCGAGAAACACTACGACCGCCCGATGGACATCGAATGGGCGAAGGACGGCCACACCGGCAAGATCTACATCGTGCAGGCGCGTCCGGAAACCGTGAAGTCGCGCTCGCACGCCACCCAGCTCGAACGCTTCCACCTGAGCGCGAAAGGCAAGGTCCTGGCCGAGGGTCGTTCGATCGGCCAGAAGATCGGCGCCGGCAAGGCGCGCGTGGTGCGTTCGCTGTCCGACATGAACAAGGTGCAGGCCGGCGACGTGCTGATCGCCGACATGACCGACCCCGATTGGGAGCCGGTGATGAAGCGCGCCTCGGCCATCGTCACCAACCGCGGCGGCCGCACCTGCCACGCGGCGATCATCGCCCGCGAACTGGGTGTACCGGCCGTGGTCGGCACCGGCAACGCGCTGGAGCTGATCCCCGATGGCGCCGACGTCACCGTGTCCTGCGCCGAAGGCGACACCGGCACGATCTACGAGGGCATCCTGAAGTTCGAGCGCATCACGGCGGATCTCGGCGACATGCCCGAGGCACCGCTGAAGATCATGATGAACGTGGCCAACCCCGAACGCGCCTTCGACTTCGGCATGCTGCCCAACGCCGGCATCGGCCTGGCGCGCCTGGAAATGATCATCGCCAGCCACATCGGCGTGCATCCCAAGGCATTGCTGGAGTACGGCAAGCAGGACGCCGAAACGAAAGCGAAGATCGACGAGCGCATTGCCGGTTACCCGGGCCCGGTGGAGTTTTACGTCAACCGCCTGGCCGAAGGCATCGCCACCATCGCCGCTTCGGTGTACCCGAAGCCGGTGATCGTGCGCCTGTCCGATTTCAAGTCCAACGAATACGCGGGCCTGATCGGCGGTGCACGCTATGAGCCGCACGAGGAAAACCCGATGATCGGCTTCCGCGGCGCCAGCCGTTACGTCGACCCCAGTTTCTCCGAAGCGTTTGCGCTGGAGTGCAAGGCAGTCAAGCACGTGCGCGAGACGATGGGGTTGGACAACGTCTGGGTGATGATCCCGTTCGTGCGCACCCTGGGCGAAGGCCGCAAGGTGATCGAGGTATTGGCGAAGAACGGCCTGGTCCGGAGTGAGCACGGCCTCAAGGTCATCATGATGTGCGAGGTACCTTCCAACGCCCTGCTCGCCGACGAATTCCTGGATATCTTCGATGGCTTCTCGATCGGCTCCAACGACCTCACCCAGCTCACGCTCGGCCTCGACCGCGATTCCAGCATCGTGGCCGGCCTGTTCGACGAGCGCGACCCGGCGGTGAAGAAGCTGCTGGCCATGGCGATCAAGACCGCCCGCGCCAAGGGCAAGTACATCGGCATCTGCGGCCAAGGGCCGTCCGATCACCCGGATCTGGCCGAGTGGCTGATGGAACAGGGCATCGAATCGCTTTCGCTGAACCCGGATACGGTGGTCGATACCTGGTTGCGGCTGGCGAAGAAGAAGGCGGGCTGAGCGCCAGGCCTTGCCTTCCGGGCCATGCCTTCGCGCTTGTTTCGGCCAAACCTACCGCGTAAACTTGCCGGCTCGCGCAGACCACGCGAACCTTTTGGAGAGGTGGCAGAGTGGTCGAATGTACCTGACTCGAAATCAGGCGTACGTGTAAGCGTACCGAGGGTTCGAATCCCTCCCTCTCCGCCAGAAAAGCAAAACGCCCCAGACGGGGCGTTTTTGCTTTTCTGTTGGTGACGGCTGGGTGAGACCCTCCCGCGCAGCGCGAAGGGGTACGACCCATGGATGGGCCGAACAACCCCGGAATACCCACGTTTCCCGTGCCCATCGCAAACGCCCCGTACTTGCTCACCCCTAATTGCTTTTGCGCCCCACCCCCGCATCCGGCATGCTGCATCCCACTCGCTTGATCAGACCCCCATGATCGAATTCGGACACGCCACCCACGTCGGCCTGCGCCGCACGCGCAACGAAGACACGTATTACGCAGATGCCTCGCTGGGCCTGTTCCTGGTGGCCGACGGCATGGGCGGACACCAGCACGGTGAAGTGGCTTCGGCGCTGGTACGCGATGCCGTGGTGGATCTGGTCGCGCGCGGGCATGGGCTCATCGAAGCCGTGCAAGGCGCCGGCGAACGACTGCTTGCGCTTACGCGCGGCAACGGCGACCGGCTCCCCATGGGCACCACCATTGCCGCGTTGCGGATCATCGGCGACAACTACGAGGTTGCCTGGGTGGGCGACAGCCGCATCTATCTATGGCAACAGGGTTTGCGCCAGATCAGCCATGACCATTCGTTGGTGCAGGCGTTGGTGGAAGCGGGCCAACTGGATCCTGCGCAGGCCTCGCAACATCCGCAGCGCAATGTGTTGACCCAGGCGCTGGGCGTGACGGCGGCGGATCAGCTGCATATCGGCATGAACCGCGGCACCGCCCTTCCCGGCATGGGTTTCCTGCTGTGCAGCGATGGACTCACCGAGGATGTCACCGATGCGGCCATCGGCCGACTGGTGGCGCGCACGGACCTGGCCGCGCAGGAATGCGTCGATCAATTGCTGCTCGGCGCACTGGACGGCGGTGGCAGCGACAACATCACCGCGATCCTCGCACGCATCAGTTGATGCCTTACTCGACGGCTTCGGCCTGTGGCGACGCAAGCCGGCGCCACAGGCTGCCGTCGGCGGCACTCTTGTCCAGTGCGGCAAGCCGACCCTGATGCGCTTCCACTTCCTCCGCCGAGGCACGCAGCACGCGTGGCCGTTCCTGCAGCGACAATGGCACCGCCACCGTCGTGCTGCGCGTATCGGCTTCGTCCTCGAAACCCAGGTCGAACGCAACCTGGCCCGAGGTCATGGCCAGATAGACGTCGGCCAGCAACTGCGCATCGATCAGGCCGCCGTGCAGATCGCGACGCGAATTGTCCACGCCCAGCCGTTTGCACAAGGCATCGAGGTTGTTGCGTTGACCGGGAAAAAGCTCCCGCGCCATCTTCAACGTATCGAGTACGGCGCAGCGGTCGCCTACCCGCCCGGCCTGCTCGCCCAGGCGCGCCAGCTCCGCATCGAGAAAACCGATATCGAAACTGGCGTTGTGGATGACCAGCTCGGCACCATCGATGAACGCCAGGAATTCCTCGGCCACGTCCTCGAAGTGCGGCTTGTCCAGCAGGAACGCGTCTTCGATGCCGGTGACCATGCGCGCACCTTCGTCGATGGCACGGTCGGGGTTGAGATACGTCTGGTAATAACGACCGGTAAGCCGGCGTTCGACCATCTCCACGCAGGCGATTTCCACCAGCCGGTGGCCCTGACGCACCTCCAGGCCCGTGGTTTCGGTATCGAGGACGACCTGCCTCATGCGCTTACCCGCAGCAGCTCGGCCTGCTCACGCGCCGCCTGATCCACCCGTTCATTCTCGACGTGGCCGTTATGCCCACGTACCCACTTCCAGCGCACCTGATGCGACGCCACCGCCGCCGACAGGCGCTGCCACAGATCCTGGTTCTTCACCGGCTTCTTGTCCGCGGTGCGCCAGCCGTTGGCCATCCACTTCGGCATCCACTGCTCGATGCCCTGCATCACGTAGCGCGAATCGGTGGTGAGCACGACCTGGCAGGGGCGCTTCAGCGCTTCCAGTGCACCGATGGCGGCCATCAGTTCCATGCGGTTATTGGTGGTGGCCGGATCACCGCCGGCGATCATGCGTTCACTGCCTTTTGCCCTCAGCAAGGCCGCCCAGCCACCGGGTCCCGGATTGCCCAGACAGGCGCCGTCCGTAAATGCTTCCACTTCGCTCATCATTGCTCGCTATGAATTGAAATCACAAAACCGCACTGCGTCGCGTGCCGGGTGAAAGGCTTCCACTGGCCACGCGCAGTCGGGTCGGGGCGGGGAGTATGCGCAATGGCGTCGCCCTGCGACACCTTTTCCGCGCCATCATCACGTAGCCGCCGCCGCAGGGGTTGAACGGTGCTGCACGCGGGGCCGCATCACTTGGCCACGGTCGACCCACCCGCCGTGTCCATTCGATTTCCAGCCCATGGCGTTCAAGCCGCCGGCCGAGTTGCCCCGGAAACCGCAGCGTCCGCGTGCCACCGGATCGCCAATAGAACCAGGGCGCCCAGCCGCTCACGGGATGCAACCCGGTCACGACCAGCACGCCGCCCGGCGCCAGTACGCGCATGGCTTCGACCAGCAGGACCGATGGTTCGGCCACGGCCTCGAGGGCGTGGCGCAGCAACACCACATCGAAGGCTTCGTCCAGGAAGGGCAACGGTGCGTCGATCGCGGCGCACACATCGCCGCGATAACCGCCGGTCGCAATCCACATCCGGGTCCAGCCGCCGATCATCGGCAGCGAGGGAACCACGCCGTCGCCGGAAGCGCCCAGCGACAACGCACGCGCGCCGGCGCTGCGCTGGATATCGGGCAACATCGCACGCGTCTGCTCGTCGGCCAGCTGCCGCAGAGGCGCGCTGCTGTAGATCCGGTGATCGCGATGAAGCATGCGGACGTCCTGACTCATCTATCCAGGAAGTGTAGCTGCTGCCAACCATGCCGGCGGCGGAGGTCGTGAGCGCAACTGAACGGTTAAAAGCATTTAACACCAGGCTAACGAGGCGCCGGCGCCGCCCCCTTATAGTCGGGCGTTTCCCGCCTCGGAAGGCTGCACCTGTCGGTTTCCGGATCACCCAACGCAGTGGAGTTCATCGTGCACCTGATCCCCCTACCGGCGCTTTCCGACAACTACATCTGGCTTCTTCATGACGACGCGGGCGATGCCATCGTGGTGGATCCGGGCGAGGCCCAGGTGGTCGAAGACGCACTGATCGCGAACGATCTGCAACTGCGCGCGATCCTGCTGACGCATCACCATCTGGACCACATCGGCGGTGCCGCGGCGTTGGCCGCGCAGCATGGCGTACCCGTCTACGCCCCCGACGACGGACGTATCGCCGCGACCACGCATCCCGTCGCGGACGGCCAGCGTATCGAACTCGCGGCGCCCGGCATCGGATTCGACACCATCGCCATCCCTGGCCACACCCTGAGCCACGTCGCCTACCTCGGTGCGGGCATCGTGTTCTGTGGCGACACCTTGTTCAGTCTCGGATGTGGCCGCCTGTTCGAGGGTACGCCCGCGCAAATGCTGGCATCCCTGGACCACTTGTCGACGTTGCCGGAAGACACCCTGGTGTGCTGCGGCCACGAATACACCGAGGCCAACGGACGTTTTGCGCACACGGTCGAACCGGCCAATACCGCCCTCGCGGCCCGACGCCAGGAAGTGGATACGTTGCGAACCCAGGGGTTGCCCACCGTGCCGGTCTCCCTTGCCAGCGAGCTGGCCACCAATCCCTTCCTGCGGGTGGATAGCGACGACGTATCTGCCTGGTGCGAACGCCATGACGGCCGCGGCGACCGCGTTGCCCGCTTCGCCGCGTTGCGCCACGCCAAGAACACGTTCGCCGCATGAGTCGGCGGCTACTTCCGCTCACGCTGACGCTGGTGCTGACGGCCTGCGCCACCGGCCCTTCGCAAAAGACCCATCATCCGGTGGTCACCACGCCGATTGCCACGGATGGCAGCCGCCTGCTCCCGCCATCGGAAACCGCGCCGCAAGCGCAGATCGATGTATGGCAACAACTGCGCAGCCGTTTTGAAATGGCCGATTGCGCGGCCGATCCGGCGATCACCGCCTGGGCCCGTACCTACACGCGTCATCCGAAGCAGTTCGAAAGCCAGTTGAGCGCGGTACTGCCGCGCCTGATCTATGTGCAACAGGTCGCCGACCACTACGACGTCGCCGGAGAGTTCGTGCTGCTGCCGTGGGTGGAAAGTCACTTCCAGCCCGTGCCAGGGCGACACCGGAATCGAGCTGCCGGCATGTGGCAGATCATGCCGGCCACGGCGGGCGCCATGGGGCTGCGTGTGGACGACAGCTACGACGGACGCCTGGACGTACCCGCGGCGACGCACGCGGTCATGAAAGAATTGCAGCGATACCACCGGCGATTCAACGACTGGCGGCTCGCCGATTACGCGTTCAACGCGGGCGAATTCGCGGTGCGCAAGCTGGTGAAGAAACACGGCGCGCCCACCGAACTGCCGGCCATACCCGAGCTGCCGGTTCGCCGCGGGACTCGTGAACATCTATCCAAACTGCTGGCCATTGCCTGCGTCGTGCGCGAACCGGCGCGATTCGGCGTGACCTTGCCGGCGCTGCCGCCCGAACGGCAACTGGTCAAGGTGCCGGTCGATCAATCCTTGTCGATCACGGATGCGGCCAGCCACGCGGGGATGTCGGTCGATCGCTTCAAACACCTCAATGCGGCCTTCCGCAGCGACACCATCGATGCCCAGGCGGCGTCCTACCTGGTGCTGCCTGCGAAGCACGTACGGCAATTTCGCACCGCACTGGTCAACGAGGCCTCCACCGCAGACGCGGACCGTGAGCCGGCCGCATCGCTTTCGCCGGGTAGCGCAGACAACAGTCAGCCATCGGCCACATCACCGCGCCACCACACGGTCCGCTCCGGCGACAGCCTCTGGGGCATTGCCCGCCACTACTCGGTCAGCGTCGACCAACTGCGGAGCTGGAACCACCTGCGCGGACAGTCGATCAAGCCTGGTCTGGTGCTGAAAGTGGGCAGCGCCCACTGAGTGGACGATCCACATCGCGGCTGGCCGAGCGCGCAAGCCACCATCGGCGGCGACCGGCCTGCCGCCCAACAAACGACACCACGAAAAAGGCGGCCAATGGCCGCCTTTTCATTTTCGAACTTTTCCACTACCGGCCTGGTCTCGCGGCAAGGCTGCGAATCAGGTTACAGGCGTTCCTTGTTGATCTTGATCTCGGTCCGCGACCGCAAAATCTCGATCAGTTCGCTCGTCGCTTCGGCACCGTAGGCTTGCGCCATCTGCTGACGCAGCGACTCACGCTGGTCGGCTGTCACGTCGGACAGATCACCGGGCTGCACCTTGTCCAGCGCGAGCAAAGCGTAGACGCCCTTGCCCATATCGACCGAGGCGTACTGCGGCTTGCCGTCGGCCGGATGCGGCAAGAGGAACGCGTGGTCACGGATCGATGGCGGCAGATCAGCCTGGACGCGCAGCGCATTCTTGACGGCGGTCACATCGAGCTTCGAGGAAGCGGCCACGTCCTCCATCGAATCGCCCTTCTGCAAGCGCGCCAGCAACGCCTGCGCCTGCGTCTTCGCTTCAGCGGCGACACGCTCATCGATGATGCGATCGTGTACGTCGCCACGTACGTCGGCCAAGGCCCGCGGCGTCGACGGCAGGTGTTTGTCGACGTGGATCACCACCGAGTGGTCGCCACCCAGGTCGATCAGACCCGAATTGTTGCCCTGCGCCAGCACGTCATCCGAAAACGCGGCGGCGACAACCTTGGGATTGGCCGCGACGCCTTCACCACCCGCGCGGGAAAACAGGGGTGTTTCCTTGATCGGCAGCTTCAGCGCCTCGGAAGCGGGCTCCAGCGAGGACGGATTCTGATACGTGTTGTCGGAAAGCTTGCCGGCCACTTCGTTGTAAAGCCGATCCTTGTCCGCCGCCGTCGCCTCTTTCACCAGCGTGTCGCGCACCTCCTCGAACGGCTTGGCGTCGCCGCTGCGGACATCACGCAACCAGATGATGTGGTAACCCTCCGGCGACAACACGGGCTTGGATATCTGGCCCTTGGTCATGGCGAGCATGGCCGACTCGAACGCCGGATTGGTCACACCCCGCTCCAGCCAGCCCAGGTCGCCGCCCTGGCGCTTGGAGCCCAGGTCCTGCGAATCCTTTCGGGCCAGCTCGGCAAAATCCTCGGGGGTCGCGTGGGCGGCAATATCGTTGGCCTTGGCCAGGGCGGCCTTTTGCTGCTCAGGCGTGGCGTTGGCGGGCACGTCGATGAGGATGTGCGAAACCAGGCGTTGCTCCGGCTGCACGAAGCGCTGCTTCTCATCGGCATAGCGCTTGCGCAGTTCCTCGTCGCTGGGTGCCGATGCCGACGCGAGATCCGCGCCATTCACTTCGATGTATTTCACCGAAACACGCTCGGGGTCCGTGTAGTCGGCCAGATGCGCCTTATAGTAGGCGTCGATCTGCTCATCGGTCACCTTGGCGTCGGAAATCGTCGGACGCGGCAACAGGAAATAACGGACATCGCGACGCTGCATACGCAGCGCCAGGAAACGTTCGGCGTCGGCCGCGGGAATGATGGTGCTGGCATCGATGGCGCGTGGAAGCAACTGCACGGCCAGATCGGAGCGAACCTCGGCCTCGAACATCTCGGGCGTCTTGCGCTGGCTGGCCAGCACCGCGCTGTAGGACGTCGGGTCGAAATGACCATCGACCTGGAACGCCGGGATGGATGCGATGTAATCACGCACGGCCTGGTCGGACACCGTCAGGCCGAAATCATCGTTGGCCTTGAGCAGCAGCTGCTGGTCGATCATCGAATTCAGCACGCGCAGCTTCATTTCCGGCTTTTCGAAAATGCTGGTGTCGAACTGATCGCCCTGCTCCGCGTTGGCGCGCTGCCGCAACAGGTTCAGCCGATCCTGCATGTCGTTCTGGCTGATCTCATGCTTGCCGACCTTCGCCACCGACATGTCGCTACTGGACGTCAGGTAGCCTTCCATGCCGAAAAACGACATGGCGAAAACGGAAATGCCCAGAAGGATGATGGCTGGCCATCCATGCATTTTGTTACGCATTGCCTGCAGCATTGAAATCTTCCCGCAACGTGGTTGTAGGCGCATGAAGCGCGATGCGAACACCAGGCTACCCCCGCGTGCGATGCCACAAGAACATCAATCACGCACCGCCTGATGATCAGCCTCGCCTTGACGAAGCCTTGTGCCAAAAAACAAGGGCGCCACACGGGCGCCCTTGTGAACTGTGGCGGAGCGGACGGGACTCGAACCCGCGACCTCCGGCGTGACAGGCCAGCATTCTAACCAGCTGAACTACCGCTCCGCATTTCTGGTGGGTGCTGTAGGGATCGAACCTACGACCACCGCCTTGTAAGGGCGACGCTCTACCGCTGAGCTAAGCACCCGGAACCAAGCGTCAGCCGCTTAGTTTAGGGCATCCTTCAGGGTCTTGCCAGCCTTGAACGCCGGCACTTTCGACGCCTGGATCTGGATCATTTCGTTGGTCCGCGGGTTGCGACCCGTACGGGCAGCACGCGCACGCACGGTGAAAGTACCGAATCCGACGACAGAAACGTCTTCGCCGCTCTTGAGCGTCTTCTGCACGGTCTCGAAGAACGCTTCGAGCGCGCGGGTTGCATCGGCCTTGGTCAGTTCGGCCTTTTCGGCGATGGCGTTGATCAGATCGGTTTTATTCATTGAAAAGCTCCTAGTTTTCGACCGACGCGGTTCGTTTTCGACGAAACAACGCCAGCGTGGATGATTGGCTCGCGCCAGGTGCCGTGTCGCAACAGGAATCGCCGCGGTGGGCATGAAATCTGCGGTTCCACCTTTATACCAGTGCGTTGCCGAACTTCGCAACACAAGTCATGGCAAGCGTTTTCGCGGAAATACAGCGCACGAAACGACGCGTAAAGCAAACAGCGAACGATGCCGATTCAGCATCGTCCGCCGTCACGTCAGGTGAACAGGAGCCGGCCCATGGAGACCGGCCAACAACTCAATGCGTACGCGAATGGACCTCGGCACCGTCCTCCGCCGACGCCCCTTCCTTGGACGCGTGAGCCTCCTCGGAATCGACCGCCTGGCTGGGCTGCAACGGACGCTCCAACGCGATGTCGAGCACCTCGTCGATCCAGCGCACCGGATGGATCTCCAGCGACGTGGTGATGTTGGCCGGCATGTCGACGAGATCCTTCTTGTTGTCTTCGGGAATGATCACCGTGGTGATGCCGCCACGAAGCGCCGCCAGCAGTTTTTCCTTCAGCCCGCCAATCGGCAGTACGCGCCCACGCAAGGTGATTTCACCAGTCATGGCCACTTCCGAACGCACCGGTATCTTGGTGAGGGCGGACACCAGCGCGGTGCACATTGCCACGCCGGCACTGGGGCCATCCTTGGGCGTGGCGCCCTCCGGCACGTGGATGTGCACGTCGAGCTTCTGGTGGAACTCGGGATCGATGCCGAGCTGATCCACGCGCGCGCGCACCACCGACAGCGCCGCCTGGATCGACTCCTTCATGACGTCACCGAGTTGCCCGGTATTCACCAACCGCCCCTTGCCGGGAACAATCGATGCCTCGATGCTGAGCAGCTCGCCGCCGACCTGTGTCCAGGCCAGCCCCGTGACCAGGCCGATCTCGTTCTGGATTTCCTTGCGGCCGAAATCGAAACGGCGAACGCCGAGGTAATGATCCAGATTCGCCGACGTCACTTCGACACCGGCGGCGGCTTTCTTCTGGGGCTTCGCGCTTTTTGTTTTCGCCTTCCTGGCCCTGGTTACTTCACCCAGGGTCAGCTCCTTGACTACCTTGCGGCAGATCTTCGAGATCTCGCGCTCGAGGTTGCGCACGCCGGACTCGCGCGTGTAGTAGCGCACGATGTCCCGCAACGCCTCCTCGTCCACGTGCAGTTCCTCGGGCTTGAGGCCGTTCGCCTTCAACTGCTTGGCAAGCAGATACCGCTGCGCGATCCCCAGCTTCTCATCCTCGGTATAACCGGGAATGCGAATGACCTCCATGCGATCGAGCAAGGGGCCGGGAATGTTCAGCGAGTTGGCGGTGGCGATCCACATCACCTCGGACAGGTCGAAATCGACTTCAAGGTAGTGGTCGTTGAAGGCGTGATTCTGTTCCGGGTCGAGCACTTCGAGCAACGCAGACGACGGGTCGCCGCGGAAGTCCATCGACATCTTGTCGATCTCGTCCAGCATGAACAGCGGATTGCGGGTGCCGACCTTGGTCAGGTTCTGAACGATGCGACCCGGCATGGAGCCGATGTAGGTACGTCGATGGCCACGGATCTCGGCCTCGTCACGCACGCCACCCAGACTCATCCGCACGAACTTGCGGTTGGTGGCCTTCGCGATCGACTGGCCCAGGGAGGTCTTGCCCACACCCGGCGGACCGACCAGGCACAGGATCGGACCCTTCATCGTGGCCACGCGCTGTTGCACCGCCAGGTATTCGAGGATGCGGTCCTTGACCTTTTCCAGCCCGAAGTGATCGGCGTCCAGCACTTCCTGCGCCATGCGCAGATCCTTGTGCACCTTGCTGCGTTTCTTCCACGGCACGCCGACCAGCCAGTCGAGGTAGTTGCGCACCACCGTCGCTTCCGCCGACATCGGTGACATCTGCTTCAGCTTGCCAAACTCCTGCCGCGCCTTGGTCAGCACAGCCTTGGGCATGCCGGCATTTTCGATCTTCTTCTGCAGCTCCTCGATTTCGTTGGTGCCCTCTTCGTTGTCACCCAGTTCCTTCTGGATGGCTTTCATCTGTTCGTTGAGGTAGTACTCGCGCTGGCTCTTTTCCATCTGGGTCTTGACCCGGCCGCGGATGCGCTTCTCCACCTGCTGCAGATCCATCTCGCTGTCGACCAGGCCGATGAGCAGCTCCAGCCGTTGCGCCACATCGGCGGTTTCAAGCACCTTCTGCTTGTCGGCCATGCGCACGGAAAGATGCGCGGCGATGGAGTCGGCGACGCGCGACGGCTCCTCGATGCCGGACAGGCTGGCCAGCACTTCGGGCGGAAGCTTGCGGCTCTGCTTGACGAGCTGCTCGAACAACGAGATCAGCGTGCGCGACACCACGTCAAGCTCGCGCTCCTTGGCGTTGTACACGGGCTCAATCGTGCGTGAACGCGCCACCAGCATGCCGTCGGCCTCCCGACAGTCCTCGATGGTGACCCGCGACTGGCCTTCGACCAGCACCTTGACCGTGCCATCAGGCAGCTTGAGCAGCTGCAGCACGCCCGCCAGCGTGCCAACCGTGTGCAGGTCGGCGGCTTCCGGATCGTCGATATCCGGACTCTTCTGCGCTACCAGCAGAATCTGACGTTCGCCTTCCATGGCGCGCTCGAGCGCGCGCATCGATTTGTCGCGGCCGACAAACAATGGAATGACCATGTGCGGATACACCACCACGTCGCGCAACGGCAGCACGGGCAGCGCATCCAGCAATTCGGTTTTACGGACGGTCTTGGCCATCGAAAAATAGTTCCTGGTGAATCGACATACGGGCTCTGACACTGCGCCGGGACCCATGACACGTCAAGTGGAGGCATCCGGCGCGATGCACAAGGTTTCCATGCCGCCGTACCCAAAAAAATGGCCCCGGTAACTCACCGGGGCCGCCTTTTTCCCACAGGGCATCGATCAGGCTGCGTCGTTACCGTCGCTGGCCACGCGCTGCTGCAGGTTGCCACGATAAATCAGGTAAGGCTCGGCCTGGCCGTTGATCACCGCGTCATCCACCACGACCTTGCTCACGTGTTCCAGCGAGGGTAGCTCGTACATGGTCTCCAGCAGCACCTGTTCGAGGATGGTGCGCAAGCCACGGGCGCCGGTCTTGCGCTTGAGCGCCTTCTTGGCGATCGCCTGCAACGCCTCGGGGCGGAACTCCAGCTCCACCTCTTCCATCTCGAACAGCTTCTTGAACTGCTTGGTGACGGCGTTCTTCGGTTCGGTGAGGATTTTCACCAAAGCCGCCTCGTCCAGCTCGTCGAGCGTGGCGACCACCGGAAGGCGTCCCACGAACTCGGGAATCAGGCCGAACCGCACCAGATCCTCGGGCTCGACATCAGCGAGCACCTTGCCGAGGTTCTCGGTGCGCTCCTTGCTGCGCACCTCCGCCGAGAAGCCGATACCGGTGGTCTCCGAGCGCTGCTGGATGACTTTCTCCAGCCCGGCAAAGGCGCCGCCGCAAATGAACAGGATGTTCTTGGTGTCGACCTGCAGGAATTCCTGCTGCGGATGCTTGCGCCCGCCCTGCGGCGGTACCGAGGCGAGCGTGCCCTCGATCAGCTTCAACAAGGCCTGCTGCACGCCCTCACCCGAGACATCGCGGGTGATCGACGGGTTTTCGCTCTTGCGCGAGATCTTGTCGATCTCATCGATATAGACGATGCCCGACTGCGCCTTCTCCACGTCGTAGTCGCACTTCTGCAACAGCTTCTGGATGATGTTCTCGACATCCTCGCCCACATAGCCCGCTTCGGTCAGCGTCGTGGCGTCGGCGATCGTGAATGGCACGTTGAGCAGGCGCGCCAGCGTTTCGGCCAGCAACGTCTTGCCCGAGCCGGTGGGGCCGATCAACAGGATGTTGGATTTGCCCAGCTCGATGTCGTCGCTTTTCTGGCGCGACTCGATCCGCTTGTAGTGGTTGTACACCGCCACCGCCAGCGCCTTCTTGGCGCGCGACTGGCCCACCACGTACTGGTCCAGCGACTCACGGATCTCGCGCGGCTTGGGCAACTGGGTGCGGCCCGAAGCGGCCTTTTCCTCAAGCTCCTCGCGGATGATGTCGTTGCACAACTCGACGCATTCGTCACAGATGAATACGGATGGGCCCGCAATCAGCTTGCGCACTTCATGCTGGCTCTTGCCACAGAAGGAGCAATAGAGAATCTTGCCGCTGTCGCTGGAACGCCCCTGCCGGTCGTCACTCATACTTTCGATCCCGCTGGTCAATCTGAATGCGTCGCGAGAATACCACAGGGCTCCGCGTCTGCCTGCAGACGCGGAGCCCCACTCGTGACAGTAAGGTTGGTGCTGGGAATCAGGCCGATTTCACCGTTTCGCCGGCGCGCTTTTCCAGCACCTCGTCGATCAGGCCGTAAGTCTTGGCTTCGTTCGCGTCCATGAAGCGGTCGCGTTCCATGTCCAGCTCGATTTTCGCCAGCGGCTGACCGGTGTGTTCCGCGTACAACTTGTTCAGGCGTTCGCGCACATACAGGATTTCCCGCGCCTGGATCTCGATGTCGGTCGCCTGGCCCTGCGCGCCGCCGGACGGCTGATGGATCATGACGCGGGAGTTGGGAAGCGCATAACGCTTGCCCTTGGCGCCGGCCATCAACAGGAAGGAACCCATGCTGCAGGCCTGGCCGATGCACATCGTGCTGACGCTCGGCTTGATGAACTGCATGGTGTCGTAGATCGCCAGGCCGGCCGTGACCGCGCCGCCAGGACTGTTGATGTAGAACTGGATGTCCTTGTCGGGGTTCTCCGACTCCAGGAACAGCATCTGCGCAACCAGCAGGTTGGCCACCTGGTCATTGACCTCGCCAACCAGGAAAATCACGCGCTCTTTCAACAGGCGTGAATAGATGTCGTAGGAGCGCTCGCCACGGGCCGTCTGCTCGACGACCATCGGTACCAAATTGAGGTTCTGGATCTGATCCATGGCCATTAGCAGCTCTCCGGGTGATGTGCCTGACAGTATGGCATCCGGCCCGATACATCAGGGCCGGACTGGAACGGTACCGGTGGAATCAGGCACCCGCCGGGCGCATCACCTCGTCGAAACTCAGATCCAGGCTGGTGGTCTTGGCGTGCTCCGCCACCCACTCGGCCACCTGGTCTTCCATCACGCGATTCTGCAGCCCGGACATCAACTGGGGGTCGCCGTTGTAGAGTTCAATGACCTTTTCCGGCTCCTCGTAGGTCGAGGCAATCGCCGCCAGCTGCTCGGCGACGCGGGTACGGTCGATCTTGAGTTCCTGTTTGCGAGCGATCTCGCTCATCAGCAAGCCCGCGATCACGCGCTTGCGCGCCATCGGCATGGCCGACTCGACCAGCTGCGGCGGCGGCTGTTCGCCACGCGGCACGCTGTTGGCCGCCAGGTTCTGCGCCTCCGACCGCACCAGCATCGGCGGCACGTCGAGATTGCTGTGCGCCTCGGCGACTTTCTCCGCCACCTCGGACTTCAACCGGCCCATCAACGCGGCATTCAATTCCCGCTCGAGATTGGCACGCACTTCCTTGCGGAACGTCTCCAGGTTGCCGTCGGCAATGCCGAACAGCTTGGCAAACTCGCCGTCGACCTCGGGCAGGTTCTGCGCCTGCACCTTGATGATCTTGAAACTGACCTTGGCGGTCTTTCCAGCCAACGCCGGGTTGCGGAAATCAGCCGGAAACGCGACATCCGCCTCGAATTCGTCGTTGGCACTGCGGCCAAGCAGGGAATCATCCAGCGCCTTGAACAGGGTGCCCGAACCAAGCACGCTGCCCGCACGCTCCAGGCCATCCGCCGGGAAGCGGTAGTCGTCTACCTTGGCGGCGTATTCGAACATCACGAAATCGCCCTCGATCGAGGCACGGGCAACGTCCTCGAAGCTGCGGCGCTGTTGACGCAGGGTTTCCAGCATCTTGTCGATATCGGCATCGGTGACGCTGGCTACGGTACGCGTGATCTCCAGCGCGGCCACATCGACCACCGGGAACTCGGGCATGATCTCGAACGTGGCGGTGTACGCAATCTCGCCGTCCACCGGCTCACCGGTGGTGTCGATCGCCGGATTCGCGATCGGCTGCAGTTTTTCCTGCGTCACCGCCTCGCGCAGCGTGCTGCCGATCAGGTCGGACAGAACCTCGCCACGAACCTGGCTGCCGAAGCGCTGCTTGATCACTGCGACCGGCACCTTGCCCGGCCGGAAGCCCTTCAAACGCACGGTGCGGCCCATTTCCGCGATACGTGCGCTCACCTGCGAATCGAAACGCTCCGCGGGAAACTTCACCGTGAGCTTGCGCTCGAGGGTGCCGATGTTCTCAACCGAAACCTGCATGACGTCTCCTGGTACTACCTGATGTATGGGCCTGCCACAGGCACCATGGCGACTGTGCCACCGCAAATGGAAAAAACCAGCTTGGCATGGTGCGAAAGGGGGGACTCGAACCCCCACGGGGTTAACCGCCAGATCCTAAATCTGGTGCGTCTACCAATTCCGCCACTCTCGCCTTGCCGCAACTGGCGCAACAAAAACTTTGCCCCGGCGCACCGGTCAACGTCGACCCGGATACCGCCACCACCCCTTGTCCACCGATGGCATTCAGGCACTGGATAACGGGCCATTTTACGGTTGCCGCACCATGCAGCACAAGCACGCGAGACCGCTTGCGGGCCGCGCCTTCGCGCACGATGGCAGTCGCGCCCGCCTCCGTCGAATCCCCCGCCGCGGGCTGGACCGCATATAAAAAAACAGGCACCTACGTTGCCGTGAGGTGCCTGTTCTGATTGGTGGGCCGTGAAGGATTCGAACCTTCGACCAATTGATTAAGAGTCAACTGCTCTACCAACTGAGCTAACGGCCCATGAACTGACGTGACGCCGGAACCGGGTTTGAAACTGGGGTGGATGATGGGATTCGAACCCACGACAACCGGAATCACAATCCGGGACTCTAACCAGCTGAGCTACATCCACCATAAATCTTGCAACTGGTGCGCCAGACAGGACTCGAACCTGCAACCGTCGGCTTAGAAGGCCGATGCTCTATCCGGTTGAGCTACAGGCGCAGTCCCTATGGCAGAACGTATCGCTGGTCGGGGCAGAGGGATTCGAACCCCCGACTTTTGCGTCCCAAACGCAACGCTCTACCAGACTGAGCTATACCCCGCTTTCGAATCCCCGGTTGATCAAACACCGAAGCCTTGAATTGTTACGGGTGACGCCTCGCCCAGTCAATCCGTGTCGAAGCACACCATGACATCTGGAGCCCCTTTCAACGACCGGCAAAAGCGCTTCCGTTCGTGAAAGGCACCGAGGTGCGAGCACCTCATCCAACAGTATAAAAATGGTGCGCCCGGAGAGATTCGAACTCCCGACCACCTAGTTCGTAGCCAGGTACTCTATCCAACTGAGCTACGGGCGCACTGAAAAAAATTTTCATTTCACCGCTGCCGTGTTTGGGACACCGAGGCGGTGAAGCGAGAAGCGGAATTATTCAGATTCCGTCGTCGTGCGTCAACCTTTTTCGTGAAATTTTTTATTGCGCGTCATTCGACGTCAATGAATTTGAGGTACGTCGCAGCCGAAACGTGCCGAAGTTACGCAACCAAGACCGTGACACGACAGTACCCGGGCGCGCCAGCATGACCGCGCCCGTTTGGCCGTCCATTTCAATCGTCGATGCCTGCCCTGTTCTGCGTCGCGGGATCACCCACATTGCCCACGGGCTGGCCGGCATCCCCTCTCGGCGGAGGCGGCGGTGGCGTGCTACCGGTCGAGTTGTTCCTGCTCCAGTCCGCGGGCGGGCCGGGGATACGCCCGGCCATGATGTCGTCGATCTGGTGGGCATCGATGGTTTCGTATTGCAGCAACGCATCGGCCATGGCGTGCAACTTGTCCAGGTTCGCCGTGAGCAGTTCCCTGGTCCGAGCGAACGCGCGGTCGAGAATGCTGCGCACGACCTCGTCGATCTTGCTGGCGGTCTCGTTGGAGATGCTCTTGTGCTGGGTCACCGAACGACCGAGGAACACCTCGTCCTCGTCCTCGCCATAGGTGATCGGACCAAGCTCGTCGGAGAGGCCCCACTTGGTGGCCATGTTGCGCGCCATCTTGGTGGCCCGCTCGATGTCGTTGGAGGCACCGGTGGTGACCTTGTCCGCGCCGAAGATCAACTCTTCGGCAACGCGCCCGCCATACAGCGAGCACAGCTGCGATTCGATCGCCACCCGGTTGATGCTGTACTTGTCCCCTTCGGGCAGGTACATGGTGACGCCCAGCGCGCGCCCGCGCGGGATGATCGTGACCTTGTAGACCGGATCATGCTCGGGCACCAGACGACCCACGATGGCATGCCCGGCCTCGTGATAGGCGGTGAGCTTCTTTTCGTCCTCGCTCATCGCCATCGAGCGCCGCTCGCTGCCCATCAGGATCTTGTCGCGCGCCTTGTCCAGATGGCTCATGCGAACCTCGCGGGCGTTCTCGCGCGCGGCGAACAGGGCCGCCTCATTGACCAGGTTGGCGAGGTCGGCACCGGAGAAACCCGGCGTGCCGCGCGCGATGGTCATCGCGTTGACGTCGCTTGCGGTGGGCACCTTGCGCATGTGTACTTTCAGGATCTGCTCGCGGCCGCGCACGTCGGGCAGGCCGACCACCACCTGGCGATCGAAGCGGCCCGGACGCAGCAGCGCCGGGTCCAGCACGTCGGGACGGTTGGTGGCGGCGATCACGATGACACCCTCGGTGCCCTCGAAACCGTCCATCTCCACCAGCAACTGGTTCAGCGTCTGCTCGCGTTCGTCGTGACCACCGCCCAGGCCGGCGCCGCGATGGCGGCCGACCGCGTCGATCTCGTCGATGAAGATGATGCACGGGGCATGCTTCTTGGCCTGCTCGAACATGTCGCGCACGCGGCTGGCGCCGACGCCGACGAACATCTCGACGAAATCGGAGCCGGAGATCGCGAAGAACGGCACCTTGGCCTCACCCGCGATGGCCTTCGCCAGCAGGGTCTTGCCGGTACCCGGGGGGCCGACCATCAGCACGCCGCGCGGAATCTTGCCGCCCAGCTTCTGGAAGCGGCCCGGATCACGCAGGAACTCGACCAGTTCGCCGACCTCCTCCTTCGCCTCGTCGCAACCGGCGACGTCGCTGAAGTTGACCTTGATCTGATCCTCACCCTGCAACTTGGCGCGTGAACGGCCGAAACTCATCGCGCCACGGCCGCCACCGCCGGACTGCATCTGGCGCATGAACCAGATGAACACGCCCACGATCAGCAGCACCGGCAGCCAGCTCACCAGCAAACCGATCAGCGAGAAACCCTCGGCCGGGTCCTGGCGTACTTCCACGCCCTTGTCCTGCATCTGCTTGACCACCTCGTTGGTGGAAAAGCCCAGCATCGGCGCAACGGTGCGGAACGGGCTGCCGTCCTTCAGCTTGCCGCTGATGGTGGCGGGTTGATCGGCACTGATCGTGGCGCTGGCCACGTTGCCGTTGTCGACGCTCTGCACGAAGCCGCTGTATGGCATTTCGGACGAGGCCGCGCCGTGCGGGCTGAAGCTCTGGAACACGGTGAACAACACCACCGCGATGATTACCCAGAGCAACACGTTTTTCGCTGTTTCATTCATGCACGGTTCTCGCCGGTGACGCGGCGGAAGGCTTGCGGCCTACCGCCAGCGCGTAGACCTCGCGCGACCGGGCGCGCGAGGCTTTGGGTTTACGCATCGTTACGCGGGTGAATTCCGCGCGCAAGTTGCGCAGGTAAACGTCGAATCCGGCTCCCTGGAACAACTTGATCAGGAACGAGCCGCCTGGCTTGAGCCACTGCTTGCTGAAATCGAGCGCCAGCTCAGCCAGAACCATGGCACGAATCTGGTCGGCCAGCGCCACACCACTCATATTGGGGGCCAGATCGCACAGTACAAGATCCAGCTTCTGCCCTTCCAGACGCGATTCCAGCTCGCGCAGGACGGATTCCTCGCGGAAATCGCCCTGCAGGAAATCGACGCCGGCGATGCTCTGCATGGGCAGGATATCGAGCGCCAGCACCTTGCCGGTGTCGCCCAGCCGGTTGCGCACCAACTGTGACCAGCTGCCTGGCGCGGCGCCAAGATCGACCACGTTGATGCCCGGCTTGAGCAGGTGGTCGCGATCGATCAACTCCTCGAGCTTGTAGACCGCGCGCGAACGCAAGCCGGCCGCCTGGGCCTTCTTCACATATTCGTCTTTGAAATGTTCGCGCAGCCAGACGGCGCTGCTCTTGCTGCGGGCCATGTCGTCGATGGTCACTTGTGGGGAGCTGGAGGGCGCATGATACCCTTTGCGGTTCCCCCACCGCGAATCGGCCACCCCGCATGCCCCTCTCATCTTCGCAGAGCCGCTACCTGCGCAGCCTTGCGCACGACCTCAGCCCCGTGGTCCTGCTCGGCAACAAGGGAGCCACCGAAGCGGTGGTGAAGGAGCTGAACCAGGCGCTGGATATCCACGAACTGGTCAAGGTCAAGCTGTCCGGCGGCGACAAGGACGAACGGCAGGCACAAATCGATGTGCTGACCGGCGGCACGCAGGCCGAAAAGATCCACCAGATCGGTCACGTCGTGGTGCTGTTTCGCCGCAACGCCGACGAGCCCAAAATCGCCTTGCCCCGTTAACGCAGGAGGATCCGATGGATCTCTCGCTGGATCGCCCCGACGATTACCTTTACGTGCGCCACGTGGACGTCGGCGCCATCACCCTGGCCGATCGGGAACTGCAGCGCAGCTTCCTGCTCGCGCCGAACCAGGTTGTCGAAAACTGGCCGGTGGAAAACGCCAGCGCGCTTGCGGCTGATCACGTCGAGACCTTGCTCGCGTTGCAGCCGGAGCTGGTGCTGCTGGGCACCGGGGCGCGACAGGTCTTCCCTGCCGCGGCCTTCATGGCCGGCTTTCTGCGCAAGGGCGTGGGTATCGAGGTGATGGACAATGCGGCGGCCGCACGCACATACAACCTGCTGGCCGGTGAAGGGCGCCGGGTGCTTGCCGCGTTCATTCTTGGTGGCGCCGCCACGGTTTCCTGACCGCCAGCCTGGCGCCGGCGATCATTGCGCCGGCAGGTACCTCAGCGGATCCACCGGGTTTCCGTCCTTGCGGATCTGGAACTGCAGCTCGTTGCGGCTGGCGCCGGTGGAGCCCATCTCGGCAATCTGCTGGCCTGCGCTGACGTGCTGCCCTTCCTTGACCAGCCGCTTGCGGTTGTGGCCATAGGCGGAAAGATAGCTGTCGCTGTGCTTGATGATCACCAGCTCGCCGTAGCCCACCAGTCCATTGCCGCTGTAGACCACCACGCCGCCCGCTGCCGCGCGCACGGGTTCGCCCGAATTGCCGGCGATCTCGATGCCTGGAATGGCATCGCTGGCCTTGAACCGCTTGATTACCGAACCTGATGCCGGCCAACGCCAGGTGATGCCGCCGGCCGAATGCGAGGCACCCACGGCAGCAGGCGGAGCCGCCGGAGGCAGGCTGGGCGGCGCAGCCTCACCGGCGACAGGTACGGCGGCAACCGTGGCCGATTGAACCGTACCGGCCCCAACCGCCCCCGCGACTGGTGTCGTGGCCGGCACAGGCGTGGCGGTAGCGGGCGGAATCGTCTGGAATACCGGTGCCGATGCCACAGCCGTAGCTGGCGGTGACGACGGCGCGGCCGGCGCGGCGGCGGCTGCCGGGGGCGACAGTTTCAATGTCTGGCCAGGCCAGATGGTGAACGGCGCGGCGACACCGTTCCACTGGGCCAGATCGCGAAAGTCGACGCCGCTGCGGAATGCGATCGAATACAGCGTGTCGCCATGCGCCACGACATACGTGCCACCCGGAATGGGCGTACGGGCCGGAGGCGCAACCGTCGATGCCACTGGAGCCCTGGTCGATACCGCGGGAGCTGTCGTGGGGGCCTGGCCGGCGGCCGGCTCGAACACCACCGAACTGCGCATGGTTCCGCAACCGGCCAAGGCCAGCGTCGCGAGCGAGACGAAGAACAGGTGCGGCATTCGATTCATGGTCATCAGCATAACGAGCCGTCCACTCCTTTTCATGATGCGCCGGTTCAACGCAACAACCACCATCCCAACAATGCAGCAAGCACGATCAGCGCCGCCCAGCCGAACCACTCGATGTACTTGTGCAGAATGCGTTCGGCGCGATCACCGAAGAAGCGGATCAGCAAAGCCAGCAACCAGACCCGCTTGCCGCGCCCCAGCGCCATGCACGCCAGGAACGGCAGGATCGGCACACCCACGATACCCGACGCCCAGGTGATGAATTTCATCGGCACCACCGGCTGCAGGGCGGCCAGGATCAGCACGCCGAACATGCCCCAGTGATGGGTTGCCATCTGGGTTCGCAGCACCTCCACGCCGTGCTCGATCGGCGCCAGGAAATGCAGCGCTTCCAGCGCGGGTTTCAGGGCGTGGAAGGCCCAGTGACCCAGCAGATAACCCACCAGCGCGCCGAGCAGCGAGAACAGCAGGCTGATGTTCGCGAAATGGAACGCCCGCTGCCGCTTGCCCAGCATCATCGGTGCCAGCATCACTTCCGGCGGAATCGGGAAGATGAACGCCTCGACGAAACTCAGGCCGGACAGGTAATAGACCGCGCGCGGCTCGCGCGCCCACACCAGCGCACGGGCGTAAAGCCGCTCGAACAGGCGCATCAGCCGATCCCGCCAAGCAGGGGCACGAAACTCACGGCACCCAGTTCTTCCTGGATGAAATCGCCCTGCCCGTCGCCACGCAGGCGAATCAGCGTCTGGCTGCTGGGCGAACCCACCGGTGCCACCAGCACGCCCGTGGGGGTCAGTTGGTCGAGAATGCGGGTGGGCACGGTATCTCCTGCAGCGGTGAGGATGATGGCGTCGAACGGCGCCTCGTCGGCCCAACCCAATTTGCCGTCGTCGTGCTTGGAGCGCACGTTGGGCAGCCCGAGCTGCCGAAAACGTCGCCGCGCCTGGCGCAGCAATTCCTCGATCCGCTCCACCGTGAACAATTGCGGCACCAGCGCCGCCAGCACCACCGCCTGGTAGCCCGAACCGGTGCCGATCTCCAGCACCTTGCGCGGCATGCCCCCTTTGGCGTCGAACGATTCCAGCAGCGCCTCGGTCATCCGCGCCACGACCCACGGCTGCGAAATGGTCTGACCGTGGCCGATCGGCAACGCCGTGTTTTCGTAGGCGCGCGCATGCAGCGCCTGGTCGATGAAATGATGCCGTGGCGTGTTGCGGATCACTTCGATCACGCGCGGGTCACGGATGCCGGCATCTTTCAGACTGTTGGCCAGCCTGTCGCGCGCACGCTGCGAAGTCATGCCTTCGCCCTTGAAGGCCGCGGCTGGCAGAGGATAGGGATTCACCGTTCAAACAACCTCATGTTGGGTGGCGGATCCGTCCGCCAGATCATCGGTCAACGCCTGCATCCAGCTGCTGACTTTCTCCAGCGCCTGGAACCGGGTCAGGTCCACGTGGATGGGCGTGACCGAAACAAAGCCACGGCGCACCGCATCGAAATCCGTCCCCGGTCCGGCATCATCAACCTCACCCGCCGGCCCGATCCACCAGATCGGACGGCCGCGCGGGTCAGCCCGCAACACGGACGGCGCCGAACGATGGCGGCGGCCAAGCCGGGTGACCTCGAAACCGGCGATCTCCTTCCACGGCAGGTCGGGCACGTTCACGTTGAGAATCGTATCGGCCGGCAGCGGATCGACCAGCAAGCGCTGCATCAGCAACAGCACCGCGCGCGCCGCCGATTCGTAATGCGTCCCCTGGTGGTCGCTGCTGACCAGCGAGACGGCAATGGCCGGCAACCCCAGGAAACGCCCCTCCATCGCCGCCGACACCGTGCCCGAATAGATCACGTCGTCGCCGAGATTGGCCGAGTTGTTGATGCCCGACACCACGATATCCGGCTCATCCTGCAGCAGCCCCGACAACGCCAGATGGACACAATCGGTGGGCGTGCCAGCCACGCGGTAATAGCCGTCGCCCATCGGCAGTACACGCACCGGCGCGTCGAGGGTCAGCGAATTGCTGGCGCCGGAGCGGTCGCGGTCCGGCGCCACCACGGTCACGGTGCCGACCGTGCCCAGGCAATCGGCCAGCACGCGGATGCCCGGTGCATCCACGCCATCATCGTTGCTTACCAGAACTCGCATGCTGATCCGTAGGAAACCGTTGAGCTGCAGCCGCCGAACCGGTGGGAGGGACGAGCCGGGCAAGCTGCCGGGCCACAAAATTTCCACCAGACACGTTTATCCAGCGCGATGCGCTCCAAGCGTTCAAGTCTACCGTAGCGAGGCCACGCATTCACATGGCGCCGGTCCGCGGTGCGACGCATTACCATGGCCGCATGAAACGCCAGCCCGCGCCGATCAGCGATGACGACAGCCGCCTGTTTCGCGAGGCGATCGGCGGCACGCGGCCGCTCGAAGCGGTGGCCGCGCCCCCGGCGGCGGCAAAGCCGGCGCCCTACCCACGCATGTTCGAGGCCGACGAGGCGGCGGTGGCAGGCGATCTGCTAAAGCTCGACTTCGACCCTGCCGCCCTCGAAGTGGGCGAGGAACTGAGCTATCTGCGCGACGGCTATTCACCCAGGCTGCTGCGGCAACTCAAACGCGGCCAGTTCAGCGTGCAGGATCACATCGACCTGCACCAGATGAATGCCGCCGCAGCCCAGAGCAGCATCGTGGATTTTCTGGCCGAGGCGCGACGGGAAGGCTGGCGCTGCGTGCGCATCGTGCACGGAAAAGGTTTGCGTTCGCGCGCAGCGGGTCCGGTATTGAAAGCGCTCACCGATCGCCTGCTGCGTCGACGGGACGATGTGATCGCCTTCGCATCGGCGCGGCCGGCATTGGGCGGCACGGGCGCGGTAGTCGTTTTGCTCAAGCGCTAAGGGAAAGCTGCACCATGCGGATGGTGGGAGCGACTTCAGTCGCGATGCTCTTGCTCTGGGGCTCCAAGGCAAAAGAGCAGCGCGAATGAAACCGCCCCTACATCACGGCGGCGAGTTCGCGCACCACCACGGTGGCGTAGGCGCCAGCGGGCAATTCGAAGACCAGCTCGAGCGCGTCGTCAGCGAGCCAGCGCCACTTCAGATCGTGCGGCAGCAAGCGCAGCGGGCGACGCTCCTGATCCATGCGCGCCGCCGCCAGCCCGTCGGCCAAGTCCTGGTGCGCGGCGCCGATCTCGCGCTCCAGCGCACCGGCTTCATCCTGCGTGGGCGGTTCGCCCTGCCCCCACAGCGGACCCGAGGGATGGATGTCGCCGCGGGCCAGACGTTCGGCCAGCACCGCGGTGAAAGGCTCCGGCCCGAACCACGAGCGTGAGCCGGCCAGCGACCAGATCTCGCCCGCCAGCGGCGTGTCCCACGCCTGCCGCTCGACCCGCGCGGCCAGCACCTCGTTGAATATCTGCGAGCGCGCGGCGGACAGCAGGAACGAGCGCTTGCTGCGTTCCACCCTGCGCCCCGCGAACATCGCCCGCGCCTGCGCCACATTGCCGCCTTCGCGGCCGAAGCGCTGCTCGCCGTAATAGTTGGGCACGCCGCGCGCGGCGATCTGCTGCAGCACCTGTTCGGCCGCCTCGCGATCGCCCTGCACCTCGCGCAACACCAGCACGAAGCGATTGCCGCGCAACGCGCCGCGCTTGAGTTTGCGCGAATGGCGCGTGGCCGCCAGCACTTTCACTTCCGCATGCGGGAAGGTCGACCAATCCGGATCGGGCTTGCCCGCCAGTTGCAGGGAAAACGTCTGCCGGGTGACCGCGTGGCGATCCTTCAGGCCCGCGTAACCCACCGCGACCGGTGCCACCCCGGCGAACCGGGCCAGCTCGCGGGCCACCCAGTCGGTATTGGCGCCACGTTTCTCCACCCACAACAGGACATGCTCGCCGGCGCCGTCGGCGTCATAGCCGAGGATTTCCTCCACCTGAAAATCCTCCGGGCTGGCACGCAGCCGCGCGGTCAAGGGTGGAGTGCCGCAGGCGTAAGGGAGTTCGGACATGAATATCCAGAGTGCGTGGTGCAGGCAGCGGACGCTGCGTTACATCAGGAAAATCGAGGCCAGGCCGAGGAAGATGAAGAAGCCGCCGCTGTCGGTCATCGCGGTGATCAGCACGCTGGAACCCAGCGCCGGGTCGCGCCCGAACCGGGTCATCAGCACGGGAATGCCGACGCCGGCGAACGCGGCCAGCAACAGGTTCAACGTCATCGCCGCGGTCATCACCAGGCCCAGCGACAGGCTGTCGTAAAGCCACCACGCCACGACGCCGATCACGCCGCCCCAGATCAGTCCGTTCAGCAGCGACACGGTCAGTTCCTTGCGCCACAGGCGCTTGGCGCTTTCGGCGGTGATCTGGTTCAAGGCCAGCGCGCGCACGATCATGGTGATGGTCTGGTTGCCGGAGTTGCCGCCGATGCCGGCCACGATCGGCATCAGCGCGGCCAGCGCCACCAGCCGCTCGATCGAATTCTCGAACAGGCCGATCACCCGTGACGCGATGAACGCGGTCACCAGGTTGATCGCCAGCCACGACCAGCGGTTGCGCAAGCTGGCCCACACCGAGGCGAAGATGTCCTCCTCCTCGCGCAGACCGGCGCGGCTCAACGCCTCGCTCTCGCCTTCCTCGCGGATCACGTCGACCATCGCATCGATGGTGATGCGGCCGATCAGGTGGCCGTTGTCATCCACCACGGGGGCGGTCACCAGGTCGTAGCGTTCGAACGCCTGCGCCACTTCGTAGGCGTCGTTCTCGGGGTGGAACGTGTTGACGTCGGGCGCCATCACGTCGCTCACCATCTTGTCCGGCGCGTTGACCAGCAGCCAGTGCAGCGGCAGCACGCCGGTGAGCAGGTTGTCCTGGTTGATCACGAACAGCTTGTCGGTCTGCGCCGGCAGTTCGTCCCAGCGGCGCAGGTAGCGCAATACCACTTCCAGGCTTACATCCTCGCGGATGGTCACCATCTCGAAATCCATCAGCGCGCCGAGCTGGTCGTCCTCGTAGGACAGCGCCGACTGCACCTGCTCGCGTTGCTGTGCGTCCAGGCCCGCCATCAGCTCCGGCAGCATCGCCGTGGGCAGGTCTTCGACCAGGTCGGCCAGTTCGTCGGCGTCGAGGGTCTCGGCGGCGGCAAGGATCTCGTGGCGATCCATATCCGCGATCAGCGATTCGCGCACGGCGTCGGAGACTTCCAGCAGGATCTCGCCGTCGCGATCGGCCTTCACCAGTTGCCAGATCGCCAGACGGTCATCCAGCGGCAGCGATTCGAGGATGAAGGCGATGTCCGCCGGATGCAGCTCGTCGAGCTGCTGGCGCAGATCCACCAGCACATCCGCGGGCAGACGGCCGTCCGCCTCGTGCCGATGCAGCAACTCGACGATGACGTCGAGCTGGTCGTGCAGCCGGCTGGCGGCGCTGCGGGCTTCTACCTCGGTCACGCGTGCTCCAGCAGGGCGCACGCTTGCGCGGCAATCCCTTCGCCCCGGCCGCAGAAGCCGAGTTTTTCAGTGGTGGTGGCCTTGACGCTGATGCGACCGACGTCGCAGCCGAGATCGGCGGCGAGGCATTCACGGATGGATGCCACGTGCGGGCCGACTTTCGGAGCTTCGCCGATCACGGTGACATCCACGTTACCCAGCCTGTAGCCCTGCTGCTTCATCAACTGGGCGGCGTGGCGCAGGAACTGGCGGCTGTCGGCACCGCGCCAACGCTCGTCGCGCGGCGAGAAATGCGTGCCGATGTCGCCCAGTGCCAGTGCGCCGAAAATCGCGTCGCACAGCGCATGGATCACCACGTCGCCATCCGAATGCGCCACCAGCCCGCGCTCATGTGGCACGCGCACGCCGCCCAGCATGACGTGGTCGCCCTCGCCGAACGCGTGCACGTCGAAGCCCTGCCCGATCCTCATCGCGGCATGCCGGGTGAAAGCGCGAAAGAGTCCCTCGCGATTGCGTTCATGTCACGATCCTTGAAAGCAGGTACGCCGCCAGCGGAAAGTCCGCCGCGGTGGTGACCTTGATGTTGTCCTCGGCGCCTTCCACCAGCAACGGGGCGTAACCAGCCAATTCCATCGCCATGGCCTCGTCGCTTACGGCGCGGCCGTCCTTCGCCGCCGCGCGCAAGGCCGAAGCCAGTTGACCACGGCGGAACATTTGCGGCGTGAACGCGCGCCAGCGCTGATCGCGCGGCTCCGTCTGCGCGCTGCAGCCGGCCGCGTCGGCGCGCTTCAACGTGTCGCGCAGCGGGGCACCCAGCAGGCCACCATCCTTCGCACATCCCTGCTCGATCAGCGCGCTGATGTCGGCCAGGCGCACGCAGGGACGTGCCGCATCGTGCACCAGCACGAAGTCGTCCTGCCCCACCGTGGCCGGCAACGCGTCGATGCCGGCCAATACCGAGTCGCTGCGTTCGGCACCGCCCGGGGCCGTCATCACGCGCTTGCCGTTGAGCTCGGTGATACCCGGCCAGCGCGCATCATCCGCACCCAGCGTCACCAGCAGGCCGGCGATTTGCGGGTGTGCGGCAAGACGCTCCAGCGTGTGTTCGATCAATGGTCGACCCGCCAGCGGCAGGTACTGCTTGGGACACATGCCACCCACCCGCGTGCCGCGCCCGGCGGCCGGCACCACGCACCACAGCGCGCCGGTCATTGCGCGCCCGCGGGTGGCGCAGCGGGCGGCGGGGGCGGCAGCGAAACGCTGGCCGCCGTGGCCGGCCGCTCATCCACCTGATAGAACGTCTCGCCGGGTTTGATCAGGCCCAACTCGTTGCGTGCACGCGCCTCGACCGCCTGCTCGCCATGCTTCAGATCCAGCACGTCGGCCGCCAGCGCCTGGTTGCGCTGGACCAGCCGCGCGTTTTCGTCAGTCTGCTTCTTCAACGAAACACGCAAGGTGTCCACCTCGCGCACGCCACCGCTGCCGGACCACAGTTTCAGCTGCAGCCCGACAAGCGTGACGATCAGGATCAGGGCAACCCAGCGCAGCATGGGATGTCGTGACTCCCGTCAACCGGGCAGGCGCGTCAGGTTGGGGAACGCGTCGCGGCCGGCATAGCGCGCGGCGCTGCCCAGGGCTTCCTCGATGCGCAGCAGCTGGTTGTACTTGGCCACGCGATCACTGCGGCACAGCGAGCCGGTCTTGATCTGGGTCGCCGTGGTGGCCACCGCGATGTCGGCGATGGTGGTGTCCTCGGTTTCGCCGGAGCGATGCGAGATCACGGCCGAGTACTTCGCCGCATCGGCCATCGCGATGGCTTCCAGGGTTTCGGACAGGGTGCCGATCTGGTTCACCTTGATCAGGATCGAGTTGGCGATCTTCTTCTCGATGCCTTCGCGGAAGATCACCGGGTTGGTCACGAACAGGTCGTCGCCCACCACCTGCACGGAATCGCCGATCCGGTCGGTCAGCAGCTTCCAGCCGTCCCAGTCGCCTTCGGCCATGCCGTCCTCAATGGTGATGATTGGGTACTGCTTGGCCCAGCCGGCCAGCAGGTCGACGAATTCGGCCGAGCTGTATTTCTTGCCTTCGCCGGCCAGGTCGTACTTGCCGTCCTTGTAGAACTCCGAGCTGGCGGCGTCCAGGCCCAGCAGGATCTCGCTGCCCACCTTGTAGCCGGTCTTGTTGACCGCTTCGAGAATGGTGTCGAGCGCTTCGATGTTGGAGCGCAGGTTGGGTGCGAAGCCGCCCTCGTCGCCGACGGCAGTGTTGAGGCCCTTGCCCTTCAGCACGCTCTTCAGCGCGTGGAAGATCTCGGCACCGGCGCGCAGCGCTTCAGCGAAGCTGGGCAGGCCGACCGGCAGCACCATGAACTCCTGCACGTCGATGTTGTTGTCCGCGTGCTCGCCGCCATTGATGATGTTCATCATCGGCACCGGCAGGGCGCCGGGCTTGCCGTCCTTCGACAGGTACTTCCACAGCGGCTCGCCGCGCGACGCGGCCACCGCATGCGCCGCGGCCATCGAAACACCAAGCAGCGCGTTCGCACCCAGCTTGCCCTTGTTGGGCGTGCCGTCCAGCGCGATCAGCTTCGCATCCAGGCCTTTCTGGTCCGCCGCATCGAAACCCTTCAGCGTGTCGGCAATGGCTCCGTTGACGTTGGCCACCGCATTTTTCACGCCCTTGCCGCCGTAGCGCGACTTGTCGCCATCGCGCAGTTCAACGGCTTCGCGCGAACCGGTCGAGGCGCCGCTGGGCACCGCGGCGCGGCCGAACGCGCCGTCGGCGAGCGTGACTTCGGCTTCCAGCGTGGGGTTGCCACGCGAGTCGAGGATTTCACGGGCGTGAATGCGGGTGATCTGGTTGCTCATGCGGTTTCCGTTGGTCGAGTTGAATGGTCTGTGGGTTGTAGGGGCGAATTCGCGCGCGGCCGGATGACTACACGCCTTGTTCGAGAAAGCCATGCCGCTTGGTGACGGCGTCGAGTTCCAGCAGCGCCTCCAGCAGCGCCTTCATCTTGTCCAGCGGCCACGCGTTGGGGCCATCGCTCAGCGCCTTGCTGGGATCGGGATGCGTCTCGGCGAACAGCCCGGCCACACCCACCGCCACGGCGGCGCGCGCCAGCACCGGCACGAATTCGCGCTGGCCGCCCGAGGTGGCGCCCTGCCCGCCCGGCAATTGCACCGAATGGGTGGCGTCGAACACCACCGGGCAGCCGGTGTCGCGCATCACGCTCAGCGAGCGCATGTCGGAGACGAGGTTGTTGTAGCCGAAGCTGGCGCCGCGCTCGCAGACCATGATGTCGTCGTTGCCGGCGGCCTTGGCCTTGGCCACCACATGCTTCATGTCCCACGGCGCCAGGAACTGACCCTTCTTGATGTTCACCGGCTTGCCGGCGCGCGCCACCTTCTGGATGAAATCGGTCTGCCGGCACAGGAACGCCGGCGTCTGCAGCACGTCGACCACCGACGCCACTTCGTCCATCGGCGTGTATTCGTGCACGTCGGTGAGCACCGGCACGCCGATCTGGCGCTTCACTTCGCCGAGGATGCGCAGGCCTTCTTCCAGCCCCGGCCCGCGAAAGCTTTCGCCGGATGAGCGGTTCGCCTTGTCGAAGCTGGATTTGAAGATGAAGTGGATGCCGAGCCCACTGGTGATTTCCTTCAGCGTGCCGGCGGTGTCCAGTTGCAATTGCTCGGACTCCACCACGCAGGGGCCGGCGATCAGGAACAGCGGCTGATCCAGCCCGATATCGAATCCGCAAAGCTTCATAGGACGTATTTCCCGATCAATAGGCAAGACCGCGTCATGCGCTGGCCTGGGCGGCCAACGGTTCGCCCTCACGCACGGCCTTGTATTCGGCGGCCGCGCGGACGAAGTCGCTGAACAGCGGATGGCCGTCGCGCGGGGTGGAGGTGAATTCAGGATGGGCCTGGCAGGCCAGGAACCACGGATGCTTCTGCGGCGGCAATTCCACCACTTCCACCAGCAGGTCATCCATCGACTTGCCGGAGATCACCAGGCCCTGATCCTCGAACGACTGGCGGTAGCGGTTGTTGAATTCGTAGCGATGGCGATGGCGCTCGCGCACCACTTCCTGGCCGTAAAGCTGGCGCGCCAGCGTGCCCGCCTTGAGTCGGCATTCCTGCGCACCCAGGCGCATGGTGCCGCCCAGGTCGGAGCGGTCGGTGCGCTGCTCGACTTCGCCGCTGGCGGTGGTCCATTCGGTGATCAGGCCGATCACCGGGTTGGCGGTGTTGCGGTCGTTCTCGCTGGAGTCGGCGTCGGTCAGGCCGGCCACGTTGCGGGCGAAATCCACCACCGCCGCGTGCATGCCGTAGCAGATGCCGAAGTACGGCACGCGGTGTTCGCGCGCGTATTTGGCCGTCAACACCTTGCCTTCAAAGCCGCGCTTGCCGAAACCACCGGGCACCAGGATCGCGTCGACCTTGCCCAGCACTTCGGCGGCGCCCTCGGCCTCGATCTGCTCGGAGTCGATCCAGTCCAGGTTCACCCGCGTCTGCTGGCGGATGCCGCCATGGCGCAGCGCTTCGGCCAGTGACTTGTACGCGTCCTTGTGCTCCACGTACTTGCCCACGATGGCGATGGTGACCTCGTTCTTCGGGTGCTCCACGGCGTCGACGGTGCGCTGCCAGCTGGACAGGTCCGCCGGATCGGCATCCAGGCCGAGCCGCTTTACCACGATGTCGTCCAGCCCCTGGCTGTGCAGCCACAGCGGCATCTTGTAGATCACGTCGACATCGGGCGCGCTGATCACGGCGGATTCGGGCACGTTGGTGAACAGCGCGATCTTGCGGCGCTCGGCCTCCGGCAGGGCGTCCTCGCAGCGGCACAGCAGGATGTCCGGCTGGATACCGATCGAGCGCAGTTCCTTCACCGAATGCTGGGTCGGCTTGGTCTTGATCTCGCCAGCAGCCTTGATATACGGCACCAGGGTGAGGTGCATGAACACCACTTTCTCCGGGCCCTGCTCCACGCGCAGCTGGCGGATGGCCTCCAGGAACGGCAGCGATTCGATGTCGCCCACGGTGCCGCCGATCTCCACCAGCGCCACGTCGAAACCGCGCGTGGCCTCGTGGATGCAGTGCTTGATCTCGTCGGTGATGTGCGGGATCACCTGCACGGTGGCGCCGAGGTAATCGCCGCGGCGCTCCTTGCGGATCACGCTTTCGTAAATTTTGCCGGTGGTGATGGAATTCTTGCCGGTGAGGCGGGTACGCATGAAGCGCTCGTAATGCCCCAGGTCAAGATCGGTCTCGGCACCGTCGTCGGTCACATAGACCTCGCCGTGCTGAAACGGGCTCATCGTGCCCGGATCGACATTGATATAGGGGTCGAGCTTCATCATGGTGACCGAGAGCCCGCGAGCCTCGAGAATGGACGCGAGTGACGCCGCCGCGATGCCCTTGCCAAGCGAGGACACTACACCGCCGGTGACGAAGATCAGGGGGGTCATGAAATTCAGCCGTGCTGGAAATCGGCATTTTAGCGACATCGGCGTCCAGCCGCGAGGGATCAACGCAAATTACTGGCGAAAGATTCAGCTGGCACCGAAAAATGCCGCGCCATCCTGTGTGCGGCATGCGGAAAATCAGCCCAAAGCAGCGTGGGTCGGCCTGCTAACATTGATGGATGAATCCACCTGTCCCGACCCGCCTGGCCGCCTTGCGCGCCGCCATGCAGCAACACGGCATTGCCGCCGTACTCGTCCCCAGCGCCGACCCGCACCTGTCCGAATACCTGCCTGCGCATTGGCAGGCACGTACCTGGTTGTCGGGTTTCGACGGCTCGGCCGGCACCCTCGTGATCAGCGCGACCAAGGCGGGGCTATGGACGGATTCGCGCTATTTCTCGCAAGCCGAGCAGCAACTGCCCGGCAGCGGCATCGCGTTGATGAAGGAACGCGTGGCAGACGTACCCGATCACCTCGCATGGCTGCAGCAGCAACTGCAGCGAGGCGACGTGCTGGCCGTGGCCGGTGACAGCCTTTCCGTCAACGGCCAGCGCCAGATCGAGCGCAAGCTGGCCGTCGGCGGTGCCACCGTGCGCATCGACCTGGATCTGCCCGGTCTGATCTGGCCCGACCGCCCGGCCCTGCCGCAGGCGCCGGTGTTCGCCCATGACCCCGTCTACGCCCGCGTGCCGCGCACCGACAAGCTGGCGCGGCTGCGCGAGACGATGCGCGCGCAGGGCGCCAGCCACCATTTGCTTTCCAGCCTGGACGACATCGCCTGGCTGACCAACCTGCGCGGCAGCGACGTCGAGTGCAATCCGGTGTTCCTGGCGCACCTGCTGGTCGAGGCCGAAGGTCGCGCCGTGCTGTTCGTCGATCGGGCCAAGTTCGAAGATGCACTGGTCGCCGAACTGGCCGCCGATGGCATCGATATCGCGCCTTACGCAACCATCACCCGCGCCCTGGGCGCGCTGACCGCCGACGACAAACTGCTGCTGGACAGCAGCCGCGTGGTCAGCGCCATCGCCGCCGCGATCCCGGCGCATGCGGCACGCATCGAGGCGGCCAATCCCAGTACCGCGTTCAAGGCCATCAAGACCGCGGCCGAGCTCGGCCATATCCGCGAGGTGATGCGCCATGACGGGGTGGCGCTGGTGCGCGCGTTTCGCGAACTGGAAGAGCGGCTGGCCGCCGGCGAATCGCTCACCGAACTGGACGTCGACGCGCTGCTGCACCGGCAACGTTCGGCGCAGCCGGGCTGGATCGGCGAAAGCTTCGCCACCATCGCCGGCTACCTGGCCAACGGCGCGTTGCCGCATTACCGCGCCACGCCCGAGGCGCACAGCATGCTGCAGGCAGAAGGCCTGCTGCTTGTCGACTCGGGTGGTCAATACCTGGGTGGCACCACCGACATCACCCGCGTGCTGGCGCTGGGCGAGACCACGCCGGAACAACGGCGCGACGCCACCCTGGTGATGAAGGGCATGATCGCGCTGTCGCGTGCCCGCTTCCCCAAGGGCGCCAGCGGCCCGCAACTGGATGCGCTGGCGCGCGCGCCGCTGTGGGCCAGCGGCATGGATTACGGCCACGGCACCGGCCACGGCGTGGGCTATTTCCTCAACGTGCACGAAGGTCCGCACGGCATCCGTCCGCCCTCGGCCGGTGGCGCGCTGGTGCCGCTGGAGCCGGGCATGATCAGCTCGATCGAACCGGGCCTGTACAAGCCCGGCCGTCACGGCATCCGCCACGAAAACCTGGCGGTGGTGATCGCCGCCGACCAGACCGAATTCGGCGAATTCCTGGCGTTCGAGACCTTGACCCTGTGTCCGTTCGACCGCCGCGCACTGGAGCCGGCCCTGCTCAACCCCGATGAACGCGCCTGGCTGGACGACTACCACGCCACCGTACGCGCCGCCCTGAGCCCGCTGCTGGATGGCGACGACCTGGCCTGGCTGCATCGACATTGCGAACCGTTGAGGTGAAACCCTGAAGTGAGTGGCGAGCGGTGGGAGATGGCGACACAACTCCTGCTCCCGCCCTTGACCCGCCCGCCCCTGCCGCCCATCCTGCCCCGTTACCCTTCACAGTCATCGCCCCATGAGCAATCGTTACGACGCCGCCGATATTGAAGTCCTCTCCGGCCTGGATCCGGTCAAGCGCCGGCCCGGCATGTACACCGACACCAGCCGGCCCAACCACCTGGTGCAGGAGGTGGTGGACAACTCGGTGGACGAGGCGCTGGCCGGCCACGCCAGCCATATCGAGGTGACCCTGCACGCCGACGGCTCGGTGGAGGTGAGCGACGACGGTCGCGGCATGCCGGTGGACATCCATCCCGACGAGGGTATCCCCGGTGTCGAGCTAATCCTCACCCGGCTGCACGCGGGCGGCAAGTTTTCCGGCGACAACTACAGCTTCTCCGGCGGCCTGCATGGCGTGGGCGTGTCGGTGGTGAACGCGCTGTCCACGCGGGTGGAGGTCACCATCCGCCGCGACGGCAACGAGCAGCGCATGGCGTTCGAGAACGGCGACCGCGCCAGCGAGCTGGAGCTGCTCGGTACGGTGCCGAAAAAGCGCACCGGCACCACGCTGCGCTTCTGGGCCGACCCCAAATACTTCGACTCGCCGAAGATCTCGCTGCCCAAGCTGAAGCACCTGCTGCGCGCCAAGGCGGTGCTGTGCGCCGGGCTCAACGTGAAGCTCACCGACGCGGCCAGCGGCGAAGTCATCGAGTGGTACTACGAAGACGGCCTGCATGATTATCTGAGCGGCGAACTCGATGGCGCCGAGGCGCTGCCCGCCGAATTGTTCGTGCACCACGTGGCGCGCAACACCGAAGGCCTGGACGTGGCGCTGGCCTGGCTGCCCGAAGGCGAGCTGGTGCAGGAGAGCTACGTCAACCTCATCCCCACCGCCCAAGGCGGCACCCACGTCAACGGCCTGCGCAGCGGCCTCACCGTGGCCATCCGCGAATTCTGCGACATCCGCAACCTGCTGCCGCGCGGCGTGAAGCTGGCGCCCGAAGACGTATGGGAGCGGCTGTCGTTCGTGCTGTCGGCACGGCTGCAGGATCCGCAGTTCGCCGGCCAGACCAAGGAGCGGCTCTCGTCGCGCCAGGCCGCAGGCATGGTCGAGAACGTGATCCACGACGCCTTCAGCATCTGGCTGAACCAGCACACCGAGATCGGCGAACGCATCGCCCAGTTGGCGATCGAGCGGGCCAGCGCGCGGCTGAAAGCCTCCAAACAGGTGGTGCGTAAGAAGATCACCCAGGGTCCCGCCCTGCCCGGCAAGCTGGCCGACTGCACCGCCACCGACCTCACCCGCACGGAATTGTTTCTGGTCGAAGGCGATTCGGCCGGCGGCAGCGCCAAGCAGGCGCGCGACAAGGAGTTCCAGGCGATCCTGCCGTTGCGCGGCAAGATCCTCAACACCTGGGAAGTGGAATCCACCCTGGTGCTGGCCTCCGAGGAAGTGCACAACCTGGCCGTGGCTATCGGCTGCGACCCGGGCAAGGACGACCTGAGCGGCCTGCGCTACGGCAAGGTGATCATCCTGGCCGACGCCGACTCCGACGGCCTGCACATCGCCACCTTGCTGTCGGCGCTGTTCCTCAAGCATTTCCCCAAGCTGGTCAGCGAGGGCCACGTGTTCGTGGCGATGCCGCCGCTGTTCCGTGTCGACGTGGGCAAGCAGGTGTTCTATTGCCTCGACGAAAGCGAAAAGGTGGCGATACTGCAGCGGATCGAGCGCGAGAAAATGAAGGGCGCGGTCAGCACCACCCGCTTCAAGGGCCTGGGTGAAATGAACCCGCCGCAGTTGCGCGAATCCACCATCCATCCCGACACCCGCCGGCTGGTGCAGCTGACCACCGCCGAGGAAGACGGCACCGCGCGCGTGATGGATTTGCTGCTGGCGAAGAAGCGCGCCAGCGACCGCAAGGCGTGGCTGGAAGAGAAAGGCGACCTGGCGACGCTTGAGGTTTGACCGGCGTCAGGTTGCCCTTCGGCTTCGCTGCGTTACGCTCAGGGAGAGCGGCTCTAGATAGGCGTAATCCCCAGACCGTTCTCCCTGAGCGTAGCGCAGCGAAGTCGAAGGGCCGCGCCGCAAAAACACAACACGAACCGCAGGCCATCGCATCATGCCCAGCTGGACCCGCCGCTCCATCGAGATCCTCGCCGCCGAGGCGGCGCGTTCGGCCGACACGCACCTGATCCGGCTGGACCTGCCTGCGTTTCCCGGCATTCCGCTGTACCTGAAAGACGAATCCGCACACCCCACCGGCAGCCTGAAGCACAGGCTGGCGCGCTCGCTGTTCCTGTACGCGATCTGCAATGGCTGGCTGCATGAAGACCAGCCGGTGATCGAGGCCTCCAGCGGAAGCACCGCGATCTCCGAAGCCTACTTCGCCCGCCTGCTCGGCCTGCCCTTCATCACCGCGATGCCGCGGCGCACCTCGTGCGACAAGATCGCGCAGATCGAGCACTTCGGCGGACGCAGCCATCTCATCGACGGCACTGACGTCTACGGTGCCGCCGAGCAACTGGCGCGCGAGTCCGACGGCTTCTACATGGACCAGTTCACCTTCGCCGAACGCGCCACCGACTGGCGCGGCAACAACAACATCGCCGAGTCGATCTTCCGGCAGATGGAGCGCGAATTCGATCCGGTGCCGCGCTGGATCGTGGTTTCCGCCGGCACCGGCGGCACCTCGGCCACCATCGGCCGCTACATCCGCTACGGCGCCGCCCGCAGCGACGGCACCCAGCTGGCGGTGGTGGACCCGGAAAACTCCGTGTTCATGGATTACTTCAACAGCGGCGACGCCTCGCTGCGGCTGGATTGCGGCTCGCGCATCGAAGGCATCGGCCGGCCGCGGGTGGAGCCGTCGTTCATCCGTGGGGTGATCGACCGCATGATCCGCGTACCCGACAACGCCAGCATGGCGGCGTTGCGTGTGCTGGAGCGGTTGATGGGCCGCCGCTGCGGCGGCTCCACCGGCACCAACCTGGTCGGCGCCCTGCAACTGATGTGCGAACTGCGCGCCAGCGGTGAAAAGGGACCGGTGGTGACGCTGATCTGCGATGGCGGCGAGCGTTATCGCAAGACGTATTACAACGACGACTGGCTCGCCGCCGAAGGCTTCGACGTGGCCAACGAGCAGGCGCGGCTGGAGCAGGTCATCCAAAGCGGGCGCTGGGTCGACGCGTGATACCTGGCCGACGCACGTGTCATTGAGCTGCCATCGGATTTACCTGGAAAGATCCGTTCATCCTGAGCGTAGGCCAAAGGCCGGAGTCGAAGGACACGCCGCCTGGGCCGCCCCAACCGGGCACCGCTTCGACTCCGCCCGCTGCGCGGACTACGCTCAGCGCGAACGGCTTTGGGAGCCGGATGACCATCAGACAAGTGGCATTCGGCGCTGACCTATTCTTCGGGAACTACGCATGGCCCTGCTACCACCACTCAACCTGCAACGCTGGATCGACGAACACCGCCATCTGCTGAAACCGCCGGTGGGCAACAAGTGCATCGTCGATGGCGACTTCATCATCATGATCGTGGCCGGCCCCAACGCGCGCACCGACTACCACTACGACGAAGGCCCGGAGTTCTTCCACCAACTGGAAGGCGAGATGATCCTGAAGGTGCAGGACGAGGGCCAACCGCGCGATATACCGATCCGCGCCGGCGAAGTTTTCTACCTGCCGCCGCGCGTGCCGCACTCGCCGCAGCGCATGCCCGGATCGATCGGCCTGGTGATCGAACGCCGTCGCCTCGCCAATGAAAAGGATGGCCTGCTGTGGTTCTGCGAGCACTGCAACCACACCCTGTTCGAGGAGTACTTCGTGCTCGACAGCATCGAACACGATTTTCCGCCAGTGTTCGACCGCTTCTACGGCTCGATCGAGGCGCGCACCTGCAAGGCCTGCGGGCACGTCAATCCGGCGCCGGCGAAATATTCGTAGAACCTGGTGTGTGGGAGCGACTTCAGTCGCGATGCTTCTGCTTTGGAGCTTCAACGCAAGAGCATCGCGACTGAAGTCGCTCCTACAGGTGTTAGCGCAGCGCCAGCCATTTACGCGCCATGCGACGCAGTGACGTATCGAGGCTTTCATCGGCGGCCACCTCCGTCACCGGCCGCCACGCCAGCGCGCGTGATTCGCCATTGACCACGAAGCGTTCATCGCCCCCGGCCCGCACCACGTAGCGCACGTCGTAATGCCAATGCTCCGGCTCGGCTCCACGCAGCGGAATGCGGTGGCGGTCGATATCGAAGATGTCGCCTTCGACGCGCAAACCCGGCACGCCGGTTTCCTCCTGCGCTTCGCGCAAGGCCACGCCTGCCAGGTCGGGATCGCCATCGGCATGGCCGCCGGGCTGCAGCCAGCGGTCGAGCTTGCGGTGATGCATCAGCAACACGCGCTCGCCGTCGCCGCTGACCAGCCATGCCGAGCCGGTGAAGTGCGCCACGGCATGGCTCCGCTGGAAGACCTCGGGGTGGCTGCGCAGGAAATCCTCGAATTGCGCGACGGTTTTTTTCTCCCCCTGCCATAAGTCACGGTAGCGACGCAGTGACTCGATCAGAAAGTTTTGTGGTGCCTGCATCGTCGTCCATCCGGTTCATGAAAGTGCGCTGCAGCAAGCCTTCGCGAGGCCTGAATCCAGCTTGTACAACCCCCAACGCTCGGCTATGTTGGCCCACTATTCGCATCTCCGCACCACGCGTCGCGCACTGCTGCAGCGCACTAGCGGACGCATTCATGCCAAGGGGCGCTTGATGATCAAAAATCTTTTTGCCACCCATCCCATCAAGGCCATGCCCCATGTGGATGCGGGCGAGCCGGTGGAGGGTAGCGCCGAAGGCGAGGTCACCCTCAAACGCGTCTTGACGGCGCGGCACCTGGTGATGCTTGGGGTGGGTGCGGTCATCGGCGCGGGCATCTTCGCCATCACCGGCACGGCGGCGGCACAGTTCGCCGGCCCCGCACTGATCCTCAGCTTTCTGATCGCCGCCGTGGCCTGCGGCCTGGCCGGCATGTGCTACGCGGAGTTCGCCGCGATGCTGCCGGTTTCCGGCAGCGCCTATTCCTATTCCTACGCCACCCTGGGCGAAGTGGTGGCCTGGTTCGTCGGCTGGGCACTGGTGCTGGAATACCTGTTCGCCGCATCCACCGTGGCGGTGGCCTGGTCGGGCTACTTCGGCGAACTGCTGCGCATGCTCAGCTCGATGACCGGCCTGAATTTCACCTTGCCGGCGGCGCTGTCCTCGGCCCCGCTCACGTTTGCCGAAGGCGGCCACACGCTGGTCACCACCGGCGCACTGATCAATCTGCCGGCCATCATCATCGTCGGCGCGATCAGCTGGCTGTGCTACATGGGCATCACCCAGTCGGCGACGGTCAACGCGATCATCGTGGCGATCAAGGTGTCGGTGATCCTGCTGTTCCTGATCGTTATGTTCAACTACATCAACCCCGATCTGTGGCACCCGTTCATCCCCGCCAACGAGGGCGGCTCCAAGTTCGGCTGGAGCGGCATCTACCGCGGCGCCACGCTGGTGTTCTTTGCCTATATCGGTTTCGACGCGGTCTCCACGGCCGCCGGCGAGGCGAAGAACCCGCAGCGCGACATGCCGATCGGCATCCTCGGCTCGCTGCTGCTGTGCACCGTACTGTACGTGGCGATGGCCGCGGTGATGACCGGCACCACGCCGTTCCGCATGCTCAACACGCCCGAGCCGGTTGCCACCGCGATCAACTATGTACTCGGCACCGTCGCCGCCGGCAGTCCCTCCAGTTACATCCTTGGCGCGTTGAAGATCCTGGTGGTGTTCGCGGCGCTGGCCGGCCTGAGCTCGGTGATCCTGGTGATGCTGATGGGCCAGCCGCGCATTTTCTATTCGATGTCGCGCGACGGTTTGCTGCCGCAGGCACTGGGCCGCCTGCACACGAAGCACCGCACGCCCTACGTGGGCACCATCATGGTCGGCGTGATCGCCAGCATCCTGGCCGGCCTGTTCCCGGTCGATGTGCTGGGCGACCTGGTGTCGATGGGCACCTTGCTAGCCTTCGCCACCGTCTGCATCGGCGTACTGGTGCTGCGCCGCACGCGGCCGGAGCTGCCGCGCGCGTTCCGCGTGCCGGTGCCGTGGCTGGTCTGTCCGCTGGGCGCGGCCGCCTGCCTGTTCCTGTTCTGGCAGGCTTTCGAGGTGCGCTGGCCGCTGCTGGTGAGCTGGATCGTGATCGGCTTCCTGATCTACGGCTTCTACGGCTACCGCCACAGCAAGCTGCGCCAGGGCGCGCGCTGAGACGCAGCGGCCGGCACGGCGCAGGCCGCTCACACACAACGTGTCGCGCACGCGGCGCAACAACCATCCGCTCCCGACGACAAGTGGCCATGCTCAAACAGTTGCTCGCCCGCAAGACCGATTTCAGCGATGCCGACGATGCCAACGGCCCCACCCTGCGCCGCACGCTGGGGCCGATCGGATTGACGGCGCTGGGCATCGGCGCGGTGATCGGTGGCGGCATCTTCGTGATCACGGGCCAGGCAGCCGCCGATCACGCGGGGCCGGCGGTGATCCTGTCGTTTCTGCTGGCAGCCATCTGCAGCACGTTCACCGCGCTGTGCTACGCCGAATTCGCCACCCTCATCCCGGTATCCGGCAGCGCCTACTCCTACGCGTACGCCACCCTGGGCGAGTTGGTGGCGTGGTTCATCGGCTGGAACCTGGTGCTGGAATACGGCGTATCCGCCTCGGCGGTAGCCGTGAGCTGGACGGGTTATTTCCTGAGCCTGCTCGACCATATCGGCCACACCTTCAGCATGGACTTGAGCCTGCCGGCGGCGCTGACCAACGCGCCGCTGGCATTCACCGCCGACCATCAACTGATCGCCACGGGGGCGCTGTTCAACCTGCCTGCGGTGGTGCTGGTGTTGTTGCTGACCTGGCTCTGCTACGTCGGCATCCGCGAATCGAGCCTCGCCAACGCGGCCATGGTGGTGTTGAAGGTGGGCCTGATCGCGCTGGTGATCGTGGTGGGCTGGCGCTACGTCGACCCGTCCAACTGGCACCCTTTCATCCCCGAATCGCAAGGTCACTACAAGTACGGCTGGGGCGGCGTCCTGCGTGGCGCGGCGATGGTGTTTTTTGCCTACATCGGTTTCGAGGCCACGTCGGTGGCGGCGCAGGAATCGCGCAACCCGCAACGCGACCTGCCGATCGGCATCCTCGCTTCGCTGGCCATCTGCACGGTGCTGTATATCGCCATGGCCGCGGTGATGACCGGACTCAGTTCCTACACGCTGCTGGGCACCAACGAGCCAGTGGTGACCGCGCTGCAGGGGCACCCCGCGCTCGGCTGGCTGCGCTGGCTGGTGGAAGTGGGCGCGATGCTGGGCCTGGCTTCGGTGGTGCTGGTGATGATCATCGCCCAGCCGCGCATCTTCATGATCATGGGCCGCGACGGCATGCTGCCGAAGGTGTTCACGCGCATCCATCCACGTTATCGCACGCCACACCTCAATACGCTGATCACCGGCGCGGGCATCGCGCTGCTGGCCGCCATCTTCCCGCTGGACGTGTTGGGTGACCTGGTTTCGATGGGCACCCTGATCGCCTTCATGGCGGTTTGCGCGGGGGTGTGGATCCTGCGCCACACGCGGCCGGAATTGCCGCGCACGTTCCGGGTGCCGTGGGCGCCGCTGATCTGCTCCCTGGGCATTCTCAGCTGCGCCGCCCTGCTCGCCACCATGGCCTGGTACAACTGGGGGCTGATGGTGTTGTGGACGGTGATCGGGCTGGTGATCTATTTCGGCTATGGACGCCGGCACAGCCATCTTCATCAGCAGGAAATGGCGCGGAACGGCGCCTAAAAGACGTAAATTTCGTCCAATTGTGGCGCCTGCCGCATGATTGGCGCCGACCATCGTCCAATATCGGGCACTGCATCAGGACTACGATGCAAGTGACTGTTTTAGATGAATTTAACGAAATATTTTTCCGGAAAATCCCGCCCGAGATTGCCCCAACGGGCTCACGCGGGGGTATCATGGCGATCCGCGGGTTGATCACTTGGCAGTGGGCCCCGGATCGCCGCCCGGCACGTCAGGCAGGGTCAGCTCCTCAACCTGGCGTGTCGGGCAGCACTTTCTCTGGCTCCGCCCCCATTCCCTGTTCGTGATTGCGCCGCCCACAAGCGCGCATGCGAAAGAGGCCGGCTCCTTCGAGCCGGCCTCTTTCGTTGTACGAAGCTATGTGATCAGGCTTTCTTCGGCGTGTGCGACACGCACCAGCCCTTCGCATTGACCGACTTGCCGGGGAACAACTGGCAAGGTCCACGGCCGGTGGTGTTGGTGGCCGTATAGAACTGGCAGTTGTGGCACACGTCGCCGGCCTTGTACTTCGGATTGGTCGACTTGGTCGCGTCCTCCACATAATCCAGCGCCTTGGCGGTCGGATCAGTGGGGCTCACCGCCGGCAGATCGGCGGCGCGTGCAAGACGCGGCAAGCCGCCCATGACCACGGCAGCCGCGGTGGTGCCCGCTGCGATTTTCAGGAAGTGGCGGCGCGATTCGATATCGTTTTCTTTCGACATGGCAGAGTCTCCGTCGAGGTGACCGGCGCACCCTGCACCGGATCGCGGAAGTGTCACGCCATTTACCTCAACGCTTCCTGACTTGCGCGAATGGCTCGCATTACGCCCTTGGCGCGAAGGGGCCCGTGGTATGATGCCGATTGATTTGGACGGCCAAACCGTATGACCCAGCAGCTGCCCGCCACGATGTCCCAGAGCCTGTTCGACAGCCGCGCCGACGCCATCGCCGATGCCGCGCGGCAACTGGCGGCGCTTGGCTGGACGCCGGCCACCAGCAGCAATTTCTCGATGCGGGTGGACGACGAACACGCGGCCATCACCATCTCAGGCCGCGACAAGGGCCACCTCGGCCGCGATGACATCATGCTGATCGACCTGCACGGCCACGCGGTGGGCACCACGGCCAGGCCCAGCGCCGAAACCGCGCTGCACACGCAGGTCTACCGGCGCTGGCCGGAAATGACCGCCGTGCTGCATACCCATTCGCGCACCCAGAGCGTGGCATCGCGACTCTACGCCGCGCGCGGCACCATCCAGCTTCAGGGCTGGGAATTGCAGAAGGCCATCAGCGGCTACACCAGCCACGACAGCGTGCTGGAAATTCCGGTGTTTCCCAACACCCAGCACATGCCTGATCTGGTGGCCCAGGTGGATGCCTGGCTGGATGCCGGCAAACCCTTGCACGCGTACCTTATCGACGGCCACGGCATCTACACCTGGGGCCGCGACATAGCCGAGGCCCGCCGCCATCTCGAAGCACTCGAATTCCTGCTCGAATGCGAAATGGATCTGAGGAGATTGTCATCATGAGTCAGCTGCGCATTTTCGACGAGGCACAACCGCAAGCGGCGCTGGCCGAGCACCGCGACCATGCCGCCATCGCCCGCGAGCTGGGCAAGGTCGGCGTGCGTTTCGAGCGCTGGGAGGCAAGCCAGCCGATCGAGCCCGGCGCCAGCCAGGATGAAGTGATCGCCGCCTACCGTGGCGACATCGACCGGTTGATGGCGGAAAAGGGTTACCAGAGCGTGGACGTGATCAGCCTCACGCCCGACCATCCCGACCGCGCCACGCTGCGCCAGAAATTCCTCAGCGAGCACACCCACAGCGAGGACGAGGTGCGCTTTTTCGTGGCTGGTGCGGGGCAATTCACCCTGCACATCAACGACAAGGTCTACGACGTGCTGTGCGAGAAAGGCGACCTCATCGGCGTACCCGACGGCACCCCGCACTGGTTCGACATGAGCGAATCGCCGTACTTCGTGGCGATCCGCCTGTTCACCAACAAGGAAGGCTGGGTGGCCCAATTCACCGGCACCGACCTGGCCAGCCGATTCCCCCGCATGTCGCCCCTCGTCCACACCTCGTAGATACCCGTCGCAGGCGAGGCTCTTGCGAATCCCGAATCCCGAATCCCAAATTCCGAATCCCGCCTCCCATGATCGAAATCCGCGCCGTCGTCACCGATATCGAAGGCACCACCAGCGCGATCACCTTCGTGCGCGACGTGCTGTTTCCGTACGCCCGCAAGCGCTTGCCGGCCTTTGTCGAAACCCATGCCGACCAGCCCGAGGTGCAGCATTGGCTGCATGAAGCGGCGAAGGAGGCGGGTTTCATCGAAGCCAGTCGCCAGGAAGTGATCGAACTGCTGCTGCGCTGGATCGACGAGGATCGCAAGTCCACCGCGCTGAAGGCGTTGCAGGGCATGATCTGGAAGGCCGGCTACGAAGCCGGCGACTACGTGGCCCACATGTATCCCGAAGTGGCCGCCCGCCTGCGCCAATGGCGCGCCGACGGCCTGCGTCTGTACGTCTATTCGTCCGGCTCGGTACCGGCACAACAGCTGTTTTTCAGGCATAGCGAAGCGGGCGATCTCACGCCGCTTTTCGCCGGCTATTTCGATACCGAAACCGGACCCAAGCGCGAAGCGGAATCCTACCGCCGCATCGCGACGGCGATCGACGAACAGCCGCAACACACGCTGTTTCTTTCCGACATCGTCGAGGAACTCGACGCCGCCCGGGAGGCGGGTTTCCAGACCGGCTGGCTGGTGCGTCCGCCACTGGAGGCGCCAGCCCGGCCCCGCCACCCGGTCTTTGCCGATTTCGACGCGATCGCGCTCTGACTGCCCGCGGAAGGCCGACCATGCGCCCGCTGTTGATCGCCCTGCTCGCTTTCGTCGCCGGTGTCTGGCTGACCACATGGTGGCAGCCCGCCGCACCCACAGCGGCGGCCGCGCATGTCCCTGATGCAACGTCGGCGGCTTCCGTTGCCGCGGCACCGATGGCAATGGACGCGGTCACCGATGATCGCTGGCCCGCGGGCAGCCCGTCACCCGAACAGCTCATCTATGCGCAACCCCGATTGGTACGCAACGCGCTGGCGCAATTGACGCCGCGCATCGACGGCAGGCCGAATCTCTATCTGGTGGCTTTTGCCGGCGATGCCAGTGAGGATGTTTTTCGCAACGAGGTCGAATACGCCGCCAGGCTGTTTCCCGCCCGCTTCGGCGCCGCCACCCACACGCTGGTGCTGGAGAACAATCCCGCCTCCCTCGACACGCGTCCGCTGGCCAGCTGGAGCAACCTCGAGGCGGTGCTCGACGGGCTCGCCCGCGTGATGCACCCGGAGGACATCCTGATGCTTTACGTCACCAGCCACGGCAGCGAGGACCACTACCTGCTGGTCGACATGGATCCGGTACCGCTCGACCAGATCGGTGCGAATGATCTCGCCGGCGTCCTGCGCGAGCATGCCTTCCGCTGGAAAGTCGTGGTGGTGAACGCCTGCTACTCAGGCGGGTTCGTGCCGCCGTTGCGTGGCGACGGCACGCTGGTCATCACTGCCGCGCGCAGCGACCGCAGCTCGTTCGGCTGCGGCAGTGATTCGGACATCACCTATTTCGGCAAGGCCTGGCTGGTCGATGCGCTGAACCACACCAACACGTTCACCGACGCCTTCCAGCGCGCCAGCAAAACCATCGCCGGCTGGGAAAGCCGGGACAAGCTCACGCCATCGGAGCCGCAGCTCGATGTCGGCAAGGGCATCACCGCGCAACTGGATCTGTGGCGCAAGGGCGTCGAGCCCGGAGCGAAGGTTCCATTCGCGCCGGCAACCGTATCGACGGATCCGGCAAACATCGCGCACTGATCGACGACGCGCCTCCCGAACCGTCGCGCGCTTCACCTGCCGCCACGACCACGCGTGCTAGCTTCAGCCGCTGATTTCAGCGGAGTGCGCCCATGAAAACGCAGCTTGCGGCATCAACGACGGCATTTCGCGCCGCGCCGGTTTTGCTGTCGCTGTGCACGATCGCGGCGTGCTCCTCGCACGCACCGGTCGCCAGCCCGCCCCCGGCCGCTGCCGACACATGCCGTGCATCGCAACTGGTCTTCAGCGTCGACAGTGGCGACGGCCGGTTCAACGGCATGTCCCACTCCGGCACCATGCTGACCGTGCGCAACAGCGGAACCGCCGCTTGCATCCTCCCCGCGCAACCGCAGCCCGTGCTGACCGGCGCCGACAAGCGGCCCCTGGACATCATCGCCCAAGCGCCCAACGCTCCCGCACCGTCGACGATCCAGCTGGCACCCGGCGCAGCCGTGGAAAACGAAATGCGCTGGGTCTCCGGCAATGTCTACGAGGATGGGCATTGCGAATCCCCTGCCTTCATCGATCTGGCCATCGGCGGGGAAAAGGTTTCAACCGCCTTCACCGGCCATCTGTGCGGCGCCGGTGGCAAGCCGTCCACCTATACGCTCACGCCATTCCGCGCCGTGGCAACGCCGGTGCTTTCCTATACCTGCGAAGACGGCCGCAAAGTGCAGGCCAGCTACCCCGACAGCACCACCGCCGTGCTGTCGCTCGACGGAAACACCCACCGCCTGCATATCGCCATCTCGGCCGACGGCGCGCGTTACGTGGGCGATCATTGGCAATGGTGGACGAAGGGCATGCACGACGCGTGGCTGTCGCCGCTGCGCAACGGCGAGACCTATCCGTCGGCCAGTGGTGTAGCTTGTCGCGCGCCCTGATGGCGCGGTTATTCCATCCTGAGGATGCCGTGCTCGTACAACATTTTCAGCGCGAACAACATCTCGTCACGCCCCGGACCACCCGGGTCCCGCTGCCATGTCAGCACGTCGGGAATGGTGAAGCTCCCCACCTGGGACGACAGCTGCTGGAATATCGGCCCCATGGCGACGGGAAACTTGAGCACGCCGGTCTCGCACGGCACGACGATGTCGTCCTGCACCTGGACAAAACGCAGTGACGCGGCCACGCCGAATCGCTGCTCCGGCGCTATCTTCGGCACCGGCAACAGCGGTGCCGCTTTCCATCCCGTGAACGGCTCCTGCTTCAGCGATTTCAGCCAGGGCTCGGCGGCCGCCTTGCTGATTTCGTCCAGGCATTCGCTGATATACGCAGATACCGCGTCCGGCATGCTTCCCCGGGCTTTCTCCAGTGTGGCAGGCGGCCCGCCTCGCCATTTCTCGCTCGACACCGAGAGGCGCTGAAGTAGCGGTCCGAGGTCAAAAAGCAAATTACGGGGCGAAAAATAGACATTCAGCGCCAGCGAATAGCCCACGCCACGCGCCGAATGCCAGGCCCCGGCGGGAAGGCAGAGCAAGTCGCCGGGATTGAGCTCCACCTCGCCAAACTCCATATGCTCGGGCAGCGTGCCGACATCCGCATTGATGCCGGGTTGATACACGGCATTCTCGAGCGGCCACGGCTTGGCCGACTTCATGGAGAATCGCCAGCGCTTGCTGCCGGCGATCTGAATGCTGGTGGCAACCCGCTTGTCGTAATGCGTGGGCAGGCCCGAGCCGTCTGGCGAGATGTAGCAATTGGCGCCCACGAGACCATTGAAATTGAGCTGCGCGCGGACGGCTTGCGCCCATTGGCAAAGCACGGGATCGGCCAGGTGGATATCGGTGATGCAGATCGTCGCGCCTGCGTTGAGCAAATCGGCGACCTGGTTATGGTCCGCGTCGATCATGCCCCGTGAACTTCCGGCCTCCTCACCACGCGTGAAGGCCGCTTTTATGTTGTAGCTGGTACCGGCCAGCGCCTTCCCGCGCGCAAGCGCCTGCCTCAATCTCGCCCAACCGAAAATATGGTCGAATTTTCCGGGATGCCCTTTGACGCTCACCGACGTGCGCGAGAAAAAGGAATCCACGAATTCCCCGGCATCGAACGGACTCAGCAACTCCTGGAGTTCACGGCCACTCAATGCTGCAGGCGCGGGCGGCTCTGCGGATGTGCCGGGGTCGAGCAGGGAATGAAAATCTATCGGGTTCATGGATCTTCTTTTCTTGAGTTGATCGCAGGGCCGAAAGCTTTCCGCTGCGCGCTACGTAGTATTGCAAAAGGCCTGCAGTGCCGCACCGGAGCCCGGGGCGACGTCGTCATGGGCGTTGCGCGAATGGTCGATGTACCGACCCGTCCCCCTCATTGACGCTCGTCAAGAACGAGACAAGCTTCCCGCGCCGAATCGTCGCACCCGCGGCTAAACATGATCAGGATCAAGACGCTGGCCTCCCGGCGCGATGAAGATCGGCCCAACCAACCAAGGATTTCATGAGCGAGACACAACGATGGAATTCCACATCGCCATTACCGACACACGCCCGCAACTCGAAGCCGTCGAAGACGCCATGTTCGATGTCGACTCGAATGCGCTTGTGGACCTCGACCCCAGCGGTTCGACCCTGCGCATCTCGTCGTTCGTGACCATCGGGGATCTGATCGATGTCATGCAGCGAACGGGCTGGACGATCGCACCGGACCAGGTGGTTCAGCTGCCCACGATATGTTGCGGTGGTTGCGGCGGCTGAGCGGCTACCAACTTCTCGCGTTCAGGGTTTGCGATGCCGCGCGACCAGCACCTTGGCCACATCCGCCAGCGACAAGCCCCGGGCGCGCAACGCCACGGTGAGATGGAACACCAGATCCGCGGCCTCGCCCAGCAGCTCCTCATCGCCCTGCGCCACCGCCGCCAGCGCGGTCTCGACGCCTTCTTCGCCCACTTTCTGCGCGATGCGGCGGATGCCGCCGTCGAACAGTTTCGTGGTGTAGCTGCCTTCGGGGCGGTCGGCGTGGCGTTGCGCGACCAGGGCGTCGAGTTCGGCCAGGAAACCCAGCGGCGGACGCACGTCGTCGCCAGTACCGAAGCAGCTTGAGGTGCCTTCGTGGCAGGTGGGACCGTGCGGGTCGGCCTGGATCAGCAAGGTGTCAGCATCGCAGTCGATGCGGATCGATTTCAGGTCGAGCACGTGGCCGGAGACTTCGCCCTTGGTCCACAGTCGCTGCTTGCTGCGGCTGTAGAAGGTGACGTGGCCGCTGCGTTGCGTTTCGGCCAGCGCGTCGGCATTCATGTAGCCGAGCATCAGCACTTCGCCGCTCAACCAGTGCTGCACGATGGCGGGCAACAGGCCTTCGCCCTTGGACCAATCGAGGCGGCTGGTATCGGTGGTATCGCTCATCGCTGTGATTCCTCGTGCTACAGGCGTACCGGGACGCCCTGCTCGTGCAGATAGTGTTTGAGTGCGGGGATCGCGATCGCACCGGAGTGGAACACGCTGGCGGCCAGCGCGCCGTCCACGTCGGCTTCGACGAAAGCGTCGCGGAAATGTTCGGGTTCACCGGCGCCGCCGGAGGCGATCAACGGCACGCTGCAGATCGCACGCGCGGCCTGCAGTTGCTCCAGATCGTAGCCGCGGCGCACGCCGTCGCTGCCCATGCAGTTGAGCACGATCTCGCCCGCGCCGCGCTGCTGTGCCTCGGCCATCCAGTCCAGCGTGCGGCGCGCCAGCGCCTGGGTTTTGCTGGGGTCACCGGTGTACTGGCGCACGCGCCATTCGCCGTCGGCGTCACGTAGCGAATCGATGCCGACCACCACGCACTGCACGCCGAACGCGGCGGCCAGTTCGTCGATCAATCCGGGCCGTTCCAGCGCGGGCGAGTTCACCGAGATCTTGTCGGCACCCGCGTGCAGCACGGCGCGCGCGTCGTCGACCGAGCGGATGCCGCCGGCCACGCAGAACGGGATGTCGATCGCCCGCGCCACTTTTTCGACCCAGCCGCGATCCACGCTGCGCCCTTCGGGGCTGGCGGTGATGTCGTAGAACACCAGCTCGTCGGCGCCTTCATCGCGGTAGCGCAGCGCAAGCTCCACGATTTCGCCCATCACCACGTGATCGCGAAACCGCACGCCCTTGACCACCTTGCCGTCGCGCACGTCCAGGCAGGGAATCAGCCGGCGGCTCAACATGCCAGCGCTTCCGCCAGGGTGAAACGGCCTTCCAGCAGCGCGCGGCCCAAGATCACGCCACGCGCGCCGGCGTCGCGGGCGGCACGGATATCGTCCAGCGAGCGCACGCCACCGGACGCCTGCAAGGCCAGTTGCGGCACGCTTTCGCCGAGGTGCCGGTACAGGTCGAGATTGAACCCGGCCAGCATGCCGTCGCGATCGATATCGGTGCACAGCAGGTGGCGCGCACCGCGCTCGGCATACCAGGGCGCCAGTTCATCCAGCGTGCGGGTTTCCACTTCGGTCCAGCCGGCGCTGGGCAAGGCCCAGCGATCGCCGATGCGGCGCGTGTCCAGCGCGATCACCAGCCGTTCGGCGCCGTGATTGTCGAGCCAGCGCGCCACCTGCTCGGGATCGCGAATGGCCACGCTGCCCAGTACCACGCGGTGCACGCCGGCATCGAACAGGCGGTGCAGATCTTCTTCCGCACGCACGCCGCCACCGGCCTGGATGCGCATGCCGCTGGCGGCGATCGAACGGATCACCGCCAGGTTGTCGAGGTTGCCCGAGCGGGCACCGTCGAGGTCGACCAGGTGCAGCCAGTCCGCGCCCGCCTCGGCATAACTCCAGGCCAGTTCGCGCGGATCGGCGGCGTAGGTGGTCTGCTGCGCATAGTCGCCCTGCTTCAGCCGCACCACCTGGCCGCCGCGCAGATCGATCGCGGGAATCACCGCAAAACTCGTCATGAGAACGCCGTCATAGCTTGAGGAAATTGCCGAGCAGCCGCGCCCCCACGGCGGCGGAACGCTCGGGATGAAATTGCATGCCGTGGAAATTTCCGCGCGCGATCACGGCGGAAAACGCGCCACCGTAATCGGCCGTGGCCAGCGTGTAATCGCCTACGGGCACGGCATAGCTGTGCACGAAATACGCCTGATCGTCGCTGCCAAGGCTGTCCACCAGCGGATGTCGCCGCGTTGTTTCCAGGCGGTTCCAGCCCATGTGCGGCACGCGCAAGCCGGGCGCTTCGACAAAGCGCAGCACCGGCGCGGGAATCAGGCCCAGGCATTCGGTGTCGCCCTCGGCCGAACGTTCACACAGCAGTTGCATGCCCAGACAAACGCCCAACACGGGTTGGGTCAGCGAGCGCAGCAGATCCACCAGCCCCAGCTCGCGCAGCCGCGCCATGCCGGGCGCCGCAGCGCCCACGCCGGGCAGGATCACCTTGTCCGCCGCCCGAATCGCCGCCGCGTCCGCCGTCAAGGCGGCATCCACGCCCAGTCGCTGCAGCGCGTAGCGTACCGAGCCGATATTGGTACCGCCGGCATCGACCAGCACGACGCTCATTACAGCGTGCCCTTGGTGCTGGGAAGCTCGTTGCCATCGCGACGGATCGCCTGGCGCAGGGTGCGCGCCACTGCCTTGAAGCAGCCTTCGATCATGTGATGCGCGTTCTCGCCCTGCACGGTGAGGCGCAGGTTCGCGCCCATCGTTTCGCACAGCGAGCGGAAGAAATGCGGCACCAGTTCGGTTGCCATGTCGCCCACGCGCTCGCGCGGAAAACTGCCCTCGAACACGAAGTACGGCCGCCCGGAAAGATCCAGCGCGGCGCTGACCAGCGACTCGTCCATCGGCAGCGTGAAGCCGTAGCGGCCGATGCCGCGCTTGTCGCCCAGCGCCTGTTTCATGGCCTGCCCCAGCGCCAGCGCGGAATCCTCGATGGTGTGGTGATCGTCGATGTGGGTATCGCCGTCGCAGCGCAGTTCCAGCGCGAAACCGCCGTGCTTGCCGATCTGCTCCAGCATGTGGTCGAAGAAGCCCAGGCCGGTATGCACCTTCGGCTCGGCCACCTTGTCCAGGTTCACGCTGACGGTAATGCGGGTTTCCTTGGTGTTGCGGGTGACCGTGGCGGTGCGCGGCGCATCCAGCAACTGATGCGCCAGCTCCTGCCAGCTCACGCCCTGCGGCCCCACGCGGAAACCGCGTACGCCCAGATTGGCGGCGAATTGCAGGTCGGTTTCGCGATCGCCGACCATCGCCGACGCCGCGCGGCTCCAGCTGTCGTCGGCGAGATAATGCCGCATCAGGCCGATACCCGGCTTGCGCGTATCCAGGCCTTCGTGCGGAAAGCTGCGATCGATCAGCACCTCGTGGAAACGCACACCCTGCGACGCGAATATCCGCAACAGCAAGTCATGCGGGCCGCTGAAATGCGCCTCGGGAAAACTCTCGGTGCCCAGGCCATCCTGGTTGGTCACCATCACCAGTTCGTAGCCCGCGCCGACGAAACGCTGCAGCGCGGCGATCACGCCCGGCAGCAAGGCGAGCTTCTCGTAGCTGTCGATCTGCTCGTCGGTGGGCTCCTCGATCAGACATCCGTCGCGATCGACGAAAAGCAACTTGCGGCTCATGCCGCACCTCCCTGGAGTATGGCCAGCACGCGGGCGTTTTCCGCCGGCGTGCCGATGGTGATGCGCAGTGCATCGGCAAGGTTGGGATAACGGCGCACGTCGCGCACCACGATGCCGGCGGCCAGCAGGCGCTGGTAGACGGCGCCGGCGTCATCGAAGCGCACGGCCAGGAAATTCGCCTGCGACGGCAGTACTTCGCGCACGCCCGCGACCTGCGCCAGCGCCGCGCGCATCACGCCGCGCTGTTCGTCGATGACCGCTATATGTTCGGCCGCGACCGAGGGCGCCGACAACGCGGCCAGCGCCGCCGCGACGCAGGGCAACGGCAACGGGTACGGCGGCATGATCCGGCGCAGCAAGGCGATCACGTCGGCGTGTGCCAGCAAGGTGCCCACGCGCGCGCCGGCCAGTGCCCAGGCCTTGGACAAGGTGCGCAGGATGGCGAGGTTGTCGTACTGGCCGATCAGATCGGCCACGCTGCCCGCTTCCGCGAACTCCACGTAGGCTTCGTCCACCACCAGCACGGCACGGCCGGCCAGGGCCTGCACCAGTCGTTCCACCGCGGCACGCGGCACCGTCTGGCCGGTCGGGTTGTTCGGCGAGCAGATGAAAACCAGCTTCACCGCGGGCGTCACCGCCGCCAGCACCGCGTCCACGTCCAGCGTGAAATCGGCGGCCAGCGCCACCTCGATCACGGCGGCGTTCTGGATGTGCGCGCACACCGCATACATGCCGAACGTGGGCGGCTGGATCAGGATCGCATCCTCGCCCGCGCGGCAGAACGCACGCACCAGCAGGTCGATGGCCTCGTCGCTGCCGCGGCCTACCAGCAGCTGTTCGCGCTGCACGCCGTAGAGCGCGGCCAAGGCATCGATCAGCGCCGCGGGCTGCGGATCGGGATAACGATTGCAGCCGAGGTCATCCCCGTTTGACGCCCACGGCGATTCGTTGGCGTTGAGAAAAACCTTCCCGCCACTGGCTTCCATGCGTGCCGACGAATACGGCTGCATCGCGCGGATCTCCGGCCGCGCCAGGTCGAGCACGCTCATGGCGAGGCTTCCGTCGTTTCGCGCGCGTCCAGCGCGGCCAGCCGCAAGGTCACGGCGCGCCGGTGGGCTTCCAGCTGTTCGGCCGCCGCCAGCGTGGCGGCGCAAGGACCGATCGCGCGCAGCCCGGCCGCGCTGACGTCCTGCACGGTGATCTGCTTCTGGAAGCTCGATACCGATACGCCGCTGTAGCTGCGTGCATGACCGTAGGTGGGCAGCACGTGGTTGCTGCCGCTGCAGTAATCGCCCAGCGATTCGGGTGCCCATTCGCCCAGGAAAACCGCGCCCGCCGATTCGATGCCATCGAGCAGCGCGTGGGGGTCCTGCACCTGCACGATGAGGTGCTCCGGCGCGTAGCGGTTGCTCACGTCCACCGCCTGCGCCAGCGAGTCCACCAGGATCAGGCGGCTCTGCGCCAGCGACTTCACTGCAATCTCGCTGCGCGGCAACTCCGCGCACTGCTTCTCGACCTCGCTGGCGGCCTTCTCGATCATGGCCTTCGACGGGGTAAGCAGAATCACCTGGGAATCGACGCCGTGCTCGGCCTGCGACAACAGGTCGGCTGCGACGAATACCGGGTTGGCCAGCTCGTCGGCAATCACCAGCACTTCGGAAGGGCCGGCCGGCATGTCGATCGACGCGCCGTTGGCATCCACCGACACCTGCAGCTTGGCTTCGGTGACCCAGGCATTGCCCGGCCCGAACAGCTTGTCGCAGCGCGGCACCGAGTCGGTGCCATAGGCCATCGCCGCGATCGCCTGCGCGCCGCCAATCTTGAATACACGGTGCACGCCGGTGACGCGTGCGGCATACAACACCGCCGCGTCGCAGTTGCCGTCGGCACGCGCCGGCGAGCACAGCACCACGCTGCGGCAACCGGCCACACGCGCCGGCACGCCCAGCATCAAGGCGGTGGACGGCAGTGGTGCGGTACCGGCGGGCACGTACAGGCCCACTCGATTGATCGGTCGCACGACGCGCTCCAGTCGCACGCCGGGCGCGGTTTCCACGGCGACCGGCTTTGACGCGGTAGCGCGGTGGTAATGCTCGATGCGCGCAGCCGCCTCGTCGATCGCCGCCTTCAGCACGGGATCGAGCGCAGCTTCAGCCGCGGCAAACTCGGCCTCGGTCACCTCCAGCGCGTCCAGCGTGCAACCATCGTAGGCGGCGCTGAATTCGCGCAAGGCATCGTCGCCACGTTCGCGCACGGCAGCGACGATGCGCGCCACGCCGCCGCTCAGGTCGTCAGTGCGTGACTGCGTGGGGCGCGCCAGCGCGTCACGCCGTGCGGATTCGTCCAGTTGATTCCAGTCCAGCTGTTTCATCGTTCAATATCCGGCTTCAATTTCACGCCAACATTTTTTCCACCGGCAACACGAACATCTCGCGCGCGCCGGCCTTCTTGATTTCCTCCAGCTGGCGCCAGCTGACCTCGCCGGCGCACAGCGCCTGCAGCATCAGTTGGTCGGGCTGGCCGGCCACGGGCATCAGGGTCGGCTGCGGGCCGCCCGGCAGCAGCCGGGTGACCGCCTCCAAGGTCTGGCGCGAGGTCTGCAACAGCAGCAGGCGGGACTCGCGCACCTGGATCACGCCGTCGAGGCGTTTCAGCAACAGCTCCAGCATGTCGCCGCGCTCGTCGGCCGGCGGGGCGCCGGCGGCGGCCAGTACCGCCTCGCTTTCCAGCAGCACGTCCGTCTCGCGCAACTGGTTGGCCACCAGCGTGCCGCCGCTCTGCACCAGGTCGCAGATCGCGTCGGCAGTACCCAGTCGCGGGGCGATCTCGACCGAGCCGGCCAGCGTCATCACGCCGGCATTCACGCCTTTCTCGCGCAACCACGCAGCCAGCAACCCGGGGTACGAGGTGGCGATGCGCGTGCCTTCGAGATGTTGCGGGCCCTGGTATTCGAACTCCTGCGGCACCGCGATGGACAAGCGGCAGCGGCCAAAACCCAGCGGGCGCAATTCCGCCAGCGGCGGGCTTTCCTCACCGGCGGTGAGCTGGAATTCGTTCAGCACGTTGCGCCCGACGATGCCCAGGTCGCACACGCCCTGGGCAATCAGCGACGGGATGTCGTCGTCGCGCACCAGCAGCAAATCGACCGGCTCGCCTTCGCCGAAACAAAACAGCTTGTCGCGGCTCTGGCGGAAGCTCAGGCCGCAACGCTGCAGCAAGTCCAGCGCGGGCTCGGTAAGCCGGCCCGATTTCTGCATCGCGATCCGCAATCGGTCACGTTCCTTCATGCATCTGTCCTCTTCTGCGCCCGTCGCCGTGCGGCACGGGCGGCGGCGGCCACATAGCCGCCACTGCCCTGGTTGAGATAACGCGCCACCCGCCCGATCGTGGTGATGCTGACGGCGGTGCGCTCATGGATTTCGCGATACGACACACCCTCAAGCAGGTGCGGCACCACGCGCCAGCGATCGACCAGTACTTCCAGCTCCGACGGCGTGCACAGGTCACGCAGGAAAGCAGCCATCTCCTCGGCGTTTTTCAACGACAGCAACGCCTCGCAGAGACTGAGCTCGGCGGACGCGATGGGTGTCTCGGGATCCCGCGATCGACGCTTCATAATGTACTAACGCGTTAATACGTTGGGTCGGCATCATACGCAGTGTGCCGCAGTGCGGCAAGCGTTGAAAATGCGGATGCGCGCGTCGGGAAAACCCACCGGACACGGCCTCGAACGAAAAAGCCCCACCGGAGTGGGGCTTTCGTCAGGTGGAGATCAGGCCGACTTTTTCTTCGGTGCTGCCTTCTTGGCCGCCGCCGGCTTGGTCACCGTCGGTTTGGCGCCGACCACTGCCGGCTGCGCGGCGTGCGCGCGGCTGTTGCCATAGCTGCCGCGGTTGGTCTTGCCGCGACGCGTCTTGCGATCACCCTTGCCCATGGAAACTCCTTGATGCGTATCGTGGGGAGGCTTGAATCATAGCAGTGCGGCCACCCAGGCCATAGCCGTGAGGCCCCGGCCGGGTTCTAGTGCGGTACATGTTCGGCGCAACCACCGTGGCGGTCGAGGCAACCGCCGGTGTCGATCTGCACGGTAACGTGCTGCACGCCGAAACGCTCGCGCAGCACGTCGTTGATCGCCCGCATTGCCTGGGCGCTGTCGGCATCCTCGCGCAGTTCGGCGTGGACGGTGGCCATCCGCGAACCCGAGGCCAGTTGCCATAGATGCAGGTGGTGAACATCACAGATGGCATCGTCGGCTTCGCGCAAGGCGGCTTCCACGGCGGCGGTATCCAGCCCCTCGGGTACGCCCTCCAGCAGAATGTGCGACGAGCGGCGCAGCAACCGCCAGGCACTGCCAAGCAGCAACACCGCCACGACCAGCGACAACGCGGGATCGGCCCACAACCAGCCGAACCAGCGTATGGCCAGCGCCGCACCCACCGCCGCCAGCGAGCCGAGCAGATCGCCCAGCACGTGCAGGCTTGCGCCGGCCATGTTCACGTCATCGTGCGCGTGGCCGTGCAGCGTGCGCAGGACCACCGCGTTGACCAGCAAGCCGGCGACCGCCACGCCCAGCATCAACCCCGACAGGATCGGCGCCGGATGCCGCAGGCGAACGACGGCCTCGTAGACGATCCAGCCCACCAGCGCGAACTGGCTCAACGCGTTGACGAAGCCAACCAGCACTTCGATCCGGCCATAGCCGTAACTGCGTCGCGCATCGGCGGGACGCACTGCCATGCGCGCGCCGATGAAGGCCAGCAGCAGCGCCAGCGAATCCACCGTCATGTGGCCGGCGTCGGCCAGCAAGGCCAGCGAGCCGGACCACCAGCCGCCGACAATTTCCACCACCGTCATCGCCACGGTCAGACACAACGCCCACATCAGCTTTCCGCGACGGTCCGTGGTCACGGTAGGCGGGTGATCGTGATCGTGCGCGTGGCGGTGATCGTGTGAAGGCGGGTGACTCATGCGCCCATGCTAGAAAGCGGGCCTGCCGTTACACAATCACCCTTCGCACGCGCGGGAACTCGAAGAAACACAGGCGCTCAGTGCGCGCACTGGGGACCATGAACATGGCCATCGCCCCGGTGGTCACGGCGGAGGTTGATGAAATGCGCCGCGGCCAGCAGCAAGCCACCGCAGGTCACCAGCGCACTGTGCAGCACGATGGAATAGCTCTCGGCATACGTCACGCCGAGCAGCAGCAGGCCAAGCCCCGGCGCGGCCAGCAGCAACGGCAGCGACCACCGGTGCCGGCGGAAACCACGCACCAGCACCAGCAGCGCAAGCACGCAGGCAAACATCACGAAGCCGCGTTCGAAGCGATGGTCCGCCAGGAATTCCATGCCGAGGAAAGGCAAGGCCGCGATCATGAAGGGCAGCAGCGCGCAATGGATCGCGCACAGGAACGATGCGACCGCACCGACGCGGTCGGCCATGCGCCACCACCGGGTTTTGCTCGCTTGTTCTGAATTCATCGCGTTGCCGGGCGCCGCCGGAGATGGCCGCTTCTGCCTGTGCTGGAATGTTACTTTATAACATTACTGAGCGCCACTTCATTTTTGGGCCTGCGGAAGAGCATCGCGACTGGAGGCGCTCCCACAACGGGGGGCGCGGGTCAGGCCTTGTGGCAGCGCTTGCAGACGCCGTGCACTTCCAGCGTTTGCGCCTGCGGACGAAAACCGAAGGCGCTGGCCTGGGCCTCGATGAGGCTTGCCACGCGTTCATCGCAGACTTCCTGCGCGCTGGAGCAGACATCGCAGATCAGGAACGGAACCTGATGGGCTTCGTCGGGGTGATGGCAGGAGACGAAGGCGTTGATCGATTCCAGCTTGTGGATGAAGCCGTTCTCGAGCAGAAAATCCAGCGCCCGGTAGACCGTGGGTGGCGCCGCATTGCCGTGCTTCTCGCGCAGCAAGGCCAGCAGGTCGTAGGCCTTGATCGGCTTGCGCTCGCTGGCGATCAGCTCAAGCACTTCCTTGCGCAGCGGCGTCAGGCGCAGGCCACGCGCCTGGCTGGCCGCTTCGACCGCATGCACGAAGCCCTTCGCATCGTGATGATGCGGGTGGGCGTGCAGGATGTCGGCGCCTTCGTGTGCCACGTTGATTCACCTCGTTGTCGATCATAATGCCGGCGCGTTCAGCGCGGCAGCGGTGGCGGCATGACCTGCTGTTTCCGGCGATGCCTGAACAGGATCACCAGCCAGCCGATCGGACCCAGCACCGCCGCCCACGCCACGCCTTCCGCCGTGCGTCCCCGCCAGCGGCCCAACAGGGCGCCGATGGCGATGAAAAGCAGGTTCCACCAGAACATGGCTGCCCACGGCACCAAATGCAACAGATTGGCAAAGATCTGCCAGAAGGCTCCAGGGGCATCGGGGTCGACGCCTTGCAATGCCTTCGCGAGCAGGTCATTCATGGGGTTTGCCTGGAAAAACGGAGAGCGCCCCCATCCGCCTTCGGCACCTTCCCCCGCAAGCGGGGGAAGGAAACACCGAGGGCTGCCACGCGTGATCCCTTCCCCCGCGTGCGGGGGAAGGTGGCGACAGCCGGATGGGGGCGCATTCCCTCGAACTCCATCTGGATCGTCGCTTACTCCCGCGCCAGCGCCAGCGCGTCATCGATGCGCTTGAGCGCCTCGGCGCGGCCGGCGAGGTAAATGGTGTGCTCGATCGACGGTGACACCTGGGTGCCGGTCATCGCCACGCGCAAGGGCTGCGCGATCTTGCCCATGCCCAGTTCGAGTTGCGCGGCAACCTCGGCGATCACGTCGTGGATCGGCTCGGGCTGCCAGGTGCATTCGGCCAGCAGCGCTTTTGCCGCGTCCAGCACTGCCGGTGCCGAGTCGTTCTTCAGGTGTTTGGCGACGGCCTTTTCATCCCACTCGGCGATCGGCGCGTACCAGATCTTCGCGCGCTCGGCCATTTCCTTCAGCGTGTGCACGCGGTCGCGCAGCGCCACGATCACGTCGGCCGGTGCCGGGCCTTGGCTGAAGTCGATGCCGGCATGCGCCAGATGCCATTCGAACTCGGCCGCCAGCGTCTGCGGTTCGTCGGTTTTCAGGTAATGCTGGTTGAGCCAGGCCAGCTTCTCGGTATCGAAGCGCGAGGCAGCCTTGTTGACGTCGGCGATGTCGAACAGCGCGATCATTTCCTCGCGCGAGAAGATTTCCTGATCGCCGTGCGACCAGCCCAGCCGCACCAGGTAGTTGAGGATCGCGTGCGGCAGGAAACCGTCGCTGCGGTATTCCATCACGCTGACCGCGCTGGTGCGCTTGGAGAGTTTCTTGCCTTCCTTGTCCAGGATCATCGGCAGGTGCGCGAACTCCGGCACCTTGGCACCCAGCGCCTTGTAGATGTTGATCTGCCGCGGCGTGTTGTTGACGTGGTCGTCGCCGCGGATCACCTCGGTGATGCCCATGTCGATGTCGTCGACCACCACGGCGAAGTTGTAGGTAGGCCAGCCATCGGAGCGGAAGATCACCAGATCGTCCAGCTCGCTGTTGGCCCACTCGATGCGGCCCTTGACCTTGTCGTCGAACACCACCGAACCCTCTGCGGGGTTGCGGAAACGGATCACCCGGTTCGGATCGTCGCGCAGCGGTTCGTTGCGGTCGCGGTAGTAGCCGTTGTAGCGCGGCTTCTCGCCCGCCGCCATGGCGGCCTCGCGCATCGCCTCGATCTCGGTCTTGGTCTCGTAGGCGTAATAGGCCTTGCCGGCGGCGACCAGTTCATCGGCTACCTGCTTGTAGCGATCGAGGCGCTGGGTCTGGTAGTACGGGCCGTCGTCCGCATCGAGGCCGAGCCAGTGCATGGCATCGAGGATCGCCTGCACCGCCGCGTCGGTGGAGCGCTCGCGATCGGTGTCCTCGATGCGCAAAACGAATTCGCCACCGCGACGACGCGATTCCAGCCAGCAGTACAGCGCGGTACGCGCGCCGCCGATATGCAGGAAACCGGTGGGGCTGGGAGCGAAGCGGGTACGTACGGTCATCGGTGGCGTCGGCAAGGTGGGAATGAAGCCACCGATTTTAGCCGATCCGCCACCGATAACCGACGCGATGGCTACTTCACGTGGATGGTGATCTTCTTCGACACCAGCGCCGGATCGAACGGCACGTGGTTCTGGTCGCCCAGTTCCAGTTGCAGCGTGTGCGTGCCCGGCGCCAGCTCCAACGTGGTCTGGGTCTGGCCGCCGCCGAAATGGATGTGATGGGTGTCGGCCGGGATCGGCTTGCCGGCGGCGGGCAGCTCGGTCACGTCGACCAGCAGGTGATGATGACCGGTGTGCTCCTTGGCCACGCCAGCCGGTGCCACGCCCATGCCCTTGAGGCCGAAGCGCACGGTGACATCCTGGCCCACGGTGGCGCCGTCACTGGGGGAGATGATGTAGACCTCGGCACCGGCGGGCGCCTTGGTGACGGGCAAACCCGGTGCATCGGCAGCCATCGCGGAACCGACCAGTCCGGTGAGGGCAAGCGCAAGCAGGATACGTTTCACATTCATTCTCCAAGCGTGATGACAACGGCCAGTGTAGGCGCAGTGTCGCCGCCAAAGAAACCGCACGCGTGCCTGGCGTCACCGTGATGTCATGCACCCGCCATGCCGACGCAACGCCGGCCCGCGAAGCTGGGTCAAGCCAGCACGGGGCATGTCATGCGCATCGGTATCGTCAGCGAAACCTATCCGCCGGAAATCAACGGCGTGGCCTTGACCGTCCACAGCCTCGCCGCCGGCCTGGCGGCCCGCGGCCATGATGTCGACCTGATCCGCCCGCGCCAGGCGCGACCGCAGCAGGACGAACCGGGCATCGATGTACTCGAGGTGCGCGGTGGCGCCCTACCGCGCTACCCCGGCTTGCGCTTCGGCCTGCCAGCCGGGCGCACGTTGAATCAGCACTGGAAGCTGCAGCGGCCAGACGCGGTTTACGTCGCCACCGAAGGCCCGCTTGGCTGGTCGGCGATGCGCGCGGCGCGGCGCCTGGGCATTCCGCTGAGCAGCGGTTTCCACACCCGCTTCGACAGCTACGCCGAACACTACGGCGTGGGCATGCTGACGCCATGGGTTCGTGCTTACCTGTGCCGCTTTCACCAACGGGCGGCCGCCACCCTGGTGCCCACCCACGCGCTGGTGCGGGAGTTGCACGACATGGGCATCTCCAATGCGCGCCTGTTGCGACGGGCGGTGGACACGCAGCTGTTCCACCCTTCCCGACGCGACGACAGCCTGCGCGCCGCATGGGGCGCCGATGCGTCCGCGCCCGTGGTCCTCTACGTGGGACGCATCGCGCCGGAGAAGAACCTCGACCTGGCGATAGATGCCTTCCGCGCCATCCAGCAGCAGCTGCCACAGGCACGCTACGTATGGGTCGGCGATGGCCCGGCTCGCGCCGCGTTGATGGCGGCGCACCCGGACTTCATCCATGCCGGCGTGCAGCGCGGCGAAGCGCTGGGACGCCACTACGCCAGCGCCGACCTGTTTCCCTTCCCCAGCCTCAGCGAAACCTTCGGCAACGTGGTCCTGGAGGCGCTGGCTGCCGGCCTGCCCGTGGTCGCCTATGCCCAGGGTGCCGCGCGCGAACACCTGGTCGACGGCATCAACGGCTATGGCATCGAGCCGGGCAACGCACCTGCCTTCATCGATGCGGCGGTAAAGCTGGCCAGCAATCCGGCGCTGATCCGATACATGGGCCGTGCCGCCCACGTCGGCATGGCCGGCCTGTCGCCCGAGGCCGTGATCTGCGATTTCGAAACCCTGTTGCGCGAGATGGCCGAGGAGAACCTGCATGAGCACGCCGCCACCATCGCCCACGCCTGAGCTTTTGCTCGGGCCACGTTTTGCACTGGATCGCCGCGTCTGCGTGGCGGCCAACCGCTGGGGCGCCCGGCGCATGGTCGGCTTGTTCTTCGGCGCGATCAGCCGCCTTGGCGACGGCGTGTTCTGGTACACGCTGATGGCGGTGCTGGCCCTGTTCGGTGGACGCGACGGCCTCACCGCCGCCACACACATGGCCGTGACCGGACTGGCCGCGCTGCTGTTGTACCGTCTGCTGAAACGCTGGACGCGCCGGCCCCGGCCCTACCGCTCCTGCCCCGGCGTGATCGCGCACGTGCCGCCGCTGGACGAGTTCAGTTTCCCCTCGGGGCACACCTTGCAGGCGGTGAGTTTCACCGTGGTCGCGCTGGCCTGGTATCCGCCGATGGCGTCCCTGCTGCTGGGCTTCACCGCGCTGGTCGCCGCCTCGCGGGTGATTCTCGGCCTGCACTATCCCAGCGATGTACTCGCCGCCATCGCCATCGGCGGAGGGCTCGGCACCTCGTCGCTGTGGGTGATGCAATCACTGGTCTGAACCTTCGCCTGGTCAGCCACTGCGCACGCCGTCGGCAGTTCCTTTGCGCTCAGACACATAGCCTGGTTGTCCACAGGCTTTGCCAACGGTGGTCCACAATCGCTGTGGAGAACTTCGCGATGCGCCATCGCGAACTGGGCAAAACATCGACATGCCGTGCCAAGTGATTGTCGGCAAAGGATGCGTCGGTGTTGTCCACAGGCTTGTACAGAAGCGGCGCACAACCGCTGTGGAAAACTGGCACCGCGCCGGCGCCGCCGCGTGGAAAGCCGCTGCGCAATTACTGCGCAATGCGTAGCAAGTGACTGATGCAAAAGCCGTGGCCGCGGCTTGTCCACAGGCTTTACCGACCTGCTTCCACAACCGCTGTGGAAAACCCGCTCGCGCAAACGACGATGCCGCCCGAAGGCGGCATCGCATGGCGACAGCTTGGCGGTCAGGCCGCGCGTTGTTCGCGCCCGAGTATGCCAAGCAGGTCGGCCAGCTTGTCGCGCATCTCGCGGCGGTCGACGATCATGTCGATGGCGCCGTGCTCGACCAGGAACTCCGAACGCTGGAAGCCCTCCGGCAACGTTTCGCGCACGGTCTGCTCGATCACGCGCGGGCCGGCAAAGCCGATCAGCGCTTTCGGTTCGCCGATGTTGATGTCGCCCAGCAAGGCCAGGCTGGCCGAAACGCCGCCGGTGGTGGGGTTGGTCAGCACGCTGATGTACGGCACGCCGGCATCGCGCAGGCGCGCCAGTGCGGCGGAGGTCTTGGCCATCTGCATCAGCGAAAACAGCGCCTCCTGCATGCGCGCGCCGCCGGTGGCGGAGAAGCACACCAATGCGCTCTTGTCGGCCAACGCTCGTTCCGCGGCGCGGGTGAATTTCTCGCCCACCACCGAGCCCATCGAGCCGCCCATGTAGGCAAACTCGAACGCCACCGCCATCAACGGGCGGCCTTTCAGCTTGCCACTGATGGCCAGCAGCGCGTCTTTCTCGCCGGTCTTTTTCTGCGAGGCGATGATGCGGTCGCGGTACTTTTTCGAATCGCGGAATTTCAGCGGATCGGTGGGCTCCATGCTGGCCCACAGCTCCTGCCCGGAGCCTTCATCCAGCAGCGCACGCAACCGCGTGCGTGCCGCGATGTAATGGTGATGGCCGCATTTGGGGCACACCATCAGGTTGCGATCGAGTTCGGGCCGGTACAACACGGCGCCGCAGCCACCACATTTCTCCCACACGCCCTCGGGCACCGATCCCTTGCCGGCGGTGGAGCTCTGGGGCCGCGTGCGCGGGGTCATGATTTTCTGCAACCAGTTCATGCAAACACCTCAAACGTTTCTGACCTGAAACGGCCAGATGACCGCTCAGTGTGCGTCCAGCGCTGCCCGGATCGGCTGCAGGAAATCCTTCGCCCGGCCGGCGATATCGTCCGGCCCGGTGGCTTCCGCCAACCGCGCGACCAGCGCGCTACCGATCACCACCGCGTCGGCAAACGCCGCAATTTCCTTCGCGCTCTGTGCATCGCGTATGCCGAAACCCACCGCCACCGGTACCTTGGCCTGCGCCCGGACATCGGCCACGCGCCCGGCGATGTCGTGCGTGCTGAGCTGCCCTGCCCCGGTGATCCCGGCAAAGGACACATAATACAGGAAGCCCTCCGCCGCCTCGCACAACCGCACCATCCGCTGCGGCGCGGTCGTCGGCGCCGCCAGCAGGATCTGCTGCAAGCCGGCATCGCGCAGCGGCTGCAATACGGCTGCTTCCTCCAGCGGACAATCGACCAGCAACACGCCATCCACGCCGGCCTGCACCGCCTCCTGCGCGAAACGCGCGTAGCCGTGGATCTCGACCGGGTTGAGGTAACCCATCAGCACGATCGGCGTCTGGGCATCGCGCTGGCGGAACGCAGCCACCCAGCCCAGCACCTCACCGATGCCGACGCCCTTGGCGATCGCCCGCTCGCTGGCATGCTGGATCACCAGGCCATCGGCCATCGGATCGGAAAACGGCACGCCCAGCTCGATCAGATCGGCCCCGCCCTCCACCAACGCATGCATCAGCGTGACCATGTGCTCGGGCGACGGATCACCGGCGGTGACGAAGGGGATCAGGCCGGTGCGGCTGGCGGCTTTCAGGGCCGCGAAGCGGCGATCGATGCGCCGGGAGCCGGGATTCGGGATGGGGGATACGGGATTCGGCATGGCGTATTACTCGAATGAGATGTGGATGGCTGCGGGCGAGAAGGCAAAAGCCATGGGCTTGCGCGGAACACATGCATAGCGGGATCGCCCGCTTTTGCCGAATCCCGAATCCCGTCTCCCAAATCCCGTACTCATACCTCCACTCCTTCGCGCGCGGCGATCGTATGCACATCCTTGTCGCCGCGGCCGGACAGATTGCACAGGATCAGGCCGTCCTTCGGATACTCGCGCGCCAGCTTGATCGCCTGCGCCACCGCGTGGCTGGATTCCAGTGCGGCCAGAATGCCTTCGGTGCGCGCCAGCAGATGGAATGCCTGCAAGGCTTCATCATCGGTGACACCGACGTATTCGGCGCGACCAGCGTCTTTCAGGAACGAGTGTTCGGGGCCGACACCGGGATAATCCAGGCCGGCGGAAACCGAATGGGTTTCGGTGATCTGGCCGTTGTCGTCGCACAACACGTAAGTGCGATTGCCGTGCAGCACGCCGGGGCGGCCCGCCGCCAGCGACGCCGCATGATGGCCCGTTTCGATGCCGTCGCCGGCCGCTTCGGCGCCCACGATGCGCACGTCGCGATCGTTGAGGAATTCGTGGAACAGGCCAATCGCATTGGAGCCGCCGCCGACGCAGGCCGTGAGCGCATCAGGCAGCCGGCCATAATCCTGCAACATCTGCGCACGCGCCTCGCGACCCACGATGGCATTGAAGTCGCGCACCATCAGCGGGTATGGATGCGGGCCGGCCACGGTACCGATCATGTAGAAGGTGTCGGCCACGTTGGTGACCCAGTCGCGCATGGCCTCGTTCAGCGCGTCCTTGAGCGTCTTCGAGCCGGACGTCACCGGCACCACCTCGGCGCCCAGCAGCTTCATGCGATAGACGTTCATCTTCTGCCGCTCGATATCCACCGCACCCATGTAGACCACGCATTTCAGGCCCAGTCGCGCGGCGACCGTGGCGCTGGCGACGCCGTGCTGGCCGGCGCCGGTCTCGGCGATGATGCGCGGTTTACCCATGCGTTTGGCGACCAGTGCCTGGCCGACCGTGTTGTTGATCTTGTGCGCGCCGGTGTGGTTCAAGTCTTCGCGCTTGAGCAGGATGCGTGCGCCGCCCACGTGCTGCGACAGGCGTTCGGCGTGATAGATCGGGCTGGGCCGGCCGACGTAGTACTTCAGGTCGCGGTCGAGCTCGGCGATGAATTCGGGGTCCTTGCGCAGGCGCAGGTAGGCCTCGGTCAACTCGGCCAGCGGCGCCATCAGCGTCTCGGCGACGTAGCTGCCACCGTAGTTGCCGAAGCGGCCGTGCTCGTCGGGCCAGGCGTGGAAGTCGTCGATGGTAGGCATGCGGAAAGCTCGTGGTCAGCAACGGAGAGTGGCCACCATAACCCAGCGCCATCACCGCAAAAAGCGATAAGATCGCCCACTACTCGTCAGGAAAACTCACACGACATGTTGCGCGACCTGCCCTCGTTGAACGCCTTGCGCGCTTTCGAAGCGGCGGCGCGGCTGGAAAGCATGAGCCGCGCCGGCGACGAACTGCACGTCACCCATGGTGCGGTGAGCCGGCAGATCCGTGCGCTGGAGGCCGAGCTTGGCCTGCCCCTGTTTCAACGCCGAGGGCGCGGCATCGCCCTCACCGCCGCGGGCCAGCGCCTGCGTGATGCCACCGCCATGTCGCTGGGTCAACTCCGCGACGCCTGCCACGACATTCGCCGCGACGCCGTCCGCGCACCGTTCGTGCTGGGCTGCCCCGGCAGCCTGTTGGCGCGCTGGGTGATACCGCGGCTGGAGCGGCTGGGCAGCGACCTGCCCGATCTTTTCCTGCATCTGTCGGCGCTGGAGGAACCCCTGCCGCACGCGCTCGACGGCTTCGATGCCGCTCTGTTGCTGGCCGCGCCACCGTGGCCCAAAGGCTGGCGGGTGGAAGTGTTGGCGCCGGAAACCGTCGGCCCCGTGGTCAGCCCGCGCTACGGCGGCTGGCCGTCCTTGCAGGGAAAACCCGCAAGCTGCCTGCTCGACGAACCCTTGCTGCATACGGCGTCGCGGCCACAAGCGGCGCACGACTGGGCGCAGGCCGCCCATCTGTCGGTCCCGCCACCGGCGGGCCAGGGCTTTCCTCATCTCTATTACCTGCTGGAAGCAGCCGTTGCCGGTCTGGGCGTGGCGATTGTCCCCGCGCCGCTGGTCACCGACGAACTGGCCGCCGGGCGCCTGCTGGCGCCGTGGGGATTCGTGCCCACCGCCGCCGCGTGGATCCTGGCCGTACCCGAACGATTGCACGACAGCCGTGCACCGGCATTGGCCGCCTGGCTGCGAGCCGAACTGGCTGATGAGGGAAATTCCCCGCAAGCATCCGCCCCTCTCCTCGGTCCTCTCCCCGCAGGGGAGAGGAGGTTACGGTAGCTTCGGGCTTTCACGTTTAGCGGCGCGCAGCTCATCCAACGCCGCGCCTCAGCACCGAAAGAAGCCGTAATTCCCCTCTCCCCTGCGGCGACCGAAGGGAGTCCCCTTGTGGGTGGAGGAGGGCAAGGAGAGGGGGCACGCCGCGGGAAAGCTCCAACGCGTTGTTGCGAAAGCTACAGCGCGCCGTCCGCAGCGCGAACGGCTTCGATGAACGCCGCCATCCGCGCGGCATCCTTGATGCCCGGCGCCGATTCGATGCCGCTGGCCACATCGACGGCCCAGGGTCGCGCTTTACGCACGGCCATGCCGACATTCTCCGGGACCAGACCGCCCGCCAGGATCAGCCTCGGTGCCAGCTCTTCCGGAATCAACGACCAGTCGAAGGTCTTGCCGCTGCCACCGGCCTCGCCCGCGCCGTGACCATCCAGCAGCAAGCCGCGGGCGTGCGGGTAAGCCTGCAATGCCGGCAACGCCGCGGCACCCTCGCCCATCGCCACGGCCTTCAGGAAAGGCCGGTCGAACTGCTGGCACCAGGCGTCGGTTTCGCCGCCATGGAATTGCAGCAGGTCCGGACGCACGTCGTGAAGCACCTGCCGCACCAGCTCCGCGTCGTCGTCCATGAACAACGCCACCGTGGTGACGAAGGCCGGCATGGCGGCCACGATCGATGCGGCCTGATCCAGCGCCACGCGGCGCTTGCTGCGCGCGGTAAGCACCACGCCGATGGCATCGGCGCCCAGGCGAGCCGCCAGCAGCGCATCCTCGACGCGGGTCATGCCGCAACATTTGATGCGGGTCATTGGCTTACCTCCGGTGGCAGGCCCCAACGGGCTTCGTAGCGCGGCCCGACAAACGTGAGGCCGGACGCCGGGCCGGTGGGACCGGCGACCTGCCGGTCGCATCCAGCCAGCAGTTCAGCCATCCATTCAACCGCCCGCTCGCCACGGCCAACCAGCAGCAGCGACCCCACGATATTGCGCACCATGTGATGCAGGAAACCGTTCGCCTCGATCTCCAGCGTGACGTATTCGCCATCGCGCCGCACATCGACCGACAACACGGTGCGATGGGGATGTTTGGCCTGGCAGGACAGCGCGCGGAACGCGCTGAAATCGTGCAGCCCCAGCAATGCCTGTGCCGCCTGGTGCATGCGCTCGGCATCCAGCGGCAAGCGCTCCCATGTCACGTAGCGCGCCTCCAGCGCCGCGCGCACGGGACGGTTGAGGATACGGTAACGGTAGCGCCGGCTGCGGGCGGCGTAGCGCGCATGGAAATCGTCCGCCACCGGCTGCGCCCACAGCACCGCCATGCTGTCCGGCAGGTTGGAACAACTGCCCAGCACCCAGCCGCGCATGTCCCGTTGCGCCGGCGTATCGAAATGCACCACCTGACAACGCCCGTGCACGCCCGCGTCGGTGCGGCCGGCACAGCTGACTTCCACCGGATGATCGGCCACCCGCGACAGCGCCTGTTCCAGTCGGCCCTGCACGCTGGGACCCTCCTTCAGCCGTTGCCAGCCGAAGAAATCGGTCCCGTCGTATTCGATGCCCAGGGCGATGCGCATGACGTGTAAGCCGGAAAGAAAACAACAAAGATTAGCAGTACGCCAACGACAACGGGCCGGCAAGCCGGCCCGTTGCATCAAGCGCGATTCCCCGCTCAGCTCAGGCTGTCGGACAACCGCTGCGCCACGTCGCGCTGCATCTGGGTGCCTTCCCGCAGCACTTCGTCGAGCATGGCACGGGCACCATCGGCGTCGCCCATGTCCATGTAGGCACGGGCCAGATCGAGCTTGGTGTCGACCGGATCGTCACTGAATTCGCCCGGCTCGGCACCCGCATCGTGATCGAGCGACTCGGCCGGAGCAGCCACTTCATCGTCATCGAACTTCCAGGTGGAAGCAGGTTCCTCGGCAACCGGTTCACCGATGTCCAGCGGTTCGAACTCGGCGGCGGGCGACGGAGGCAGGATGTCGTCCTCCGATTGGAATGACCCGAATTCATCCGCCGGCGGGGCTTCGGTATAAGGCGCCTTCGGCGGCTCCGACGAGGCAGGTGTCGGCGAGAGCTGGAAGTTGAAGTTGTACTCGCTCACCTTTTTCGGCGAAGCCGGCGCAACCGGCGCGAACTCGGTTTCTTCGCCGTAGTGGTCGATATCGAATGCCGGACGCAGCTGGGTTTCATCTTCGGCGGACATGTCGTCGTGAGCGGCGAACAACGGATGACCGGGCGAAAGATCCTCGCCCATGTGCACCACGTCCTGCCATTCCTCCTGCTGCGGATCGACGATATGCGCATGCATCGCCTCCGCTGCCGCCTCGAAGTGCTCCACGTCGCGGCGCGAGTAGTACAGGCTCACCAGTTCCAGATGAAGGCTCACGTCATCCGGGTGCTCGGCCAGCTGATCCAGCAATTCGTTCTGGTCAACGTCATCGCCGCCATATTCATCCGCAGGCGCCGCGGCAAAGCGGTCGGCCAGCGAGGACGATGCCGCCGCTGCCGGCAGTTTCACGGCTTTCTTGCGACGACCCAGCAAGGCCAGCAACAGCAGCAGCACGACCACGCCGCCCGCGGCGAGCCACGTCACCTGCTGCATATACCAGGGCTGCTCGGCCTCGGCCGCCTTCGACGCCGGCTTGGGCGCAGGATGCTGCGCCGCCGGTTTGGCCGTGGCGGGGGCTTCGGTCTTTGCCGGCGCCGTCATCGCCGCGGTGGTTGCGGTGGTCGTTGCCGTGGATGCGGCGGCGACAGGTGCCGGTGTCGGCTGGGCAGCGGCGGTGCCAGCCAGTGCGAGGGCGGCGGGTTCGGCCTTGCTCGCGGCACTGGTCGTGGCCGCGGCGGCAGGCGCCGCAACGACGGCGGCGCTCTTCGGCGCGCCCGCCACCGGCTGGCCGGCGGCGGCCAGCTTTGCCTGCAACTCGGCGATCTGGTTGTCCTTCAGTGCCAGCAAGCGTTTGTTCTTGCTGTTGATGTCGGCCAGCTCCTTGAGCTGATCCTTCAGGTCGCCGCTTTGCTGCTGCAGGTTGGCGATGCTTTCCTGGCTGCGCAACAGATCCTGCTTGAGCGCCGCCGAGGCCTTGTCGGCACCCGATGACGACTTGCCGGCACTGGCCGGAACCAGCGCCAGACGATCGGCCGACGACGCCTGACTGGCAGCCGGCGCGCTGCTGGTGGAGGCGCGCGTGGCCGCATCGGCCACGGTGGTCGGCGTGCTGGCGGCGGTGGCGCGCCAGTCGCTGTTTTCGCGACGCACTTCGGCGACGGCAGCCGCACGCTCGGTCGACTGGATCTCCTCGCGCGTGGGCACGCGCAACACCTCACCGCTCTTCAGCGCATTGATGTTGTCGCGGTAGAAAGCGTCGGGATTGGCCCGCTTGAATGCCAGCATGACCTGGTGCACATCGGCGTCGGGCACGGCGCTGCGCGCGATCGTCGACAAGGTCTGGCCCCGCTGAACCGGACCATAGTTGCCATTGGCCGCCGCGTTCGCACGGGGTGCGGGCGCAGCGGCGGGTGCAGCGGCTGCCGGTGCCGCGCGATGCACGGGCGCTGCCCGCGGTGCCGGCGCCGGAGCTTGCGTGTACGCCGGTGCAGCGGCGACCGAACCGGGTGGATCGAGCAGCAGCGTGTATTCGCGCACGCTCTTGCCGGCGGCACCATCGACTTGCAGCAACAGGTCGAGGTAGGGATCGTCCACCGCCGTGCTGCTGGTGATGCGAATCACCTGGCGACCGTTGCCGAGGTCGACAACCTTGAATTCGAGCGGCAAGGTCGTGCGACCGCCGGCGATGCCGGCACGCGCGAAATCCTCGCCCGAGGCCAGTTGCACCTTGAGGTTGTGCAGGTCGGCCGGATGGCTCGAATGCACCGGGATTTCCGCCAGCAAGGGCTGGCCGAGGGCCGACTTGACCTGGATCTGGCCGAGATCCAGCGCACCGGCCTGCCCACTGCCTTGCGCCATGACCTGGCTGCTGCCCAGGGCCAGCGCCATCAGCACCGACCACTTCAACGAACGATTCATCACGTGTTCCCCCGAACAAACCTGGCACTTTCATATGGCCGCCAAAACCGGCGGCTTCTCGAAACGCATGCCACTTTAAGTTACAAACTGGCCAATCAACAATAGGCAGGTCGAATACTTGCGACACATTTCTGTTGCGCGTTCTCGCCCATGCCGTGGCGCGACGTTACCGGAAGTACCGGTGACGAAGCCCTTCGCCACCGCCCGCACCGGTTTCGCGGCCCGGTCATGGCGGCGGCGCGTACTGCAGGAAGCTGGGGATTTGCCCGGGACCGCGGTTTATCGGCGCCCTGCAAAAAGCAGAATGCCCACCGCGAATCCGCTTGTTCGCAGTTCACGGTGGGCAAACCTGAGGTGGCGCGCTTACAGGTAGTCGGCGATCAGCAGTTCGGCAATCTGCACCGCGTTGAGTGCGGCACCCTTGCGGATATTGTCCGACACCACCCACATGTCCAGGCCACGCTCGTGCGAGATGTCTTCGCGGATACGACCCACGAACACCGGGTCGGTACCGGCCGCGTCGCTGACCGGCGTGGGATACCCGCCCGCCTCGCGCTGATCGCGCACCACCACGCCCGGCGCCTGCTCCAGCAGTTCGCGAGCGCGCTCGGCGCTGATCTTGACCCGTGTTTCGATGTGCACCGCCTCGGCGTGGCCGTAGAACACCGGCACGCGCACGGCGGTCGGGTTCACCTGGATGGTGTCGTCTTCCAGGATCTTGCGGGTCTCCCACACCAGCTTCATCTCTTCCTTGGTGTAGCCGTTGGGCTGGAAGTCGTCAATGTGCGGGATCACGTTGAACGCGATCTGCTTGGGAAACTTCTCCGGTTCCGCGCTCTGGAAATTCAGCAGCGCCGCCGTCTGCTTGCCCAGTTCGTCCATGCCCGAGCGGCCCGCGCCCGAAACCGACTGGTAGGTGGCCACGTTGATCCGCTCGATGCCGACGTCGTGGTGGATCGGCGCCAGCGCCACCAGCATCTGCATGGTGGAACAGTTCGGGTTGGCGATGATGCCGTGGTTGGTGTACTCGGCGATGGCGTGCGGGTTGACCTCGCTGATCACCAGCGGGATGTCGTCCTGGTAGCGGAACTCCGAAGTGTTGTCGATCACCACCGCACCGGCCGCGGCCGCGCGCGGGGCGTGCGCCTTGCTGACCGAGCCGCCGGCCGAGAAGAACGCGATGTCCACGCCTTCGAAATCGTAGTCGGCCAGGTTTTTCACCACGATCTTCTTGCCAGCAAACGTGACCTCGCTGCCGGCGGTGCGTTCGCTGGCCAACGGCACCAGCTCGCTGATCGGGAAATCACGCTCGGCGAGGATCGCCAGCACGGTTTCGCCCACGGCGCCGGTGGCGCCGACCATTGCTACCTTGTAACTGCTCTTCTTGCTCATGGATGCTGTTCTTGGCTCAGGGGTGGGTGGTCGGGCTGGCCGCGGCCAGCACCTCGGGGTTGAGAATCGTGGGCGGATGGCCGGCGTGCGGACCGTGTCCGAACAACGCCACCACATTGTCGACCGCCATCGTGGTCATGCCGCGGCGCGCATCGAGGCTGGCGCTGGCAATGTGCGGGCTGAGCAACACGTTGTCGAGTTCCAGCAGTTTTGGATTCACCACCGGCTCGCCCTCGAACACGTCCAGCGCCGCCGCGGCGAGCCGACCTTGCGCCAGCGCCTCGGCCAGGGCCGCGTCGTCGACGATGCCGCCGCGGGCGATGTTCACCAGCACCGCGGTCGGTTTCATCCGCGCCAGTTCGGCAGCGCCGATCGCATGCCGGCTTTCGGGCGTCAGCGGCAACGCCAGCACCAGGAAATCGGAGGTGCGCAGCAGCTCGTCCTTGTCCACCCAGCGCGCCCGGCACTCGCTTTCCAGCGCCTGCGGCACCCGCGAACGGTTGTGATAGATCACCTGCATGCCGAAGCCGACGGCGCGCCGCGCCACCGCCTGGCCGATCCGGCCCATGCCCAGGATGCCCAGCGTGCGGCCGCGCACGTCGATGCCCAGCCAGTCGGTGAAACGGGTGCCGTGCCACTGCCCGGCGCGCAACCAGCGCTCGGCCTCGCCGATGCGGCGGGCAGCGCCCAGCAGCATCGCCCAGGTGAAATCGGCCACGCTTTCATCCAGCGCGCCCGCCGTGTTGGAAGCGGCGACGCCGGCAGCCGTGAGTGCGGCGAGATCCAGATTGTCGTAGCCCACGCCCAGGTTCGCGACGATACGCAAACGCGGGGCCTTGGCCACCTCGGCGGCGCCGATGCGCTCCTTGAGGCCGACGATGACGGCATCGCAATCGGCGATCTTCGTCGCCAGCTCGGCCGGTGAAAACATCACCTCCCGCGGCTCCGCCACGACATCGAAATACGGGTCGAGGCGGGCGACGATATCGGGAAACGTGGGGCGCGAAACCCACACGCGTGGCCTGGCCGTCATGCGTATCCCCTCACCATCATGAGGTGATGCGCGGCTCGACCACGCCCACATCGCCGCACTGCGCGCGGTGGCGCAGCGCCTGGTCCATCAGCACCAGCGCCACCATCGCCTCGGCGATCGGCGTGGCGCGGATGCCCACGCAGGGATCGTGGCGCCCCTTGGTGACGACCTCGGTCGGCTCGCCGGCCAGGTTCACGCTGTGGCCCGGGACCAGGATGCTGGAGGTGGGTTTCAGCACGATCGACGCCGTCACCGGCTGGCCGCTGCTGATGCCGCCCAGGATGCCGCCGGCGTGATTGGACGCAAAGCCGTCCAGGCTCATTTCGTCGCGATGCTCGCTGCCGTGCTGGCTGACCGCGGCAAAGCCGTCGCCGATCTCCACGCCCTTGACCGCGTTGATCGACATCAGCGCTGAGGCAAGCTCGCCATCGAGCTTGCCGTAGATCGGCTCGCCCCAGCCCGGCGGCACGCCGTCGGCGACCACGTTGACGCGCGCGCCGACAGAGTCGCCGGATTTGCGCAGCGCATTGATATAGGTTTCCAGCGCCGGCACCTGATCGGCGGCGGGCCAGAAGAACGGATTCTGTTCGACCGCGTCCCAGTCGAACGCGTCGGGCGTGATGTCGCCGATCTGACCCATGTAGCCGCGCACGCGCACGCCATGATGCTCGGCCAGCCATTTCTTGGCGATCACGCCAGCGGCTACGCGCATGGTGGTTTCGCGTGCCGACGAGCGGCCGCCGCCGCGCGGATCGCGGATGCCGTACTTCTGCCAGTAGGTGTAATCGGCATGACCCGGGCGGAAGGTCTGCACGATGTCGCCGTAGTCCTTGCTGCGCTGGTTGGTGTTGCGGATCAGCAGCGCGATCGGCGTGCCGGTGGTGCGACCCTCGTAGACGCCGGAGAGGATTTCCACCTCATCGGCTTCGTGCCGCTGCGAGGTGTAGCGGCTGCGGCCGGTGGCGCGGCGCTCCAGGTCGTGGCGGAACTCCTCCGCATCCAGCGTCAGCCCGGGCGGGCAACCATCGACCACGCAACCGATCGCCGGCCCATGGCTTTCGCCAAAGGTGGTTACGGTAAGGAGCTTGCCAAACGCATTGCTGGACACGGTCGCGACTGCCTCGAAAGGTCGGTCACCCGTCGGGAACCGGCGGGTGCACCGGGAAAATCAACTTGCCATCATTTCACACGTGCCGTCCGCGCGGAAATAACCATCATGCATGTCGTGCTGCGGCTACGGCATGAATCGCGTCGGCGTACTCCACCAGGTCGCGCCGCTCCAGCGCGAAAATGCCCATCTGGCCGACCTTGAACTCGATCCACACGAACGGCACCTGCGGCAGCAACGCCGCCAGCGCCTGCTCGCTCTCGCCCACCTCGACGATCAGCAGGCCGTCGTCGGTGAGGTGATCGGCCGCCTCGTCCAGCATGCGCAGGCACAGGTCCAGCCCGTCCGCACCGGAGGTGAGGCCGAGTTTGGGCTCGTGCGCGTACTCGCCCGGCAACGCGGCGTACTCGTCCTCGGTGACATAGGGCGGATTGGACACGATCAGGTCGTAGCGCTGCCCCGCCACGCCGGCGAACAGGTCGGACTGGATCGCGTTGACGCGACCCTCCAGATGCTGGAAGACGATGTTCTCGCGGGCCAGCGACAGCGCCTCGTCGCTGATGTCGACGATGTCCACCTGCCAGTCGGGGTTGTATTCGGCCATGGCGATGCCGATGCAGCCCGAGCCGGTGCACAGGTCCAGCGCGCGCTCCACCGGACGCTCGTCCAGCCATGGTGCGAAGCCCGACTCGATCAATTCGGCGATCGGTGAACGCGGTACCAGCGCACGACGATCGCTCTTGAACTTCAGCCCCGCAAACCAGGTCTCGCCCACCAGGTAGGCCACCGGCAGACGTTCGCTGACACGGCGCTCGATCAGCGCCAACACCTTCTCGCGCTCGGCCGTGGTGAGCCGGCCCGCGCCATAGGCCGGCGGAATATCCGGCGGCAGATGCAGGCTGGCCAGCACCAGATGGGTGGCCTCGTCGATCGGATTGTCGTGGCTGTGACCGAAGGTGAGCCCGGCGGCGGCAAACCGGCTGGCCCCATAACGGATGAAGTCGATGATGGAGGCGAGTTCGGTGGTCACGATGGCGGCTTCGGGAGAGGGACCGGGAAGTATAGCGGCAGGCATCGATCAGGTTCCGCCAGCGGCCCCTGCCCGTATACTTCCCCGATGACTTTCAACGTATTCCTGCAGTACATCCTGCCGCACCGCGCGCTGTCGCGAGTGGTCTACTGGGCTACGCGCTGGACCTTCGCGCCGTGGAAGAATTTCCTGATCAGCCAGATCGTGCGCCGCTACAACGTCAACATGGCTGAAGCGGCGCAACCCGACGCGCTGGCCTACCAGCACTTCAATGCCTTCTTCACCCGCAAGTTGCGCCCCGATGCGCGCCGCGCCGACGCGGATCCCGATGCGCTGCTGTCGCCGGCGGACGGCCGCATCAGCCAGGCCGGCGCCATCGTCGACGGGCGCATCTTCCAGGCCAAGGGGCAGGATTACACCGTCGCCGAGTTGCTGGGCAGCGCGGACGATGCCAAGCCCTACCGCGACGGCAGCTTCGCCACCGTCTACCTGTCGCCGCGCGATTACCACCGGGTGCACATGCCGCTGAAGGGCACGCTGCGGGAAACCGTGCACGTACCCGGCCGCATCTTCAGCGTGGCGCCGTTCGCGGTGGAAGCGATCCCCCGCGTGTTTGCGCGCAACGAGCGGCTGGTGTGCCACTTCGATGGCGAGCACGGTCCTTTCGTGGTGGTCATGGTCGGCGCGATTCTGGTCTCGTCCGTGGCGACGGTGTGGGACGGCCTGGTGATCCCGCCGTACGCGTCGGCAATCGGGCGCAAATCATTCACCGGCCAGAACATCACGCTGGAGCGCTTCGCCGAAATGGCCCGCTTCAACATGGGCTCCACCGTAATCGTGCTGCTGCCGAAAGGCCCGACCCTGGACGCGCTGCAGCCGCAACAGGCCGTAATGGTGGGGCAGCGGCTCGGTCACCGCTGACGCCACCCGGCGCAACGCCAGTCACCGGCATAACTGACGTCATGCGTCATTTTGTGACGCTCTAGGCGCAATTGCCGGGATCGCTTCGCTACGCTCGCCACTTCGCCGCACGTCTCACGTGCTGCCGAATTCCAGCGTCGAGGGGGCCCCATGCAATTACTCACTCCATTTTTCGCGATGATGCGGGCGCGCCAGCTTGGCCGCCAATTTCGCGATATCGAGCGCAGCATCCGGGCCTTGCCCAAGCGCAATCGCGAGCGGCTGAGCCTGCTTGCCCTGCGCGAGATCGGCCAGGCGTCACGCAGCGACTTCCCCCATCTATATGGCACCGCGCCCGAAGCGCGCTACCTGCCTTGGGGCCAGGGCACCGACGCCGGCTATGAACGCGCCTGCTCGAACAACCCCGAAGTGGTGTTGCGCGGCATCGCGTTATGGCTTGCGGTGGCCTACCACGAAACCAAGAATTCGCCGCACACCAGCCTGCAACCGCAACACCGGCAGCTGATGCAGTTGCTGCGTGAGCTGAAGGAAGTCCACAGCAGCGGCAACACCGTCAAAAGCTGGATGAACAACACCGCCGCTGCCTGATTGCAGCCGGTTCGATCGGCAGCCGGCCGGGATCCTGGATTCGCAGCATTAGCCGGCAAAAACACCCAGGGGCTGCGAATAGTCAGCGGACTGGCGTGGAGCCCAGTTTTTCCTTCCCCTGCGAAGCGGGGGAAGGTGCCACTGCGGAGGCATGGCGAAGGCATGGATGCCTGAGTTGAGGCAACGCAGGAGCAGTTGCCCGATGCCGGAGCGAACGGCGAAGCCGGCCCGAAGGGCGTGCCGCAGGAGCGGCACGTAAAGGCGGATGGGGGCGCTCTTGATCGTGCTTTTTACGGCGAAAAGCGCCCCCATCAGCCCTTTGGGCAGCTTCCCCCGCTACGCAGGGGAAGCGAAAGCAGTTCTTCACAGCCTCTCAGTGGCACGCCGGCAACTTCAACACCTGTCCGGCGCGAATCCGATGATGCTTGAGGTCATTCATCTCGGACACTTCCTGCACGCTTGAGCAACGCAGCTTGCGCACGATGCTGATCAGCGAATCGCCACGGCGCACCTTGTAGTGACTGGCGCTCGCCGCCACCGGCGGTGCTACCGGTGCAGTCACCACAGGGACGGCAGCGTGATGAAGATCGGCGGCCAGGATCGGCCACGGGCCATCGACGCAGCGCGACGCGTAGACGCCCTCAAGCCGCTTCGGCAGTGCCAGCCGCGCACCCGCCGGCTGGGCTACTTGCGGATCCAGCTTCGGGTTTAGATTGCGCAATGTGCGGAACCAGCCGTCGCTCATGCCGCCGGCCGATCCCAGGCACACGGTCAGTTCGGACAATGATGCCGGCCGTTTCAGGATGACCGAACCGGGCGCGCCGTCGATCTTCGGAAAGTGCAGGTTGTAGCTTTCCGGATGCTGGAACAGCCACGCCGCCGCCAGCACCGAAGGCACGTAGTCGCGGGTTTCCTGGGGAAGCGCGTTATAGATGCGCGGATCGTAGAAGCTCACCGACGTATCGCTGCCAACCAGCCGGCCCATGCGCCCCTCGCCGGTGTTGTAGGCGCTAATGGTGAGTTCGAGATTGTCGTTGAACTTGCGCAACTGCTCGTTGAGGTATTCGGCATTGGCGCGGGCCGACGCCGACGGATCGAAGCGCGTGTCAAAGCCATTGTTGATGCCCAGGCCGAACCGCATGCCGGTGGCATACATGAACTGCAACGGCCCGGCCGCACCCGAACGCGACACCGCATGCACCTTGCCGCCGGATTCCTTCGCCAGCATGCCGAACAGCAGTGCTTCGGGCAGATCCGCCTTCTCGTACTGTGGCCACATCTCGAAGCGCAGGTATTCGTAGTTGACGTAGGCATTCATCAACTGCGGCCGCCACTGGGTCAGCCACATTTCCAGCGCGGCCTTGACCGGCCCGTTCATCGCAATCAGCTGGGACAGTTTCTGTCCGTGCAGCAGGGTGACGCTGCGCTGCGCCTGCGGCAGGCTGGCCGCACCGGTCTTGCCCGCGGCCAGCGCCGCCTGCGATGCGTCGATGTCGCCGTTCAGATCCTGGTCGCCGCCGAAATCGCCATCCTTCAAGCGCAACATGTGGTCGAACACCGAGAAGAAGCGCTGCGGGTCGCAACCCGGCGTGTTGCCACAAAGCGCCGCTGTTTTCTTCAGTTGGTCCAGCGAACGGGTCAACGTCGACTGGGATGCCTGCAGGTCGCCTTCACGGGATTGCTGCAAGGCGGTTTCGTACCCCTTGCTGGCCTCGTCAAGCTGACTGTAAAGGGCATTCACCGATGCCGACGGGCGGGTGCCACCGCTACTGCTGCAGGCACTGAGCAGGACGAACGCCACGGCGAGCGGAACCAGGCGCATGAAACGAATCGCGGGACACAACACCATCACGAACTTCACCTGAAAAAAGACCCACCATAGCTGGCGCGGCAACGCGACTCAACGCAATGACGGCATGACGCGACGACGCCGACGTCTTGGCTACAATCGCTCGACTCCCAACGGACGGAACGCCATGACTGACATCCTGATCGGCCGCAACGACAGCACCAGCGTCAGCCTGGACCCGCACTACGGCAACCGCCACGGCATGATCGCCGGCGCCACCGGCACCGGAAAATCCGTCTCGCTGATGGTGCTGGCCGAAGGCTTCTCGCGGCTGGGCGTGCCCTGCTTCCTGGCCGACGCCAAGGGCGATCTGGCCGGCCTGGCAATGGCCGCGAACGAGCCGGGCGACAAGCTCAAGGCGCGGCTGGACAAACTCAAGCTGACCGACTGGAAAGCACAGGCCAATCCAGTGGTGTTCTGGGATATCTACGGCAAGCTGGGCCACCCGGTGCGCGCCACCATCAGCGAGATGGGCCCCACCCTGCTCGGCCGCGTGCTGGAATTGAACGACACCCAGGAAGGCGTGCTGGAAGTGGTATTCAAGGCCGCCGACGACCAGGGCTGGCTGCTGTTGGACCTCGCCGACCTGCGCGCCCTGCTCACTTATGCCGCCGAAAACGCCAAGGCGCTGTCCACCCAGTACGGGCTGATCAGCACGCAGAGCATCGCGGCGATCCAGCGCGCGCTGCTGAAACTCGAAAGCGATGGCGCCGACCAGTTCTTCGGGGAGCCGGCACTGGAACTGGCCGACCTGATGCGCCAGGACATGAGCGGGCGCGGCATCATCAACGTGCTCGCCGCCGACCAGCTGATCATGAAGCCGCGACTGTATTCCACCTTCCTGCTGTGGCTGCTGTCCGAACTGTTCGAGCAGTTGCCCGAAGTCGGCGACCTCGACCAGCCGAAGATGGTGTTCTTCTTCGACGAGGCACACCTGTTGTTCGACGATGCCTCGCCCGGCCTGCTGCAGCGGGTGGAACAGGTGGTGCGGCTGATCCGCTCCAAGGGCGTCGGCGTGTACTTCTGTTCGCAGAACCCGGACGACGTGCCCGGCAACATCCTGGGCCAGCTCGGCAACCGTATCCAGCATGCCTTGCGCGCGTTCACCCCGCGCGACCAGAAGGCGGTCAAGGCGGCGGCGGAAACCTTCGTCGTCAATCCGAAGCTCGACGTCACCGAAGCGATCATCAAGTTGGCCGTTGGCGAAGCGCTGGCTTCCACACTTGCCAACGGCGGCGTACCGACACCGGTCGAGCAGGTGCTGGTGACCACGCCCTGCTGCCGCATCGGTGCGATCACCGACGCCGAGCGCGCCACCATCCGCCAACGCTCGCCCGTCGGCGCAAAATACGACACCACGGTGAATCGCGAATCGGCCGCGGAAATGCTGATCAAACGCGCCGAGGACAAGGCCGCCGACGCCAGCAAGGTCGCCGCCGACGCTCCCGCCAAGGGCGCGGCAAAAGACGCCGAAGCAAGCGGCTGGAGCGGCGCCGTGCACGACGCCCTGTTCGGCACCAAACGTCGCCAGGGCATGATCGAAACCATGGGCAAGCAGATGGTGCGCACCGCCGGCAGCCAGCTCGGCCGGCAGATCCTGCGCGGCGTGCTGGGCGGCATCTTCGGCGGCAAGCGTTGATCCAATGCCGTCTGCCTTCCCCGCAAAATCCATGAATGGGCGGCCGCAATGAGTCGCTGGCGCCCACCCTCCCCCGGCTCCACCGCGATCATTACCCGCGAAGGTTTCGAGCGGCTGAAGGCCGAACTCGATCACCTGTGGCACGTGCTGCGCCCGGAAGTGGTGAAAGCCATCACCGCCGCCGCCGCCGAAGGCGACCGCTCGGAAAACGCCGAGTACATCTACCGCAAGAAACAACTTGCCGAGATCGATCGCCGTGCCCGCTACCTCAGCAAACGCATCCCCGCACTCAAGGTCGCCGACGGCGTACCCGGCGATCGCCGCGCCGTGTTCTTCGGTGCCCGCATCGAACTCGAAAACGTCGACACCGGCGAAGTGCTGCACTACCGCATCGTCGGCCCCGACGAAACCGACGCCAAACTCGGCTGGATCAGCATCGACTCACCGATGGCGCGCGCCGTACTGAAACGCCGCATCGACGACGAATTCCTCGCCGAACTACCCGCTGGTCCAGCGGAATTTTCGGTGATGGCGGTGGATTACGAGTGAGGGGCATTGCTTCCCCGCCGACAAGATGCCATCACGGCCGCCCCGGTGGCATGAAAACGCTCCCCGTCAGCGCGAAGCGGTAGCCACAGGTCAGATAACCTGACTAACTGGATGAACGCCCAAACAGCCTGCAGGCTGATCCCCAGGTAGCGGAGCGCTATAGAGGATAAACATTTTCTCTTGATAACACGTACTTTCCCCATGGCATGGTCAAATAGGCGGTCATGTGATGTGAGGTATGCATGCCAAAAGGTACCGAATAGCATCCCACGACCACGAATGGATAGGTCGTCCAGGAAGTAACTTCAATATCTTCGGTCGGCACCACCTTCCCACCGAAATCCAACCCCGTGATTCTATTTGAAATAACGTATTTCCTTGTCTCGTCGTTAACAGACGATTGCGATAACTTGGCCGTGACATAGCCACCCACTGTTACAACCGCGATAATTACGAAAGTGATACGTAACACTTTGCAATGCCACAACCTTAGCCAAGCGGCGATTGCAGCAAGCGCAACTGAGACGAAGAACAAAGCTTTTCCGAAAAAAAACAATTGCGAAGCGGCGCGACAATGTTGCGACGTGGCAGAAAGACTGCTTGGGCCACAATGAGCGAACCGATGAGACTCCGTAAAGCTTGCAACGATGAACATAAAAATCGATGCCAGTCCGAAAGCTAGCGCGAAAGCGACGATGATCTTGATCGCACGTTTGGTGACGGACATATGATTCTAACGCCTGAGCTCAGCCGCCATCCTGCCGCGGCGACGTGGAGGTGGGACACTCGGCTGGAGTACCTTGTTGAGCGCGATGCCGCATTGCAAGAATGCCTGCGAGCATGACTCTAATGACTGCTCCACAAATAAACCCCGCCACAACCAGCATGAACATGACGACGCCAAGCGCATCGCCAGGGCTTCCTGTGTAAGTCGGTAATGAAGTGACATGAATGTGTTGAACCCAGAGCGTAGTCGCTCCTGCGCTAAAAAACGCGGCACTGCCCAACAACCATTTGAGGGATGGCATAGCAATGGGGATAAGCAACGCAACAATGGCCGGGGCAAATAAAACGTAGAACTGGCCTTTGTTGAAGAGCATCCACCATAAAGTAACCGCTGTCACAGCAAATGAAATTACGAAACCCAGGAGCCCTTCTTTCATTTATTTAAGCCTAACATCCGAAGTTAGCAGCGCGTAGCACGTCCGCTGGATTGAGTTGTTAGCGCTGGCGCGCGATTGATAATGACAGGCCAAACTTCCGTGCAAGCGTGGCCGTCCACGACGATGGCTTGACCGATGGACAAGAAGCATGTTGATTAGGCTCTGGTCTTGGCACGGCATTGCGTAGCATCATTTGCCGGACTTGCTCGCTGCCGCGGGCTTTCTCGGCCTGGGCATCGGCATCAGCGCCGCCGTTTCCAGGATCAGGCGCTGGAGCCGTTCGGAATCGTCCAGCAACTCATCGGCCACCAGATAATCCTTGGCACCCGGATACGGCGGCTTGCGGGGAAGCGCCGGCGCGAACGCTTCGCCCGCCGCCGACAGCTTCAGGAAAAAACTGTTGTCGCAGGCAAAACCCACCACCTTGCCGTCCACGTAGAACGCGTACTCGCCGAACATCCGTTTGCGGCTCAGGCGATCGCCGAGCGCCACTTGCTCCGCCACGTAGTCGGCGAAATCCTGGTCGGTAGCCATGTCGTCCCCCACGTGTTGCACAGCATCGGATTGAGTGTCGCATCTTCGCGGCAAGTTATCCGCCGCCAACCTGCCGACGACGGAACTTCTTCAGCAGAGTGAACCCGACGGCTGCCGCTAAGTCCGCCATAAGCCTCCATCACTAGGCTCTGCCCGCACGTTACCCGGAGAGCCGCATGCCGCACGATTCCCGCCCCGCAACGAGCAAGGTACCCGCGGTCACGCTCGGCTTCTGGCTCATCAAGATCGCCGCCACCACGCTGGGCGAGACCGGTGGCGATGCGTTGTCGATGTCGCTGGGCCTGGGCTATCTCGTCAGCACGGCGATCTTTGCGGTGGTGTTTGCGACAGCGGTCGGCGCGCAGATCGGCGCGCGGCGTTTCCGTCCACTGCTGTATTGGCTCACCGTCGTTGCCACCACCACGGTGGGCACCACGTTGGCCGATTTTGCGGATCGCTCGCTGGGCATCGGCTATGCCGGCGGCAGCATATTGCTGCTCGCGCTGCTGCTGGCCTCGCTGGTCATCTGGTACCGCGTACTGGGGTCGATCGCGGTGGACAGCGTGGCCACGCCGCACGCCGAGGCGTTCTACTGGATCACCATCATGTTCTCGCAGACGCTGGGCACCGCGCTGGGCGACTGGACCGCCGACAGCGCCGGGCTGGGTTACACCGGCGCGATGATGATCTTCGGCGGCTTGCTGCTGGCGGTAGCCGCCGCGTATTTCTGGACCCGCCTGTCGCGCACGGCGCTGTTCTGGCTCGCCTTCGTCCTGACCCGGCCGTTGGGTGCGGTCGTGGGCGACTTCCTGGACAAGCCCATCGACCACGGCGGACTGGCACTCAGCCGCATCGGAGCCTCGGGCGTACTGGTGGCGCTGATGCTGGTCTTCATTCTGATCTTTCCGCAGCGCCCGGCGGACAAGGCGTACTGAATGCCGGCCGATTGCTCGTCCGTCAAACGCGCCTTGATATCAATTTGCGCTGACCGACCTCAGTGCAGCCAAGTATTTTTCATTCTCCCTGCTTTCCGGGTACATGTCGGAGTGAAACAAGAGCAACTTTTCTCCCTTGTCGGGATAGCCTAGCTTTGAAAGTGCATCAGATGCCATGATTATCGCATCGAGGTCCGCCACCGTACCCAAGTCTTCGTTGATCGCCATTTTCATGAACTTGACGGACTTCAAATAATCACCTGAAGCGTAACTGGCTTTTGCCAGCGCTACGCAAGCGGTTGCCTTGTTTGACAGATCCCTTATGGCGCTTTGCGCCAGGTCATCCGTCACACGCCTTACCGCGTCCAGCCCGGCCAGGTTGGAGCCACCAACAATCACTACCCTGAACAATCCGTGCAGAGGTATCTCATATTGAATGGCATGCGTCGGTAAAGCCACCACGCGATATTCGTAAGCAATGAAAGTGATACCGCCAAGCGTCTTCGGCCCGCAACTGGCGATATCTACCTTGCTCGAGAAAACCTTTTCAAGGTCACCGACAAGGCTTTTGCACCCCTCCTCTATCTCATCCAGCGACGGAGCCATGCCATCCGGAACTATCTGGACACTGACATTGTTGTTGGAATCCCCGGTCGAATACTTCTTGTCGAGATAGTATTCGATTTCCCCGTTGCGGAGCCTTTTCAGGATGCGGGAAAAATTTTCCTTGTCGGCGGTAGCCGGGAGCCCGATTGATTCCATGGAATCGACGCCCTCGATATTCGCCGCTTCGCCTGGCGGGAGCACCAGCCAGTCGTCGGTCAGATCCACCTTGAATTCAAAGAAGCTCTTGTACTCCCTGGCATGCGCACCAACCGAGAACGCAAGCAGGAGCAGGGTGAGATATGGCTTTTTCATTATTACCCCATCAACTTCGATGCATGAATTCAAGGCCGGCATGACCACGCATGCCGGTCAACACATACAAACGCGCCCGGTCGATGCCGGATTTGTTCACATCAACTCCGCGCGCACACTCGCCCACGCGCACGCATTGGCGGACCACGCAGCTCACGGTTTTCCCCTTTCGGCCAACCCATACCTTCACTCATTCCGCTGGGTGTGGGTTGCCCTGAATGCGACACATCGTTTCACGACTGACGGACAGGACACAAGCGGCCCGCAGATTACAGCTTGACGGCCGTTCAAAAGGCGCCTCCCGGGAATGGTGAGCAAGGCTCGATCAGCGCATGCCCTGGGCTTATGCCGCCATCGCCGCGGGGTAACGTCCGCCGGCCGCGCCGGACAGAAACATGGCGCCTCGCGATAGAACACTTCGCGCTCATTGTCCGGGTGCCAGCCGGGCACGCCAACCTGCGGCGAGGGCCGAAGCTCCAGCGGATCGTGTAGCACGTGACCGCCCGCGATCGCTTGCGCGCAGGTTTCGAGTGCTCCGATGGGCGCCACCTGTGGCCCGGCGACCGCCAGCCCCTTGCCTACCAGCAACTCTAAAAGGGGAACGAGGAAGTTAAATTCGTGGTCTTATTGCCCCGCTTAACTTCCTCCGTCCCCTTTTCCGTCGAAATGTTATGCCAATGCAATGTACTTAGGCAGACAGGTGCACAACAACGCTGCTGGCTCCAATAGCCCACATTGTTTCAACTGTGGAACTGAAGAACATGCGGATACGAGCAGTTAATGTTTTTACCATAGACACCTCCTTAGTGCTGTGGCTGGGCGAAAGGACCAGCATTTGTGAAAGGTAACGCAGCAAAAAAAGCAGAAGGGCTACGGAGCCAACAAGCGTCCAGGGGAAGTCCCCCACACCTTTTACCCCTATCGGCCTAAGTACACTGATGTCTCCCGTGGCATAACGCTGGAATTGAGCGGCGGCGAAGCCGTCCGCCTCGAATGAGATGTTAGGCAGCGGCCGCCGCATTACCACTACCAGTTTGTGCATAAGGTGATAACTGGTGCTGCAATTGCTAATGCAAATGGTAGAACATGGTCGGTTGCATGCGGGGTTTGAACAGCCACAAACATGGCTGATTTTAGCCCCCACGAAGCAAGCCTCCATGCAGGTAGAATAGATGCGTGGCCAGCCTCAGCTTTGCCCGCAACCGGGTCATATCCGTAGAGAGCATAGGACCAACTAGCTATACCTGTACGGGTAATCTTGTAGTCGTCGTAGGCTTGCCCGTACTGGTCTCTTTCTGCCACGACTTGAGTATATGAGCGAGCGTATGCGTCGAGGCGTTGTTTGAAAGAGTTGCGAATTTGCTGACTTGGCTCCGACCGCCAGTACTGGTAGTACCGGAGGAAGAAGTACGCCCATAACAACCACGCACAGACCATAAGGACTTTGGCATTACCGACGAATAGTTCTGTGCCAAGCACGCTAACTTTCGTAATCCTTACCTGAGCGAAATCGAAAACCAGAAGTACCGCGCTGGTTGCGATGAGATTTCTTCTTTGTCGGAGTAAGTCCTGATTCATTCGCTGCCTAAGGATGCTCTGATCAATCAAGT
>NZ_AJXU01000076.1 GCF_000264315.1 Rhodanobacter fulvus Jip2
CCTGGGAGGTGTCACATGGTCAAGCGCCAACGGTTCACCGCGGAGTTCAAGCGCGAAGCGGTCAGGTTGCTCGATGCGGGCGAACGTCCCGCATCTGAAGTAGCCATCGATCTGGGTATTCGACGGAACCAACTTTACAAATGGAAGGCCGAGCAGGTCCGATCCGGCGAGCTCTCCTTTCCTGGCTCCGGCCGCAAGCACGCGGACCAGGATTCGGAAATTGTGCGCCTCAAGCGCGAACTGGCGCGCATGACGGAGGAGCGCGACATTTTAAAAAAAGCGGCGGCGTACTTCGCCAAGGAACTGCCATGAAGTACGACTTCATGCGCTCTCACGCCGACCAGTTCTCGCTCACCGGCATGTGCCGTGTGTTGTCTGTCAGCCGCAGCGGCTACTACGCCTGGCGCTGTCGTGAACCGAGCGCCCGCCAGCGCGAGGACCTTACCCTGACGGCACATGTGCGACGCATTCACAACGCGTCGCGCGAAGCGTATGGCACGAGGAAGGTCTGGAAGGCGTTGGTCGCCGAGGGTATCGCCTGTGGTCGCAACCGTGTTGCGCGAGTGAGGCGCGAGAACGGCATCGAGGCTCGTCGCCGCCGCCGTTTCAAGGTGACCCACTACGCGCGACGCCACAAGAACACGGCGCCAGACCTGCTTCGTCGGAAGTTTCAGGCTGAGAAGCCCAACCAATGCTGGGTCGGTGATGTGACCTTTATCAGCACGCGGCAAGGTTGGCTTTACCTCGCCGTGTTGATCGACCTGCACTCGCGAATGGTCGTTGGCTGGGCCATGTCTGATCGCAATGACGAGCCGCTGGTGTCGGCGGCGTTGCGCATGGCGATCACGCATCGCCAACCAGCGGCAGGATTGATTCACCACACGGACCGTGGCGTGCTCTACAGCTCACGTAACTACCGTCGTCTGATGGCCGCCGATGGCCTGCTGCCAAGCATGAGCCGTCACGGCGACTGCTACGACAATGCCTGTGCGGAAAGCTTCTTCTCCTCGCTGAAGAACGAGCTCGTCCATGGCGAAGCCTTCGCGACACGCGATGCCGCGAGAGTCGCCATAGTCAGCTACATCGAGGGCTTCTACAATCGCAAACGGCTGCATCAGACACTCGGCTATCGCATACCTGCGGTTGTCGATGACGAGTCGATGAGTGCTTAATTAACGTGTCCGAAAAAGCCGGACCACCTCACTTTAACTGTTTCGCATA
>NZ_AJXU01000077.1 GCF_000264315.1 Rhodanobacter fulvus Jip2
GGTCACCATCGCCTTGCCGCAAAACTCCTTTCCGTTGTCGCTACGGATGACCTTGGGCAGACCACGCGTCTGCGCCAGGCGATCCATCACGCGCGTCACGCCCAAGCCGGAGATGGCTCGCTCCACCTCGATGACCACCGCCTCGTGGGTGGCGTCGTCGACCACCGTCAGACACTTGAGGACGCGGCCTTCGGCCGTGCGATCGAACACGAAGTCCATCGACCAGACCTCGTTGGCGGCTTTGGGCCGGGCAAGTGGCTGTCGCTCGGTAGCAGGCACCTTCTTCCGCTTGCGCCGCCGCACCTGCAGCTTCGCTTCCTGATACAGCCGTTCCACGCGCTTGTAGTTCACCAGTAGCCCCGCCTGCCGCAGTTTCAGATGGATCATCCCCACGCCGTAACGCTTGTATCGATGCGCCAGCGCCACGATGCGTTGTCGAAGCTCCACGTTGCGATCCGGCTGTGTCGCGTAGCGATACGCGCTGGCGCTCATGCCCACGACCGCCAGCGAGCGTCGCTCGCTCAACCCCTTGTCGACCATCTGCCGCACCAGCTCGCGCCGAGCCGGTGCGCTCACCACTTTTTTCGCAGGGCGTCCTTGATGACCTCGTTCTCAAGCACTTGCTCGGCCAGCAGCTTCTTCAGCCGCCCGTTCTCGGTCTCCAGCTCCTTCAACCGCCTGGCGTCGGGGACGCTCATGCCACCGAACTTGCTACGCCACAGGTAGTACGAGGCCTCGCTGAAGCCGTGCTTGCGACACAGCTCCTTCACCGGCATGCCGGCCTCCGCCTCACGCAAGAAGCCGATGATCTGCTCTTCGGTAAACCGCTTCTTCACGTCCAATCTCCTTCGGATGGGGGATTGGACTCCAAACCGACGTGCTACTCAAAATCGGGGGGACGTCG
>NZ_AJXU01000078.1 GCF_000264315.1 Rhodanobacter fulvus Jip2
CAAAATCGGGGGGACGTCGCAATCGACAGCTGATCAACGCGCAGAAGCAGGTGGCCGTTGTTGGAATTGGAGCTGGAGAAATCGAACAGTCCCCATGGCAAGGCAATGGGCAGACCGCTTTCTTTCTTCGGGGGGATTTTGGTCTGAACCCAAAATGGATTGTTTTTGTAAGAACGAGCGACCCGAGCTATGTCGTCTCAGATGAATCGCCAATGGACCTAGATAGGGCGCCGGAGGTCATGGTGAAGAGCATCGATGAAATAGATCGTTACAAACATATCCCACGACTTGTTTTTGGTTCAGATGGAAATGGCGAATTTATCGAAAGCCAGGCAGTGGATGATCAAAAGAACTGAGGAACGTCCAGTCTCCCTTAATGATTTGGCTGGCGGAGTTGCTTAGCGTTCCACGAATTTACGGAACTTCAAACCTCTCTATCATTCACCACAGGGCACGAGACAAATCATCCACCGAAAATCGTTATTTTAGGGATGATAATAGCCACGTCGCGCAAGGCGCGCGGCGTGGCGTTTGCCCAGACGAAATGCGTTAGGCAGCAAGCCCCCTTTTGGTTCACGGCGCAACCAGAGGCTCCCCCCAACCAGCAGCTTCCCATCGAACAGGTTCCGCACAGTCTCCTCGTGGTTGCTTACCGCCACGGCGCACCCGAAAACGATCCGGAATGTCGGGTTGAAGGCGAGAAAAGCCTGCAACACGTACTGCTCGTTCCAGCAGCGGTTTTGCTCGATGACCCAGTCCTTGGGATAATCCGCCGGAAGGAAGATGTCGTGCACGTGGATATAGACGCCTGGCGCGAGGATCGGCAACACCTCGAGGAGCAGACGGTTGACGTCGCTTCCCGTCTTTGAAACATGCGACGAATCGATGAATAGGATGTCCCCCTCCCCCAGGGACCTGAACATGTCGAGATCGACATCCTGCGCGCGCTTCGGAATCAGGGTGATTTTCCCCTCCGCGTCAGCCGTATGCAGAAATGGGCGCGGATAAGGCTCGATACACGTGATCCGTACCTTATCGGCAAGGAAGCGAGAATTGACATCCGCCATCAACATCGTGGAATAGCCCGATCCCACTTCGATGATTTTTCCTGGTTGAATCAGCCTGAGCATGCAGAACAGCGTGCGTGAATCCAGGCTCTCGAACTGTGTGTTTCGTTCATAAAAGTGCTGGAGTGCC
>NZ_AJXU01000079.1 GCF_000264315.1 Rhodanobacter fulvus Jip2
TCAAAATCGGGGGGACGTCGGAGTGGCATTATCTTCTCAGGGCGCAACCACAAGCTAGTGTTGAGATCTTTGGATTGGCTCAGGATGCATTCGGGGTCTAGCTGAACTCAGGCGACGACCGTCAGCTGTTGGCCGCCGATTGCAAACACTCGTTCCAACCGGAATATCCATCCAACGCCAATAGCCAACAGCTCGCAACCGCGCAGCGGTTGCGCACCGAGTGCGGGTCAGGATGACCCGCTGCTCTACCCGGGGCCACTGTGCGGCGGTGAGTCGGGGTCGACAGGGCGCGTAGCGGGAATCGACATGGCAACGGCATGGATACCGGAGTTGAAGCAACGCAGGAGCGGTTGCCCGAGGTCGACTCCTTTTCGCCAGGGCAGGATGCCCTGTCGAAAAGCCCGGCCACGGCTCACGGACTTGCCGCCCATGGCGAGGCCATGGATGGCCGAGTTGAGGCAATGCAGGAGCAATTGCCCGATGGGCGGCTAGCGCCAAGCGGGGTGGCCTTCTCTGTTAGTTACTTATCTCTTAGTCCGGGCATCCTGCCCTACACCCTTCGGGCCAGCTTCGCTGTTCGCCCGCGCTCCAGGCGCGGGCGTGGCCACGCAAGAGATAAGTAACTCGGCTGCCGCAGGCAGACGAAAGCTCTTGCTTTGAAAGCGCTTTGCACCGGGCATCAGAGCAAGAGCATCGCGACTGAAGTCGCTCCCACAGCGCTCGTGCCCACGTTGTTGCATCAAAGGCGTGGGAAAAACTGCCCGGTTACGCGGGCTCAGCGACGAAGCACTACGAGAACATCGCATCCACGCCCCGCAGGAAACGCGCCGAAACGTCGTCGTACAAGGCGTTTGCCTCGGTGTCGATGCTGCGCCGCTCGGGCTTTTCCATGAACCATGCAATCGACTCGTGGATCGCATCCTCGAAACAATGTTGCGGTCGATAGTCCGGGACAAGGGAGCGCACCTTGGCGTTGTCGAAGATCGCGGCATTCGCCTTGTCACCCTTGATGGGGCCCTCGAAGGCGTCCTTGTTGAAGCGCACCAGCAGGTCGGTGGGCACGAACACGGTCTGCTCGTAGATGCGCTCGGGGTCCAGGCCCGCGGCGCTGGCGATGAACGCGTGGATCTGGTTCCACGTCATCACGTCGTCCGAGGTGATGTGGAAGGCCTCGCCGATCGCCTTTTCATTGCCCAACAAACCCGCAAAAGCCTGCGCGAAGTCGCGATGGTCGGTCAGGGTCCACAAGCTGGTGCCGTCGCCAGGAACCAGGATGGGGACGCCGCGCTTCATGCGGTCGACGACGGTCCACGGGTGCGTCCACGAGTTGATCGCGGCGGGGATGTCGCAATGCGCATACGTGTGTGAGGGCCTGACCACGGTGAACGGGAATCCGGTTTCACGATGGGCGGACTCAAGTCGCGCCTCCGACTCCGCCTTGTCCCTGCTGTATTGCCAGTAGGGGTTGACGAGCGGCGTGGAACTCTCCCTGGCGATGTAGAAGCCCGGAGGGGTTTCGTAGGCGGATGCGGACGAAATGAAGACGTACTGCCGGGTAATACCCGCGAAGGTCTCGATATCACGACTGATGTGGTCGGGATCGAATCCGATCCACTGGACCACCGAATCGTATTCGCCGTTGGCCGCCACGTCGGTCTTGATCGCCGCCCGGAACGACGCCGTGTCGTTGACGTCGGCCACGATCACGCGAGCGCCCTGCGGGGCATCGGCCTTGAGCGAAGTGCCTCTGTTGATCAGGGTCAGGTCGTGTCCTTGAGCGACGACGAGCGGCGACACGGCCGAGGAAATTAGTCCTGTTCCGCCGATAAACAACATGCGCATAGGGTGATCCCTTGTTCCATTCAGACCGGGTCGAAACGATTCGACTCACTCGCTAATGTATCTGGTCCGTGGCGACACGTGAGGCGATTCAGGGACAACGCCCAGGGCGTCTTTGCATCCCCTGTGCCGCGCTCCCATCGCAAGCGTCGCTGACTGATATGGTGCACCGGGGGATGCCGCACATCGATCGTGAGAAGCAACGGATCTGCCGCTCCGGGGCGGTGAGTTGACGCGGCACTGATGTCTCTGGCGGCGAGGGGCGCCCTCGTCGTCGAACGTGGTAATGACAGGGGAATGGCATGACAAAAAGCACATTCGGCAAGGCCTGGTATCTGCCCGATGAGAATCGCTGGCGTGACAAGAACATGCTCGCGATGCGTGACGCAGGAGCGCTGATCGTGGAAGACGGCTCGCTGGAGTTTCAGGGGCGAAAGGAGACAATCCACATCACCGACATCAAGCAAGTCTCATACGGCAAGCAAGGGCGTGACGCGGTCAACAACTGGGTGAAGATCGAATACGGCGATGGCAAGCAGGCGTATTTCGCCGATGGCTCTTTGCTTGGCTGGGGCGGGCTCTTCGGCGGCACAAAGAAGATTCTCGAAGCGGTTCGCCGGGCGACATCAACCTCCTGACAAGCATGCAGCGGACGGCGCTGTGCGCCGCTGCTACGTAGACCAGGTTCGCGCGGTGCGTACGAAACAGGACAGCGTCCGGTTTCCCTCGATGACCGCAGGATCGGATTGAAGCGTCGAAAGCCCGAGCCGGGTGACGGCACCTTTCGCTACGGGCGGGCTTTTTCGACAGACTCGGAAAGCGGATGCGTAGCGAACCGGTCCACCATCGACGAGCTGGCCTCGTTCAAACCGGCCACTTCAACCTCGGCGCCATGCCTGCGCAGCTTGTGCACGATATCGTCGAGCGCGCCGATGGCAGTGACATCCCAGAAGTGGGCGCCGCTGACATCGATGGTCACCGCGGGCGGCACATCCTGATAGTCGATGGCATCCACCAGACTGTTGGAGGAGGCGAAGAACACCTGGCCGGTGACGTAATAGGTGAGCGAATGGCCGTCACCGGAGCGGGCCGTCTTTACCTGGAACATTCGCGCGACTTTGCCGGCAAAGAAGACACCGCTGAGTAGCACGCCGACGAACACACCTTTGGACAGGTCGCGGGTCGTCACCACCACGATCACGGTGGCGAGCATCACCACACTCGATGGCAACGGATGCGAACGCAGGTTTCTGATCGATGACCAGTCGAAGGTGCTGATCGACACCATGATCATCACCGCGACCAGCGCGGCCATCGGAATGCGCCGCACCCAGTCACCCGCCACCACGATCAAAAACAGCAGAAAACAGCCCGCGAACAGCGTCGACAGTCGCGTGCGGCCGCCGGCGGTGACGTTGATGACCGACTGCCCGATCATCGCGCAGCCGCCCATGCCGCCGAGGAAGCCAGTGACGAAGTTGGCGGCGCCTTGCCCCATGCATTCGCGGTTCTTGTTGCTGGGCGTGTCGGTCATGTCGTCCACGATGCGCGCCGTCAGCAGCGATTCCAGCAGGCCGACCGCGGCCATGGCCAGCGAGTAGGGGAAGATGATCCGCAAGGTTTCCAGCGTGAACGGCACCTGCGGCACGCCGAACAGGGGCAGGCTGGAGGGCAGCGGACCCATGTCGCCGACGGTGCGCAGCTTCAGCCCGGCCATGATCGAGAACGCCGTGATCACGACGATGCTCACCAGCGCCGAGGGGACGCGTTTCGTCAGCAATGGGAAAAGGTAGATGACCGCCAGGCCGGCGGCGACCATCGCGTACATGTGCCAGTCGGCGCCCACGAACTGCGGCAGTTGCGCCAGAAAGATCAGGATGGCCAGCGCATTGACGAAGCCGGTCATCACCGAGCGCGAGACAAACTTCATCACCAGACCCAACCGCGCCGCGCCGGCGACGACCTGCAGCAGGCCCATCAGGATGGTGGCGGCGAACAGGTATTGCAGGCCGTGATCGCGCACCAGGGTGATCATCAATACGGCGGTCGAAGCCGTGGCGGCCGAGATCATGGCGCGGCGGCCACCGAGGATGGCCGAGGTCACCGCGATCGAGAACGAGGCGTACAGGCCGACTTTCGGATCGACGCCGGCGACGATGGAAAAGCCGATGGCTTCGGGGATGAGCGCCAGCGCCACCAGTGCGCCGGACAGCAGTTCGGTGGGCACGTTGGTCAGCCAATCGCGCCGGAAGTTGGGGAAGGTCCGCATTTTTTTCAGGCCAAAGCGTTCGCGGACACCACCGCATCGGCGGCATGTCTCTCAGGCAGGGGATGGTGTCGCGAGGTTTCCGGGGGATAGGCGCCCGGACGAGCCACCCGGCAGGGCCGGGTCCAAGGAGGTGCGTATGCTCGCGGTTTCGGGGCGGCGGATCAACTGGCGCGCCGAGTCGGTGGCGGAGGCATGCGTCTTTATTGCGCGCCGCTGATGTACGGAAACGGTGCCGTGAGCCATGAGCGTGTCGCGCACAGGGTGCGCTCCTACAGATGGTCCGGGGCTGCGGCGAATCGCCGGCGGTCTGGTTTGCCGTTCTGCGCGACAATACGGTTTTGCCATTCCCCGCGGAGTCCCCATGACCACCACCTTGCGCATCGCCACCCGCAAAAGCGCGCTCGCCCTCTGGCAGGCGGAGCACGTGGCGGCCTTGCTGCGCGTGGCGCATCCCACGGTAGATGTGGTGCTGGTGCCGATGACGACGCGCGGCGACGAGATCCTGGACAAGCCGCTGGCCACGATCGGCGGCAAGGGCCTGTTCCTGAAGGAGCTGGAAGTGGCGATGCTGGAAGGGCACGCCGACCTGGCCGTGCATTCGCTGAAGGATGTGCCGGCCGACCTGGAGCCCGGCTTCACGCTGCCGGCGATCCTGCCGCGGGCGGATGCGGCCGACGCGTTTGTCAGCAACGATTACGCCGACCTGGCGGCGCTGCCGCAGGGCGCGCGGGTGGGCACGTCGTCATTGCGGCGACAGACCCAGTTGCGGGCGCTGCGGCCGGATCTGCAACTGCTCGACCTGCGCGGCAACGTGGGCACGCGACTGGGCAAGCTCGATACCGGTAGCTACGACGCCATCGTGCTGGCGTGCGCGGGACTGGAGCGGCTGGGCCTGGCCTCGCGCATCCGCTCGCGACTGGCCGCGCCGGACTGGCTGCCCGCGCCGGGGCAGGCGGCCATCGCGATCGAGGCACGCGACGACCATCCGCGCGTCCTGCAGTTGCTGGCGGCGCTGGACGATCCCGATACGCGGGTCACGGTCAGCGCGGAGCGGGCGATGAACCGCGCGCTGGGCGGCAGCTGCACGGTGCCGGTGGGCGCCTGGTGCGTGCTGGGCGAACACGGCCTGCACCTGCGCGGCATGGTGGGTGATGTGGAGCGTGGGCGATTGCTGCACGCCGAAGCGCATGCGACCAGCGACCAGGCGCAAGCGCTGGGCGAACAGGTGGCCGAGGCGCTGTTGCAGCAGGGTGCGGGTGCCTTGCTGGGGTTGTAAGGTCCAGCGAAACGCTCTCCAGCTCCTCTCCTGCGACCGAAGGAAGTCACTTTGGGGCGCGCGCGAGGGAGCACAGCCCGGCGCTGCTGGCTCCTCCCCCTGCTCGCAGGGGGAGGCTGGGAG
>NZ_AJXU01000080.1 GCF_000264315.1 Rhodanobacter fulvus Jip2
TTGATTGATCAGAGCATCCCTTACGCGCACTTGTCTCCTCGGATGCAGCAGCAACTGATGGAATACCACGCATCCATGGTTGATTCAGTGATGCGGGATTCTCTGGAACACAACCGCGTCGTCGAGGGCGCCACGGATGCGCTGGAGCAGGGCAGTGCCTTGTTTCAGGCTGGGGGGCAGTACGTGCAGCGGGGTGCTGATGAGTTGGCGGATGGTATTCGCTCGGCGGGGCACGCCGCACAGCAGCGGGCAGATGAGGCTTCACGTATCGCCTGGGCGGCTGCGCCGCTGGATCCGGGCGTTGCCGGTGGTGTCGCCCTGGGGGCGAAGGCTGTCGGTTTTGCTACGCATGTCGAAGCGGAGGGGTTGGCGCAGACCAGCCACCTCGCCGGTCAGGCCGCTCACACTACAGGCCAGTTCGTTGCCGAGTTGGGGCAAGAACTCAAGCACGACGTGGAACAAAGCGTTCATGCCTATGCCAGTGCGGTGGAATCCAGTGTGCATCGGGCCGAGGCGGCCCTCGTGCGCCGTATCGATAACTCTATCGAGAAGCAGGCACGGCTCGGAGAGATGGTGGATGCCGTCGGTCATGCCTATTCAGACGCCAAACGGACGATGTCACACGGGATTGATGCGGCGGAGCGAACCGCGGGCGAAGCCTATGACACCTTGTCACATACAGTACGGTGGTTGGGAGGATTGGCGCCAACGGCCTCGCAACCGGCCGAGTCTTTACCCGATCAGGCCCGCGCCATCGGTCCGGCCGACCCGGTCCGCGAGGTCAGCGATCCGCGCCATCCAGACAGCACCCACCATGCGCTGTACAACGAGCTGCATCGGCGTATCCCTGATGCTTCGGAAGCCCGTTTGCTGCAATTCACGGCCGCATGTCATGCGCACGAGATCACGGCACATAATCTGCAACAAGTCCATTTCGACCGGGCTGGCGGGCAAATGTTGTTCCGGGGATCGGGCATGTTGGCCACGCTGGCCAGCGTCGATGTGAGAGTCCCGTCACCCCCGCCACAGCAATTCATCCTGCAGATCCAGCAGCACGATCAGCCGCCGCAAATGGCGGGCTGGATCCCGTCGCAAAGCGCAGCCGTCCAGCAGGGGCCGGGGCTCGCCGGGCGGTAACTCGCGCAGGCGAAATCGCCGTCGTCGGCACGCCATGGCTGAACGATGCGTGCGTCATTCGCCGACAGACGCCACCCCGCGGTTTGTTAGCATGGCGGGATGACTTCCCCCGCTCTCGATCTGCTGCAAAGCGTTTTCGGTTATCCCAGTTTCCGCGGCCAGCAACAGGCCGTGGTGGAGCATCTCGGCGAAGGCGGCGATGCGCTGGTGTTGATGCCCACGGGCGGCGGCAAATCGCTTTGCTACCAGGTGCCGGCGCTGCTGCGCCAGGGCACCGGCATCGTGGTGTCGCCGCTGATTGCGTTGATGCAGGATCAGGTGGACGCGTTGCGCGAAGCCGGCGTGGCGGCGGCTTTCCTCAATTCCAGCCTGGCGGCCGGCGAGCAGCGCGAGGTGGAGCGGCAGTTGGAGGCGGGCGAGCTGAACCTGCTTTACGTGGCGCCGGAGCGGCTGCTCACCGGTCGTTTCCTGGCCCAGCTGGAACGCACCGAAGTGGCGTTGTTCGCCATCGATGAGGCGCATTGCGTCTCACAATGGGGTCACGATTTCCGACCCGAATACCGCGAGCTGGCGATCCTGCAGGAGCGCTTTCCGCAGGTGCCGCGCATCGCGCTCACCGCCACCGCCGACCCGCGCACGCGCGAGGAAATCGTGGAGCGGTTGTCGCTGCAGAATGCGCGCCAGTTCGTGTCCAGTTTCGATCGGCCCAACATCGGCTACCGGGTGGGCCTGCGCCACAACGCCAAGCGCCAGCTGGGCGAGTTTCTGCTGGGGCATCAGGGCGAATCGGGCATCGTGTATTGCCTCAGCCGGCGCAAGGTGGATGACACCGCGGCGTGGCTGGCCGAATCGGGCGTGGAGGCATTGCCGTACCACGCCGGGCTGGATGCGGCGACGCGCGCGAAAAACCAGAAGCGCTTCCTGCGCGAGGACGGCGTGGTGATGGTGGCCACGGTGGCGTTCGGCATGGGCATCGACAAGCCCGACGTGCGCTTCGTGGCGCACCTGGATTTGCCGCGCAGCATCGAGGGTTACTACCAGGAAACCGGCCGCGCGGGCCGCGACGGGTTGCCCGCCGAGGCGTGGATGATCTACGGGCTGTCCGACGTGGTCACCATGAGCCAGATGATCGCGCAGTCCGAATCGGCCGATGAGCGCAAGCGGGTGGAGCGGCAGAAGCTGGAATCGCTGCTGGCGTATGCCGAAGCCACCGATTGCCGTCGGCAGTTGCTGCTGGGCGCGTTCGGCGAAAGCTATCCCGGCCCCTGCGGTCACTGCGACAACTGCATCGCACCGCCGAAAACCTGGGATGCCACCGTGCCCGCGCAGAAGGCGTTGTCCGCGGTGTACCGCAGCGGACAACGTTTCGGTTCGGGCCATGTCATCGACATCCTGCGCGGCGAGGAAACCGAGCGGGTGCGCAGCTTGGGCCATCACCAGCTCAGCACCTTCGGCGTCGGTGCCGACATGGACGAGAAGCAGTGGCGCTCGGTGTTCCGCCAGTTGCTTGCCGCCGGGTTGCTGGAAGCCGATGCCGAAGGTTATGGCACCTTGCGCCTCACCGCCGCCAGCCGTGGCGTGCTCAGCGGCGGCGAATCGGTGAAGCTGCGCGAGGACGCACGCCCCGAGCGCGCTGCCCGTCGTCGCCGCGACAGCAAGCTGGTCACGGGCGGCGGCAGTCTGGGCATCGAGGCCTACGAGCAGGACATGTGGGATGCCTTGCGCGCCGTGCGCACGCAACTGGCCAAACAGCAAGGCGTGCCGCCGTACGTGGTTTTCCACGACGCCACCTTGCTGGCGATGTTGCGCGCGTTGCCCACCACCGAGGACGAACTGGCCACCATCAGTGGCGTGGGCGAGGCCAAGCTGAAGCGCTACGGCCGCGATTTCCTGGCCGTGATCAACGCGCAGGAATAGGCGGGCGGGCCTCGCCCCGCGCCTCGGGCAAAGCAGCTAGGATTCGAGGACAGCCCCACCGGCATCCGGATGGGCGCCGCCTTCTGGCCAGTTTTCCCGGATCGACCGCGGATGAAAAGAAAAGCCACATCGCTCGACATCGCTCACCTGGCCGGGGTTTCCCAGGCCACGGTGTCGCGGGCGCTCAGTGGCAGCACGCTGGTCAGCGCGGAGACGCGCCGGCGCATCCAGGCCGCGGCCGACCAGCTCAACTACACGGTGGACAAGAACGCCTCCAGTCTGCGTCGCATGTATTCGGGCACGCTGGCGTTGCTGTTTTTCGAGGACCCCACCGCCGACGAATCGCATATCAACCCGTTTTTCCTGTCGATGCTGGGCTCGATCACCCGCGCCTGCGCGCGGCAGGGCTACGACCTGCTGATTTCGTTCCAGCAGTTCTCGCGCGACTGGCATGCCGATTTCGCCGACAGCAAGAAGGCCGACGGCATCATCCTGCTGGGCTACGGCGATTACCTGGCCTATCGCGACAAGCTGGAAAAGCTGGTGGCCCAGGGCACGCATTTCGTGCGCTGGGGCGCGGTGCTGCCCAACCAGCCCGGCGTTTCCATCGGCTGCGACAACTTTCGCGGCGGCCAGGCGGTGGCCGAGCACCTGCTGGAACGCGGCCGTCGCCGCATCGCCTTTCTGGGCGACGCGACCAGCCACTACCCGGAATTCTTCGAGCGTTACCGCGGTTACGTCGATGCCTTGCAGCGGGCGGGCTTGCCGGTCGAGGCCTCGTTGCAGGTCAACGCCGAAAGCACCGAGCAATCGGGCTACGAGGCGATGCGTACGCTGATCAGCCGCGCCACGCCATATGACGCGGTGTTTGCCGCCAGCGACCTGATCGCCATCGGTGCCCTGCATGCGCTGGGCGACCATGGCCTGCAGGTGCCGCAGGATGTCGCCCTGGCGGGCTTCGACGACATCGCCACCGCCAGCTTCGTGAGCCCGCCGCTGACCACCGTGCTGCAGGACACCAAGCGCGCCGGCGAAGTGCTGGTGGACAGCCTGCTGAGCCAGATCCGCGGTGAGCCGGTGGAAAGCGCGGTGCTGCCGGTGAAGCTGATGGTGCGGCGTTCGAGTCAGGCCTGACCACTACACGCCACTCGGAAAAGTCGGTTCGAAGGCGCCCGATCAAGGCCGGCGGCGACCCAACTGGGATGGCTGAGGAAGACCACCGGGGCGCATCCGGCAACCCGGGCCGTGTGCGCGTGTGATTTTTCTCCGGCGCTGGCGAATCATGGGTTGAGCCGCGGGGATCCTTTCACCCATGACATCCAACCAACAACACCAGCGTTTCACGGCGCTGCTGCATGAGCACCGCAAGATCATCTTCAAGGTGGCCGCTTCCTACGGCCGCAGCAGCGCGGACCGCGACGACCTGGCGCAGGAAATCGCCGCGCAACTGTGGCGCTCGTTTGGTCGCTACGACGCGGTGCGGGCCAAATTTTCCACGTGGATGTACCGCATCGCATTGAACGTGGCCATTTCCCAGGCGCGACGCCGACCCGAGGCCGGCCGCTTCGAACCGCTGGACGCGCACCATCTGGAAACGGTCGGCGGTGACGAACCGCTGGACGAAATGGACGAGCGGCTCACCACCCTGCATGCGTTCATCGCGCGGCTCGACCCGCTCAATCGCGCGCTGATCCTGCTTTACCTGGAGGATCGCAGCCATGCCGAGATGGCCGCCATCCTGGGTATCACTCGCACCAACGTGGCGACCAAGATCGCGCGCATCAAGCAGCAGCTGCGTGGCCAGATGGTCGCTGCCGAAACCACCGGAGCATGAGCATGGAACTGGACGAGATGAAACAGGCGTGGGCGCGCATGGATCTGCGCCAGGACGGGATGGAGGCCCTGCTGCGGCAGGATTTCCGCGAGCGGCGGCTGGACAAGGCGCATGCGAGCCTGCGTGGCGCGCTGGCGTGGCAGGCAATCGGGATCGGCTGCTGGCTGGCCTTTACCGTGTTTGTCGCGTCGTTTTGGGTGCAGCACCGGCACGTCACCCATCTGCTGGCGATCGGCCTGCTGCTGCACGCGTACGGCATCGCCGGCATCTGGTCGAGCGTGACCCAACTGCTGCTGATCAGCCGCATCCATCTGTTCGATGCGCCCGTGCTGGTGATGCAGCGGCGGCTGGCGCAATGGCGGCGCTTCCGCGTGGTCAGCACCTTCGTGCTGGGATTGCCGTGGTGGTTCCTGTGGTTTCTGCTGCCGCTGGTGTGGATGACGTGGTGGTCGGGTGTTGACGTGTTCGTCTCGTCGGCGTGGATCTGGGCCAATATGGTGGTTGGCGCCGTCGGCGTCGTTTTCAGCCTGTGGCTGGCGCGCCGGTTTGCCGCGCGATCGATTCGCTCGCCGTGGCTGCAGCGGGTGGCCGATGACATGTCCGGCCGTGCACTGCTGCGGGTGTCGCGGCAGTTGGAGGAGGCCGCGCGGTTTGAGCGGGAGTGATCGGAGCGGTACGGTCAAGAGCGCCCCCTCACCCCAGCCCTCTCCCCCGGGCGGAGCCCGGAGGAGAGGGAGCAGAGCGGAGTCCCCCTGTTTTCTTCAGCGTGCCTTCGGCTTCAGTCGCACGTAGATCTGCTTGCGCACGCGGGCAATCACGTTGCCGTTGGCGGTGACCACGTCGGTTTCGAACCAGCGCAGCACCTTTTCGCCGTTCGCCGCCGCGGCGCGCAGTTCATCCACCACGGCGGGTTCCAGCTTGAAATGCGCGTACACATCCTCGCGCCCAGGCGCCACGAAATCGATGGCGCCGGCCTTGTCCCACACGAAATAGTCGTTGCCCAACTGGTGCATCACCAGCAGCATCCAGAACGGATCGGTCATGGCGAACAGGTTGCCGCCGAACTGGCTTTTCACGTAGTTGCGATTCCACGGGCGCAGGCGCAATACCACGCGCGCCTCGCGCCAGTCGTCGCTGAGCATTTGCAGCCGCATGCTGTTGCACAGGAACGGCGGCCAGAGGTTGAACAGGCGACGGAAGGTGGAGGCGCGCATGAGGGCTCGGTGATTGGGAGAGATGGGGGCGGTGAGCATCCCCTCTAACCGTTCGGACTGAGCGTAGCCGCGCAGCGGCGAAGTCGAAGTCTTCCTCGGCCATGCCCTTCGACTTCACCGCTGCGCGGCTACGCTCAGGGTGATCGGTGAGGGGCGACGCTCGTGACGTTCATCAACCCCTCAAAACAGCAGCGATGCCATCTTGCGCCGGTAACGGCCCACCACGTCGGCATCATCCAGCGTGGCGAACGCGGCCAGCAGACGCTTCTTGGCCTGGCCGTCGTTCCAGTCGCGTGCCTTCTGCAGGATGACCAGGAACTGGTCCAGACCGGCTTCGACGTCGCCTTCCAGCAGCAGGCGCACGCCCAGCTGGTCGCGCGCTTCCCAGTCGTTGCCATCGGCTTCCACGCGTTGCTGCAGCGTAATCAGCTCGGGCGCGTCTTTCAGTGCATGGGCCAGATCCAGCTCGCTGCGCAAGCGTACCGCGCGGGCGTCGGTGGCCAGGTTGACGGGCAGGGCGGCCAGTTCCGCTTCGGCGGCGGCGGTCTGGCCGACGCGCAGCAGGGCCAGGGCCAGGTCGAGCTTCAGTTCGGCCTTGTCCGGCTCGGCGGCGATCGCCTGCTGGATGCGCCCCAACGCCTGCTCGGGGGTTTCCGGGGTGGCGTCGTCCAGCCCGTCATCGGCGGCTTCCAGCGGCTGCACGTGGCGCGACAGGAACTCGCGCAACTGGCCTTCCGGCAGGGCGCCGGCGAAGCCGTCCAGCACCTGGCCGTCTTTCACCATCACCACGGTGGGGATGCTCTTGATGCCGAACATGCCGGCCAGTTCCTGCTGCTGGTCCACGTCGACCTTGCCCAGCCGGAACGCGCCGTTGTACTCGGCGGCGAGCTTTTCCAGCATCGGCCCCAGCGTCTTGCACGGCTCGCACCAGGGCGCCCAGAAATCCACCAGTACCGGCGTGGTCAGCGAGGCCTGCAGTACATCGGCTTCGAAGGTTTGCGTATCGACGTCGAAAACAACAGGCAATGCGGGGGCGTCAGTCACGGGTAACTCCAGCTTGGCGGATGCCGATTCAGATCAGGGCGCCGCCCAGCATATCAACCGCGCGGCCGCATCTGAGCGCGTTCACGGCGGATTTGCGAGAATTGCGCGGTCGCCGCATCCGCGGCCGGCAAGGGTTGGAGTGCATGGGCACGACGTCCGAAGCGTTGATCGTCTGCGAACATTGCGACACGGTGCACCAGCGGCTGGCGCTTTCGCGCGGCGAGGTGGCGCGTTGCGCGCGTTGCGGCAAGGTGTTGCAGCGCCATTACCGGTTGAGCACGAATGCGATGCTGGCGCTGATCGTCACCGCGCTGATCGTGTTCGTGCAGGCCAACATGTGGCCGATCGTGATGCTGGGGCTCAGCGGCCAGCACAACAGCGCCACGTTGTGGGGCGTGATCATCGCGATGTGGCGCGAGGACGCGGGCATCGTCTCGGTGCTGGTGGCCGCCACGCTGTTTTTCCTGCCGCTGCTGAAGATGCTGCAGCTGGGCTGGCTGCTGTGGTTTGCCCGCCAGGGCCGCCGCGCGCCGGGCTTCGTGCCGATGATGGTGGGGCTGCATTATCTCAACCCGTGGACGATGAGCGAGGTGTTCGTGCTGGGTGCGCTGGTGGCGATCGTGAAGGCGCATGCGTACTTCGACGTGACGCCGGAGCCGGGTATCTATGCCTACGCGGCGTTGACCGTGCTGATCACCGTGTTCGCCGGCATCGACGTGCGGCAGCTGTGGCGGACGCCCGGAGTCGCCGCTTGAACGCGTTGCCGCGCGCCGCCGAGCTGGGCCTGATCGGCTGCCATGTGTGCGGGCTGGTGTGCCGCGATGCGCATGCCGCTGCCGGTGCGGCCCAGGTCGTGGCGTGCCCGCGTTGCGGCGTGGCGCTGCATCGGCGCAAGCCGGCCAGCTATTCGCGCACGTGGGCGCTGCTGATTGCCGCTTTCATCATGTACATCCCCGCCAACGTGGTGCCGATCATGCGCACCGCCAGCCTCAACGATGTCGACGACAACACCATCATCAGCGGCGTGGTGGAGTTGTGGAAGAATGGGTCGCCCGACCTGGCGATCATCGTGTTTGCCGCCAGCATCGTGGTGCCCATGCTGAAGTTCCTGGCGCTGGGCACGCTGCTGGTCAGCAGCCGGCGCGGCAGCAACTGGGCGAGGCAGCAGCGCGCCGGCCTGTACCGGCTGGTGGAGCTGGTGGGTTACTGGTCGATGCTGGATGTGTTCGTGGTTTCATTGCTGACCGCGCTGGTCCGCTTCAGCGTATTGAGCCGGGTGGAGCCGCTGCCCGGGGTGATTTATTTCGGCCTGACCGTGGTCTTGACCATGCTGGCTTCGATGAGCTTCGATCCACGATTGATCTGGGACGGCAGGGACACCGATGACTGACGAAAACCGCACTGACCGGGACCTGCCCGAGCGCGAGAGCCTGCCGCGGCCGGTGGTGAAGCGGCGGCGCGTCAGCGTTTCGCTGATCTGGCTGATCCCGGTGCTGGCGGCCGTGATCGCGTTGTCGCTGGTGGTCAACAGCTGGCTGCAGGCCGGCCCCGAAGTCACCATCAGCTTCCAGAGCGCCGAAGGCCTGGACGCGGGCAAGACGCCGGTGAAATACAAGAACGTGGTGATCGGCCGGGTCAGCAAGATCCGGCTCAGCGCGGACCGCAGCCATGTGCTCGTGCGGGTGGCGCTGGAGAAGAGCGCCGAAGGTTTCGCCACCCGCGATACCCGTTTCTGGGTGGTGCGCCCACGCATCGGGCTGGGCGGCGTGTCCGGCATCGACACGCTGCTGTCGGGCGCGTTCATCGGCGCGGACGTGGGCGATTCGAAGGAGCCGCGTGACACGTTCGAGGGCCTGGAGATTCCGCCGGCCGTCAACCATGGTGCACCCGGGCGCAGCTTCATCCTGCATAGCGACGACCTCGGTTCGCTGGACATCGGCTCGCCGGTCTATTACCGGCGCATCCAGGTGGGCCGCGTGGCGTCGTACCAGCTGGACAAGGATGGCAAGGGCGTATCGCTGCACATCTTCGTGGACGGCCCCAACGACCGCTTCGTCACCACCGACTCGCGCTTCTGGAATGCCAGTGGTGTGGACGTGTCGATCGGCGCCAACGGCTTGAAGCTCAACACCCAGTCGCTGGCCACGGTGCTGGGCGGTGGCGTGGCCTTCCAGGACCCGCCGGGCCCGCACGACAGCACGCCGGCTGCGGAAGACGCGGAGTACAAACTGTTCAGCGAGCGCGCGCTGGCGATGGCGCCGCCCGATGGCGAGCCGCGCTACATGCGCATGCGCTTCGAGCAATCGGTGCGCGGGCTGGCGGTGGACGCGCCGGTGGAGTTCCTGGGCATCAACATCGGCAAGGTGGTGTCGGTGCGGCTGGACTACGACGAGAAGAAGGGCCGCTTCCCGGTGGTGGTGGGCGCGGTGGTCTATCCCCAGCGCCTGGGCAGCGCCTACGACAAGCTGGAGGCGCTGGCCAAGGCGCGCGGCGAGAGAGCCGACCTGGCGCAGTTGATGGGTCCGTTGATCGCCCATGGCCTGCGCGCGCAGGCACGCACCGGCAACCTGCTGACCGGCCAGTTGTACGTGGCGCTCGACTTCGTGCCGCATACGCCGAAGGTGGCCTTCGACGCCAATGCCACGCCGCTGACCATCCCGACCGCGCCGGGCAGTTTCGACAAGCTGCAGGAGCAACTGGCGGGCATCGTGGCCAAGCTCGACAAGATCCCGTTCGAGAGCATCGGCAAGCATCTGGACCAGACCCTGGCCAGCCTCGACAGCACGCTCAAGCAGGTCAACGCGCAAACCCTGCCGGCGTTCCGCGACACGCTCGAGGGCGTGAAGAGGACCATGGGCACGGCCGACGATGCGCTGTCCGGTGACTCGCCGCTGCAGCAGAACCTCAACTCGACCTTGCAGCAGGTGCAGCGCATGGCGCGTTCGCTGCGCGTGCTCACCGATTACCTGGGCGGTCACCCCGAAGCCCTGATCCGCGGCCGCGCCGACGACAAGCCCGCCAGCACGCCCGCCGTTGCACCCGAACCCACCGTCCAGCCCGGCCAGGGGAGCCAGCCATGATCCGTATCCGACCGCGTTTGCATGGACTGGCCCTGGGCTTGGCGCTGGCCGGCTGCGCTTCCGCGCCGCTGCACTACTACACCTTGATGGCACCGGCCGGTGGACCGGACCCGGTGGTCGCCACGTCACCGCTGCCGTTCGAACTGATGCCGGTAAACGTACCGGCGCAGGTGGATCAGCCGCAGTTGGTGGTGCGCGAGGGCGGCCAGGGCGTGGCGCTGTTGGGCAGCGAGCGCTGGATCGCGCCGCTGGCCGACGAGGTGCGCAGTGCGTTGTCGGCGGACCTGGTGCGGCAACTGCATGGCGCCGATCTCAGCGGCATGGCGGCCGGCGAAAAGCCGCGGCTGCGGATCAAGCTGGACGTACGCCGCTTCGACTCCGCGCCCGGCGCCTACGCGCTGATCGATGCAGCCTGGAGCGTGCGCGCGACCGCCGGCGATTCGCCCGCGACCGTGGCTTGCACCACGCGCGTTCGCGAGGCCGTGGGGCCGGGCTATCCCGCGCTGGTGCAGGGCCATCAGCGGGCGATCGCGCAGATCGCGGGACAGATCGCCATCGTCGCGCGTGCGTTGGCGGACGGGCAGAAAGCGGCCTGCCCGGCGGCGTGACGGTGCGTGGCAGGCTTGGCGCAGGGGCTGCGCTGGGCTAGTCTGATCCGTTCGCTGCAGCCGGCTTTCGCCAGGCTGGGCCCATCGCACAACGGCACCGGAATCATGCAGGACATTCAAGACCCGAACTCCCCCCGCCAGGACGCCACCCAGGATGGCGCTGGACAGGGATATCGCCCGCAGGCCGTGGAAGCGGCGGCGCAGCAGTACTGGAATGCCCAGCACGCGTATGAAGTCGTCGAGGACGACAGCCGGCCGAAGTTCTACTGCCTGTCGATGCTGCCGTACCCCTCCGGCGCGCTGCACATGGGCCACGTGCGCAACTACACCATCAGCGACGTCATCAGCCGCTACCAGCGCATGCAGGGCAAGAACGTGCTGCAGCCGATGGGTTGGGACGCGTTTGGCCTGCCTGCGGAAAACGCCGCGATCAAGAACCACACCGCGCCGGCCAAGTGGACCTACGCCAACATCGACCATATGCGCAGCCAGCTGAAATCGCTGGGCTACGCGATCGACTGGACCCGCGAGTTCGCCACCTGCCGCCCGGACTATTACCGCTGGGAACAGTTGATGTTCACCCGGCTGCTGAAAAAGGGCATGGCCTACCGCAAGAACGCGGTGGTGAACTGGGACCCGGTCGACCAGACCGTGCTGGCCAACGAGCAGGTGATCGACGGCCGCGGCTGGCGCTCCGGCGCGGTGGTGGAGAAGCGCGAGATCCCGCAGTGGTTCCTGAAGATCACCGACTACGCGCAGGAACTGCTGGACGGCCTGGACACCTTGCCGGGCTGGCCCGACGCGGTGAAGACCATGCAGCGCAACTGGATCGGCCGCAGCGAGGGCCTGGAAATCCACTTCGCGGTGGAGGGTGAAGCCGAACCGCTGAGCGTGTTCACCACCCGCCCCGACACGCTGATGGGTGTGACCTTCCTGTCGATTGCCGCCGAGCACCCGCTGGCACTGAAGGCGGCGCAGGGCAACGAGCAACTGGCAAGTTTCATCGCCGAGCTGAAACACGGCGGCGTCTCCGAGGCGGAGCTGGAAACCCAGGACAAGCGCGGCATGGACACCGGCCTGCGCGCGATCCACCCGGTCACCGGCGAGCCGGTGCCGGTGTGGGTGGCCAACTTCGTGCTGATGGGCTACGGCACCGGCGCGGTGATGGCGGTGCCCGCACACGACCAGCGCGATTGGGAATTCGCCCAGCGCTATCTGCTGCCGATCAGGATGGTGGTGGTCGACCGCAGCGTGCTCGACGCGGTGCGCGAGATCGGCCATGACCTGTCGCGCGGCGTGGGTGCCGATACGATGCGCGCGGCACTGGGCGGCAGCGACACCGATGCCTACGAGACCCGCTCGGCGGTGCAGGTGGTCGAGGATTTCGAGCAGCGCATCCTGACCCAGTGCGCATTCACCGAGCACGGCGTGCTGGTGAACTCGGGCGACTACGACGGCATGGATTTCCAGCAGGCGCTGGATGCACTCGCCAAACGCCTGGAGGCCACGGGCCAGGGCCAGCGTCGGGTCAACTGGCGCCTGCGCGACTGGGGCGTCAGCCGCCAGCGCTACTGGGGCTGCCCGATCCCGGTGATCTACTGCGCCGCCTGCGGCGCGGTGCCGGTGCCGGAAGACCAGTTGCCGGTGGTGCTGCCCGAAGACGTGGTGCTGATGGGCACCGGCTCGCCGATCAAGGCCGACCCCGAGTGGCGGAAATGCTCCTGCCCGCAGTGCGGCGGCGCGGCCGAGCGCGAAACCGACACCTTCGACACCTTCATGGAGTCGAGCTGGTATTACGCCCGCTACACCAGCCCCGGCGCCCAGGGCCAGGTCGACGCGCGCGCCAACTACTGGCTGCCGGTGGACCAGTACATCGGCGGCATCGAACACGCCATCCTGCACCTGCTGTATTTCCGCTTCTATCACAAGCTTTTGCGCGACGCGGGCCTGGTCGCCTCGGACGAGCCGGCGCGCAACCTGCTGTGCCAGGGCATGGTGATCGCCGAGACGTTCTACCGCGACAACGCCGACGGCTCCAAGGACTGGATCAACCCGTCCGCGGTCGAGGTGCAGCGCGACGAACGCGGCCGCGTCACCGGCGCGGTGCTGATAACGGACGGCCAGCCGGTGCATATCGGCGGCATCGAGAAGATGTCCAAATCGAAGAACAACGGCATCGATCCGCAGACCATGGTGGACAAGTACGGCGCCGACACCGTGCGCCTGTTCTCGATGTTCGCCGCGCCGCCGGAGCAATCGCTGGAATGGAGCGAAGCGGGCGTGGAAGGCATGGCCCGCTTCCTGAAGCGGTTGTGGCGTGAAGTCGCCACGCACGTCGCGGGACCCCAACATAAAGCCGTGGCCGCAGGCCACTCCATTTCCCTTCCCCCGCTTGCGGGGGAAGGTGCCGAAGGCGGAAGAGGGGACGCTGCAGGCGTCATCGACCCAGCTTCCCTCACCCCCACCCAGAAAATCCTGCGCCGCCAGCTCCACGAAACCATCCAGAAGGTCAGCGACGATTTCGGCCGCCGCCACGCGTTCAACACCGCGATCGCCGCGCTGATGGAATTGCTGAACGCGCTGAACAAGTTCAACGACAGCAGCGAGCAGGGCCGCGCCGTGCGGCACGAGGCGCTGGAGGCGATGGTGCTGCTGCTGAACCCGGTGGTGCCGCACGTCAGCCACGCGCTGTGGCAGTTGCTGGGCCACCCCGAAACCGTGCTGGAAAACGCGGCCTGGCCGTCGGTGGACAGCGCTGCGCTGGTGCGCGACAGCGTGACCCTGGCGGTACAGATCAACGGCAAGCTGCGCGCCACCATCGAACTGCCAGCGGGTGCCTCGAAGGAAGAGGCCGAAGCGCTGGCGCGCGCCCAGCCGCAGGTGGTCAACTTCCTGCAGGAGATGACCGTGCGCAAGGTCATCGTGGTGCCCGGCAAGATCGTCAACATCGTTGCAGGATGAATCCATGAACGTCACCCAGTTTGGCCGTCTGTTTCGTCCCCTGCTGATGTTGCTGGTCGCCACGGTGGTGACCGCCTGCGGCTTCCACCTGCGCCAGACCGCCGCGCTGCCGGCGTCGATGCAGCACGTGCACCTGGACATGCGCGGCGGCGATTTCCAGCGCAGCCTGACCCGCGCGCTGCAGCATTCGGGCGTCACCGTCGAGGACGCCAGCGGCCCCGGCATCGCCGAGCTGCGGGTGCCGGTGGCATCGTTCAGCACCGACCAGGTATCGGCCGGCGGCTACGTGCGCATCACCGAGTACGCGATCCGCTACGAGGTGAGGTTCGACGTGGTCGATGGCACCGGCACGACGCTGTTGCCGACGCAGACGATTACCATGTCGCGCGAATACAGCTACGACGCGGGCAACACCATCGGCGATGCGTCGCAGGTGCAGGAAATCCAGCGCAGCCTCAATGACGACATGGTGCAGGCGATCCTGTTCCGGCTGCAGGCTGCCAGCAAGCACCAGCTGGCCGCGCCGGCACCGGCGGCCAGCACGCACTGATGCCGCTGAGTCCCGGCCAATGGCAGAAGGCGCTGGCGGCCGATCGCCTGGACGCGGTGTACATGCTGGCCGGCGAGCAGTTGCTGGTGCTGGAGGCGGCCGACGCCTTGCGTGCGCGGGCCCGTGAACTGGGCTACGGCGAACGCGAGGTGTTCGACGTCGGCCAGCATTTCGACTGGAACGACCTGGCTCGCGCCGGTGCCAGCATGTCGCTGTTCGCCAGCCGCCGCCTGATCGACCTGCGCCTGCCCACCGGCCGACCGGGCATCGAAGGCGCCAAGGCGATCACCGCGTTCTGCGCCGATCCGCCGCCGGACGTGACCTTGCTGGTTACCGCGATGGAGTGGAGCAGCAAGCACGACGGCGCCTGGAGCCGAAAGCTGGATGCCAGCGGCACCATGGTGGTGTTCAACGCGCCGAGGCCCGGCGAGTGGAGCAGCTGGATCGGTGCGCGGCTGGCCTCGCGCGGCTTGTCCGCCACGCCCGACGCCATCGCGCTGCTGGCCGAACGCGTCGAGGGCAACCTGCTCGCCGCCGCGCAGGAAATCGACAAGCTCGCCGTACTTCACGGCGAAGGCCGCATCGACGCCGCCGAGATGGAAACGCTGGTGGCCGACAGCGCCCGCTACGACGTCTTCAAGCTCACCGACGCCGCCTTCCTGGGCGACGGCGCCCGCGCGCTGCGCATCCTCGCCGGATTGCGTTCGGAGGGCGATGAGCTGTTGGCGCTGATGGGCTGGCTGGTGAATCAATTGCAGTTGGCGTTGCGGCTGGCCAACGCGCAGAACTTCGCGGCGCAGGCCAAGACCGAACGGTTATGGCAGGCACGCGAGCAACTGTTCCGCCAGGCCCTGCGCCGCGCCCCGCGCGACCATTGGCTGCAATGCCTGGCGCGCGCCTCGCGTATCGACCGCATGGTGAAAGGCCGCGAAGCCGGCAACCCCTGGCAGGAAGCCGAACGCCTCATCGCCGCCATCGCCGAACCGCGCGCCGCGCGGGCGCTGGCGTGAGCGCCGCGCGCTCTGCTCCCTCTCCCCTGCGGGGAGAGGGCTGGGGAGAGGGCAGGGTGCTCGCCCGACAGCTCGGCAAAGCCGTTCCGAACGAAGCTTCAACGCGCCGTGTCCCCTCACCCCAACCCTCTCCCCGCAGGGGAGAGGGGGCCAACGCGTGAAACCCCTCGCACTCTTCGGCGGCACCTTCGACCCCGTGCATCTGGGCCACCTCAGCGTGGCGTGGGAAGCAGCCGAATTGCTGGATGCCGAGGTGCGCCTGCTGCCCGCCAGCATCCCGCCGCATCGGCAGCCGCCGATCGCCAGTGCCGCGCAGCGCGTGGCGATCCTGCGTGCCGCGCTGCAAGACCAGTCGCGATTGAGCCTGGACACGCGCGAGCTGGATCGCGAGGGCCCCTCGTTTACCGTCGACACCCTGACCGGCCTGCGCGCCGAGCAGGGCACGCGACCGCTGGTGCTGCTGATCGGCGCCGATGCGTTCGCCAACCTCGCCAGCTGGGATCGCTGGCGCGAGTTGTTCGAGGTTGCGCACATCGGCGTGCTGAGCCGGCCCGGCGTTTCATCGATCCTGCCGCCCGAGCTGGAACAGGCGGTGACCGGTCGTCGTGTCACCACGGCGGACGCGTTGCGCGATCAGCCAGCGGGCAAGGTCATCGAGCTGGCGGTGACGCCGCTGGAAATCTCCGCCACCCGCATCCGCGAGTTGCTGGCGGCGGGACGGGATCCACGCTATTTGCTGCCGTGTGGCGTATTCGACGATCCTGCGCTGCTGGCGCCGTACCGGCAGTAGCGAAGACTCAGGCCGCCGTGCTGGCCCACACGCTGTTCGGCTGATCGCGACGCGCCCGCCGTGCCACGGCACGGGCCAGCGAGGCAAAGGCGAACGCCATCGCCAGCGCGCCTGCATCGATGGCGAACAACGCGCCTTGCCCCGCCGCCGCGCTGCGCCACAGCCACCAGCCGGTGGCCATCCCGTGAGCCAGCGGCACCAGGGCGGTGACGATCGCCGCCAGCCACAGCAACTCGCGCGCCGCCTTCACCGGCGCCCGGCGTGCGGCCCACAACGCACACAACGCCCAGCTGCTGAAGCAAACCCAGCGCTGACCGGCGGCCACGTCCCAACCCAGCATGGGCAGGACCTGCGCCGCCACGAACGCAGCGGAAATCGCCACGCAAACACCGATGCAGATGCCCACGGTGGCGCGTGCCATGCCCAGTTGCGCGCGGCCCTGTTCCGCCTGCCGACGCTTGCGGCGCGATTCGATCCACAACAAGTTGCCGGAATAGAACAGGAACGCCCCGCCCAGGCCCAGCAGGAAGTACAGCCAGCGCACGGCGATGCCGCCGTAGTCGGCGAAATGCAGCGCGTACGCGCCGGCCAGGATGGCGTGGTTGGCGTCGCGCGAGCCGGGCAACTGGGTGGCCAGCACGGCGCCGCTGACCGCATCCAGCGCCACCGAACCGCCGCCCAGCGCGTGCGGTGAGCTGCCGGTGATCTCGACCACGGCGTGCGCGTCACCGGCATGGGCCAGTTTGAGATAACCCGGCTGGAACGCCGTATCGCCATGTTCGTGGGCCACCGCGATGGCGCGCGCATGCCATGCGGCCAGCGGCGCCAGCGGTGCCGCCGTGCCAGCCTTGGGGACGGTCGGCGCGGTATTCATCGCCGCCGCCGAGGCCGCCATCAGCTTGCCCTCGTAGACCAATGGATTGAGTGCCAGCATGGCCACCAACAGCAGGCACAACGCCGCGCCGGTCACCGCGAACATCACGTGGAATGGCAGGCTCAGCACGCCGATCACGTTGTGCGTGTCCTGCCAGAAGCGCTTGAGATTGCGGCCGGGACGCAGCGCGAACAGGTCCTTCGCCAGCCGCGGCAGATGGATCACGAAACCGGACACCAGCGCCACGCCGTACAGCAGGCTGACGACACCCATCAACCAGATGCCCACCTGCGGAATGCCCAGCGCGTAATGCAGCTCGTTGATCAGCTCGGGCAGCGGTGCGACGCCGGGTTCGGCAGTGCTGCCGGCGGTGTTGTCGGGCGAGGCAAACAGCCAGGTGCCGTCGCTGTCCTGCCAATAGGCCATCGGCTGCGCCAGCTCGTAGCCGGGAAAGGTCATGCCCACGTGATCGCGCGCTTCAGGGTGCTGTGCCAGCACTTCATCGAGCAACTGCTGCGCATCGGCCAGCGTGGCGGTCGACGGCATGGCATGCGGGTTCGCCCAGCGCTGCACATCCGGCTGGAACACCGTGATCGCGCCGGCATAGAACGCCACGAACAACGCGAACCCGGCCACCAGCCCTATCCACGAGTGCAGGTTGGTGAAGGTGCGCAGGGTGGCGGGCTTCAATTTCATGCGGGCAATTTCATGCGGGCAGCTTCATGGCGACAACCTCAACGGACCCAGTCGGACATCTGCAGCAGCCACAGCAAGCCGAGCCCGAGCAGCGCCAGCGCACTCAACCAGCCCCACGCGCGAGCGCCACTGGGGAAACGGAACGCCGCGCAGATCACGCCGATCCACACCGGGAAAAACGCCAGCAAACCCGCCACGATGGTCGCCTGCCATGCGCCGGGCAGCAGCCAGCAGGCCAGCCCGACCAGCGCGGCGGCGAGAAAAAAACCCGGCAGCACACCGGCGCTGGCGCGCGCCCACATCAGCGCGATGCCTCGCAGGCGTGGGCGTTATCTCCGTTGCGCATCACTCTTTCTCCAGCGCGGTGATATCCGCGGCCGGCGTACCGAAGAACATCGCCAGCCACGGTTGCGCCATCAAGCCCAGCATGCCGCTGGCCAGCATGGCGCACAGCCCGACCGCGACGCCGGCTGCGCTGATCCAGCACGCCAGCGACAGCAGCATCAAGACGCTGCCGGCGATGCGTGCCGCGCGCGGGTGGCCACGCAGCGCGGACCACATGCAATGCGGCGAGCCGGCGTACCAACCGATGGCGGCGCACACCGCGAGCACGAAGCCGAGCAGGATCATCGCGCTACCTTACCAGCGGTAGCGCGCGCTGGCGGTCACGCTGCGCTCGTAGCCGTAGTAGCACCATGCGGCGCTGTTGCAGGCGGAGACGTACTCCTTGTCGAACAGGTTGCTGGCGTTCAACTGCAGCCGCCAGTCGCCTACGTCGTAATGCACGGCGGCGTCGAACAAGGTGTACGAGGGCGTCTTCCACTCGTTGTAGATGTCGCCGTAATGGCTGCCGATGTAGCGCACGCCGCCGCCGAAACCGAAGCCCGCCAGCGGTCCGGCGACCACGGTGTAATCGAGCCCCAGCGAAGCCTGCTGTTCGGGCAGCAGCGCGATCTGCTTGCCCAGCGAGGGCAGGTCGTTGGTGCGGGTCACTTCAGAATCGCTGTACGTGTAACCGCCGTAGATGGCCAGGTGTGTGCCGAGATTCCAGCGGCCCTCCAGCTCCACGCCGCGCAGCCGCGTTTCGCCCTGCTGCACCTGGAACAGTGCGTGGTTCGGGTCGACCGTCAGCGAGTTCTGCTGGGTGATCTGGTAGGCCGCCAGGGTGACCAGGCCGTTGCCGCCGGCGGGCTGGTATTTCAGGCCGGCTTCGTACTGGTCGCCGGTGGTGGGTTTGAACGCGTTGCCGCCGAAGTTCGTGCCCACGGTGGGCTGGAACGAATGCGACCACGACACGTACGGCGCCAGCCCGTTGTCGAGCAGATAATTGACGCCCACGCGGCCGGAGAACGCGCGGTCGGTCTGCCCGACGCTGGTGCCGGCCAGCTGGTTGTCGGTGTCGGTGCGGACATGATCCTGGCGCCCGCCCGCGGTGATGCTCCAGCGGCCGACCTTGATCTGGTCCTGCAGATAGACGCCCAGTTGCGACTGCACCTGCACGGTGTGGACGGTGTACGCAGGCACGGTGACCGGGCTGCCGTAGACCGGGTCGAACACGTCCAGCCCGGTGACGCCGAAGTCGAATGCGGAGGCGTAGTCGTCCTTGGCGCGGCGGTAGTCCACGCCGGCCAGCAGCGTGTGCTGCACACGGCCGTTGTCGAACACGTATTGCAGGTTGTTGTCGACGCCGAAGGTCTTGGTGTGGTTCTCGTTCGGGAACAGGTAGCGCAGCAGCGTGCGGCCGTCGCCCAGCAGGCCGAACGCGCCCACGTTGGCACCGTTGTTGTCCACGTCGGCGGTGCCGTAGCGCAGGTTCTGGTTGAACGCCAGGCCGTTGGCGAAATCGTGGTGGAATTCGTAGCCGATCGAGGCCAGCGTCTTGTCGTAATCGTTCTGGCCCGGCTCTCCGGTGAAACGGTCGCGCGGGATCTTGCCGTGGGGGCTGGGCAGCAAGGTGCCTTCGGCGGGCAGGAAACCGGCGCCCGAGGCGGTCTCGGCTTTCTGGTAGCGCGACAGCAGCGTCAGCGAGGTGTTGTCGTCCGGCTTCCAGGTCAGCGCGGGGGCGAGGTAGTAGCGGTCGTCCTTGATGTAGTCGGTCATGGTGTCGCTGTTGCGCGCCAGGCCGGTGAGCCGGTACAGCACGGTGCCCGCATCGTTCAGCGGGCCGGCGAAATCGAAGGTGCCCTGGCGCAGGTCGAAACTGCCCACTTCCACGCCCACTTCGTGCAGCGGCTGCGCGGTGGGGCGCTTGCTCACCATGTTCACCATGCCGCCCGGCGGCATCGCGCCGTAGACCACCGACGACGGCCCCTTGATCACTTCCAGCCGCTCCAGCCCGTACGGCTCGATGCGGGTGATGCTGGTGCCCGAGCCTTCCGGCAGCGCCAGGCCGTCGAGATAACGCGCGGGAGTGAAGCCGCGCACCAGCATCCAGTCGCTGCGCGCGTCGGCGCCGTAGCCGCCGCCCTGCGCGCCGGCGGTGTACCACACGGCTTCCTCGATGCCCTGGATGCCGCGCTGGCTCAACTGCTCGGCGGTGATCACCGACACCGACTGCGGGATCTCGATGATTGGCGTGTCGGTCTTGGTGACCGAATCGCTTTCCCGCGCGATCGGCGCTGTCACCTGCACGCCCGACAGCGCGGTGGCGGATTGCGGGGTGGATGCGGCGGCGTCATCGGCGTGGGCTGGAGTCACCATCGCCAGTGCGGCCAGCAGCGGCACGCCGAGCAGGGCGGCGCGGATGGCCTGGGGGAGGGACGGGCGGTGGCGCGCGGCGGCGGTCGGAGCGGGGGACGATGACATGGAAACCCTGTTTCGAAGACGTGGGAGAAGCCGCGCGAGCGCCGCGTGGTCGACGGATCGACCGCGCCAAGGGCGCGCGAGGTTGTTTCCGCACCGGCCGCGACGACGGTGGGGAAACCGGCGTTTCGGTAGTGAGAATGGTTCTCATTATATAAGTGGCTGCGACGGACGGCAATTGCGCCCGCGCGATGCGGGCGGAGCGGCGCGCGCGGGAATGCACGCCACGCGGGACGTGGCGCGCTCCGGTCGGGGTGCGTCGTTTCAGCGCACCCGCATCGCGACGGTGCGGGTCGGGCTCAGGCGGCGTGCGGAATGAAGTGCAGCGCGGCCGAGTTCATGCAGTGGCGCAGGCCGGTGGGGCGCGGGCCGTCGTCGAAGACATGGCCGAGATGGCCGTCGCAGCAGGCGCAGTTGATGGCCGTGCGCTGCATGCCGAACTGGCGGTCGTCGTGTTGCGTGACATTGGTGCGGGCGATCGGCTGGTAGAAGCTGGGCCAGCCGGTGCCGGAGTGGAACTTGGTGGCTGCGTCGTACAGCGCGGTGCCGCAACCGGCGCAGCGGTACAGGCCCGGCGCGAACAGGTTCCAGTAGACGCCGGTGAACGCCTGCTCGGTACCCGCCTGGCGCAGGATGCCGAACGCCGGTGGCGACAACCGCTGCCGCCACTGCGCATTGCCGAGCACCAGCCGGGGCACCTCGCGCGCGCCGAGGTCGCGGCCGTCGTCGGCAAAAATCTCCAGCCGCACCTTGCCCGGCTTGCCGACCGGCGCCGCGGCGGCAGCGAAAAATCGCGGCGCCAGCAGAGCACCGCCCACCGCCAGCACGGCGCCGCCGGTCAGCGCCGCGCGCAGAAAGCGGCGCCGATCCATCGCGAGGGTTTCATCGATGCGTGACATGGCTTGCCTCCGTCGGGTGGGGTGACTTCGTTTTGTTGCAGGAGCGGCTTCAGCCGCGACGCTTTTGCGAATCCCGAATCCCGAATCCCGAATCCCACCAAAAGCATCGCGACTGAAGTCGCTCCCACAGGTGTTCCGATCAGCCGAAGGTGAACGCGAACGCCTGCGCGCCGGGGTCGAGGAAGGTGATCTCGAACACCCGCTCGCCGCTGCCGTTGGCCTGGCGCACCAGTTGGTACAGCCGCTGGTTGGTGATGACGCCGTTGCCCTGGGCGTCCGTATCCATGCCGTGATCGGCGCCGGGCGCCTTGCCGTCGAGGGTGACGCGGAAGCGCACGGGCTTGCCGTCGCTGGCCGGGCCCAGCACCAGGTGCAGGTCGCGGCCGCGGAAGCGGTAGACGATGCGGCCGCCGGCCTGCAGCAGTTGGGCGTTCTCCGCGTGCACGTTCCAGCGGCCGTCCAGCGACCACTGGTTGGTGCCCAGCGCGTCGGGCGCGCGGTAATTCCAGACGTCGTCATGGGCGACCCGGCCACCCACGAAGTTGCGGGCGCGGGCATAGCCCACGTAGGTCTCGGGCGAGCGGGTGGCGTCGCCCGAATCGGCCGCTTCCACGCCGCGGCGGTCCGCGCTGACGTAGCCGCCGGGCAGGTCCTTGTAGCCCGCTTCGCTCAGCAACTGGCGGATCACGTCCTCGCTTTCCGGGTAGGCGCCCTCGCCGAAATGGTGGTGACGGATGCGCCCCTGGGCGTCGATGAAGTAATGCGCCGGCCAGTATTGGTTGTTGAAGCCCTGCCAGATGGCGTAGTTGTTATCCAGCGCCACGGGGTAGTCCACGCCCAGGTCCTTCACCGCCTTCGCCACGTTGGCGGGGTCCTTCTCGAACGCGAACTCCGGCGCGTGCACGCCGATCACCACCAGGCCGTGGTCCTTGTACTTGTCGGCCCAGCCCCGCACGTACGGCAGCGCGCGCAGGCAGTTGATGCAGGAGTAGGTCCAGAAATCGACCAGCACCACCTTGCCGCGCAGCGATTGCGCGGTCAGCGGCGGGCTGTTGAGCCACTGCGTGGCGCCGGCCAGCGACGGCAGTTCGCCTTCCACCGGCAAGGGCTCGCCGGGCTTCACCACGGTGGCGGCGTTGACCGGCGCCGGCCGTACCGCATCCAGCAGCTTCTGCTCGATGCCGCCGGTGCTGGCCAGCGATACGCGCGTCAGCAAGCCGGTATCCAGGCCCAGCGCGATTGCCGCCACGCCGCACAGCACCAGCGCGCCCAGCCCGCGACGCAGCCATTCACCCGCGCCCAGCGAGCGCTTCATCAGCGCAAACACCTTGCCGCCCAGCAGCAGCGCCAGGCCCAGCGAGGTGGCGGCGCCGGCGGCGTAGGTCAGCAGCAACAGCGTGGTCTGCACGCTGGCGCCGTTCAATGCGGCACCGGTCAGCAACAGGCCCAGAATCGGCCCCGCGCACGGCGCCCACAGCAGGCCGGTGGCGACGCCCAGGCCGGCGGAGGCCCAGATCGAATCGCGCTCGCCCGCCTGTTGGGTCAACCGCCCGCCCAGCGCCACGAACGGCCGGCTGATCCACTCGGCCACCCGCGTCGACAGCAGCGCCAAACCCAGGAACGCCAGCACCAGCAGCGCCACGTAACGCCCGTACTGGTTGGCATGGATGACCCAACCGCCGCCCAGTGCGGCCAGCGTGGCCACCGCCGCAAACGTGATCGCCATGCCCGCCAGCATCGGCAGGCCGTTGCGCTTGAAGGGGCGGTCCGAGCGGGCGAACACGAAGGGCAGCACCGGCAGGATGCAGGGACTGAGGATGGTCAGCACGCCGCCGAGGTAGGCAATGATCAACACGAGCATGAGGGTCGTCCGCTAGGGGGGGGTGGGAGGTAGAAACCAAGGGAGCGAGGTGAAGCGCTTCTGGTCGGGTTTTTCGATCGTTTGAGGAAGATAGCCGTAGCTATCTGACGAGAAGGAGCGGAAAACCCGGCCAGAAGCGCAAAGCCGCAGCCCCTTGCGTTTCTGCCTCCCACCCTCCTGGGGGTCTGTCAGGTATTCGTCGTACCGTGCGGTGCGGTTACACGTTCGGGCGAGGTAACCCTGGCGGCGCGTGCAGCGAATGCAGGGTGAGAAAGTTTTGCCGGAGTAAATGTTGCAGCCCTTGACCGCCGCGGGCCCGATGGTCTCTGATGATGCGCTCCCCCGTCGATCGAGCGCCGGATACCGCGTGCCAGTCAGCCCCGCCACCAGCACCATCGAAACCGCCGACCAGCGTCGGGCGGCATGGATGGCGGCGGCGCAGGCCGGCGATCGGGTGGCGTACGAGAAGCTGCTGGCCGATTCGATCCCGCTGATCCGCGCGGCCGCACGGCGGCAGGGCGTGGCGCGGGATCATGTCGATGACGTGGTGCAGGAAACCCTGATCACAGTGCATCGCGTGCGTCATACCTACGACCCGTCGCGCTCGTACGAGGCCTGGCTCAACGCCATCGCCAGCCGCCGTGCCATCGATGCGCTGCGCAGCCGCGGACGCCGCGACAGCCGCGAGCTGCACGACGCCTTCGCGCTGGATCGCCACCCCGACGTCGACGACGCCAGCGCCGCCAGTGAGCGCCAGCAGGATGCGCAACGCCTGCGCGCGGCAATCGATGAATTGCCACAGGGCCAGCGCGAGGCGCTCGAACAACTGGGTTTGCGCGAACGCACGCTGGCCGAAGCGGCCGAGCAGACCGGTCGCAGCACCGGGTCGCTGAAAGTGAACCTGCATCGCGGGCTGAAATCGCTGCGCCGCCATTTCAACAGAGAACCTTGAGCCGCATGTCCCACGCACCCCGCCATGAAACCCTGATCCACGCGCTGGGCGCTGGCCTGGTGCCGGTGCGCCGGTTGCCGCCGCCGTGGCTGCGCACGCTGGGGTGGCTGCTGGTGGTGGCGGCGCTGGCCGTGGCCTTGCTGTGGCGCTATGGCACCGGCATCGCGATGGAGCGCTGGCAGGCGTCGCCGGACATGGGCTGGGCCACCGCCGGCGCGGTGCTTACCGCGATTTGCGCCGCATGGGCGGCGTTCGTCTCGGGCATGCCCGGCCGGCGCGCGATCTGGGCCTGGCTGCCGTTGCCGCCGGCCCTGCTGTGGATCGGCGCCAGCGGCCTGGGTTGCCTGCGCAGTTGGGTGGAGCCGGCGGCGCAGTTGACCCGCACCCATCCCGCGCCCGACTGCCTGTATTTCATCCTCGCGTTTTCGATTCCGCTGTCGGCCCTGCTGATCTGGCTGCTGCGCCGCGCCTGCCCGTTGCGGCCGGTGCTGACCGCGGTGCTGATCGGCCTGGCCAGCGCGGCGGCCTCGGCCAGCCTGCTGGAGATCTGCCACGCCTACGGCGCCGCCGCCACCGACCTGCTGACCCACGCCGCCGCCGTGGCCGTGGTGGTGGCGGCGAATGCCGCGATGGGCGGGCGCCTGCTGTCGAGGCACTGATCGGCACTGCAGCGGCAACGATCCGGGACGTAACCACGGTCGCGTCGCTGGCGAAGAAAGGGATGGAGACACACGTCTCCATCCCTTTCCTGCAGGAGTCAACGCCATGAAAAACACGCTGTTCGCCGCCCTGATCCTCGCCGCCGGCGGGCTCGCCTTTACCTCGGCTTTCGCGCAGGACGCGATGGCGCCCGGTTCCAGCACCGCGATGGCGCATGGCGATGCCATGCACGCCAACGCCATGAAGGGCGCCATGTCGCACGAGGCCATGCAGAAAGACGTCATGCAGAAAGACAGCATGAAGATGGATGCCATGCACCACGGTGCCATGAAGCACGACGCCGGAAAAACGGGCGCCATGAAGAAGGATGGCATGAAGAAAGCCGACGGGAAGATGGGCGGCTGAACACGCCGCGCCGGGCGGGCACCGCGATGCCGTGCCCGCCCAGACGCGCGTTCGAGCGCCGTATTCGGGCCATTCCTACGCCGCCGTACGGTCACCGTGCGGCGGCGTGGCCACCTTGACTTCCCTTTGCGGCCGGGACGGTATACTGCGCTCGCGCCATTTTGCGCAGCGATATCGCCATCGAGGCTCTCCCTTTTGAGTACTGCCCGCACCAACAAGGCCGTCACCACGGCCACCCTGCGTCAATCCGTCGTCGATGCGCTCGACGAACTGAAAGCCAAGGACGTGCGCGAGATCGACGTCCGCGGCAAAACCTCCATCGCCGACCTGCTGGTGATCGCTTCAGGCACCTCGGCCCGTCACGTCAAATCCATCGCCGACGAAGTCCAGAAATTCGCCAAGAAAGCGGGTGTGTATCCGCTGGGCGTGGAAGGCGAAGGCGAAGGCGAGTGGGTACTGGTGGATCTGGGCGACGTGATCGTGCACGTGATGCTGCCGCGCATCCGCGAGTTCTATGGCCTGGAACGGCTGTGGACCGTGGGTGATCGCGACGAGGGTGAAAGCGAAGCGGCGCAGGCTGGGTAACGTATGACTTTCTCCCTCTCCCCTGTGGGGAGAGGGCCGGGGAGAGGGGACGCTCTTGCGTTGCGCTTGCTCGAAGCAGGAGCCCTGCCGATGAACCTTCCCGCCAGCCCCGCCCCCTCTCCTCAATCCTCTCCCCGCAGGGGAGAGGAGGCGAACGCGGCTTCGCAGCGATTTTTGACTGGAGCGGCTTTTCGCAAGAGTGAGCATCCTCTCCCCAGGGGGAGAGGAGGCGATGGCGGCGCTGCGCGCGTTTTATTTCGAAAGAGCGAATGATGCGCGCGCGCATCATTGCTGTCGGGGAGCGCATGCCCGGCTGGGTGGCCGAGGGCTTTGCCGAGTACCGCAAGCGCTTGTCGCATGAGCTGCCGCTGGAGTTGCTGGAGTTGAAACCCGGCACACGCGGCAAGGGTCGCGACGATGCGCGGGCCATGCAGGATGAAGGCGCCGCGATTCTCGCCGCGCTGCCACGCGATACCCATGTGATCGCGCTGGACGGCGGCGGCAAGTCGTGGTCCAGCGAGGCCCTGGCCGCGCAGCTGGCGCAATGGCGCATGGCCGGGCGCGACCTGGCCTTCCTGATCGGCGGCCCCGATGGCCACGCGCCCGAAGTACTGGCCCGCGCCGACCAGACCTGGTCGCTGGGCCCGCTGACCCTGCCGCACATGCTGGTGCGACTGGTGCTGGCCGAACAGCTGTACCGGGCCACCACGATCATGGCCGGGCATCCGTATCATCGGGCGTGAAGACGGGATTTGGGATTCGGGATTCGAGATTCGTAAAGGCAGCCGCAGCCGCGTGTGAAGGGTATGCTCGCAAATCCCAAATTCCCAATCCCGGCTCTCAACAGCCTAATGGCTGGTCATCCCGAATCCCGAATCCCGAATCCAATGTCATTCCATATCTGCCAGGCCACCATCCACCATCTCGACAAGCTGGCGCCGTTGTTCGACGAATATCGCCAGTTCTACGGTCAGCCGGGCGACTTGCCGCGGGCGCGTGAATTCCTGGCCGAACGGTTCCGCCATCATGAATCGCTGATCCTGCTGGCGCTCGACGCGCAGCGCGAAGGTATGGGTTTCGTGCAGCTTTACCCGCTGTTTTCGTCGGTACGCACGGTGCGCACGTACCTGCTCAACGATGTGTTCGTGTTGCTGCGCGCGCGCCGCCAGGGCGTGGCCGCCGCCTTGCTGACGGCCGCTGCCGATCACGCCCGCGCGCTGGGCGCCGCCAGCCTGTCGCTGTCGACCGCACGCGACAACGCCTCGGCGCAGGCGCTGTACGCGTCGCTGGGTTGGCAGCGTGACCAGCAGTTCTACGACTACAACCTGACGCTCTGACCCGTGCTCCATCTCGCCTCCAAATCCCCGCGCCGGCATCAGTTGCTGCAGCAGCTTGGCGTGGCGTTCGACGTGCTGGATGTCGACGTGCCGGAGCAGCGCGCCGCCGGCGAAACGCCGCTGGCCTATGTAAGCCGCGTGGCGCGCGACAAGGCCGCCGCGGGAGCGCTACGGGTGAACCAGGGTGACGTGGTGCTGGGTGCGGACACCGAAGTGGTGCTGGATGACGAGGTGTTCGGCAAGCCGCGCGATGCGGCGGATGCCGCGGCCATGCTGCGTCGCCTGAGCGGACGTACGCATGCGGTGATCTCGACAGTGTGGGCGCTGGGTGCCGGGCGGGAAGAGTGCGCCGTCTGTGTATCGCAGGTTCGTTTCGCCGCACTGGACGAGAACGATATAGCCGTCTATGTGGCCACCGGCGAGCCGTTCGGCAAGGCCGGCGCGTATGCGATCCAGGGCCGTGGCGCGGTGTTGATCGAGCACCTCGAAGGCAGCTATTCCGGCGTGATGGGACTGCCGCTGTTCGAGACCGGGCGCCTGCTGCGCGGCTTCGGCATCAACCCGCCGGCTTGACCGCCAGGAACCACGCCGCCACCGCCAGCAGGTTGTTGACGCCATGCGCCACCACCGCCGGCCAGATCGAGCCCGAGCGCAGGCGCAGCCACGCCAGCGCCGCCGCCAGCAATGCCAGGCCGGGCAGCGCGTACCACAGGAATCCCAGGTCGGGCAGGTGCACCAGGGCGAACAGCAGCGAGCACGCGGCCACCGCCCAGCCCACCCGCAGCCGTCGCATCAACGCCGAAAGCAGCACGCCACGAAAGAGCAGCTCCTCCACCAGCGGGCCGACCGTCACCACGATGGCCATCAACGCCACCCGCAACGGCAACGCCGCCTCGGCGCCGACCCGCTGGATGTCCTGCGGCACCTTGTGGCCGTGCGCCAGCAACTGGGTCAGCCAGCCGCCCAGCACCGGTGCGGCCAGACCGATGACGACGGCCAACAGATAGAACAACGGCTGCGCGGGTCGCGCCACGGCGAAACCCGGCGGTGACGCCAGCGACCACAGCCGCGGCCATCGGCGATGCACCAGCCACAGCATCGACCCGGCCGCCACGCACAACACCAGCATGACCATCGCGGCACGGGCGTCCGGCTGCGCCAGCATGGTCTGCACCTGCTGCCCGATGGTTTTTGTGTCGTAGGCCAGGTGCTGCAGGCTGGCACGCAGGCCGAGCCACAGGCCCAGCCCGAACGCCACCAGTGCGCCCACCGAGGCCTGCAGCAGGAAATACAGTGCGACGAAACCCAGCGCCGTCAGCAGGCCGGGCGCACGTAGTGCGGGCATCGGCCACGGACGTGACGGCGGCAAGGGCGGGGTCGCGTCCGATGCCGCTTCCATCAGCGTGCGTATCCGGCGCGACGCCCGTATCCGGTCAAGGCGGTCAGCCCAGCATCAGCGCGCGGCAGACGCCGATCGCGGCCATCACCAGCACGGCCAGCCAGGCCAGCATGGCGACCGCGAAGCCTTTCTCGCGGGAGGCGGGGTCTTTCAGGTAACTCCACGCGTACCAGACGCGGCCCAGCAGCCAGACGAGGCCCGCGATGCCGGCCCAGCCACTGAAACCGTACTCGGCCGCCAGCCACAACACGGGCAGAAACATCACCGTGCCTTCCAGCGTGTTCATCTGCACGCGGTAGGCGCGGTCGAAGGCCGGATGGCCGCTGGTCGCGGGCGCCTTGATGCCGTGGCGCCCACGCATCTTGCCGACGACGAACATGGTGCCGAACAACAGCAATACGGTGAGCAGGGTCACCAGGGCGGGCAGGTGGGTCATGGCAGCTCCTCGGAAATAGTCCCTACTGTAACGGTCACGCCGGTGCGCGTGCATGGCGCGATCCCCCGGCAGTCGCTATCTTCGCCGTGCGTACTCCGGCGCAGGCATCGCTCAACGAGGTTTCTCATGGATTGGCGCAAAGGCGGCAGCAGCAACAACATCGAAATCGGCAGCGGTGGCGGCGGCGGACGGCGTTTCGGCGGCGGCCGCGGCATGGGCCTGGGCGGGCTAGTGGTGCTGGCCCTGATCGGCTGGATCTTTTTCAAGAACCCGATGGCGTTGCTGGACCAGGGCGGCGCGGCGCTGGACTCGGGCACCCAGAACAGTGTGCCCACCCAGGTCGACCCGGAGCAGCAGGCGTTCGTCAGCGCCATCCTGCACTCCACCGAACAGACCTGGGGGGCGATCTTCCAGGCCCATGGCGGCACCTATGTGGAGCCGAAATTGCACATCTTCAGTGGCGGCGTGAACACGGCCTGCGGCGGTGCCACCGCGGCGGTGGGGCCGTTCTATTGCCCGGGCGACCAGAAGGTCTACCTCGACCTGGCCTTCTTCCAGCAATTGCAGGACGAACTGCACTCCTCCGGCGATTTCGCCCGCGCCTACGTGATCGCGCACGAAGTGGGCCACCATGTGCAGAACCTCACCGGCGTGTTCGCTCGCACCGATGCCGCCCGTCGCCGCGGTGCGCCGATGGAAGGCGCCAGCGGACTCTCGGTGCGACAGGAACTGCAGGCCGACTGCTACGCGGGCGTGTGGGCCAACCACAGCCAGCAACGCCTGCAGTGGCTGCAGCCGGGCGACATCGAGGAGGCGCTGAATGCCGCCAGCCATATCGGCGACGACACCTTGCAGCAACAGGCGCAGGGGCGCGTGCGGCCGGACACCTTTACCCACGGCACCTCGGCGCAGCGCGTGCACTGGTTCAAGACCGGCTTCGACAGCGGCGACATGGACCAGTGCGACACGTTTGCCGGCGCGCTCTGAACATCGGCGGCATCCCCGCGGCAGCGGCTTCAGCCGCGATGCCTTTCGCCTCGGCATTCCGAAAGCATCGCGACTGAAGTCGCTCCCACGAGTTGCGCATGTCCTACAGGCGCCCGCCCGCGGGTGATGCGCCAGCTTTTGCAAATCGCGAATGCCGGCCTTTGGGTTTTCGGTACGCGCTTGACGGCCTTTTATTATTTCTATAATTTTAGAAACATGAAATCAAAAGAAGCCCTCGCCTGTCTCTCGGCGCTCGCCCAGGAACATCGCCTGAACCTGTTCCGCCTGCTGGTGGAAGCGGGCGATGAAGGCCTCTCGGTGGGCGAGCTGGCGGCCGCGACCGGTCTGGCCGGCGCGACCCTGACCAGTCATCTGCATGTGCTGCGCCGCGCCGGCATGGTGAGCGACGAGCGCCGCGGACGCGTCATCCAGTGCCGCGCGCGCTACACGCAGATGAACAGCCTGCTCGGCTTCCTCACCGAAAATTGTTGCGCGGGCTCGGCGGCGGCCGCCGGCTGTGCGACGGCGGCATGCAAGCCCTCAAGGAAAAAACCATGAAACGCTTCCACGTGCACCTCAACGTCGCGCGGCTGGACGACAGCATCCGCTTCTACACCACGCTGTTCGGCGCAGCCCCGGACGTGACCCGGCCCGATTACGCCAAATGGATGCTGGACGATCCGCGCGTCAACTTCGCGATCTCGCAACGCGGCCGCCAGCCCGGCATCGATCACCTGGGGCTGCAGGCAGGCGATCCCGCCGACCTGGCCGTCATCGGCGCGCGCCTGAAGGCGGCCGATGCGGTGGCGTTGGCGGAAAAGGGCACCACCTGCTGCTACGCCCACTCCGACAAGTTCTGGGCCGAGGACCCGCAGGGCGTGCGCTGGGAAAGTTTCCATACCCACGGTGAGGCCACCACCTACACCGGCGCACCGAACGAAACCGGCGCCACCTGTTGCGGCCCGGCGATCACGAAAGACACCGCCACCGGATGCGGCCCGAATGCGGGCGAGGGGTGCTGCTGATGACTGCGCGCCCGCCGATCAAGGTGCTGTTCCTCTGCACCGGCAACTCGGCCCGCAGCGTGATGGCCGAGGCCTTGCTCAATGTGCTGGGCGAGGGCCGCTTCCAGGCGTTCAGCGCCGGCAGTTTTCCCAGCGGCACGGTGCAACCGATCGCGGCGGAGCTGGCGCGCGCGTTCGGTTACACCGCGCCGTTGCGCAGCAAATCCTGGGACGAGTTTGCCGAGCCGGGCGCGCCGGCGATCGATATCGTCATCACCGTTTGCGACAACGCCGCCGGCGAGGTGTGCCCGATCTGGCCGGGCCAGCCAGTGACCGCGCATTGGGGCGTGCCCGATCCGGCGGGCGTACAAGGCCCGGATGCGCAGCGCCGGGGTGCATTCCAGTCGGTCTGGGCGATGCTGTGCCAGCGCGTCGAGCAGTTGCTGGCCCTGCCGCTGGAGACGCTCGATCGCGCGGCGTTGCAGCAGGCGTTGCGTGCCATCGGCAGGGTGGAATCCGCATGAGTGACGCCGCGCCCGCCGCGCCCGCGCCGATCGGCGGTTTCGCCCGCTACCTCAGCGTATGGGTGGCGTTGTGCATTGTGGTCGGCATTGCGCTCGGGCACGGGTTGCCCGGGGTGTTCGCGGCCCTGGCGCGCGCGGAAATCCGGCACATCAATCTGCCGGTGGCTGCGCTGGTGTGGCTGATGATCGTGCCGATGCTGCTCAAGGTCGATTTTGCGCAACTGGCGGGTGTGCGCCATCAGGTACGCGGCATCGGCGTCACCCTGCTGGTGAACTGGGCGATCAAGCCGTTCTCGATGGCATTGCTGGGCTGGCTGTTCGTGCGGCATGTGTTTGCCGGTTGGCTGCCGCTCGACCAGCATGATTCGTACATCGCCGGGTTGATCCTGCTGGCGGCTGCGCCATGCACCGCGATGGTATTTGTGTGGTCGCGGCTGTGTGGTGGCGAACCGAACTTCACGCTGGCGCAGGTGGCGCTCAACGACACCATCATGGTGGTCGCGTTTGCGCCGATCGTGGCGCTGCTGCTGGGCGTGGCCTCGATCCATGTGCCGTGGGGCACGCTGCTGCTGTCGGTGCTGCTGTACATCGTGGTGCCGGTGGTGGCCGCGCAGTCGTGGCGTGCCAGCCTGTTGCGTCGCGGCGGGCACGCGGCCCTGGAGGCCACGCTGCAACGCATGGACCCGCTGTCGACCATCGCCCTGCTTGCCACGCTGGTGTTGCTGTTCGGCTTCCAGGGCGAGGCGATCCTGGCGCAACCGCTGGTCATCGCCATGCTGGCGGTGCCGATCATCATCCAGGTCTATCTCAACGCCGGTATCGCCTATGGCCTCAGCCGCTGGCTGAAGGTGCCGCACTGCGTCGCCGGGCCGGCCGCGCTCATCGGCGCCAGCAATTTCTTCGAGCTGGCCGTTGCCGCCGCCATCAGTGTGTTCGGCCTGCGCTCCGGCGCCGCGCTGGCGACGGTGGTGGGTGTGCTGGTCGAAGTGCCGGTGATGTTGTCGGTGGTGCGCATCGTGAATCGGACGGAAGGCTGGTTCGGCGGTGCCGGATCGCTTGCGGTGGCAGGGCGCGACCGGAATCGTCCCTGACCGGGCTTGCATGGATTCCCTGTCACGCGGACGCGGCAAGTTCTAGAATGCGCCGCTACGCGCCTCGGGGTGCGTTCTGGTTCGTTCGATGGATCATCCCTGCCTGCGCTGTGGTGCCTGCTGCGCGTATTTCCGCGTGGCGTTCACTGGTCGGAAGCCGAGCCGTTTCTGGGTGGCGTGGTACCGGCCAAACTCACCGAAAAACTCGATCCGCACCGGCTGGCCATGCGCGGTACCTATGCCGCTGCGCCGCGCTGCACCGCGTTGCAGGGCACGGTGGGCGAGGCGGCGCATTGCGGCATCTACCCGCAACGGCCATCGGTGTGTCGCGAGGTGGCGCCGTCGTGGGAATTCGGTGCGGTCAGCCCGCAATGCGACAAGGCGCGGCTGGCGCACGGTTTGGCGGTGCTGACGCCGCAGGACTGGCTGGACCCGTCTACCGCGGGCACGCCGCCGTTACCGCAAAGCGCCTGAAGTCCTGATACATCGGTGGGAGCGACTTCAGTCGCGATGCTCTTGCCCTGAAGCTCCAAGGCAAAAGCATCGCGGCTGAAGCCGCTCCCACAAAGTGCGGCACGGCTTACCGCCGATGCGGCGGCTTGCTGCCGGGCTTGAAGCCGCCCGGTTTCTTGTAGCCGCCAGGCTTGCGTGCAGCCGGCGCACTGCTGGATGCGGTGTCGTTGCCATCCCATTCGTGGATGCGCAGCTGCTGCTGCACCACCCACACCTTCTTCAGGTGATCGAACACTTCCGGCGGCATGCCGTCGGGCAGGTCGATCAGGCTGTAGTGGTCGCGGATGCTGAGGCGGCCGATGTACTGGCTGTCCAGGCCGGCTTCGTTGGCGATCGCGCCGATGATGTTGCCCGGCTTCACGCCGTGTTCGTGGCCCACCTCGATGCGGTAGGTACGCTTGCCCTGCTCGGTGGCGTGGGCGCGCACGGGGCGCTGGCCGAATTCGCGCGGCGCCTGCTCTTGTCCGGTGCGATCGTGTCCGGCCCGTTCGTGCAGGTGCGGCTTGTGCTCGCGCGGTGCCCGGGTATCGGTGCGTTCGCGTGAGGTGCGGTCGCTGCGCTCGCGCGTGCTGGGCTCGTACTTCTCGCGCTTCGGCGGCGGCGTCAGCAGCAGCGGCTGGTCGCCCTGCGCGATGCGCGCCAGCGCGGCGGCGATCTCGATCGCCGGCACGTTGTGCTCCTGCTCGTACTGCTCGATCAGCTTCTGGAACTCGCCCAGCTCGCCTTGCGCCAGCGTGTCGGTGATGCGCTGCTTGAACTTGCCGATGCGGACATCGTTGACCACCTCGACCGACGGCAGCTGCATCTGCTCGATCGGCTGGCGCGTGGCGCGCTCGATCGCGCCCAGCATGCCGCGCTCGCGCGGGCTCACGAACAAAATCGCCTCGCCGCTGCGCCCGGCGCGGCCGGTGCGGCCGATGCGATGCACGTAGCTTTCGGTGTCGTACGGGATGTCGAAGTTCAGCACGTGGCTGATGCGGTCCACATCCAGCCCGCGGGCGGCCACGTCGGTGGCCACCAGGATGTCCAGCTTGCCGTCCTTCAGCTGCTGGATCACCCGCTCGCGCTGCGCCTGGGCGATGTCGCCGTTGATCGCGGCGGCGGCCAGGCCGCGCGCCTGCAGCTTGCCGGCCAGCTCCTCGGTGGCCTGCTTGGTGCGCGCGAAGATGATCATCGCGTCGAACGGTTCGGCCTCCAGGATGCGGGTCAACGCATCGAGCTTGTGCATGCCGCTGACGAACCAGTAGCGCTGGTGGATGTTCGCCGCGGTGGTGGTGGAGGACTTGATGATGACCTCCACCGGATCCTTCAGGTGGCGCTGGGCGATCTTGCGGATCACCGCGGGCATGGTGGCCGAGAACAGCGCCACCTGGCGCTCGGGCGGCGTGGCGTGCAGCACTTTCTCGACGTCGTCGATGAAGCCCATGCGCAACATTTCGTCGGCTTCGTCCAGCACCAGGAAACGCAGCTCCGAAAGGTCGAGCGTACCCTTGTCAAGGTGATCGATCACGCGCCCGGGCGTGCCCACCACCACGTGCACGCCGCGCTTCAGCGCGTGCAGCTGGGGGCCGTAGCTCTGGCCGCCGTAGATCGGCAGCACCTGGAAGCCGGGGATGTGCGCCGCATAGCGCTGGAACGCCTCGGCCACCTGGATGGCCAGTTCGCGCGTGGGCGCCAGCACCAGCGCCTGCGGCTTGCCCGCGCGCGGATTGATGCGCGACAGGATCGGCAGCGCGAACGCGGCGGTCTTGCCGGTGCCGGTCTGCGCCTGGCCGAGGACGTCGCGGCCTTCCAGCAGCGGCGGGATGGTGGCGGCCTGGATCGGCGAGGGCGATTCATAGCCGACATCGGCCAGCACGCGCAGAACGTCGGGATGCAGCGCGAGTGCGCCGAAGCCGGACGGAACCGGGGCGTTGTCGGAAACGGGGGATGACATGGGGGTACCTCAAAACAGAAAGCAGCGTCGGAGAGGCGGCGCGCAAGCCGGCCATTCTATCAGGCCTGCTGGCACCGCGTTACGGGCGCGCGCTGAACGGGTGCTTCAGCCACGCGCGGATATGCTCGGCACATCGCGACCCACAGGAATCACGATGAGCACGCTTGAAACAATGTCCCGCCACCGCTGTCACGGCGGTGTGCAGGGGTTTTATCGCCACGCCTCGACGACTTGCGCCGGACCGATGCGTTTCGCGCTGTACCAACCGCCGCAGGCCGAACATCGGCCTTGCCCGGTGTTGTACTTCCTGGCCGGGCTCACCTGCACCGAGGAAACCGCCGCCATCAAGGCCGGCGCGCAACGGCTGGCCGCCGAGCTGGGGCTGATCCTGGTGATGCCCGACACCAGCCCGCGCGACACCGGTTTCGACGGCGCCACCGGCGATTGGGAGTTCGGCGAAGGCGCGGGCTTTTATGTCGATGCCACGGAGGCGCCGTGGTCAGCGCGCTTCCGCATGCACAGCTACGTGGTCGATGAACTGCCCGCGTTGATCGCCGCCAACTTTCCCGCCGATACCTCGCGCAGCGGCATCTGCGGCCATTCCATGGGCGGTCACGGCGCGCTGACCATCGCGCTGAAGCATCCCGAGCGTTACCGCTCGGTTTCCGCTTTCGCGCCCATCGTGGCGCCCAGCCAGGTGCCATGGGGACGCAAGGCGTTGCCGCGTTACCTGGGTGAAACCCCGGAAGCCTGGGCCGATTACGACGCCTGCGAACTGGTGCGGCGGCAAACCTTTCCCGGCACCATCCTGATCGACCAGGGCGAAGCGGACAACTTCCTGGAAGCGCAGCTGAAACCCGAGTTGTTCGACCAGGCCTGCGCCGAAGCCGGCCAGCCGCTGCTGTTGCGCCGGCACGCCGGCTACGACCACAGCTACTGGTTCATCAGCAGCTTCATCGACGATCACTTGCGCCATCACGCCGAGACGTTGGTTTAAAACCATGTGGGAGCGACTTCAGTCGCGATGCTTTTGCTTTGGAGCTCGAGGGCAAAGGCATCGCGGCTGAAGCCGCTCCCACAGGCCAGGTCAGGCCTTGGCGGCAGGACGATGGCTGGAGCGGCGACGTTGGTTGCCGGCGGCATGCTCGCCACGGCCCTGCGCGGCGTAGCCGTTCGGCCGCGCCGAGCCGGAGGGCTTGCCCTGGCGCGGCTGACGCTGACCGCCGCCGCCCTGCTTCGGACGCGGCGCGCCGGCATCGATGCGCAGCGGCGCGGAGGGCTCGTAACCGGCCACAGCAGTGATCGCGATGTCCTGCTTCAGCAGTTTGCGGATGTCGTACAGCAGGCCGCTTTCGTCATGGCTGACCAGCGACAGCGCCAGGCCTTCCATGCCGGCGCGGCCGGTGCGGCCAATGCGGTGCACGTAATCCTCGGCCACCGACGGCAGGTCGAAGTTGATCACGATCGGCAGCTGCTCGATGTCGATGCCGCGGGCGGCGATGTCGGTGGCCACCAGCACGGTGACGCGGCCGCTCTTGAAATCGCTGAGCGCGCGGGTGCGGGCGTTCTGGCTCTTGTTGCCGTGGATCGCGGCGCTGCGCAGGCCCGAGGCGTTGAGGTACGTCACCAGCTTGTCGGCGCCATGCTTGGTGCGGCTGAACACCAGGGTCTGGCGGCGGCTGTCCTGCGACAGCACGTGCAGCAGCAGGTCGCGCTTGCGCGACGCGTCGACCGGGTGCACCTGGTGGCTGACCAGGGTGGTGACGGTGTTCGGTGCGGAGACCGAGATCTCCTTCGGGTTGTGCATGAACTCCATCGCCAGCGTCTTGATCGCCGGTGCGAAGGTGGCCGAGAACAGCAGCGTCTGGCGCTTCTTCGGCACCGACTGCAGGATCCGCTTCAGCGCGGGCAGGAAGCCCATGTCCAGCATGCGGTCGGCTTCATCCAGGATCAGCGTTTCCACGGCGGACAGGTCCAGCGTGCGCTGCTGCATGTGGTCCATCAGGCGACCGGGGGTGGCGATGACCACGTCCACGCCACGGCGCAGCGCATTGATCTGCGGGCCCATGCTGACGCCGCCGAAGATGGTGGTGGCGCTGACCTGCATGTGCTTGCCGTAGCTGCGCATGTTGTCGTGGATCTGCGCGGCCAACTCACGGGTGGGGGTGAGGATCAGCGCGCGCGGACGGCGCGTCATGGTCTGGCCGGCGGTGGAAAGCTTCTGCAGCAGCGGCAGCGCGAACGCGGCGGTCTTGCCGGTGCCGGTCTGGGCGGCGGCGAGCAGGTCGTGGCCTTCCAGCGCGGCGGGAATGGCGGCGGCCTGGATCGGGGTTGCCTGCGTGTAGCCGTATTCGGAAAGCGCACGCAACAACGCGGGCGCAAGGCCCAGCGAATCAAAAGACATGTAACACTCCTGAGCAACCCGGAGTGTTCATACCGTGTTGCAGACTAAGGGGAAAGGGCGGCGATGCCGCAGCAATCAGGGGGATTGCGCCGCCGAGTATAACGGGTCGAGGCCGTTTACGCGCGTTTTTGTTCTGCGTCGTGAAATCGGGCCACCAGCAGATAGCTGTTGTACGGCGTGCGACCGCGCAGGGAGCTCACCTGCACGTCGAGGCCGGCCTGGCGCAGCGGCGCGCACAGTTCCTCCGCATCCGGGTAGTGCTGTGCACCACCGGGAATCCAGCCGGACACGCGCAGGAAGAATTCCTCCACCCGGGTGGCGTGGAAGCGCCAGTTGGGCTCGCGCAGCACGTTGCGGATCACCAAGGTCCCTTCGGGCGCCAGATGCGCGATCGCCACCGGCAACAGCGCCTGCTGCTGCGCGGCGCTCAGGTAATGCAATACGTCCAGCAGCGCCACGTGGCCATGCACCGGTGGCAGCGTGACGGCATCGGCACAGCGCAAATCCATCCGATCACCCAGCCCTGCCGCCGCCGCGGCTTCGCGTGCCGCGGTGATCTTGCGCGGGTCGTGGTCGACGCCGAGGTAGGGGGCTCGCATCCCCGCAGCCTGCAGGTACTGGCCCAGCAGGGCGATGCCGCAACCGATGTCGAGCAGCGGCAGCGACGAACCGCGCAGCAGATGGTCCACGGCGTCGTAGGCCGGATCGCAGGCGAGTTTCCAGCGCGCATACCATTGGTGGCCACGGTGGGCGTAATGGTGGGCGATACCGTTTCGCTGTGCGCGGTCGAGCGCCATGCCTGCCTCCATTGCCGTGGGGGAAGCGCCCGCATTTGCCGGTTGCGGCAGGCACTGCGCGTTGCAATGTCCGGGTGCGGCGTGACGGGCGGATGATGGCCGCTGATGGCAAGGTGGCGCCGCAGGGTCCCGGCGAGCCAAGGGTAAGCTAGAATCCGTCGTTTGTTCCCATCGACGAGACAGGCAATGAAGGCTGGCAAGGACAAGGTCATCGCGTTCCACTACACCCTCACGGTGAACGGCGAACAGGTGGAAAGCTCGCACGAACGCGACCAGCAGTTGTGGATCCTGCTGGGCCACGGCCAGCTGATTCCGGGGCTGGAAACAGCGCTGGAAGGCCACGAGGCCGGCGAGACGCTGGCGGTCGACGTGTCACCGGAGGAAGGTTACGGTGTGCGCCAGGAAGGTCAGGTCCAGCGCCTGTCGAAGAAGTACGTGCCGCAGGCCAACCGCCTCAAGCCCGGCGACGTCACCGTGCTGCGGATGAAGGAAGGCGGCCAGCGCGCGGTCACCGTGCACAAGGTGGGCATGAGCACCATCGACGTGGACATGAACCACCCGATGGCCGGCCAGACGCTGCATTTCGACGTGAGCATCAGCGAAGTGCGCGAGCCGACCGAGGACGAGCTGAAACACGGCCACGCCCATGCGCCGGATGCCGCCGCGCACTGAGCGGCGCACCGCCCCGAGAACGAAAAAAACGGCACCTCGCGGTGCCGTTTTTCGTTGTGGCAGGAGCGACTTCAGTCGCGATGCTTCTGCTCCGGAATTCAAAAGCATCGCGGCTGAAGCCGCTCCCACAAAAAACGCCGCGTTACGGGAGACTTTCCAATTCGGCCAGGCGCTGCGGCGTGCCCACATCGGTCCACATGCCGCGGAAGTGGCTGCCGCTGACCGCATCGTTCGCCATCGCCGCGCGCAGCAGCGGGGCCAGCTTGAAACGCGGCGGCCCTTCCGCATTGCCCACCACCTCGCGCCAACCCTGCAAAAGCTGCGGGCGATAGACGCCGATGCCGCTGAAGGTGAGCCGCGGCACGCCCGCGTCGTGCACCAGACCCTGCGTATCCAGCGCGAAATCGCCCTCGGGATGATGCGGTGGGTTGTCCACCAGCAACAGGTGGGCAAGGCCGGTCGGTTCGACGGGCAGGGCGGTGAAGTCGGCGTCGGTCCAGATGTCGCCGCTCACCGCGATGAACGGTTCGCTGCCCAGCAGCGGCAGCGCATTGAGCATGCCGCCGCCGGTTTCCAGCGGCTCCTCGCCTTCGTACGCGTAGCGGATGCGCAGGCCCCAGCGCGAACCGTCGCCCAGTGCGGCGGGAAACTGCTCGGCGAGATGCGACGTGTTGACCACCACGTAGTTCACGCCCGCGGCAGCCAGTTTTTCCAGATGCCACACGATCAGCGGTTTGCCACGCACCGTCAGCAACGGTTTGGGTGTGTGGTCGGTCAGTGGCCGCATGCGTTCGCCGCGACCGGCGGCGAAGATCAGCGCGTGCCTCATGCGGCCACCTGGCGCAGGTCGCGCGAATCCACGCAGCGTTGCAGCAGCGCCGCCAAACCGGCCAGTTCGGGGTAGCGCGCGGCCACCTCGATCACGTAGCCGTACACGCGCGGCAGGTCATCGAGATAGCCGGGCTTGCCGTCGCGGTAGCACAGCCGGCAGAAGATGCCGAGCACCTTGATGTGGCGCTGCAGGCCGGTGAGATCGAACCAGCGCAGGAACTGTTCGCGATCCACCGCGGCATCGATCAGCTGGGCGGCCCGCAAATGCAGCCGATAGCCTTCCACCCACGCTTCCACCCGCGGGCGGTCCCACGCGATGTAGCCATCGCGCAACAGCGAGGCCAGGTCGTAGGTGATCGGGCCGATCAGCGCGCCCTGGTAGTCGATGATGCCCGGCGTCGGCTGGCGCGTGGCGATGTTCTGCGGTCGGTTGCCATCCACGACCAGCAGGTTGCGGCTGTGGTAATCGCGGTGCACGAAGCCCTGCGGCTGCGCCAGCGCGTTGTGCAGCAGGACGGTGAAGCCCGCTTCCAGCACGTCCCACTCTTCGCAGCTGGGCGTGTAGCCCAAGTGCCGGCGCAGGAACCATTCGGGCATCAGCTCCAGCTCGCGTTGCAAAAAGTCACGGCTGTAGCTCTGCATGCCGCTGGTATCCACATCGCGCTGCATGCGCAGCAGCGCCTGCAGCGCGTCGCCGTACAGGGCGTCGACGGTGGCGTCGTTCAATACCGGCAGATACAGCGTCGAGCCCAGGTCCTCGATCAGCAGAAAGCCTTCTTGCAGATCGTGCGCGCGTACCGCGGGCACGTGCAGGCCGGCGGCGGCCAGCCGCGCGCCGATCTCCAGCCACGGCCGCGGGTCCTCCTGCGCGGGCGGCGAATCCATCACGATCCAGCTTTGCCCCGCATGGTTCGTGCGCCAGTAGCTGCGGAAGCTGGCATCGGCCGAGGCGGGCGTGAGCTCGAGGGTGTTGTCGTCCAGCACCTGGCGGGTCCAGGCGAGGCGGGCGGCGTGACGTTCGGGTGGGAGGGTCATCCCGTCAGCTTAGCGAGGCGCATGGGCGGGAGAAAGCGAGCTGGCGTGGTTTTCGCCATCCATCGCCGGGCGGTCGCTCTGTGGCGGGTTGTCGCGCGGTACCCGATGCAATTGTCTAACAGCGGGGTTCTCGCCTAGCATCCGCGCCATGCCTGCGTCGCCCCCCTTGCTGACCCGACTGCGCCGCCGCTCCCGCGGCATGGGTTGGCTGTGCGCGTTGTTGATCATGGCGAAGCTGGTGATCGCCACGGGCTGCCTCGCCAACGACGCGCCGACCGCGCCGCTCGCCACCGGACCGGTGGCGGCGCTGGCCGCTGATGTGGCCGTCGCCGATGTGACGGTCGGTGCGGACACGACCACGTGCTGGCACACGGACACCGGCGATTGCCACTGCCATTGCGCGCATACCTTGCCGCTGGCCAGCGATACGTCCATGCGTGGCGTCATGCCGTGGCCGGCATCGGCTTTTGTGGCCACGCTGCCGGTGCTGAGTTCGCCACCGACACAGAACGAGTTGCGCCCTCCCATCGCCTGAAACCGCTCCGTTGTGCGATGCAACCGCTGCCGCGGTTCGTTGCTTCGTGACCCGTTTTCAGGAGATTTCCCCATGCTTGTCTTGCGTTCGGTGCCGCTGGGTACCGCGTGTCTGTTGTATGCGTCGCTGCTGGGTGCCGCGCCCGTTTCCGAACCGTCGCCGATGGCCGCCGCGCCACTGCGCGCGGCGTTGCACACCGTCTGGCAGGCCAGCCCCGAGGTACAGGCGGCGCGGGCCGAGCGGGAGGCCGCGCGTGCCCATGCGCAGGCCGCGGCGCAGCCGCTGTACAACCCGGAGCTGTCGATGGAGGCGGAGAACGCCGACGTCGACCGGCGCGTGGCCGGGCTCAGCCTGGCGCTGGACCTGTCCGGCAAGCGCCGTGCCCGCGCCAGCCAGGGCGAGGCCGACGTGCAGGCCAGCGAGGCGGGCTATGCGATGCTGCGTCGCGATGTCGCCGCGCGCTGGCTGAAGGCCTGGTCCGGCGCGGCGCTGGCACAACGGCAAAGCGAGCTGGGCCGGCAGCGGCTGGGCTTGATGCAACGTTTCGATGAGCTGGCCGCGCAGCGTCTGCAGGTGGGCGACGTCAGCAGTCCCGAGCGCGATCTGGCGGGTCTCGCACTGGCCGAGGCACAGATGCAGCAGGCGTCGCTGATCGGACACGAAGCGGCTGCGCGTGCGGCCTTGGTGGCGATCGGCGGAGCGTCGTCGATAGCGCTGCCGTCGTTGCCGGAAGGCTTGCCGCCCTCCGTCGACAGTTTCGCGCCGCTGGCCGCCGATGCCTTGCCGGAACTGCAGCAGGCCCGCGCCCTGCAGCAAAGCGCTGAAGCCGGTGTACAGATGGCACGCCGCGCGCGCGTGCCGGACCCCGCCGTGAGCCTGGTGGGCGGGCAGATCCACAGCGGGCCGCGCAGCGATCGGGTGATCGGCCTCAGCGTGTCGGTGCCGCTGCCCGTGCTCAACAGCGGCCGTGCCGAGGTGGCGGCCGCACGCGCCGAGGTCGAGGCTGCCGACGCGCGGCTGCGCTCGCGCCAGTTCGCGCAGCGCGCCGGCCTGCAGGAAGCGCAGGCGCGCTACGTCGCCTTGCGCGAGGCAGCGATGGCGTTCCGTGGTGGCCGCGCCGCCGCGTTCGGCGATCGCACCGCCTTGCTGGAAAAGCTCTGGCGCGCGGGCGAGATCAGCACCTCCGATTACCTCACCCAGCTCAAGCAAAGCCTGGACACCGCGCTGTCCGGCCGCGAGCTGGAAAGCCAGGCCTGGCAGGCCTGGTTCGATTACCTCACCGCGGCGGGCCGTCTCACCGACTGGCTCGATGGCCGCACTCAGGATGCTTCCCGATGATGACCATATTTCTACGCCTGCTGGCCTGTAGGAGCGCACCCAGTGCGCGAACCACGTCACCGCGTCGCCGCGCGTTTTCGCGCACAGGGTGCGCTCCTACAGGTTTCCTGCTGGGGTTGGCCTTGTTTGCGGCGCTGGCTTGCGCCATGCCCGTGCACGCCGCCGAGGAAGACCCACTGACGCTGGACGCGGCGACGATCAAGGAGGTCGGCATCGCCGTCGACAAGCTGGCCCTGCGCACCCTTGCCGATGAACTGAAAGCGCCCGGCGAAGTGCGCGCCGACGCTTATTCCACCGTGCTGGTGTCGCCGCGGGTGGCGTCGCAGGTGCTGGCGCGCAAGGCGCGGCTGGGCGACGTGGTGAAGGCGGGTCAGCCGCTGGTGGTGCTGTCCAGCGTGCAGGTGGCCGAGACCCAGGGTGCGTTGATCGTGGCCGAGCAGGACTGGCAGCGCATCGCCGCGCTGGGGCCGCAGGCGGTGTCGGCGCGGCGCTACAACGAGGCGAAAGTGCAGCGCGATCAGGCGCGCGCCAAGCTGCGTGCGTACGGCCTTTCGGACGGCCAGATCGGCGCCTTGCTGCACAAGGGTTCGGCCGGCGCCGATGGCAGTTTCGAGTTGTTGGCGCCCACCGCCGGGCGCATCACTACCGATGAATTCCTGCTTGGCGAACGGGTGGGGCCGGGCCGCGCGCTGTTCACCCTGGTCGAGGAAGACACGGTGTGGGTGGTGGCGCAGATGGCGCCGGCCGAGGCCGAGCGGACCAAGCCCGGCGGCAGCGCACGCGTCCTCGTGCACGACAACGCCATCGCCGGCACCGTGATCGGCCGCTCGCACCAGACCGATGAACGCACCCGCACGGTTCCCGTGCGCATCGAAGTGGACAACCGCAAGGATCTGCTGCACCCGGGCGAGTTGGTGGAAGTGCGCCTCGCGGTCGGCGGCAGCACGCAGCAACTGGCGCTGCCGGATGAGGCGATCGTGCTGTTGCAGAACCAGTCCACCGTGTTTGTGGCCAAGGGCAATGGCCGCTTCGAACCGGTGGCGGTGATGACGGGCGACACCCGCGAAGGCTGGACGGTGATCGCCCAGGGCCTCAAGCCCGGCGACCGCTACGTGCGCAAGGGCGCGTTCGCGCTGAAGGCGCGGTTGCTGCGCTCGCAGTTGGGAGAACACTGATGCTGGAACGATTGGTCGCCCTCTCGTTGCGCTACAAGGTCCTGGTGCTGATCGTGTTCGCGGTGATCGGTTTTCTCGGCTTCCAGGCCGTACGCCAGTTGCCGATCGACGCGTTTCCCGATGTCACCCCGGTACAGGTCAACGTGTATACCGAAGCGGCCGGCCTCGCCGCGGAAGACGTGGAACTGTTGCTGACCACACCGGTGGAGTCGGCGCTGGCCGGCCTGCCCAAGGTGGAGGAAATACGTTCGGTCAGCCTGTTCGGGTTGTCGTACGTGTCGGTGAACTTCGACGACAGTATGGACGTCTATTTCGCCCGCCAGCTGGTCAACGAGCGCCTGCAGCAAGTGGGCGACCGATTGCCGGCCGGTTATGGAAAGCCGGAGATGGGGCCAAACGTCTCCGGTCTCGGTCAGGTGTTCTGGTACACGGTGGAGCGCGCCGACGACACACGGACGGATGCGCCCAGCGACATGGACCTGCGCACCCTGCAGGACTGGAATATCCGGCTGATCCTGCGCACCGCGCCGGGCGTCGATGACGTCACCTCGTGGGGCGGGCAGGAGAAGCAGTACCAGGTGCGCGTGAACCCGATGAAGCTGATCGCCCATCAGCTCGGTTTCAAGGAGGTGATCGAGGCGCTGCAGGCGAACAACGCGCAGGTCGGTGGCAACTTCATCGACGTGGGCCGCGAGCAATACCTGGTGCGCGGGCTGGGCCTGATCCGCAACGCGAAGGACCTGGGCAACATCGTGCTGAAGACCGACGACGGCACGCCGGTCTACGTGCGCGACGTGGCCACCATCGTCGAGGCGGGCGCACCGCGTACCGGCGCGGTGACCCGTGACGGCAAGGAGGTGGTGCTGGGCATGGCGCTAGCGCGCATCGGCGAAAACGCCAAGAGTGTGGTCGAGGCGGTCAAGGCCAAACTCGACACGGTGAAGTCGTCGTTGCCGCCGGGCGTGGTGGTGAAACCGGTGTACGAGCGCACCGAACTGGTCAACGCGTCGGTAGGTACGGCGGTGCGCGCGCTGGTCGAAGGTTCGATCCTGGTGGCGCTGGTGCTGTTCCTGTTCCTGGGCGAATTGCGCAGCGCGCTGGTCGTGGTGGTGGCGTTGCCGCTGGCGATGCTGATCGCCTTCATCTGCATGAATCAGGCGGGCCTGTCGGCCAACCTGATGTCGCTGGCCGGGCTGGCCATCGGCATCGGCATGATGGTGGACGGCGCGGTGGTGATGGTGGAAAACGCCTACCGCATCATGGCCGAGCGCAAGGCGCTCGGCGGCCCGGTGGATCGCACGGCGGCGGTGCTGGAGGCGGCGCGCGAGGTGGCCCATCCGATCGCGTTCGCCATCCTGATCATCATCGTGGTGTTCCTGCCGCTGTTCAGCCTGCAGGGGCTGGAGGGCAAGATGTTCAAGCCAATGGCGTTCAACATCAGCTTCGCCATGGCCGGCTCGCTGGTGCTGGCGTTGACCCTGATTCCGGTGCTCTCCGCGCTGGTGCTGAAACCGAAGGAGGAAAAGGACACCCGGCTGGTGGCGTTCCTGAAACGCCACTACGCCACCGTGCTGACGTGGTCGCTGGCCCATCGCAAACGCGTGCTGGGCATCGCCGTGGGCCTGTTGCTGGGCAGCCTCGCGCTGTTCCCGTTCCTGGGCAAGGAGTTCATGCCCAACCTGAAAGAGGGCGCCATCATGTGGCGCGTCACCTCGATTCCGTCGGCGTCGCTGGACGAGTCGATCGATATCTCGCATCAGGTGTCGGCACTGATCAAGCAGAAGTTTCCCGAAGTGGAAACCACATTGGCAATGATCGGTCGCGCCGAGAAGGGCGAGACGGCGGATGTGAATTACATGGAGGTGTACACGCCGCTGAAGCCGAAGAGTGAGTGGCGCAAGGGCGCGACGCTGGAAAGTCTCGAAGAGGACATGCAGAAGGTCCTGACCGACGCCTTGCCCACGGCGGTGGTGAGCTACACCCAGCCGATCCAGATGCGCATCGAGGAACTGATCTCCGGCGTGCGCGCCACGCTGGCGCTGAAGATCTACGGCGACGACCTGGGCGAGCTGGACCGGCTCAGCGCCCGCATCAAGAACGTGCTGGCCGGCGTGCCTGGCGTGGCCGATCTGGCACTCGAAGCGAACCTGGGCAAGCCGCAGATCCGCATCCAGGTGGATCGCGATGCGCTGGCCCGCTACGGCCTGAACGCCGACGACGTGCTGGCGGTGGTGAAGAACGGCATCGGCGGCGAGCCGGTGACGACCCTGCTCGATGGCGTGAAGCGCTTCGATATCGCGGTGCGGCTGGACGATGCGGACAAGGCCGACCTCTCGGCGATCCGGCGCATCCCGATCCGCACATCGAGCGGCGCGCTGGTGCAGTTGGCGCAGGTGGCCGTGGTCGACGAGGCGGAAGGCTATGCGTTCATCCGCCGCGAGCAGCTGCAGCGCTACGCGGTGATCCAGATGGACGTGCGCGGGCGCGACATCGACGGTTTCGTCAACGAGGCCAATGCGGCGATCGCGCAGCAGGTGACGCTGCCGACCGGCTATTACCGCGAGTGGGGCGGTGCGTTCGAGAATCAGCAGCGCGCGTTGAAGCGGCTGTCGCTGATCGTGCCGGCCACGATCTTCTTCATCTTCGTCTTGCTGTACACCGCGTTCAATTCGGTGAAACACGCGGCGTTGATTCTCGCCAATGTGCCGTTCGCCACCATCGGCGGGCTGCTTGGGCTGGCGCTTACCGGGCAATACCTGTCGGTGCCGTCGGCGATCGGTTTCATCGCGGTGTTCGGCGTGGCGATGTTGAACGGCATCGTGCTGGTGAGTTTCTTGAACGAGCAGCGCGGGAAGGGATTGGCCGTGCGTGATGCGGTGATCCGCGGCACCGCGCTGCGTTTGCGGCCGGTGCTGATGACCGCCAGCGTGGCGATCCTGGGGCTGGTGCCGATGCTGCTGTCCAGTGGCGTGGGTGCGGAAACCCAGCGCCCGCTGGCCACCGTGGTGGTCGGTGGCCTGATCACCTCGACCATGCTGACCCTGATCCTGCTGCCGGTGCTGTACGACTGGATCGAGGAGCGTGCGGCACGTCGGCACGAAGGTGGATGACCGTGGCGGATGGCGACATGGCGCGCGGCCATGTCGCCATCCACCGTCCACTCAGGAGAGGTTGTAGGCACGCTCCTCGTGCAGCGCCAGATCCAGGCCGATCTGCTCCTGTTCGTCGTCCACGCGCAGGCCGATGGTCCAGTCGATCAGCTTCAGCACCAGCAACGTCAGCACGCCACTCCACACGATGGTGAAGCCCACGCCCTTGCACTGGATCCACAGCTGCGCCCAGGGATGCTCGACGCTGCCGAAGCCGCCCAGCGCCGCGGCCGCGAACGGGCCGGTGAGCAGGGCGCCCACGATGCCGGCGACGGCATGCACACCGAACACGTCCAGGCTGTCGTCGTAGCCGAAGTAATGCTTCAGCCGGGTGGCGCAGAAGAAGCAGATCATGCCCGCCACGGCGCCCAGCACCAGCGCGCCGCCGGGGCCGATGGTGCCGGCGGCGGGGGTGATCGCCACCAGACCGGCCACCGCGCCCGAGGCAATGCCCAGCACGCTGGCGCGGCGGTGGATGATCCACTCCACACCCATCCAGCCCAGCGCCGCGGCGGCGGTGGCGATCTGTGTCACCAGCATCGCCATGCCGGCGGTGCCGTTGGCCGCTACCGCCGATCCGGCATTGAAGCCGAACCAGCCCAACCACAGCATGCTGGCGCCGATCAGCGTGTAGCCGAGGTTGTGCGGCGGCATCGCGGTGTGCGGATAACCGCGCCGCTTGCCCAGCACCAGGCAGGCCACCAGGCCGGCGATGCCCGCGTTGATGTGCACCACCGTGCCGCCGGCGAAGTCCAGCACGCCGATGTCGCCCAGGAACGAGCCGGGGCCGCCCCACACCATGTGCGCCATCGGCAGGTAGACCAGCGTGAACCAGCCGGCGGTGAACAACATCAGCGCCGAGAACTTCATGCGCTCGGCCACCGCGCCCACGATCAGCGCCGGCGTGATGATGGCGAAGGTGAGCTGGAACATCGCGAACACGCTTTCCGGCACATGGGCGTACAGGCTGGCTGGCGTCATCCCCGCGAACATCGCACGATCCAGGCCGCCGATGAACGAGTGCAGGTTGGTGACCCCCGCCTGCATGCCCTCGGTGCTGAAGGCCATGCTGTAGCCGTACAACAGCCACAACACGCTGACCAGCGCGGTGATGGCGAAACACTGCATCAATACCGACAACAGGTTCTTGGCCCGCACCATGCCGCCGTAGAACAGCGCCAGCCCCGGTATCGTCATCAGCAACACCAGCATGGTGGCCGTCAGCATCCATGCCGTGTCGCCGCTGTCCGGCGCGACCGGTGCCTGCGCCATCGCCGGCAATGCCAGCAGGCTGCCGCCAATCACGAGCCCGCCTCGTACCATCAGGCGGCGACCGAATCCCCAATCCCTAATCCCGAATCCCGTTTCAGAGCGCATCGACGTCGGACTCCTGTGTGCGGATACGAATGGCCTGTTCCAGATCGCTGACGAAGACCTTGCCGTCGCCGATCTTGCCGGTGCGGGCGGCGCCGCTGATGGCTTCGATCACCTGCTCCAGCTGCTCGTCGGCCACCGCGACTTCGACCTTCAGCTTGGGCAGGAAATCGACCACGTACTCGGCGCCGCGATACAACTCGGTATGGCCGCGCTGTCGACCGAAGCCCTTCACTTCGGTAACGGTCATGCCTTGCACGCCCGCTTCCGACAGGGCCTCGTGCACGCTGTCCAGGGTGAAGGGTTTGATGATGGCTGTGATCCACTTCATGGCGCTTTTCCTCGGCGGTGAGGCTTCGGAAGGAGCACGATGCATGCCACTTCGCCACGCTTGGTAGAGGCCAAGTTTTTCAATGGGTTGCAGACCGTCCGCGTGGAAACTTGCACGGTGATCGGGCATTGCGATCCATGCTTTCCCCTCGATGGTGCGCTGCAGCGGCATTGACCGCGGCGGCGCTAATCAGTACCATTTTGGTCCCGATTCAATCCGGCCCGGTTCCCATGCTCCGCGTCAGCCGTTTGACCGATTACGCCACGGTGGTGATGGCTTTCATCGCCACCCATCCCGACCACGTGCACAGCGCCGTGCAGATCGCCGAGGAAACGCGGCTGGAGCTGCCTACGGTGAGCAAGCTGCTGAAGACGCTGGGCCACGCGTCGCTGGTGGAATCGTTCCGCGGCGTCAACGGCGGCTACCGGCTGGCGCGCCCGGCCACCGAGATATCGCTGGCCGAAATCGTCGAGGCGCTGGAAGGCCCGCTGGGCATGACCGAATGCAGCATCGCCGAAGGCCAGTGCGACCGCGAGGCGCAATGCGGCGTGCGCGGCAGCTGGCAACAGATCAACAACGTGCTGGACATCGCGCTGCGCGCGGTAAGCCTGGCCGACATGATGAAACCGCCGCCGCCGAAACGTCGCATCGCCATGCAGGTGATCGAGAGCGCGCCCATCCCCGCCGGCGCGGCCACCACGGAATGAAAGACGCCATGACCATCGAAAGCAGCACCGCCACCACCTTGCGCGACAACGTGGATGTGGCCGAAGCCCTGGGCCGCAGCTACGCCGCCGGCTTCGTCACCGACATCGAGATGACCGGCCTGCCGCCGGGGCTGGACGAGGGCACCGTGCGCGCGATTTCCGCCGTGAAGCGCGAGCCGGAGTGGATGACCGAGTGGCGGCTGGAAGCGTTCCGCCACTGGCAGACCATGCCGAAACCCGACTGGGCCAAGCTCAACATCGACCCGATCGACTACCAGGCGATCAGCTACTACGCCGCGCCCAAGAAGCAGCCCAAATCGCTGGACGACGTCGACCCCGCGCTGCTGGAAACCTACGAGAAACTGGGCATCCCGCTGCACGAACGCGCCGCGCTGGCCGGCGTGGCGGTGGATGCGGTATTCGACTCCGTCTCCGTCGGCACCACCTTCCGCAAGCAGCTGGCCGATGCCGGCGTGCTGTTCTGCTCGATGAGCGAGGCGATCCGCGAATACCCCGAGATCGTGCGCAAATACCTGGGCAGCGTGGTGCCCACCGGCGACAACTTCTTCGCCGCGCTGAACTCGGCGGTGTTCTCCGACGGCAGCTTCGTGTTCATACCCAAGGGCGTGCGTTGCCCGATGGAATTGAGCACGTATTTCCGCATCAACGCGCAGAATACCGGCCAGTTCGAGCGCACCCTGATCATCGCCGAGGAAGGCAGCCACGTTTCCTACCTCGAAGGCTGCACCGCGCCCAAGCGCGACGAAAACCAGCTGCACGCAGCGGTGGTCGAACTGGTGGCGCTGGAAGGCGCCAAGATCAAGTACTCCACCGTGCAGAACTGGTATCCCGGCGACGAGAACGGCGTGGGCGGCATCTACAACTTCGTCACCAAGCGCGGCGACTGCCGCGGCGACGACAGCAAGATCTGCTGGACGCAGGTGGAAACGGGTTCGGCGATCACCTGGAAATACCCCAGCGTGATCCTGCGCGGCGACCGCTCGGTGGGCGAGTTCTACTCGGTGGCGCTCACCCACCATTTCCAGCAGGCCGACACCGGCACCAAGATGATCCACCTGGGCAAGCACACCAAGTCCAAGATCGTCTCCAAGGGCATCAGCGCGGGCAAGAGCTCCAACAGCTACCGCGGCCTGGTGAAGATGGAGAAGGGCGCCGAGGGCGCGCGCAACTACACCCAGTGCGACAGCCTGCTGATCGGCAAGCAGTGCGGCGCGCACACCTTCCCGTACATGGAAGTGAAAAACCCCACCGCCATCGTGGAGCACGAGGCCACCACCTCGAAGATCTCCGACGACCAGATGTTCTACTGCCGCGCCCGCGGCATCCCCGAAGAGGATGCCGTCTCGATGATCGTCGACGGCTTCTGCAAGCAGGTCTTCCGCGAACTGCCGATGGAGTTCGCGGTGGAAGCAAAGAAGCTGCTTGAGGTATCGCTGGAAGGCGCCGTCGGCTAGAGAATTCCCTTCTCCCTCCGGGAGAAGGTGCCCGAAGGGCGGATGAGGGTACGGGCTTGCACGGAAGTTTGCGCAAGCCCCGAACCCTCTCCCCACCCCCTCTCCCAGCGGGAGAGGGGCTAAAGAAACCAGGAACAACCATGCTGAAAATCGAAAACCTCCACGCCCGCGTCGAAGGCAAGGAAATCCTCAAAGGCCTCAGCCTCGAAGTGAACGCGGGTGAAGTACACGCGATCATGGGCCCCAACGGCGCCGGCAAATCCACCCTCGGCAACGTGCTGAGTGGCCGCGATGGCTATGAAGTGACGGCCGGCACGGTCTCCTACAACGGCATCGACCTGCTCACGATGGTGCCGGAAGCGCGCGCGGCCGCCGGTGTGTTCCTGGCATTCCAGTACCCGGTGGAAATTCCCGGCGTCAACAACACCTATTTCCTGCGCGCCGCGTTGAACGCACAGCGCAAGGCGCGCGGCGAGAAGGAGCTCGATTCGATGCAGTTCCTGAAGCTGGTGCGCGAGAAGCTGAAGGTGATGCAGATCTCCGACGAGCTGCTGCATCGCGCCGTCAACGAGGGCTTCTCCGGCGGTGAAAAGAAGCGCAACGAGATCTTCCAGATGGCCGTGCTGGAGCCGCAGCTGGCGATCCTGGACGAGACCGACTCGGGCCTGGACATCGACGCGCTGAAACACGTGGCCGACGGCGTCAACGCGCTGCGCTCGCCCGATCGCGCGTTCCTGATGATCACCCACTACCAGCGCCTGCTCGACTACGTGGTGCCCGACGTGGTGCACGTGCTGGCTGGCGGCCGCATCGTGGAAACCGGCGACAAGTCGCTGGCGCTGGAGCTGGAAGCGCACGGCTACGCCGGCATCGCCGAGCGCCAGCCTGCGGGAGCCTCGGCATGAGCGAGCCGGCACTGCTGCCGCTGGTCGCCTCGCTGGTCGACGCGCCGCTGCCCGTCAGCGGCATCGCCTGGCTGGATGCGATGCGGCGCGACAACCACGAGATCTTCGTCGCCGGCGGCTTGCCGCTGGCGCGGGTGGAAGCGTGGAAATACACCGCCCTGCGCGGCCTGGCGCGACGGCCATTCGTCGATGGCGACGAGGCTGCATTGACGCGCGCGGTCGATCCTTCGGCGCTGGCGTTGCCCGGTGTCGATGGGGCGCGGCTGGTGTTCGTCAATGGCGCGTTTCGTGCCGACCTGTCCGCCCTGGATGCCTTGCCGGCCGGCCTCACGTTGCAACCGCTGTCGCAGGCGTTGCATGCCGATCCGGACCCGTTGCGTTTCGTGCTGTCGCGTCGGCATTACGAAGCCGACGAGGCGTTCACCCAGATCAACGCGGCCCATGCCCGCGACGGCGCCGTGCTGAGGGTGGCCGACGGCGTGAAGATCGACGCGCCGTTGCATCTGGTCTTCCTGGGCGCGCCCGCCGAGGGCGACCTGGCCTGGCACCTGCGCAACGTGATCGAACTGGGCGAGGGCGCCACGCTGACACTGGTCGAGCATCATCTGGCCAGCGGCGAGCAAGCGCATCTTTCCACCGTGGTGGGCGACATCGAATTGCGCGAAGGCGCGCACCTGCATCACACCGTGCTGCAGCAGGCCGCCAGCGGCGCCAGCCTGATCCGCCGCACCAGCTTGCGCCTGCACGCACGCGCCCACGCCACGCTGCATCTGGCCGAACTGGGTGGCGCGCTGGTGCGGCACGACCTGCGTGCGGAACTGATCGGCGATGGCGCGCAACTGGAAACCCGCGGCGTGTTCATGCCGCACGGCCGCCAGCATGTGGACACGCAACTGGCGATCCGCCACCAGGCGCTGAACACCGCCTCCAGCTCGACCTGGCGCGGCGTGGCCAGCGATCGCGCCCGCGGTGTGTTCCGCGGCGCCATTGTGGTGGCGCCGGGCGCCGACGGCAGCGACGCCAACCTCAGCAACAAGAACCTGCTGCTGTCCGGCAGCGCCGAGATCGACACCAAACCCGAGCTCGAGATCTACGCCGACGAGGTGAAGGCCGCGCACGGCGCCACCGTCGGCCAGCTCGACGAGCGTTCGCTGTTCTACCTGCGTTCGCGCGGCATTCCGCTGGCCGAGGCACGCGCGCTGCTGACCGCCGCCTTCTGCCGCGCGGTGCTGGACGATCTGCCGAATGAGGCGTTGCGCGAGCATCTTTCGTCGCTGCTGATCGACCAGCTCCCTGCTTGACGCTTTTATCTCCTCCCCCTGCTTTGCAGGGGGAGGCTGGGAGGGGGTAACGCTTTTGATCTGAAGATCAAGATCAAGAGCAACCCCTCCCCAACCCTCCCCTGCAAAGCAGGGGAGGGAGCCACTCACGGAAACATCGAAGATGAACGCACAACCCACGCCCCCCACCGTCTTCGACGTCCAGCGCGTCCGCGCGGATTTCCCGCTGCTGACGCGCAGCGTGCACGGCAAGCCGCTGGTGTATTTCGACAACGCCAACACCAGCCAGAAACCGGCGTCGGTGATCGAGGCGATGGACGAACACTACCGCCGCCACAACGCGAACGTGGCGCGCGCCGTGCACCAACTGGGCGAGGAATCCACCGCGGCTTACGAGGGTGCCCGCGACAAGCTGGCGCGCTTCATCAATGCGCCGTCGCGCGATGAGCTGATCCTCACCTCCGGCACCACCCAGTCGATCAACCTGGTCGCCTACAGCTACGCATTGCCGGGGCTGAAGAGCGGCGACACCATCCTCACCACGGTGATGGAGCACCATGCCAACATCGTGCCGTGGCAGTTGGTGGCCGCGCGCAGCGGCGCCACGGTGAAGGCCGCGCCCATCGACGAGCGCGGCGAACTGGACGTGGAGCAATACATCGCGATGCTCACGCCGGAGGTGAAGCTGGCCTGCGTGGCCCACGTCTCCAACGTGCTGGGCACGGTGAACCCCGTACGCGAGATCGCCCGCGAATGCCGCAAGCGCGGCATCCCCCTGCTAGTGGATGGCTCGCAGGCGGTACCGCACCGGCCGGTGGACGTGCAGGCGCTGGGCTGCGATTTCTACGCCGTCACCGGGCACAAGATGCTGGGCCCCACCGGCACCGGCGCGCTGTGGGCGAAGCGCGAACACCTGGAGGCGATGCCACCGTTCTTCGGCGGCGGCGACATGATCCGCGAAGTGCGCTTCAACGGCACCACCTTCGCCGACGTGCCGCACAAATTCGAGGCCGGCACGCCGAATATCGCCGGCTTCGTGGGCCTGAGTGCGGCCATCGATTATTACGATTCGCTGGGTTTCGAGGCGATCCACACGTGGGAGCAGCAACTGCTGGCCTACGCCACCGAACGCCTGCGCGAAGTGCCCGGCCTGCGCATCTTCGGCGAAGCGGCGCAAAAGGAGCCGGTGATCTCGTTCCTGCTGGAAGGCGCCCAAGCCAGCGACATGGCCACGCTGCTGGATCTGCAAGGCGTCGCCGTGCGCTCGGGCCACCATTGCGCGCATCCGCTGATGCAGTTCTACGGCGTGCCCGCCACGCTGCGCGCCTCGCTGGCGTTCTACAACACGCGCGAGGAAATCGACGCGTTCGTGGTGGCCTTGCTGAAGGTGCGCAAGCTGCTGATGTGACCGCGGCGCAGACCGCGTTTTTCCAAAGGCGAATCCATGCATCCCACGCTGAGCGGCGACCTGGCCGACTTCGACGCCATCCTCGATCGTGCTCGCGAGATGGCCGGCACTTATCTGCACGAATTGCCGCAACGTCCGGCCGCCGCCAACCTGCCGGTCGGTCTGTCATTGCGCACGTCGTTGCCGGCACGCGGCCTTGGCGCGCACGCCGCACTGCAGCGTTTCGAGCAGGACTGGCTGCCGTTGATGTCCGGCAGCCCGGGGCCGCGTTATTTCGGTTTCGTGGTTGGCGGCGCCACGCCCGCCGCGCTGGCGGCCGACTGGCTGGTGAGCAGCTACGACCAGAACGCCCAGCGCAACGGCGACACCGGCGCGGCGGCGATCGAGGCGCAGGCGGTGGACCTGCTGCGCCAGTTGCTGCATTGGCCGCAACACTGGACGGGCCTGTGCGTCACCGGCGCCACCATGGCCAACTATGTGGGCATGGCGTTGGCGCGACAGTGGTACGGAAAACAGCACGGCCGCGACGTCGCCGTCGACGGTGTGTGGGGCCTGCCGCCGATGACGGTGTTCGCCGGCGCGAGCCATTCGAGTACATCGAAGGCGCTGAGCATGGCCGGCATCGGTCACGGGCAATTGCATGCGCTGCCCTTGCTGCCGGGGCGCGAGGCGCTGGACGTGGCGGCACTCGAACGCGCGCTGGTGGCGCACGGCGGCGCGCCATGCACGGTGGTGGCCAGCGCCGGCACGGTGAATACAGTGGATTTCGACGACCTCGCGGCCATCGCCGCGTTGAAGGCGCGCCACCCGTTCTGGCTGCACGTGGACGCTGCATTCGGCGGTATCGCCGCGGCTTCCGACAAGTATCGAGGGCTGCTGGAAGGCATCGAGGTCGCCGATTCGGTGACCGTGGATGCGCACAAGTGGCTCAACGTGCCCTACGACTGCGCGCTGACCTATACCGCGCACCTGCCGCTGCAACTGGAAGTCTTCCAGAACCGCTCGGCCTACCTGCCGGCACCGCTGGCGGTGGAGGACAACTACCTGCACCTGGCGCCGGAGAACTCCCGCCGCTTCCGTGCGCTGCCACTGTGGATGACCCTGCTGGCCTATGGTCGCGAGGGCCATGCGGAGCTGGTCGAACGCAATTGCGCGTCGGCGCAACGACTGGGTGAATTGCTGGGGGGCGATCCGCTGTTCCGGCTGGTCGCGCCGGTGCGGCTCAACGTGGTGTGTTTCACGCTGGCCAACGGCGATGCGGCAGGCTTGCAGCGGCTGCACAAGGCCTTGCATGAGGACGGCACCGCGTACCTGTCGCCATCGACGCTGGACGGACGGCCGATGCTGCGCGCGGCGTTGTGCAACTGGCGCACCACCGATGCCGATGTCGAGCAGACGTATGCGGCGCTGAAACGGCTGGCGACGGCTGGCTGAGCCAGGCGACCCGACATGCTCAAAAATTGCGGAGTTCGTGATGTCCAGCGGAGGTCTGCCGCAGCGGTTCATCCTTCGCCGTAACGTTTCTGGCATCGCTCGCAAAAGAAGCTGCGCCGATTGGTCTTGCCCAGATACGCGCGGGTCAACGGTATGTCGTGGCGCGGGCAGCATTTCCGGTTGTGCACCAACCAGTGCTTGCGCAGCACGTATGCTTTCTTCCACGCCAGAAATTCGAAGCTGTATTCGCGCGCCTGCTTCACCAGTTCACCCAGCTTGCGCGGCGGCAGCGCGCCCACAGTGGACAGCGGGTGCACGCGGATGCGGTACAGCACTTCGTTCTTGATGATGTTGCCCACGCCGGCGAACACGTTCTGGTCCAGCAGCGCGTCGCACACCAGCGTGTCGGGCATCGCGCGCAGCTTGCGCCGGGCCAGCGCGGGATCCCACGTATCCGACATCACGTCGCCGCGCCAGTCGTAGAGATCATCCAGATCGCCGTCCAGCAATCGCACCGAGCAGGTATAGAAATTCAGCTCGCCGTTGTCGAAGCCCAGGCTCAGCCGCGGCACCGCTTCCTTACGTTCGTTGATGCGGTAACTGCCAAACATCAGCAGGTGGATGCGGATAGCGACGTCGGGCAGCTCGATCAGCGTCTGCTTGCCGAAACTGCGCAGGCTTTCGACGCGCTTGCCTGGCAGGCGTGTCATGTCGATCTTCGCGTTGCCTTCGGCCCTGAGGATGCGCTGGCCGACGAAGCCGGCCGCTTCCTCGCGCAGGATGACGATGGAGGGACCTTCCGGCATGGGGGTTTCTGCGCAGCGACGACCGGTGGATTCTGTTCGGAGGGGTGCCGAGGGGGAGTGAAAACCTGTACGGCGCATCGCCCGTGGTTATCGCTCAGAAGGAAAGCGTCACGGTGATCGCATCGTTGTACACGCCGATGTACGGGTTTTGTCCCGCGGGCACGCTGCCGTACACGGTCCGGTCCACCTCGATGCCGCTGTCGCCAACCGCCGTGCTGCCGCCGCTGCCATCGCCCCAGACCATGGTCCGCGTGGGGTCGGTGTAGAGGTTGTAGAAGAGCTGGTGCGCGCCGTTCTGCATGCTGCGTGCGGCGAAGGTGCCTGTCCCTGGACTCAGTGCGATGGTGAAACTGCTGCTGACATCGCAGGTCACGATGACGTGGCCGACGCTTTCCAGGTCCTGACTGCTCTGAAAATCGTAGTTGCCGAAATCCAGCGGCTGGACGCTGAGGTTGCAGATTGCCGCGTGAAGCGGTGCCACGGCCAGCATCCCCATGGCGCCCAGCAGGCATGCCAGTCGCTGGCGTGCAGGATGAACGGCTATTGGCCCGAGGTATGGAGGGCTCATGGATCGATCCCCTGGCAGGTGACCGGCCCCAGGCGGGGCAGCGGGTCGGTGGTATCCGGGAAGCTTATCGTCATGTCGCAGCTCTGTCCGTTCCAGGTGGCGTGCAGGCGGCTGGTTTCGCCCAGCCCGGTCAGGTAGACCTCGCCACGCAGGCCTACCGGGAAAACCGTTGCCTGGGTGTCGACGGTCACTTCGGCACCAGCGGGAAGATCGCTGCCGTCATCCAGCTGGATGACGACGATCGCCCCGCGCGAACGGGTGACGGGGAAAGTCAGCGCCAGCGCGCTGTGGTAGTACGGCACCGCGTCGAGTTGCAGCCCTTTGATTTGTGCATCCATCGGCAGGTCGGCCTGTTCGATGCGGATCGGGTTTTTCTGATACGGCCGCAGGCGCGGCACCAACGCATAACCATCGCTGTCGGTGCTGCCGATTTTCTGGTTGTCGGCATAGACGCGCACGTCGGCAAAGCCCGGCACCTGGACCACCGCAAAGCTGCCGTCGATGTGGCGACTGGGAAATATCTTGCCGCTCAGCAGCGCAATCCCGCCGCGGACGCCCGCCTGATACGCCTGCCCGTCCGGGTTCGATGCCACGCCAAAGTTGTAGGTACCCACACCGTTCTGCAAGCTGAGCTCGGCCTGGCGCGGATCGCTCGCGGCAAGCCCGGCCTGCAGGCGATAACCCATGCCGGTACCCACCGGCAGGTTGTGCCGATATTGCACGGTGCCGCGGCTGTCACCGGCGCGGCTCTGGCCGCTGAAGCTGGCGCTGTCGGCCGCACCAAATGGCACGGTGAGGCTGAGTGAGAACAGCGGCGAAGGATCGCCGCCGAGAAACTGCAGCGCGGACAGCGAGAGATAGCCCAGCCAACCGACCGAACGGTTGTAGTTCACGCCCACCAGCTCGACGTCGTCCTGGCCGCGAAAATCCTGGTGCGTGTAATTCAGACCCAACGAGCCGAAACGGCCGACACTGGCACTCACGAATGCGCTGGAGGTCTGCCGCGGCGGACGCGCCGTCGGCAGATAACCCAGCTGGATGAAGCCGTCGGTGGTCAGCTGGGTTCGGGCGCCGTAGCTGATGTAGCGGGACTGATGCTGGATGCCCAATTCCATCAGCGCGCCCGTGCCCGCGCGATCGTGGCTGCCAGCTACGGAAGCCGTCAGCACGCCGACGTTGCCCAGCAATATCGTGCTGCCGATGCCCAGGGTCTGCTGCCCGCGAGTGGCCTCCACATGCAGCTCGCCGGTGAACCGGTCGGAAAAGCCGCGCCGCTCGGTGGCGGCAGCGACCAGCCGTCCATAGTCGTTGCTGACCCGACCGTAGTTCTCGCGCTCGAAACCCACTTCGTAGGAGTAGTCGCGCAGCCCCGACGCCAGCAGGCCGCCGCTGGCATAGAACGGCTGGGTCACCACCTGTTCGCGGCCCAGCATGTCGCGCACCACCATTCGGATGTCACCCTGGCCGGTGACGATGGGAAGATCCTGGATGGTGAACGGCCCGCTGGGTACATCCCGCCGCAGTCGCAAGACGTTGTTGACGTAGAAATCCACGGTCGACGGCTCCGCCGCCACGCCGCCCAGCGTGGGCAGCGGAAAGCTGATGAAGCCCGGCTGGGTTGCGAAGTTGGTACCCCATTGCACGCCGCCGAAACGTACGCCGCGGCCCCAACTACTGGGCGCGCTGATCACGTCGCCCAAGCGCAGGCTGGCCATGTCCGCCGGGCGGTCGTGGGTCCAGGTGGTGTCCAGGCGCAGCGTCCGATTTCTGCCATCGCGATGTCGCGCCAGGAATGTACTCGAACCGCTACCCCAGCCGCCAAATACGCCCGCCTCCAGCAACGCGTTGACGTGCGACGACCCATGCGCGCCGCGTGCGCCGAAGATGTCGTAATTGACGTAGCCGCCGGGCGGCGAAGGCGTCGGCTGGTCGGCGGCGCGCGAGATGCCGCTGAAATGGGTGGCTGCGAACCGGCTCGCCGATACGTCCAGCAGCAGCGTGCCTTGCGACGGGTCGATCCGATAAGTCAGCCCCGCGATCGCCGACAGCGGAAGGTAGTCGTCCGTGCCATGGGTGACTGCGACGACGTCGGCGACCGGGATGCGCCAGCGTTCGAGGTCGGCGGCGCGAACCAGCACATTTCCGCTGGCATCCTGCAGCACCAGCACGGTGTCCTCGGGCGTGCCATTCACATGCACCTCGAACCAGGCCTCCGTCAGGGCGTCGCTGGTATCCCGCGATGGCGCAGCGACAGGTGCAGGCGGCATCGGCGCGGGCGTCGCCACGGTCGTACTGGAGACCGCGTCCACAGAGGCGGGTGGCGTATCCAGCGGGGGTACCGGCATGGTCACGGTTGGAACGATGTCCACCACCAGCCGATAGGTGTGATTGTTGACCGGTGCGAGATGGAAAATCTGCAGGGCGATGGCGGTCGGCGTGGTCAGATCCATGCGCGTAACGGCCGCATCGCGACTGAACCGGACCGACGTCAGAAACGGGTTGCGCCTGATCTTGTCCGGCAGGCTTTGCAATACCGCATCCAGCACAACGTCCCCCAGGTCGACGGCGAGCGTTTCACCGGGCTCGGTCGGGTTGATGACACGAGCCTGGATGGGACGGTCAGACTCCAGCACCAGCCGGACGCGGTCCGGTACCAGCGCTGCCTGGACGTTGCTCACGTGGACCACGCCCGGTGCCGCAGGCGTTGCCACAGCGTCGGAGGGGATCAGTCCAACGGTGGAGTTTTCCTGACCTGGTTCCACCGGATCGCGGTAGAAATCCATCACCAGACGGTCAGCGTGACCATCGCCGGAGCGCAGGTTGAACATCCGCGGCGTGATGCTCGTTGGCGCGGTCAGCTCCATCCGCGTGCCAGTGCCTGTGGGAGAAAGCCGGACACCGGCGATGAAGGGATTGTTCGCACCGATCGCCTTGCCCAGGCCGGCGAGGGTCTGCCCCATCGACACGTCATCGAGATCGACGACCAGCGCGCCGGTACGTGCATCACGCTCCATCCGGGCGCGGATCGGCTTGTCCGATTCCAGCACCAGCCGGGTGTGTTCCGTATCCAAACCCACACGTACAGCCTGCACCTCGACTGCCGCCTTCGACGTATCGGGCACAGTGGCCAACAGCACGGCAAGACATGCCACGGCGGCGCTGGTTCTGTGCGCGGGTACGAAAGAACGACGGAGGTCGGCACGCAGGCCAACACGTGGGGAAACAGGCGTGACTGCGGCGGGCCCCGAACGCGTCATCTTCCACTGGGCGCGGATCGCACCCGTTCGGACTGCAATGGCGGCGTCTGGATCACGGTCCGCTTACTTTTCGGCCACGATCAGGTCGGTCTGCATGCTGCGGCCATCGGACTGTGCAGCAAGATGCAGTTTGCTGCCGGGCGCGATCGGGGTGTTCAACAGCCAATTGCGTGTGGCGCCGGGCAACACGTAAACGATGTGGTCTTCCATAGGTACGGGGTTTTTGCCCGACGTGGTGGAAAGCTTGAAGTGGCTCAGGCGTGCGTGTGTCTGGCCTCGGTTGGTCACATGGATCCGGGTCTGGCCTGTGGCGGTTCGCTCCGCCTGCCATTCCAGTTGCGGCACCGCCCCTCCATGTTTGAGGACGAAAATCGGCAGACTGATCTGCAGATTCATCCGCAAACCGCTGAAACCGGGTTTGGGAGGTGGCGGCACTTCACGCAAAAACAGTCGATAGGCCCGTTCAGTGGTGTCGGGCGGCCGCCGCGATCCCACGCGGACCACCTGGGTGCCACCCGGGGCAATCGTGAAGATGGGTGGTGTCGCCAGGATGTCCGTGGTCGGAAGGTACTTGTCCTCGCCATTCGGCTGTGACCAGCCCATGGCCTCGAGCTGGATCACCGCCGCTTCCGTACCTGTATTGCGCACAGTCAACGCCCCGACTGGCTGGCCTCGTGTCAACGTTGCCGATACCGGGCTGACCTGGAACGATCCGGCGATCGCCGAGCTGACGGCGATCGCGAAAAGAACCAGGCCGCAAGCGGCCTGGGAGAGAATCGTTCTCATGGTTTTCAGAAAGTCACCGTGACCAATACGGTATCGGAGTAGGTGTCCGCTTTGACGTTTTGGCCTTTGGGTGCACTTCCGTATACGACGACGGAATCCGAGGCGCCGGTTCCCGTGACCACCTGCCCGGTCCCCGCGTCATTGCCCCAGACCGTGGCGCAGGCGGTGCTGTCCTGGCACAGGCTGTAAGAGAGATACTCGTCGGTATTGGTCGCGCCAACCATCCGGCGCAGCGGCGCGGTATCCGTGGAGCCGGTGTCGGAATTGGCACCTTGGCCGAGCGTGATGGTCGCACTGGAGCCATTGGTGCAGGTGGTGGCAATGGCGCCGGAACTCGTCGTGAGATCGATGCCCGTGCTGGCGTTGTCCGCTACCGGATCGTAGGTGCCGAAGGCTACCTCGGTGGTCGAGTCCACAGTGCAGCTCGCGGTGACGGTGGCGGAAACGGACAGATTATCGGTGTCGGTGCCGGCGATGGCCGTGCCGCTGACGGCAGCAAACGCCGCGATCAGCGCCGCGGCGACGGTGGAGCGGGTAAAGCGCGTTTTGGTTTGCATGTTTGTTTTCCCCTGCAAGTAATGTGACCGCCATTGAGGCTGGGTCAATCACGAAGTACCGCGGTTGAAGGAATTGTCGAAAACGTGTCGTCTGATGGTGTGCCAGACCGGCTTGAAACCCGATGCAAGAAGCAGGCTAAAACGCGAATTTCCGGATGCATGAAAATCTCCAGCCAGAAAAAATGTGACACACATCTCATTTTCTTCGGGTATGGGGGAGGCCGGTCCGTTGCTTGGCTTTGAATGGGTATCTCCCTCGTCAATTCATCGGCGTCGGAGAAAAACTCTTGAGTTCGCATGGAAAGACAGACGATTGAAAGTCATGGGGTTGGCGCGCTCAGTGGATGGAAATTGTCGCGCTTGTTTCGCCGCCTTCATATTCGAGTGCTTGCGTCACTCCCCGGTTTTTATTCGCTGCCATTGGCCATGCCGCGGCTGGCACGCAAACCACCAATGTTTCCAAATGCGAGTCAATGTGCCGTGGAGTGGGAAGATGTCTTGTAGTCGGTCGGACGCGTGCATCGACCGCAACCTCCACGGAGTCTGAGTCATGCGTATTCTGGTTATCGGTGCCGGTGCCACCGGCGGTTATTTCGGCGGGCGTCTGCTGCAGCACGGACGCGACGTCACGTTCCTGGTGCGCGAGCGTCGTGCGGCGCAACTGGCGCAGCACGGCCTGGCGATCCACAGCTTCGCTGGCGATGTGAATCTCCCGGCGCCGCCGACCGTGTTGGCGACGGAGCTGCGCGAGCCGTACGACCTGATCCTGCTCAGCTGCAAGGCCTACGGCCTGGAGCAAGCGATGGCGGATATCGCACCGGCGGTGGGGCCGGATACCGTGATCCTTCCGCTGCTGAACGGCATGCGCCAGCTCGACCTGCTGGAGGCGCGTTTCGGCGCGCAGCATGTGCTGGGCGGGCAGTGCGTGATCGCCGCCACGCTGGATGCGGATGGCGCCGTGCAGCATCTGAATCAGACGCACGGCCTCACCTTTGGCGAACGCGATGGCAGCGCGTCCGAACGCATGCAGCGCATCACGCGCGAGCTGAGCGACGCGGGCTTCGATGCTCGCCCAAGCCAGCACGTGCTGCAGGACATGTGGGACAAATGGGTGTTCCTGGCGTCGCTGGCCGGCATCACTTGCCTGATGCGCGGCCCGGTCGGCGCTATCGTCGCCGCACCCGGCGGTACCGAGGCGGCGCTGGCGTTGCTGGAGGAATGCCGCGCGGTGGCGGAACGCGCCGGCCACGCGCCGGGCGAGGCCATCCTGCAACGCGCCCGCGGCGTGCTCACCGAGGCCGGTTCGGACCTCACCGCGTCGATGCTGCGCGACCTGCAGCACGGCCATGCGATCGAGGCCGACCACGTCATCGGCGACATGCTGGCGCGTGCCGATCCGCAGCAGGCCGCGTCGTCGCTGTTGGCGGTGGTCTACGCTCACCTGAGGGTGTACGAGGCGGGCCGGACGGATACACGACCAGCCTGATGGTTTGCCATCTGGCCATGCGCCAGAAGTGTCCAGGCCCATCTGCCACATGCCGCAGATCATGGTGGCCGGACGCAGCCGCGCACTATCATCCGCGGCATGACCGAACCTGATGACCTGACCTTTCGCACGGCGCGCGCCGCCGATGCCGCCGCCATCGTCGCGCTGGTGGAATCCGCCTATCGCGGCGAATCGGGCCTGCGCGGCTGGACCACCGAATCGAACCTGCTCGACGGCCGGCGCACCAATATCGACGACGTGCTGACGTTGATCGCCGGGCCGCACAGCCAACTGCTGCTGGCCGAACGCGGCGGCAAATTGATGGCCTGCTGCCAACTGGAGCGCCGGGACGACAGCGGTTATTTCGGCATGTTCGCCGTCGACCCGCTGGCGCAGGGCGCGGGCCTGGGCAAACGCGTGCTGGCCGAGGCCGAGCGCATCGTGGGCGAAACCTGGGGCTGCGCCACGTTGCGCATGACGGTAATCGTGCAGCGCGATGAACTCATCGCCTGGTATGGCCGCCGCGGTTACCGGCGCACCGGGCAGTTCGAACCATTTCCCTATGGCGACGAGCGTTTCGGGATTCCGCGCCGCGACGACCTGCGCTTCGAAGTACTGTTGAAGAACCTGACGGAGGCCGCGGCATGAACGACGGGGACATGAACGACTGGATCCGCGTCGGCACGCGCAGCGATTTCCTGCCCGGCGAATACAAGGTCGTGTGGGACGGCGACACGCCGATCGCCGTGTACAACATCGACGGCGCGCTCTACGCCATCGAAGACACCTGCACCCACGACGGCGGCGACCTCGCCGGTGGCGAGGTGTTCGGCTTCGAAGTGGAGTGCCCGCGCCACGGCGCGCGCTTCGACGTGCGTACCGGCGCGGTCACCAAACCGCCGGCGTACGAGCCGATCGCCAGTTTCCCCGTGCGCGAGGACGACGGCGCCATCTGGACACGCGACGACCGTTGATATTTGCTACGCCGCCGGAATTTGCCGGTCTACCGTAGGGACGCGGCAGGCTCCGGTTTTCAAGGAGGCGCACCTGCTGATGTTCCTTCTTGCGTGCATTGCGGCCGAGCGCCGGCGGATGGCTGGCGGCCTACGATTTCTGATTGTTGCGACTGATTCTTATTTAGTGTCTAATCGCCCCAGTCACGCGGCCCGCTATGGTTGGCTGCGTTTTGATCGAAAAGAGCCGTTTTTGCGTGGCCTTGTTGCTGCGGGAAGGGCTGCGGGTCACAGGCGCCGATGGCAATTTCCCCACCCCAACAACACCCCGCGACATTGCAGCGTCGTGCCTTCTGGATGCGCCAGCTCTATCAATGGCATTGGATCAGCTCGGCGTTGTGCCTGATCGGGCTGCTGCTGTTTGCGCTGACCGGCATCACCCTGAATCACGCGCGGCAGATCGAGGCCACGCCGAAGGTCGTCGACCGCGCGGCCAAGTTGCCGCCGGCGCTGCTGGCGATGGTTGCCGGTGAGGATGCGCGCAAGGCGGCGCCGCTGCCGGGCGCGGTGGCCGACTGGCTGGATGAGTCCCTGTCGGCCCATGTTGCTGGCCGCGCGGGTGAATGGTCGGCGGACGAGATCTATCTGTCGCTGCCGCGCCCCGGCGGCGATGGCTGGCTCAGCATCGACCGCGCCAGCGGCGAGGTGGACTACGAGGTGACGCGTCGCGGCGCGGTGGCCTACCTCAACGACCTGCACAAGGGCCGCCATGCCGGGCCGGTGTGGGGCTGGTTCATCGATGTCTTCGCGCTGGCCTGCCTGGTGTTTTCGATCACCGGCCTGTTCCTGCTGAAGTTCCACGCCGCGCGCCGTGCGTCCACCTGGCCGCTGGTGGCGCTGGGGCTGGTGCTACCCGCCTTGCTGGCGCTGCTTTTCATTCACTGACGGGATTCATGCCGATGCGTCGTTTGCTGTGTTGCACCCTCGCGCTGTTGCTGACCGCGCCGCTGGCGGCGGCCGAGCTGGACCTTACCGTGCGGATTCCGGAGCAGAAGGTGGCCGAATACCACCGGCCCTACGCCGCCATCTGGATCGAGCGCGCCGACCGCAGCGTGGCGGCCCAACTCGCCGCGTGGTACGCGCAGAAAGACAGCAAGGAAGGCGCCGGCACCAAGTGGCTGCCCGACCTGCGCCAATGGTGGCGACGCGGTGGCCGCGAGCTGTCGTTGCCGGTCGATGGCGTGTCCGGAGCCACCCGGCCGGCCGGGCAGTACCAGCTGAAGTTCGTCGACGGCCAGGCGCCGCTGGGCACGCTGGCGCCGGGTGATTACACGCTGGTGGTCGAAGCCGCGCGCGAGGTCGGTGGCCGCGAAGTGGTGCGCGTGCCGTTCACCTGGCCGGTCAGCGCCACGCAGCACCTGAGCGCGCAAGGCAGCAGCGAACTCGGCGCCGTCAGTCTCGACATCAACCCCTAGAACATGCCGAACCCGGAGCGAACATGCACAAGCGCACACTGAAGTGGATCGTCCTTGCCGCCGCCATCGCCACGCCACTGGCCGCCCAGGCGCACAAGATGTGGATGGTGCCCTCGGCCACCAACGTGGCCGGCGCCGACCCGTGGGTGACGGTGGACGCGGCGATCTCCAACGACCTGTTTTTCCCCGATCACCACGCGGCTCCGCTGAGCCAGCTGGTGATCACCGCGCCGGACGGCCAGACGGCCAAACCGCAAAACGCGGCCACCGGCAAATACCGCAGCGTGTTCGACGTTGAACTGAGCCAGCAAGGCACCTACAAGCTGGCGCTGGTCAACCGGGGCCTGTTTGCCCGTTATGAGTTGAACGGCCAGAAAAAGCGCTGGCGTGGCGACGCCGCTGAACTGGCCACGGCGATTCCCGCCGGCGCCAGGGACGTCGAGGTCACCGCCTCCAGCAGCCGCGTGGAAACCTTCGTCACCAACGGCAAGCCCAACGCCACCGCGCTCAAGCCCGGCGGTGAGGGACTGGAGCTGGTGCCGGTTTCCGGCGTCACCGACCTGGTGGAGGGCGAGCCAGCCACGTTCCAGTTGCTGCTGGACGGCAAGCCGGCCGCGGGCCTCAAGGTCAGCGCCATCGCCGGCGCCACCCGCTACCGCAACGCGCAGGAGGAGATGACGGCGCAGACCGGCGCGGACGGCCGGTTCACGCTGACCTGGCCGCACCCGGGCATGTATTGGATCAACGCCGCCACGCAGGACGACAAGGCCGGCGTGAAGCAGGCCAGCAAGCGCCGGCTGTCGTATACCGCCACGCTCGAGGTCCTGCCCGAGTAATCGATGATGCGGTTGCGCCTGCCTGTCTGCCTGGTTTTCCTCGTTGCACTGATTGTCGCCGCGCCTGTCGCGGCGACGGAGTTGCAGCGCCTGCATGGGCGCACCATGGGCACCACCTGGTCGGTGCTGGTGGTGCTGTCGCCGAAGCATGCTGGGGACGTGTTGCAGCGGGGCATCCAGGCCGAGCTGGATCGGGTGGACGGCCAGATGAGCACGTACCAGCCGGACTCCGACCTGTCGCGCTTCAACCGCGCGCCCGCCGGCAGCTGGCAGCAACTGCCGCCGGAATTCTTCACCGTGCTGCGGCATGCGCTGCAACTGGCGAAGGACAGCGATGGCGCTTATGACCCCACCGTGGGGCGGCTGGTGAACCTGTGGGGTTTCGGCCCCGACCAGCGCCCGCGCCAGCCACCCACGGCGCAGGCGATCGCGGCGGCGCAGGCGCGGGTGGGCTGGTGGAAATTGCAGCTGGATCCCGCCACGCGTCGCGTGCGGCAGCCGGGCGGCGTGTATCTGGATCTGTCCGCGGTGGCCAAGGGTTATGGCGTGGATCAGGTCGCCCGCTACCTGCAGCGGATGGGTGTGCAGGCGTATCTGGTGGAAGTGGGCGGCGAGCTGCGGGCGCATGGACGCAAACCGGACGGCAGCGTGTGGCGGGTGGGCATCGAGCGTCCGGATGCGGCAGCCGGCGCGGTGGTCGATGCCGATGAACTGATCGACACCGTCGCACTGGACGAGCGCGCCATCGCCACCTCGGGCGACTACCGCCACGTGTTCGAGGACAAGGGCCGCTACTACTCGCACCATATCGATCCGCGCAGCGGCTACCCGGTGCCGCATGAGGTGGCTTCGGTGAGCGTGCTGGCGGACGACTGTATGCAGGCCGATCCGCTGGGCACCACGCTCAGCGTGATGGGCGCGGACAAGGGCATGGCGTACGCGCGGGCGCACGGGCTGGCCGTGTTGATGATCGTGCGCACGGCCGATGGTTTCGTACAGCGGACGTCGCCGGCATTCGCCGCGGCGGTGCGCCGATGAAACGCGATCACGCCACGTTCGGGCGGCTGGCCGCCGTCAGCAACGGCATGTTGCTGGCGACGTTCGGCCTGCTGGCCGCGCTGCTGTGGTTTTGCCGCGTCGAAGCGGTGCAATGGCATGATCCGGGCCGCCATTGCTGGCTGGCCGCGGCAGGACTGCTGGGCAGCTGGATGGCGCTGGTGGGCTGGTTCCGTCACCGCCGCGGGCGGGCCGAAGGCGGTGAAACCACCGTAGCGGCCGCCCCGGCACCGCAAACCGCGGCGGCACCCGTGCCGGCCGCGGCGAATACGGTGCGTGTGTTCTACGCCAGCCAGACCGGCCTGGCCGAGCAGCTGGCGCGGCAAACCTGGCAAAGCCTGCAGACGGCCGGCGTGCCGTCGCGCGTGGATGCGATCGACGCGTCGACCCTGGACGCCTTGCGCGCTACCTCGCGCGCGCTGTTCGTGGTCAGCACCACCGGTGATGGCGAGCCGCCGGACATGGCCGTCGCCTTCGCCCATCAGGCGATGGCGAACGCGGCGGATCTGGCCGGCGTGCGTTACGGCCTGCTGGCGCTGGGCGACAGCGACTACGACGAGTTCTGCGGTTTCGGCCGCCAATTGCAGCGCTGGCTGCGGGCCAGCGGCGCGCAGGCGCTGTTCGATCCGGTGGAAGTGGACGACGAGGACGCCGCCGCGCTGCGCCATTGGCAGCACCACCTGGCCACGCTGTGCGATGTGCGCGATCTGCCGGATTGGCAGCCGCCGCGTTATCAGCAGTGGCAGCTGGCCGAACGGCAACTGCTCAATGCCGGCAGTCTGGGCGGCCCCTGCTTCCATCTGGCTTTGCGACCGCTGCAGGACGCGGCGTCATGGCAGGCTGGCGACCTGGTGGACATCGGGCCGCGACATGCGCCCGCCGACGTGGCGCAGTGGCTGTCGGCGCACGCGCTCGACGGCAATGCCATGGTGATGTTTGGAAAGGAATCACTGACCCTGGCCAGCCTGCTGTCGCGCTGTCGCCTGCCGGCACCCGGCGAGATGGCGGGGCTGGACGAAACGGCGGTGGCGGCCCGGTTGCAGTTGTTGCCGCACCGCGAGTATTCGATCGCTTCAATACCGGCCGATGGCGCCATCCACCTGCTGGTGCGCCGGCAGAACATGCCGGACGGAACGCCGGGCATCGGCTCGGGCTGGCTGACCATGCATGCGCCGATCGGAAGCGAGATCGCCCTGCGCGTGCGCCGCAACGCCGTCTTCCATGCGCCGGCCGATGCGCGCCCCCTGATCCTGATCGGCAATGGCACCGGCATGGCCGCGCTGCGCGCGTTGCTGAAGGAGCGCATCGACGCGGGCCGTTGCCGGAACTGGCTGCTGTACGGCGAGCGTCAGCAGGCGCACGACTTTCCCTACCGTGACGAGATCAACCGCTGGCTGGCCCAGGGCCAGCTGGAACGCGCGGATTTTGCCTGGTCACGCCAGCAGGCCGAGCGCGTCTACGTGCAGCATCGCCTGCGGCAGGCGGCGGATACGTTGCGCGAATGGGTGGCCGCCGGGGCGGCGATCCAGGTCTGCGGCAGCCTGCAGGGCATGGCGCCGGCGGTGGAGGCGGTGTTGTGCGAGGTGTTGGGTGATACGGCCGTCGAGCGGCTGCGCGAAACGGGCGGCTATCGCCGCGACGTGTACTGAGGTCGTGAAAAAAATCGCCCGTCGCGGCGACCCTCGTCGAATGCCGTCAGCGCGCGGCGCGCAAATCCGGAAGCCAGGCGGCAGCAACCAGGGGACGACGTAAAAGGGTTTTGCCGGAGTCTCCACGCCTCGCAGGAGCGGTCTCCTGTGGGAGCGGCTTCAGCCGCGATGCTCTTGCTTTGGGGCTACAGAGCAGAAGCATCGCGACTGAAGTCGCTCCCACATCGGGCGGCGCTGCGTCTCGCCCGAGAGGACGGGTTACGCGTAGGCGCGCCGATGCTCGCGATGGGGCGGGTAGTAGGCGAACACGTGGCTGTGGCTGCCGTAGAAATCCATGTCTTCGATGTGCTCGCCGCCGAGCCGTTCGGCGAGCCGGTCGGAGGCTTCGTTGCCGATCCGCACCAGGCTGATCACTCGCGGCGCGTGCAGGCGGCTCCACACGAAATCCAGCGCGGCATTGCCCGCCTCGGTGGCGTAGCCCATGTGCTGGTGCTCGGGTTTCAGCATCCAGCCCAGCTCCAGATCGGGCCAGCCTTCCGGGTACATGAAACCCACGCGACCGATGAATTCGCCGGTGCTTTTCAGCTCCAGCGCCCACATGCCGCAACCGCGCAACTGCCAATGGCCCAGCAGCATCGCCAGCGAACGCCAGGCATTGGTGCGGTCCAGCGGCTGGCCGTCGCCAACCCAGCGCGTGCTTTCGGGATCGGCCAGCATGGCGGCGTAATCGTCGAAGTGACGCTCGGTGAGCGCAGTCAGGCGCAAGCGCGCCGTGTCGATAGTAGGAATGTCAAACATCACGGTCAGCGTTGGGGGCGGCCAGCAAACGGGCGAGCGCCTGGGTAGTGCTGGCAAGACTCTCGTGCCAGGGCAAGCCGGTAATTGTCTCACCTGTGACCGAATCGGCAAAATCCTCGCTTTGGCCCGGCGGCAGCAGGTGGCGGTAATCCACCGTCAGCTCGGTTCCCGCGGGCAGGTCGGCCAGCGCGAAAACAAAGCCCAGGTGCCATAGCCCGTTCGGCGCGAAGCTGTGGTTGATGAAGCACTCGTCGGGCCAGTCCGGCGACAGCGTGTAGCGATCCTCGAACCAGCGCGCGCTGGCATGCCACTGGGTACTCAGGGTGGGTGAGGCGGCGATTTCGGCGTGGCGAAAGGTGCGGTCGATGCCGGCGGGCGCGGTCAGTACGCGGCCCGCGGCGACGGGTTCGTCGAGAAACAGGCCCTTGCCCGCGCCGGGAATGGCGGAGGCGGCAACGTGGTAACGCGGCAGGATCATGTCCAGTACAACGGCAGCAGGGCGCGCGAGTTTAGCGCAGCGGTGTCGCGAGGGAACCGGGCGCTTGCTGCCAGTGGGGATGGCGGGTGTGGGGGAATGGCGGCGTTTTAATTCAGCGCGAGAGGGTCGAGAGGGTAAGGCCAAAAAGCACCCCTCCCCAGCCCTCCCCTGCGGCGCAGGGGAGGGAGCAAAGCGTTAATCCTTGCGGGTGGCGCGCTTGTGCGCGGCCGGCGGCGCGGCGGTGTCGGCCAGCAGGATCGCGTCGCGGTTGCGCTCGATGGTGGCCTTGCCGATGCCCTTGACGTGGCGCAGGTCGTCCGCCTTCTTGAACGGGCCGTGGGCATCGCGCCAGGCCACGATGGCTTCGGCGCGGGAGGTGCCGATGCCATCCAGCGATTTGGCGATGGTGGGTGCGTCGGCCTGGTTGATATTGACCGGCGTGGCGGCGAACGTCAGCGCGGGCAGGGAGACCAGGGCGGCGAAGGCGAGGGTGGCGAGTTTGCGGATCATGGGTTTGCTCCTTGCGAAAGAATCGAGGCGGCACCGATGGCCGCCTCCCCACACTGGCCGCTTCGCGCGGCGGGCACAGCCGGACCGTGCGCAGGCAGGCCGTGCGCGTCACGCGTGGAGAACTGTGAGGCATGACTTACGACACGTCGGCGCAGGGGCAACATATGCCGCTGATAGAATGCGCATTTGCCGCTGCTGGAGTTTCACGATGGATACTGCCCGCCTTTCCCGCTACGTCGGTGACCTGTGGGATACCGAAATCGTGCCGCAGTTGGTTGAATACATTCGTATTCCCAACAAGTCGCCGATGTTCGACGCGCAGTGGGCCGAGCACGGCCACATGGATGCGGCGGTGCGGCTGATGGAAACCTGGGCCCGCGCCAAGCTGGAGAAACTCCCCGGCGCTACCCTGGAAGTGGTGCGGCTGGACAAGCGTACGCCGCTGATCTACATCGACATTCCCGCCTGCGGCGCGAACGGTGCGCCGGCCTCCGGCCAGAGCGACGACACCGTGATGCTGTACGGCCACCTCGACAAACAGCCGGAAATGACCGGCTGGGCCGAGGGGCTGGGCCCGTGGACGCCGGTGCTCAAGGGCGACAAGCTGTACGGCCGCGGCGGCGCCGACGACGGCTACGCCATCTTCGGTTCGCTGGCCGCGCTGCTGGCGCTGCACGACCAGGGTATTGCCCACGCCCGCTGCGTGATCATGATCGAGGCCTGCGAGGAGTCGGGCAGCTACGACCTGCCGCATTACGTCGACCACCTGGCCGCGCGCATCGGCAGCCCGTCGCTGGTGGTGTGCCTGGATTCGGGCTGCGGCAACTACGACCAGCTGTGGCTGACCACCTCGCTGCGCGGCATGACCGGCGGCAACCTCACCGTGCAGGTGCTGGAGGAAGGCGTGCATTCCGGCGACGCCTCCGGCGTGGTGCCGTCCAGCTTCCGCATCCTGCGCGACTTGCTGTCGCGGCTGGAAGACCCGGCCACCGGCACGATCAAGCCGCCGGAGCTGTACGTCGACATCCCGCCGCATCGCGTCGACCAGGCGAAGCATTCGGCCGAGGTGCTGGGTGAGGAAATCTTCAACAAGTTCCCGTGGGTGGAAGGCATGCGGCCGGTCACCGACGACCTGTCCGAGCTGGTGCTCAACCGCACCTGGCGGCCGCAGTTGGCTGTCACCGGCATCGGTGGCATCCCGGCGCTGGAAAGCGCCGGCAACGTGCTGCGCCCGAAGACCGCGGTGAAGCTGAGCCTGCGCGTGCCGCCCACGCTGAGCGGCGCCAAGGCCGGCGAGTTCGTGAAGCAGTTGCTGGAAAAAGACCCGCCGTACGGCGCCAAGGTCAGCTTCGACCTGGAGAAGGACGGCAGCGGCTGGAACGCGCCGGCGCTGTCGCCGTGGCTGGAACAGGCCGTGGACGACGCCTCGCAGCACTACTTCGGTGCGCCCGCCACCTATATGGGCGAGGGCGGCAGCATCCCGTTCATGGGCATGCTGGGCGAGAAATTCCCCAAGGCGCAGTTCCTGATCACCGGCGTGCTGGGGCCGCACTCCAACGCCCACGGGCCGAACGAGTTCCTGCACATTCCCACCGGCAAGAAGGTCAGCATGGTGGTGGCCGAGGTGGTGGCGCGGCATGGCGAGAACGGCGGCAAGGCATGAGGGCGGAGAAGTGAGTCGAGTGGAGTGAGAGAGCGCATGCGATACCCGGCTTTCTCCCACTCCTCGCTCCTCGCTCCAAAGGAGATTCCAACGTTGTCCGACCCCACCTATCTCGCCGCCAACTGGGCCGACGTCCGTCGGCGCGTGGACGAAGCCTGCCATGCCGCCGGACGCGATCCGGCCGGGGTGACGATCCTGCCGGTCAGCAAGACGTTCGGCGCCGAGACCGTTCGCGCCGCGATGGCGCTGGGCTTGCGCCGCTTCGGCGAGAACAAGGTGCAGGAAATCCGCGACAAGGCCGCCGCGCTGGACGGCTGCGGCATCGAGTGGGTGGTGATCGGCCATCTGCAGACCAACAAGGCCCATGACGTGGCGCGGCTGGCCAGCGAGGTGCAGTCGCTGGACCGGCCGCAACTCGCCGCGGCACTGCACCGCCAGCTGGTGGCCGCGGGGCGGACGATCGACGTGCTGGTGCAGGTCAAGACCGCCGCCGAGGAAAGCAAGTACGGGCTGGACCCGGCGCAGCTGCCGGCGTTCCTGGACAGCTTGCGCGACTACCCGACCCTGCGCCCGCGCGGGCTGATGACGCTGGCCACCCATTCCGACGATCCGCGTCTGGTTCGCGATTGTTTCCGTCAGTTGCGCGAACTGCGTGACGAGGCCGTGGCCCGGGGACACGACCTGCCGCGCTTGTCGATGGGCATGAGCGGCGATTTCCCGCTGGCGATTGCCGAGGGCGCCACCGAGGTGCGGATCGGCACGGCGATCTTCGGCCAGCGCCCCCAGCCGACGGTCATACCTGCGGCTGGCTGAAGGCGGTTCGCCCCGATCTCAGCCGGCGTGCGACGATTTTCCCTGTCGAATCAGTCCATTCCAACTGTGCGCACCGTCTCGGAAACCCGAAACGACGGAGTTCAGTTAACCCGGATCGAACATACGGCCTATCTCCCTTTGCTAAGTTCACCCCTTCGTCACGTCATCGACACCGTTCGCTGACGGTCCGTGAACCGCAAAAGGGGATAGTCCCGCATGCCAAGCCACCGATTGACCGTTGCTGCGGCCGTTATTGCCGCATCACTGTGCGGTTCGCTGCATGCTGCCGTCACGCATAGCGCCTATATCGATGTTCAGCCCGCCACCACCGCTGCCGCCCCGGCTGTAGCGCCGCTGCCGATCTTCGCCAGCGTGTCCCTGGCCGGTGCCGATGCCGCCGCGTTCCCCGCACTGCTGGCCCACCGCAACGTGGCTCACGTCGCGCCGGTCAAGCCGGACGCGGCGATTGCCGCGGACGAAGAGGCGGAAGACGTCGTCGGCGTCACCGACCTGCGCAAGGCCTTGATCGCGATGGCGATGAAGCTGCGCGATACCCGTTATGTGCGTGGCGGGCGCGACCCGTCGACCGGTTTCGATTGCAGTGGTTTCGTGCGTTACGTGTTTGCCCACGCGGTGGGCATGCAGTTACCGACCAATTCCGCGGCGCAGTTCCTGGCCGGGTTGAAGGTCAAGCGCGCCGACATGAAACCCGGCGACCTGGTGTTCTTCCGCACGAGCGGCAAGCACCGCGTCTCGCACGTCGGCATCTACATTTCCGATGGTCGCTTCATCCATTCGCCCACCACCGGCAAGTCGGTGGAAATCTCCAGCCTGGAGACCGGCTACTGGGCCAAGCGTTTCGTGGGCGCCAAGCGTCCGGAAGCGATGGCGATGGCCGCGCACAACGGTTGATCCGCCACCGTCGTTGCACCGCATGAAGCCGCCGCAAGGCGGCTTTTGGTTTTCACGCCCGCCCGCTGCTTGTGCCATCGTCGTGGCTGCCCCATCTCATCGGGTTGATGCGCGCGCCGACCACGGCGTGTCTGCTGTCATGCTTGTCACCTGCTTCCTGGAATCCGCCGCATGCCTTTGAACCTGCCGCCCGTCACCCGCAACCTGCTGATCGCCAATGTCGTGGTGTTCCTGCTGCAGCAGGTATTCGGCGAAATGCTGTTGCAGTATTTCGCGCTGTGGCCGTGGGGGCCGGACCACGTGATGCAACTGTCCAGTGGCGCGCTGGCGTCGGTGGGTTTCCGGCCGTGGCAGCTGGTGAGCTACGCGTTCATGCATGGCGGCGTGACCCACATCCTGTTCAACATGATTGCGCTGTACATGTTCGGCGGCGTCATCGAGCGTACCTTCGGCGCGCGCAACTTCGTCATCTATTACTTCGTTTGCGCCATCGTGGCGGCGGTGGCGCAGCTGATCGTGGTGCAGTGGTTCACCCACGGCTTCTATCCCACGCTGGGCGCGTCGGGCGCGGTGTTCGGGCTGCTGCTGGCCTTCGGCATGCTGTATCCGCACGAGAAGGTGATGCTGATCTTCCTGCCGGTGCCGATGCCCGCGTGGCTGTTCGTGATCGGCTACGCGCTGGTGGAACTGGTGATGGGCGTCACCAGCACCCAGGCCGGCGTGGCGCACTTCGCGCACCTGGGCGGCATGGTGGGCGGCTACGTGTTGATCCAGTACTGGCGCGGGCGGCTGCCGATCAAGCCGCGGGGACGGCTGCTGCGTTGATGGGGCCGGGATTCGGGATTCGGGATTCGGGATTCGGGATTCGCAAGAGCCAAACCTGGCCTTGCCGTTGCAGCGAAGCGAGCTTTTGCTTTTACAAATCCCGAATCCCGAATCCCGGGCGGCCACCAGGCCGCCTCAGCGCAACGCCAGGAAATCCGCGCTGACCACAAACCGCACCGCATCCAGGCGCAGCCGCGACAGCGGCAGCGCGGCCAGCAATCGCGTGCGTTCGTCGGTCACCGCGCCGATTTCCGCATCGCTCACCGACGGGTTCACCGCACGCAGCGCCAGCAGGCGTGACAGCTCCGCGTCCAGTGTTTCGCTGGCCAGCGCCAGCGCCTCATCGATGCGCGCCTGGCCGCGATTGGCGGCCAGCGTTTCGGCGCGCTCCAGCATCGGCGGCACCAGCTTGCCCAGGAATTTGCGGTAGCGCGGCACTTCGATGTTGCGGTCCGGTGCCTTGCGCAAGGCCACTTCGCTGGGGGTGAAGTCGGCGCGCTCGGCGAGCTTGGTGTCGACCGTGACGACGATCGGCAGGCTGGGCAGGAAGCGCTCCGCGTCCAGCCGGCGGTCGGCCACGCACTCCAGCACGAACACCGCCTGCAGCAGCGCGGTGCGCGGCGGCAGCACGTCGTCCACCATGAAGGCGGCGTTGCCCTGTTCGCCGGACAGCGCCAGGTCCAGCGCGCCGGCCACCAGCGGGTGGTCGAGCCGCAACAGCGGCAGCTCTTCGCGCGCCAGGGCAACGTCCCGGCTGAAGGTGACGGATTGCGGGCCATCGGCGAAACCGGGCAGGGCGTCGGTGGACAGGTATTGCGGATCGAGCAGCAACACCTGGCCGCCCAGGTCCTCGGGGTGGATGCCGAACGCTTCCAGCAGGCGCTGGATGAAGGCATCGCGGCCGGGATCGTTGTCCTCGCGCGCGAACGCCTGCTGCAATTCGTCGGCATGCAGGTCGCGGCTGGCGGCCAGTTCCAGCAAATGGTCGCGGCCGCCGCGGACCAGCTCGGCCAACTCCTCGTGGCTGGCGCGGGTTTCGGCCAGCAGCGCCTCGAATTCCTGATCGCGGTTGTCGTCGCCGCGGGCGTGTTCTTCGGCCAGTTCGGTCAGCGTCGAGCCGTAGCGGCGCAGCAGTTCGCGGCCGTCGGCGGGGCTGTGGCGGAACGCATCCACGCCCTCGTCGTACCAGCGCGCCAGCATGTGTTGGGCGCTGTCGGCCACGGCGATGACGTGGATGGCGATGTCGTGCTGCTGGCCGATGCGGTCGAGCCGGCCGATGCGTTGTTCCAACAGGTCCGGATCCAGCGGCAGATCCCACAGCACCAGCCGATGGGCGAACTGGAAGTTGCGTCCTTCCGAGCCGATCTCCGAACACAGCAGCAGTCGCGCGCCGTCGGCTTGCGCAAAGAACGCCGCATTGCGGTCGCGCTGCACGATGCCCAGGCCCTCGTGGAAGCGCGCCAGGCCCACGCCGCTGCGCGTGCGCAGCACTTCCTCCAGCGCCAGCACCTTGGCCTGGCTGCGGCAGATCAGCAGAAACTTGTCCTGCGGGTGCGCGTCGAGCAGGGCGATCAGCGCATCCACGCGCGGGTCGGCGCTGTAATCCACCTCGATCAGGCCGGCCGGTTGCTGGATGTCGGCGTGGAATTCGGCCAGCAGCGATTGCCGGGTGGCGTCGTCGATGTCGTCCGCGTCCAGCAGATGCCATACCGGTGCGCGCTGGGGAAAGCCGCCCACGCCGGCGCGGTTGTTGCGGAACATCGCGCGGCCGGTGCCGTGGCGGTCGATCAGCGCGGCCAGCAGTTCGCGCGCGTTGGCCGGCTTGGTCGAGTCGGCCAGCAGCGCGGTGAGCGCGCCGTCGCCGCGGAAGGCGTCGGCCAGGGCGGCGCGCTGATCGTCGTCCAGCGGCTCACCGTCGAGCAGGCGGTCGGCCACTTTCGACAGCGCCTGGTAGCTGTCCGATTCGGCCAGATAGCCGTCCAGATCGTGGTAGCGCTGCGGGTCGAGCAAACGAAGCCGGGCGAAATGGCCGCTGCGCCCGAGCTGCTCCGGCGTGGCGGTGAGCAGGATCACGCCGGGGATCACCGCGGCGAGTTTTTCCACCATCGTGTAGCGCGGGCTGGCCTCCGTGGGCGACCACGCCAGGTGATGGGCCTCGTCCACCACCAGCAGGTCCCACGGCGCCTCCAGCAATTGCTGGGCGTACTTGGGCGAGTTTTCCAGAAAGCCGAAATCGGCGATCACCAATTGCTCGTCTTCGAACGGATTGCCGTGGTCGCCGGCCTGCTCCAATGCCTCGCAGCGCTCCTCGTCGTAGATCGCAAAGCTGAGGTTGAAGCGGCGCAGCAGCTCCACGAACCATTGGTAGACCAGCGTGTCGGGCAGCAGCAACAGCACGCGCGAGGCGCGGCCGGTGGCCAGCTGGCGGGCGATGATCATGCCCGCCTCGATGGTCTTGCCCAGGCCCACTTCGTCGGCCAGCAGCACACGTGGCGGACGTCGTGCCGAAGCGATGCCGGCCACGCGCAACTGGTGTGGCACCAGCCCGATGCGGGCGGCGGCCAGGCCCCAACTGGGCGAACGGCGCGCCAGCGCGCGCCGTTGCATGCCGTCCAGCCGCAGCTCGAACTGCGCCACCGGATCGGTGCGCCCGCCGATCAGGCGGTCGTCGGCCTGGCTCACGCTCTGCTCGTCGTCGAGCTGGCCTTCTTCGAGTTCGCGCCCTTCGCCGCGGTAGATCAGCAGCTCGTCGCGGATTTCCACCCGCTCGACCAGGAACGCGATGCCCTTGCCGGCCACCCGCTGCCCGGCGCGAAACTCCGCCCGCAATAGCGGCGCCGAGTCGACCGCGTAGGGACGCAGCACCCCGGCCTTGGCAAACAGCACCTGTACGCCGCGTCCTTCGACGCGCAAGACGGTGCCCAGGCCCAGCTCGGGTTCGGCAGAGGAGATCCAGCGTTGACCAGGTACGAACATTGCGCCGCCGTGTTGCATTCGAGGGCCGACGATTATCCGCCGCGCGGTCGCTGCTGGGAACCGTTGTGATGCGGATCGGCGCGATGTCGCACCTCTTGCAGTCTCAGGTTTCGGCCCATTGGCGCAGCAGATTGTGGTAGATGCCGGTCAGTTGCAGCACCGCGGTGGCGTCGGCGCCGCTGGCGGTCAGTGCCTGGATCGAGCCGTCCAGTTCGAACAGCAGGCGACGGCGGCTGTCGTCGCGGACCAGGCTTTGCACCCAGAAAAACGAGGCGATACGCGCACCACGCGTGACGGGCGCCACGCGGTGCAGGCTGCTCGACGGGTAGACGATGAGGTCGCCGGCCGGCAGCTTCACCTCGTGCTCGCCGTAGGTGTCGCTGACGATCAGCTCGCCGCCGTCGTACTCGTGCGGGTCGTTGAGAAACAGCGTGCAGGAAACATCGCTGCGTATCTGCGCACCCTCGCCATTCAGCGCCATCACCGCGCCGTCCACGTGGAAGCCGTATTCGCCGCCACCTTCGTAGCGGTTGAAACGCGGCGCCAACGTGCGCAACGGCAGCGCGGCGGCGTGATAGAGCGGATGCTTCGCCAGCGCATCGAGCACGACGCGGCCCAGTTGCCGGCGCAGCGGCGAGGCGTCGGGCAATTGCCGGTTGCGCTTCACCTTCGCGCCCTGCGCGCCCACCGTCTCGCGGCCGTCGACCCAGTCGGCCGTATCCAGCGCAGCGCGCAATGGGACGACCTGCTCGGAGCTGAGGACGGCGGGGATGTGCAGGAGCATGGTGGATTCCACGAAGGAGCGGGGAAAAGCGAATCGGGTCGAGCGCGCCGCGATGTCACCGTTCTGGCTGAGCGTAGCTGCGCAGCGGCGAAGTCGAAGCCTGGCGCAAGAGCCCCTTCGACTTCGCCGCTGCGCGGCTACGCTCAGGGTGAACGGCGTGGGAGATTCTCGCCGTTCAACACCCGGCCTCCATCAGAACCTGAAGTTGGCCGTCAGCATCGCCGAACGCGGTGTGCCGGGCGTGTAGCGGTAACCGCTCTTGTTGATGGCCGACACATACGTCTTGTCGAACAGATTGTAGACGTTCAACTGCAGGTTGAAATGCTTGTTGATCGCATAGCTGGCCATTGCATCGAAGACGGTATACGACTTGGTGTAGTTGGGCGTGCCCACGGCGCCGTCGGTGCCGCGCTTCAACTGTCCCGCGTAACGCGCGCCGCCGGCGAGGGAGAGGCCGAACGGCAACTGGTAGGTGGTCCAGGCGGTGAACGCGTACTTCGGCGTGTACGCCAGATCGTCGGAGCCGTCCTGCGAAACCACCGCGCCCTTGAGCACCGTGGTGTCCATGGTGGTGAAGCCGGTGCTGACCGACCAGCGCTCGGACAGCTTGCCCACGGCGGTGAGTTCCACGCCGCTGACCCGCTTCTTCGCCGTCTGGTAGTACAGCCCGTCATCGCCCTGGGCGATATCGTTGCTGACTTCCGTGCGGTAGACGGCGGCGCTGACGAGCAGGTTTTCGCCCAGCAGATCCCACTTGGTGCCGAGCTCCGCGGTGCGCGCCTTCTGCGGATCGAACGCGGGGTTGTCGGCGCTGTTGGCCGATGAGCTCAGCTGCAGTTGCGCGCCGCCGGGCGGCTGGGCGGACACTGCGTAATCGGCGTAGATGCTGCCGTTGGCGGCGGGCTTGTACACCACGCCCAACTTCCAGTTGAGCAGGTTGTCCGAAACGGTGGCGTTGACGCCGGGCACCGCGGTGCCCTCGGCAAGCGCGCCGCAGTCCGGCCCGCGACGACCGCCGCAAGGCACGCGGCTGGTGAATTCGGTCTTGTAGTGATCCAGGCGCAGGCCGCCGGTGAGCAGCCACTGTTCGCCGAACTTCAGGGTATCGAACGCATACGCCGCCTCGGTGGTGGTCTTGCCGTTGCTGTCGGCGTCGTTGCGGCCCCAGGCCAGGCCGGTAGCGTGCGGCGTGGGGTGATAGATGTTCGCCGGGGTCCAGGCGCTGCCATCGAGCACGGCGATGCCGGTGGTCGACAGTTTCTCGCGGGTCAGCTCGATGCCGGTGCTGAGCGCGTGCTCCACCGCGCCGGTGTGAAACGTCGCGGTGAGGTTGGTCTGGTTGGTGAGGATGGTGTTGGTGTTGTCCTTGAACGTGGGGTTGCTGCGCGCCACGGTCCAGCTGGACGGGTCGGCGGGGTCGGGCGTGACCAGGTTGGCGGCGCTGTACATGAAGGAGGTCAGCAGGTAGTCCTGATGCGTCCGCCCCCAGCGGGTAGTGTTGTGCAGCGTGGCACCGTTGGCGAAATCGTGCTCGATGCGCAGCGTCGCCATGTCGGCCTTGACGTGGTCGTGGTCGGCGTCGGTGCCGTAGAAATTTTCCGGGTCGACGCGCGGGGCGTTGTCCAGCCACGGCCGAAGGTCCGGATCGGGGCTGCTGTAGCCGGGCAGGCCGATGGTCGCCACGCCGCCGTCGGGTACGTTGTTCTGCTTCACGTGCAGCAGATTCAGATAGACGCGGGTGGGCGTGCCCAGGCCGAAGGCCAGCGACGGCGCGATGCCCCAGCGATTGTCCTCGACGCCGTCACGGCCGCTGACGCCGCCATCCTGGCCCAGCACGTTGAGGCGAAAACCGGCGTGCTCGCCGATCGCCTGGTTCCAGTCGGCGGTGACCCGCTTGCGGTTCGCGTCGCCGTAGGACACCGAGCCCGAGACGGCATTCGCCAGGAACGGCTGCTTGCTCACCATGTTGATCGCGCCGCCGGCCGAGGTGCGGCCGTTGTCGGTGCCGGCCGGGCCTTTTTCCACTTCGATCTGCTCGATGTTGAAGACGTCGCGGGAGATGGAACCGAGGTCGCGCACGCCGTCGACGAAGATGCTGCTGGAGGCGTCGAAGCCGCGCATGTAGACGGAATCGCCGGTGGAAGTGGCGCCGTTCTCGCCGGCATAGAAGGTGCCCACGCCCGGGCTGTTGCGCAGTGCCTCGGTCAGCGTGGTGGCGCCCTGGTCGGTGATCAGGTCCTTGGAGATCACCGTGATGGTCTGCGGTGTATCCAGCAGCGGCTGGGTGAACTTGGGCGACTCGACCTTGTCGGCGCGGTAGTCGGCGCCGCGCGTGGCCTGCACCTTGATGCCAGGCAGGGTGCGGGCGTCCGTCATCTGCGCGACCGGTGAGGCGTCCGCGGCCACGGCGGATTGCGCCAATGCCAGGCTGGTCAGCAACGTGGCGGTGGTGGTGCCGGCCAGCGACATGCGGCGCACGCCCGTGGAAACGGTGTGCTTGCGGCTCTTGATGAAAGACATGCGTGGGGTTCCTTTGCCATCTGCGATGTTTCCCGCCGCCGGCGCCAGGCGAACGGCGGAACGGCGCAGCCGCCGGCGCCGTGCCGAGGCATGCTTTTGCGGGAGAGTGGAGCGCTGGCTACCCGTGGACCGGGGCGAGGCGCGACCGGACGCATGGTAAAGGAATGAGAATGATTTGCAATAGCGTTGTGGCTGGCCGGCGCCCTCCCACAACGAAAGAGGCCCCGCATTCGCATGCGGGGCCTCTTCGTTTCACTTGTTGCAAGGTCGGCGCGAACGCCTTACCAGATCTTCACCTGGGTATCGGCCGGACGCACCATCGCGTCGCCGGGCTTGCACTGGAACGCTTGCGCGAACGCCGGCATGTTGGACGGCGCAGCGGTGGCGCGCAGTGCCATCGGCGCGTGCGGATCGGTGTTGAGGCGCACGATCGAGGTTTTCTCGCGCATGCTGCCGCGCCACACGCGGGCCCAGTTGAGGAAGAAGCGCTGGTCCTCGGTGTAGCCGTCGATCTTCTTGTCCGCTTCTGCCGGATGGTTCTTCAACGCCGTCTGCAGCGCGTCGTAGGCCACGGCGAGGCCGCCCAGGTCGGCGATGTTCTCGCCCAGGGTCAGCTTGCCGTTGACGTGCAGGTCCGGCTTGTCCTTGATCGGCGCGTAGGCGTTGAACTGATCTACCAGCTTGGTGCTGCGCGCGTCGAACTGCGCCTTGTCCTGCTTGGTCCACCAGTTGTGGCGGTTGCCGAAACCGTCGAACTGGCTGCCCTGGTCGTCGAAACCGTGGCTGGCCTCGTGGCCGATCACGGCGCCGATGCCGCCGTAGTTGATCGCATCATCCGCCTTGGCATCGAAGAACGGCGGCTGCAGGATCGCGGCCGGGAAGTTGATCGTGTTGGTGCTGGGGTCGTAGTACGCGTTGACCGTCTGCGGGGTCATGTACCACTCGCCGCGGTCGGTGGCCTTGCCGATGTGGGCGATGTCGTAGTCGTAGTTGAACTTGGCCGCCGCCTGCAGGTTGGCGTAATAGTTGTCCGCGGTCAGCTCCAGGCCGGACCAGTCGCGCCACTTGTCCGGGTAGCCGATCTTGGGCAGGAACTGCTCCCACTTCTCGACGGCCTTGGCCTTGGTGTCGGCGCTCATCCAGTCCAGGTTCTCGATGCGGGTCTTCAGCGCATCGCGCACGTTGGTGACCAGTTCCTCGGCGCGCTGCTTCGCTTCCGGGGTGAACTCCTTGGCCACGTACAACTGGCCCAGGGCCTGGCCCATGGCGCCGTTGACCGCGCCCAGCACCTGCTTCCAGCGCTCCTGCTGCTGCGGCTGGCCGGCCAGGGTCTTGCCGTAGAAGTCGAACTTGTTGTCGCGGAAGTTCTTCGACAGCGCGTTGGCGGAGTCGTCGATGGTGTGGAAGCGCAGGTAGGCCTGCCACTGCGATGCCGGCGCGTCGGCCAGCAGCTTGTCGAACGCGGCGAAGAATTTCGGCTGCGACAACGAGAAGCCCTTGTCGATCTTGACGCCCTGGGCGTCAAAGAATTTTTCCCAGCTGAAGTGCGGGGTGATCTTGTCCGCTTCCTTCACGCTGACGAAGTGGTACTGGTTGTCCAGGTCACGCATTTCGGTGGGCGCCAGCGAGGCGGCGGCCAGCGAGGTTTCCAGCTTCATCACCTGGTCGGCCTGCGCCTTCGCGTCGGCGGCCGACACGCCGGTCAGCTCCAGCGACTTGGCGATGTAGGCCACGTACGCGTCGCGGATCTCCTTGAACTCGGGCTTGGTGTAGTAGTCCCTGGTCGGCAGGCCCAGGCCGCTCTGCATCGCGTAGGCGATCTGCAGCTTGGCGTTGTCGAAGTCGGCGCCGGCGCCAAAGCTGAACACCTGGCCGTTGCCTTCGGCGTAGCTCTTGTCGATGAAGTCGACGATGTCGGCGGTGTTCTTCAGGCCGGCAATCGCGTCGAGGCGCGGCTTGATCGGGTCGAAGCCGGCCTTGTCGATGGTGGCCTCGTCCATGCCGGACTGGTACAGGTAGCCGATCTTCTGATCGATCGAACCCGCCTTGGCGGAGGCGGCGTTCTTGGCCGCGGCCTCGACGATTTCATGCTGGGTATTGAGGCTGTCCTCGGCCAGCTTGTTGAACGCGCCCCAGCTGGTGTGGTCGGCGGGGATCGGGTTGGCGGCAACCCACTTGTCGTTGACGAAGCCGTTGAAATCCTGGCAGGCGTTGATGTTCGGGTCGAGCTCGCTGACATCGAAAATGCCGCCCGACGCGGCCGGCGCCGCGGCGGCGGTGTTCGCACTGGCGCTGGGCGCCGGCGCAGCGGATTCGGCCGGCTCCTGCTTGCCGCAGGCGGTCAGCGACAAGGCCAGGCTGACGGCCAGCGCCAGCGGTTTCAAATACGGCTTGGTCATGGATTTCCCTCGTGATTGTGGTCCGCGAGCGCGGCGTTTGGATGGCGAGCGTGGCTGATGGTGGGTCGGACACAGGCTGCGACAATGACGAACCAAGCTAGGTCAATCGTCATGGTGGGCACAGTGTCAAAGGTAAGGGGTACGGCCGCCGGCCGAGGCCTCAGTGGCGGGCGCCGTCAACCGTTTCATCCCGCGCCGACAACGACTGCCATTGCGTGGTGTCCAGGCGCAGTACCGGGTAGGCACCCACGTCTTGCGCGGCATACCAGGGCGAGCGTTCGAAGAAGAAGGCCAGCCGCGCGCGGCTGTCGCCGGCGAAGGCCGGATTGTCGTGCAGCTTGCGCTGGAACTCGGCTTTCAACGCCGGGCTTTTCGCCAGCATCTCGCGCGCCAGTTTTTCCACCACGCGCGGCTCGCCGTATTCCTTGGCCTCGAAGATGGCGTTGAGGTAGCCCCAGTGCAGCAGCGAGTCCGGCGCCTGCGGTTCGAGCAGGTTGATCGCCACGTTGGCGGCGCGCTGATCCATCGGCACGATCACCGAACCGGCGGGCAGGCGCACCTCGCGCGGCAGCGCGCGCAGGCGGAAATCGCGCAGCATCAGGTGACCCTCGAACGGCTTGTCGGCCCAGCGCGGTTCATCCAGTTGGTAGCCCTCGGCACGCACCGTCAGCGGCTGCGTGGTACGCCGATAGTGGATGCTGTGCGCGTCCAGTCGGTCGATGACCACCGTCCACTGCGCAGGCACCACGTAGGCGGCGGGCGGCACGATGGACAGGTCCGGCAGCAGCCGGTTCCAGTTGTCAATGGTGTACGTCGTTGGCTGGTCGGGGTCGTAGCGGATCCACTCGCTGTCGGAGATGTCGCTGTGGCGGCGGGTGAACGCGTAGCCCTTCAATGCCAGCTTCGTGGGTTGGGGATCGAGCTTGAAGGTCAGCGGCACACGGGCTTTTGCATCATGGGCACGGGCGATGGTGTCGGCATCCGCTTTCGCGGTGGCGGCGAGCAGCGCGGCGGGATGCTGGCCGATCTGTTCCAGCATCAGCTCCACGATGTCGTAGGTGGCGCGCACGCGGTTTGCGTACGGCTTCAGCATGTGGGTTTCGATCAGCAGTGCGGGGCGGTTTTGCAGCGCTGCGTAGCCGGTGGAAAAGCGCGGGCCGGAGCCGAAGTTCTCCAGGCCCTTGCGCGGGTCGCGGCCGTCCTTGAACTCCAGGTAGCTGGAGGCCAGATGCCCGCGTTGCTCGTAGGCCGGCATGGCGTGGTTGACGATGGCGTCTTGCTGCCAGGCGCTCACGGCGGGGTCGAGCTTGTGCGGGTCCTCGGTGTACCAGGTGAGGTCGTATTGGTAATCGGCGCCGTCGGTGGTGTGCACGTCGATCAGGAAATCGGGCAGCCACGCCTGCCACAGCTTCAGCCACGCGCGCATCTCCGGCGCGTCGGCCTTGATGTAGTCGCGGTTGAGGTTGAGGTATTGCGACTGGCCGCGAAAGCCCATCGACGCGGGGCCGTTCTGGTTGATGCGATGGTACGGGCTGGAATTCTCGTGGCCGTCCACGCTGAACACCGGGATGTACACCAGCACCAGCTCATCGAGCAGATGCGGATACTTGCCGGCGACCGCGATGTCGCGCAGCAACATCAGCCCCGCATCCTTGCCCTCGATCTCGCCGGGGTGAATGCCGGCCTGCACCAGCACCACCGGCTTGTGCGCCGCGCGCGCGGCCGCCGGGTCGAACGTGCCGTCACCGCTGGCGATCACCACCGTCATCGGCCGGCCTTCGGGCGTGGTGCCGAACGTTTCCAGATGGATCACGCCCGGCGCCGCCTTTTGCAGCCGCTGCAGATAGGTCAGCGTGTCGGCGTAGCTGGGCGTGGTGCGGAATTGCGCCGCCTCGGCCGGCGTGGTCCAGTCAGTGGCGTGGACGGTGAGGGTCGCAAGGCCCAGCAGGGGAATCAGCAGCCATCGATGCATGGGAGCTCCTGTGTGTGGGAGCGACTTCAGTCGCGATGCTTTTCGGTGGGCGGAAGAGCATCGCGACTGAAGTCGCTCCCACAAAAGGCGGGCAAGGTATCGGGCGCCACCGCACCGCCGGAAATGATGAAAGCCATCGCCTGGTCCATGGTCCAGTCGGTGGGCGTCAGCTCGGCCAGCGGCACCACTTCCAGATAACCGCCGGTAGGGTTGGGCGTGGTGGGGATGAACACCGCCGCCATCTCGCGGCCGCTGCCTTCCTCGACCATCACCCGGGTAACGAAGCCGACCACCCGCATGCCGCGCCGGGGAAACTCCACCAGCACCACGCGCTGCACGCCGGAGGGCTTGTTCTGCAGCACCGCCATCAACTTCTTGGTACCGCCGTAGATGGTCTGCACCACCGGGATGCGCGCCAGCACACCGTCGAACGCGCCGATCACGCGCTGCCCGATCACCCGGTTGGCCAGCGCGCCCAGCAGGTACAAGGCGCCCAGCGTGATCAGCAGCGCCACGATGTACGTGCTCCACGCGCTGCCCAGCACGGCCGCCGTACGCGGCGCCACCAGCGCCAGCGCACCCAGCAGCGCACTCACCAGCGGCGCGCCGATGTCCACCAGCACACCCAGGACAAACTTGAATACCAGCCACGTCACCCACAATGGGATGAACGTGAGCAGGCCGGTCAGCAGGTAGCGTTTCAGGCGCAGCGGCGGCATGGCAATGATCAGCGCGGAAAGCGGCCATTGTAGTGGAGGCTGCCCGCGGTAACGGTCACCACGCGGCGGCAATGTGGCTGGCGCTCATGAAACGCAAACATGGCCTCGGGCAAGATGCGCGTGCCCCGCGCGCGCCAGCCCGCTCTTCGATCCACAAGGAAATCCCATGAGCTCTTCCCACGCCAGCCCATCCGATGCCGAAGTCCTGTTCCAGCCGATCCAGGTCGGTGACCTGCGCCTGCCCAACCGCGTGGCAATGGCGCCGCTCACCCGCAACCGCGCCAGCGCCGGCAACGTGCCCACCGAACTCAACGCCACCTATTACGCGCAGCGCGCCAGCGCCGGGCTGATCATCGCCGAAGCCACCCAGATCAGCCCCGAGGGCCAGGGCTACATCGCCACCCCGGGCATCCATTCGCCCGAGCAGATCGCCGGCTGGAAGAAAGTCACCGAAGCGGTCCATGCCAAGGGCGGACACATCGTGCTGCAGTTGTGGCATGTGGGCCGCATCTCGCATGTATCGCTGCAACCGAATGGCCAGGCGCCGGTGGCGCCGTCGGCCATCCGCGCCGACGCCAAGACCTTCATCGCCGAAGGTTTCGTCGACGTATCCGCGCCGCGCGCGCTGGCGCTGGATGAAATCCCGCGCATCATCGACACCTATCGCCAGGCCGCCGCCAACGCACGCGAGGCCGGCTTCGATGCGGTCGAGGTGCATGGTGCCAACGGCTACCTGATCGACCAGTTCCTGCGCGACAGGAGCAACCACCGCACCGACGCCTACGGCGGCAGCATCGAAAACCGCACGCGCTTGTTGTTTGAAGTGTGCGAAGCGGTGGCCCGCGAAGTCGGCCCCGGCCGCACCGGCGTACGGCTGTCGCCGCTGACCCCGGCCGGTGACATCGCCGACAGCGATCCGCAAGCCCTGTTCAACCGCGCCGTCGAGCGGCTGGCTGCGCTGGGCCTGGCGTATATCCATGTGATCGAAGGCGAGACGGGCGGCAACCGCCAACCGCAACCGTTCGACTACGCCGCCATGCGCAAGCCATTCCGCGGCGCCTGGATCGTCAACAACGGCTACGACCGCGACATGGCGATCGACGCGGTGGCCAGCGGCAAGGCCGACCTGGTGGCGTTCGGCGTGCCGTTCCTGGCCAACCCCGACCTGCCGCGCCGGTTGCGTGAGAACGCGCCGCTCAATGTGCCGGATCAGAAGACGTTTTATGGCGGCGGTGCAGAGGGCTACACGGATTATCCGGCGTTGGATTGATCGGGTTAGGGACGCATCGCCCACAACGCCAAATCCGTTCGCCCTGAGCGTAGGCCGCGCCAGCGGCCGAAGTCGAAGGGTGCTGGCCGGCATCCCTGGCATTGCCGCGCGATGCAATGTAGGACTGCACCCTGTGCGCGATGCTCTTAGTAACTTCACCGCAGAAAGCTTTCGGCGCCCTGGCGACTGCCGCACCCCACCTGTGGGAGCGACTTCAGTCGCGATGCTCTTGTTGGTCGATCAAGAGCGAAGGGCTTTCGATCGCCGTTGGCGACCGAGTCACTTTCTCT
>NZ_AJXU01000081.1 GCF_000264315.1 Rhodanobacter fulvus Jip2
CTTGGCGCTTGCCGGGCATCGGGCAACCGCTCCTGCGTTGCCTCAACTCGGGCATCCATGCCCTCGCCATGCCCGGCAAGTCCGTGAGCCGGGGCCGGGCTTTTCGACCGGACTCCTGTCCGGACGAAAAGGAGCCGACATCCATGTCGGCTCCCGCTGCGCGGCCTGTCGACCCCACCTCACCGCCGCACAGGGGCCCGGGGTAAAGCAGCGGGCCATCCTGGCCCGCACTCGGTGCGCAACCGCTGCGCGGTTGCAAAAGCGACAAGCGACAAGCGACAAGCAACAAGCGACAAGCGAAGAGCTGAAGCCGAAGAGCGAAGGGCTGAAAGTGGGAGAGCTAAAGATCGGGCCGAAGCGCAGGCCGCCTGTGCTCCCTCTCCCCCGGCGACGCCGGGGGAGAGGGCTGGGGTGAGGGGGGGCTCTTGCTCTGCGATCGTTCTGCAAAAAGCTCAGGCAGCGCTGAGATGGAGTTCGAGCTGCCGCTTTCAGTGCAACCCGGTCGAGGAAGCCCTCAGCGCAGTAGTTCGGGGGTGCTCTTCTCGATGATTCTCATCGACTCGGCGTTCTTCCGCTTCCACTCCCGCATCTCGGCATCGGTCGTTGGAACATCCTGTCCGTACATCGGTTGTGGGGTTTGCCGGGGCACAAGGGCGGGTGGGCGCGAGTTTCGTACGGGTGGATGAGGTGTCACCAAGGTCGTCGTTGGAAGAAAAGGCTTTCGCGCGAATTCGGTCAAGGCGTTTCGCACCACAAAAAATGCAATCAGGCTCGCGATGATCGCGAACGCGATGCCTGGCAGCGGATTGCGTGCCGGTGCGCGACGTCCGCGGCGTGGGCGATAGCTCGCCGGACTGGTAGGCACACGCTCGTAAACGCTGGCATCGCTAAAGCTGGCGTCATCCGCCTGGTTGGGTACGAATGCGGCGACAAGCGGGCCAACCATCTGGCGCAGCGCCGCACCATCGATCAGCTGGATACGTGGCTCCCTGGTGGCTGCCGCGTGCGCCGCCTGGGTGAACTCACCGCTGGTGACAACGATCGCGCCAGTGGCGTGTTCGGTCAGCATGACACCGAGCAATTCGTGGACGGGGTTATGGGTCACCTGCTGCGCGTTCCTATGCTTGCACTGGACGACGAGGTACTGTCCATCCAGGTACAGCTTGAGGTCGATGCCGCCATCAAACCGCGTCCCCGAACCCGCCGTGCCAACGTGTTCCACGCGGTAACCTTGGCCGGCGTAGTAGGCGACCATCAGTTTCTCAAAGTCCTGCCAAGACACCTGCGCCAGTGCATCGCTGTAACGCTCGTACACGGGCCTGGAGCCGCGCCGGTCCCCTTTTCGATCGGTAAACAAGGTCCTTCTCCCTGTGCGTCAATGCTTCGCGACAACATGTTGCCGGATCGGCAAAGCACTTCATGCCAGTTTGCCGGCGGCATGAAACACGATGCGTCACGTCAGGAAAGAGTACCCGTCGGCGAATGGCGCGGTACGGTAGTAGCCCGGTGGTAGCTGCTCTTGTGGCGTGACTAGAAGCATCGCGCACGGGATGCACTGCTACGGGGAGTGGGTAGCCGGCTCACGCACCCGCAAGGTGAAAAGACCAGCCACCAGCAGGCTGCCACCGCCAAGCGCCAGTGCCCAGATCGGCTGGCTGTGGAAGAAGGTTTTCAGCAGCATGCCCAGGACGCTGGCGGCCAGCAGCTGCGGTATCACGATGAAGAAATTGAAGATGCCCATGTAGACGCCCATCTTCGCGGCGGGCAGGTTGTCCGACAGCAACGCATACGGCAGCGACAGGATCGAGGCCCAGGCGAAACCCACGCCCACCATCGACAGCAGCAGCCAGTGCGGGTCGCGGATGAACAGGAAGGAGAGCAGGGCAATGCCGCCCACCCACAGGTTCAGCAGGTGGCTGATGCGCAGGCCCCAGCGGCGCACCATCAGCGGAATCACCAGCGCGGCCAGCGCGGCAAAGCCGTTGTAGGCGGCGAACAGCACGCCGACCCAGTTGGCGCCGTCGTTGTAGGCGACGGAGTGGGGATCGGTGCTGCCGAAATGCACTTCGGTGACGGCCGCCGTGGTGTAGATCCACATGGCGAATAGTGCGAACCAGGAGAAGAACTGCACCCAGGCCAGCCGCCGCATGGCATCGGGCATGTGGTGCAGGTCGCCCAGCACCTGGGTGAGCATGCCGTTGCCGCGTGAGCGCCCCAGCCACGCCTGCGCCAGGCCGTAGGCGATCAGGCTGCCGGCCAGGATATACAGGTCGCGTTGGAGGTTGTAATGGCTGATCAGCAGCACGCCGACGATGCCTGCCGAACACCAGACCACGGCGTTGCGCCATGCGGCGTGGCGGTCGATGGTTGCTGCAGCCACGGGGGCGGCGTGCTCGTCACCCTGTTCGAAACCCAGCAATATTTCCGGCGGATATTCGCGGGTGAAAAGCACGGTCCACAACACCGAGCAGAGCAGCACCGCACCGCCGATGTAGAACGCATATTTCACCGTATCGGGGATCACGCCGGCGGCGCCCACGTTGTCCACGCCGGCATGCGCCAGCAGCCACGGCAGCGCCGAGGCCACGATGGCGCCGAGGCCGATGAAGAAGCTCTGCATCGCGTAGCCCAGCGGCCGCTGGCGCGGCGGCAACTGGTCGCCCACGAAGGCGCGGAACGGCTCCATCGAGATGTTGATCGACGCATCAAGCACCCACAGCAGGCCCGCGGCCATCCACAGGGCGGGCGAGTTGGGCATTGCCAGCAGGGCGAGCGTGGCCAGTACGGCCCCGGCGAGGAAATACGGCCGGCGCCGGCCCAGCCGGTTCCAGGTGCGATCGGACCAGTAGCCGACGATGGGCTGCACCAGCAGGCCGGTGAGCGGCGCGGCGATCCACAGCGCGGGTATGTCGGTGACGTCCGCGCCCAGCGTCTGGAAGATGCGGCTGACGTTGGCGTTCTGCAGCGCAAAGCCGAACTGGATGCCCAGAAAACCGAAGCACATGTTCCATATCTGCCAGAACGACAGCTCGGGTTTTCTGCTCATGGTGCGGTCCTGGTCAGCGGCGCGATAAGCAGGTCGCCCATGCGTGCTTCATTCAATGGCCCCTCGATGCCGCCTTGCCCGCCGGTGTAGTGGGCGAAGTGGCGCAGGAAGCTCATGTTGAACCCCTGGCTGATCGAAAAAGCGCAAGGTGCGCCCGCGGATGCGTCGAACGTGACATGGGTGGATGGCTGCATGCCGACACTGTGCGGCATCACCATGGGCCTTGTCTGCACTGGCGCACCCTTGCACGCGATCACCAGGTTTTTCACCGCGGCAGTGATGCCGGTGTTGATCGGGCCGTGATCGTTGGCGTAAACCAAGGTGGCCTTGAAGCGGCCGCTGGCGGGCGCTGTCCACGTTCGCGGCCAGGCGCCGGCGAGGCGCTGCATCGGGCCCACGCAGGTGACGGGGCTGGGCAGCGATTCGAGTTCTCCGGCGCGGCGGGTGACGGAAAAACATTGCTGCGCCGTGCTGGCGGGAACCAGGCGTTGACCGTCGATGGCACCGATGACCTTGCCATCCACATACAACTGGCCATACCCGCTGAAGCTGATTTTCCAGCTACTCCCGGTGCGAGTTGCTTGCGGCGCCGCCGGTGTGGCCGGCGCAAACAACGGTGCGTCCAGCCGCAGCGGTGTCGTATCGACATGGATCGCCTTCAGCGTCACCACCGTCTCGTTGCCGTGGTGTTCAACGTCGCTGGCCACAAGCAGGTTGCCGTTGACCGAGGCCGGTCGTTGCAGGGTGATGCGTTGGTCGCGCAACTGCACGCTGATGCGCTCGCGGTCGCCAAACAGCATCGGCAGCAGGGAGGCGGGCAGCTTCGGCGTGATGCGGCCATCAGCGCTGAGGCCGAAGACGCCTTCGATCACCATGTCCAGGTAGCCGCCCACCGACCACAGTTGGCGCGGCGAGTTGACCACCGGGCCACTGAGCTTGCCGTCCTCCACGTGCACGCGCTGGCTCAGCAGTTCGAAGTTCTCCATGTTGGAACCGCTCAACGCGGCGCCGCGCAGCAGTGAACGCAGTTCATGCGCGATGCGGTCGGGATCGTTCACCACCCGCGCGGCGCGCAGGGCATAGGCGCTGACGAAGGGCCAGATCGCCCGGTTGTGGTAGATCGGCTGATCCGCCCGTTCGGGCCAGATCACCGGGCTGCCGGCCGGATACGCGGGGTAGTTGGCCAGCGCCTGGCGGGCGCGGTCGGCATCGGCCACACCGCTGGTGATCGCCAGCGAGATGCCCAGCAGGTCATAGGCTTCGATCGGCATGCCATCGCTGCCGATGTAGCTCATGTACAAGCCGCGGTCGCCGCGCCAGAAACGGGTGTTGATGGCGGCTTTCAACGCACCAGCGCGGATGCGGTAATCGGCCGCCTTCGGGTCATGGCGGCGTTCGGCCATCTGGACGGCCAATTGCAGGGCTTCGTAATGCAGCACGTTGGTGGACAGCGCGTAGGACTGCGCGATGAAGCGCACGTCGTTGGCGGTCCAGCCCGGGTAGCTCTGCTCACGCCAGTCGAGGAAGGAGGTCTCGCCGCGATAAAGCCCCATCGACGCATCGAACACGTAGTGCTGGTCCTGCGCCAGCGTATCGGTGAGCGCGCGATACACCGTGTCGGCAAACGCCGGGTCATCCAGCAGATGCCGCGCTCCCAGGAACCACACCACCCGATCGGTGCTGATTGGCCAGCTGCCGCCCGAGCCGGTGTCCTGCATCGGATACAGGCCCGGCGGCGCGGTGGGTTCGCGTACGTCGGACAGCTTGAACAGCAGCGACGCTTTCGCCCGGACCGGGTTGATCCGCCACAAGCCCAGGTCGATCGCGTAGGACAGGTCGCGCGTCCACACGTAATGCCACTTCTCGCCCGTCTCGAAACAGGCGCAAGGCATCGACTGGCCGTGGTCGAACGCGTCGTCGCGAATCGCCGCCACCGAGTCCTTGTGCAGGTCATCCAGCGCCATTGCGAACAGGCCGTCGAACAGCGGGCTGCCGGTATGGGTGGCGAGCGGTTGGGCCGGGATGTGGCGATCGCCACCGGGAGCGTGCAGCACGAAACCATCGCCGGCCACGCTCATGCTGGCCCGACGCTGCTGCCATTCGATGCCGTCGGCTGCGGGCGTCACGGCGCTCGACAGTGCCATCGACAGTGCGGTGGCCAGCACCATCACTGCAGCACGGCCGTGCTGTAGGCCGGCAGGTGCAGAACGCCGTCGCGCAGCACGACATCGGGTTTGCTCTGCAACAGCACGCGGCGCGTCTTGTCCGGCGTGATCGTTTGCGGCGTGCCGGAAAGGTTGTGCGCCACCAGCACATGGCTGCTGGCGGCGTCGAGCCGGTAGGCCACCACTTGCTTGTTGTCCACGGTGTACGGCGTGAGCCGGCCATCGCGCAGCGCGCTGGCCTGGCTGCGCCAGTGGATCATCCGGGTGTAGAAACTCAGCAGGGAATCCGGGTCGCCTTGCTGCGCTTCCACCGAGATGGCGGGATCGTCATGACCGGCGCGCCAGGTGGTTTCGCCGGGCGCGTGGGTGGCGCGATGCCAGCGCATCGGCGTGCGGATATCGGGGTCGGGCTTTTGCCCGCGCATGCCGATCTCCTCGCCGTAGTAGAGGAACGGATCGCCGGGCAGGGTCAGCAGCATCGCGGCGGCCATGCGCATGTGCTCGGCATTGCCGTCGAGCTGGCTCATCACGCGGTTCTGGTCGTGATTGGAAAGGAACGGCGCATCGACGCCGGAGCGGCCGGTGGTGGCGCGGTAGGTGCTGTCGATGTGGCCGAGCAGCTTATCCAGGCCATCGTTGCGTTCCTGCCGCGCACTGTCGATCAGTTTTTCGGCCAGCGGAAAATCGAACACGGCGCTGAGCGGCTTGAAATACGGCGCCAGCTTTTCCGCCGACGGCTGGGTCACCTCGCCCACGATATAAGCGTGTGGATTGACCCCATTCATGCCGGCGCGAAACTGCGTCAGCCATGCGATGTTCTTACCCAGCACCTGTGGGTTGTCGGTGTCGGCCTTGAAGTCGAGGTAGACATGCTGCACGGCGTCCACGCGGAAACCATCCACGCCTTTTTGCAGCCAGTAGCGACCGATGCGGATCATCTCCTGGCGGACGGCGGGGTTGTCGAAATCGAGATCGGGCATGGCGCCAGTGAAGACGCCCAAATAGTGCTGCCTGCCCCGCGCGTGCCACGCGGGCGTGTCCGTGGCGCTGATCGCGTCGAGGTCGGTGCCGGGGCGCGACCACTGGTACCAGCTGCGGTATTTACTGGCCGGGTCCAGCGCGGCGCGGAACCACGGGTGCTGGTCGCTGGAGTGGTTCATCACCAGATCCATGATCACCTTGATGCCGCGCTTGTGTGCCTCCGCCAGCAGCTTCTCGAAGTCCTGCATGCTGCCGTATTGCGGATTGATGCCGTAGTAGTCGGTGACGTCGTAGCCGTGGTTGCTGGGCGAGGGATTGATCGGCATCAGCCAGATCCCGCTGACGCCCAGCGATTGCAGGTAGTCGAGTTTGGCGGTGACGCCATTGAGATCGCCGATGCCATCGCCATCGGTGTCGACCCAACTGCGCACGAAGATTTCGTACCAGACATCAGAGGGTGCCGTGTGGGCCGCGGGTGCATGGCTGGTCGTCGTGGGCGGTGCCGCGCCGGCGGTGCCGGCGAGGCCAAGTGCGAGTGCGGCGAAAAGCGTGGTGGTGCAGCCGAGTATGGATTGTCGCCAGAACATGGACGTTCCCCATGGATTGCGGGTGGACGGCATCCGCGCATGATGCGCGTTGCCGCCTGCCGAAAAAAAGCCCGGGATCCAGCGTGCAACCGGCCCGGGCAGAAGAGGAAAGTTGCCGGGCGCCGCTTTCGTGCGGCGCCCGGGCTCGATCACTTAAAGCGCGTAGGTGAAGCCCACGTAGTACTGGCGGCCGAACCACTGCAGCGTACCGGTGAGATCCTCGCTGCCGAAGTAGGTGCGCGTCGGCTGGTCGGTGAGGTTGCTGACCTGGAACAGCAGGCTCAGGCCTTTCAGGCTGCCGGACTGGAACGCGTAGGAGGCCTGGTAGTCCACCACGGTTTCCGGAGCGTAGTAGACCGTCTGGCTGTCTTCGGACATCTGGTTGGAGACGAAGCGGTCGCGATAGCGCGCGGAGAGGCGCGTGTCGAAACCCTTGTAGCCGTAGAACAGCGTGCCGTTGATCACCCGCGGCGACAGGCCGGGCAGGCCGATCTGCATCGGCGTGCCGCCCAGCGTGGAGGTTTCCGTCACCTTGCTCTGCGAGTAGGCAAAGCTGCCGGTGAAGCCCAGGCCCGACCATGCGCCCGGCAGCGACTTGAACACCTTGGAGTAATCCAGCTCGATGCCGCGAACGTAGCCGCCCTTATCGTTGTTCACGGCGGTCTGGTACTGGCCGTTCTCGTACGGCTGCTGGGTGTTCGGGTTGATCGGCACCTGGATGCCCGCGCCGGCGAAATCGAACGGATCGATGGTGCGGTCTTCGATGAACGAATCGATTTTCTTGTAGAACAGCGCCGCCGCGATGGCGCCGCCGTTGTCGTCCATGTAGTGCTCGAACGACAGGTCATACGCCTTGGCGTAGAACGGGTCCAGGAACGGGCTGGTGTTGCCCCACATGTTGTACTTGTTGCCATCGATCCACGAGCCGCCGCCAGCCATCAGCTTGTTCAGCGGCGGGCGCGACATCACCTTGGCTGCCGCGAAGCGCAACTGGTTGGCGTCGTCGAAGTGGTAGTTGAGGTTCAGCGAGGGCAGGTAGTCGGTGTACTTCTTGCCACGACGCACCATCAGGTAGTTGGTGCTGACCACGCCCAGGCCGTCGGTGAGCGGCGGTGCGCTGCCGTCGCCGATGTTCTGCAGGCCCTCGCTGTACTGCGAGCTGCGCACCATGCGCACGCCGAAATTGCCGGTGAGGTTGTGGTCGCCGATCATCGTGTCCACGTCAGCCATCACGTAGGCGGCCAGCACGTTCTCGCTGACGGTGGCGCTCTGGATCTGGGTCCAGTCGTTGGCCCACTGCCGGGTCGGGGTGGGCGTGATGCCGTTCTCTTCCAGCACGGCCAGGCTGTTGACCGAGAGGAAGCAGGGGAAGCCCGAGAGGTTGCCCTTGAAGCAGGCGGTGTGCGAGTTGCCATCGTTCAAGGCCAGCGGCACCTGGCCATTCTGGTACTGGCCGAAGTCGTTGCCGTATTCCCAGATGGCGCGGTCCGCCTGGTAGCGACGCTGCGAGTAGCGCGCGCCGGCCTCGACCGCCGAGATCACCGAGTTGTTGAAGAAGTCGTAGCGCACATCCAGCTTGGCCGCCTTGGTCTTGTCCTCGTAGATGTACGGATACACGCCGACCTTGGCCAGGGCCATCTGGTTGCGATCGGTGAGGTCGCGATTGAAGCTGACATCGGGGATGTTGAGGTTCTTCAACTGGTAGCTGGCCGAGAGGTCGTTGGCCACCGTCGGAGCGGCGGTGCCCATCCCGTTGAACGGCAGGGTCCACGACACGGCGTTGGTCATGTCGCTCTTGGCGCGCGACATGCCCACGTCACCGATGATGGTCCAGGAGCCGGTCGTCCACTTCGCGTTCAAGCCGCCGGACAGCACGCTGGTGACGGTGCTGTCGTCATCGTTGGTGGTCTGGATGGTGTAGTACGGGTCGCCGTTGCTGGAAACGGTGCCGCCGGTCACCTGGCCATCCGCCTGGATGGCGGGGTTGGTGATGGCGCCGTTGGACAGCGTCTTCACGCGGAAGCCGCGGCCGAAGTTGGTGGCATCGAAATGCGAGTAGAAGCCGTCCGCCTTCAGCGTGAACGAATCGCTGGGCTCCCACACCGCCACGCCCATGAAGCCGTTGCGGCGTGCCGAGCCGCCGTTCTGCTGCATCTCGAAACCTTCGCTGGTGTACTCGTTGACACCGTCGCCATTGACGTCCTTGGAGCCGTTGTACGCCAAGCCGTTGAACTGGTCGGCCACGTGTGGCTGGTACATCTGCGCCACGCCCAGGCCCAGGCCCAGCGTGTTGTTGAGGAACTTGCCCTGGAACGACGCGCTGGCGCGGTAGCCGCGCGGATTGGCACCGTCGGTTTCGTTGCCGCGGTCGTTGTAGCTGCCGCGCAGGTTGAACACCGCCGAATACTGCTTCGAATTCTCCAGCGGGTTGGCCGTCTGCATCTCCACCGTGCCGGCCACGCCGCCTTCGATCAACGACGCCTTGGGCGACTTGTATACCGTCGCCTGGCTGATCATCTCCGACGGGTACTGGTCGAACTGGATCACCCGGCTGCCGCTGGTGGCGCCCTGCTCCCGGCCGTTCAAGGTGGTTTCCACGAAGCCGCCGGACATGCCGCGGATATTGATGGCGCTGGCTTCGCCGTTGATGCGCTCCGCCGAAATGCCGGGCAGGCGGGTCAGTGCGTCGGAGATGGACACGTCGGGCAGGCCGCCGATGTCCGCCGCCGTCACTACGTCCACCACGGTGTCGGCGTAGCGCTTCACGTCGATCGAGGTCTCGATGCTGCGGCTGAAGCCGGTCACCGTGATCGTGCTCATGTTCTTGACGTGCTGGTCTTCCTTCGCCTGGGCTTTGGCCTTGGCGGTGGATACGTCACCGGACGCGGTCGTCTGCGTTGCCTGGTCGTTGCTGTCGCTGGCCTGCGGCGCGGCGTAGCTGCTCGATGCCGCGCAAAAGCCGACGGATGCCAATGCCAAGGCAAGTACGTTTCGCTTGAATACCATGGTGCCCCCTCCCCAGTTTCTATGATTGGTTACGCGTATCGATGACTGATCGACCTTCGCCCGCGCATTCCCTTGGTGTTGCATGCGGCTTGTCGATGCGCGGCCATGGTAGGCGCGGAAACGCGCGTTCAACCGGGTACTGCATACGTATTCATTTTTGTGCTTCGCATCAATGTTTGCGCTAACACGGTGAGGGTCGAGCGCGTACGTCGATGGGCGAAATACCGCTGTTTTCAAGCTGTTTTCGTGGGAGCGCAAGCATGTTGCGGCACGTTTTTGTCGTCGTGTTGCGACGCGTTACATGCCGCAAATGAATACGTATGCACGCTCGTATTGAGCATTGCCCGCTGCCATTAAGCTGCCCCCATGTCATGCAGTCGAGCCGATCCGATGTCGTCGGCGCCGCGGCAACAAGAACAAGGGGATACGCGGAATGAGTGAGGCAACCTGGTGGCGCGGAGCCGCCATCTATCAGATCTATCCACGCAGCTTCATGGACACCGATGGCGATGGCGTGGGCGATCTCCCGGGCATCATCAACAAGCTCGATTACGTGGCCAGCCTGGGTGTCGACGCGATCTGGATCGCGCCATTCTTCCGTTCGCCGATGACCGATTTCGGCTACGACATCGCCGACCCGTGCGATGTCGACCCGCTGTTCGGCACCCTGGCCGACTTCGACAACTTGCTGGCGAAGGCGCACGCGCTGGGGCTGAAGGTGATGATCGACCAGGTGCTCAGCCACACCTCGAACGAGCATGCCTGGTTCAAGGAAAGCCGCGAAAGCCGCGACAATCCCAAGTCGGACTGGTACGTGTGGGCGGACGCGAAGGACGACGGCAGCGCGCCGAACAACTGGCTGTCGCTGTTCGGCGGTTCGGCCTGGCAATGGGAGCCGCGCCGCGGCCAGTACTACCTGCACAACTTCCTGGCCTCGCAGCCGGATCTCGACTTCCACAATCCCGATGTCTGCGCGGCGGTATTGGCCAACCTGCGCTTCTGGCTCGACAAGGGCGTGGATGGCTTCCGGCTGGACTCGATCAACTTCTGCTTCCACGACCGCGCACTGCGCGACAACCCGCCTAAACCCAAGGAAAAGCGCGTGGGCCGCGGCTTCAGCCCGGACAATCCGTACGCCTTCCAGTACCACCATTTCAACAACACGCAGCCGGAAAACCTGAAGTTCCTGGGCGATCTCCGCGCGCTTATGGACGGCTATACAGACGTGGCCGCGCTGGGCGAGATATCCTCGGAAGATTCGCTGGCCACCATGGCCGAATACACCCGCCCCGGTCGCCTGCACATGGGCTACAGCTTCGAACTGCTCACCGACGATTTCAGCGCAACCTACATCCGCGACACGGTGCAGGCGCTGGAAGCGCAGATGGACGAAGGCTGGCCCTGCTGGGCCATTTCCAACCATGACGTGGAGCGGGTGATCACGCGCTGGGGCCGCGGGCACGCGTCGTCGTCATTGGCCAACCTGTTCACGGCGGTGCTGTGCTCGCTGCGTGGCTCGGTATGCATCTACCAGGGCGAGGAGCTTGGCCTCACCGAAGCCGACGTGCCCTACGAGGCGATGCAGGACCCTTATGGCATTGCGTTCTGGCCGCAATTCAAGGGCCGCGACGGTTGCCGCACGCCAATGCCCTGGAGCGACGAATCCAACGGCGGCTTCAGCGCCGGCACGCCGTGGCTACCGGTGCCGCGGGAACATCGCGAACTGGCCGTCGCGCTGCAGGAACACGACCCGCATTCGGTACTCAACGGTTTCCGCACTTTCATGCACTGGCGCAAAGCGCAGCCGGCGCTGTGCGTGGGTGAAATCGGCTTCATCGACATGCCCGAGCCGGTGCTGGCGTTTACGCGCCGCGTCGATGGCGAGACCGTGCTGGTGGTGTTCAACCTCGGCGAGGCGGCGGCCGATGTGTCGTTGCCTGCGTTGGGTGCATGGCGTGCCTTGGAAGGCCACGGCTTGCCGACCGGTTCGTTGCATGGCGATGGCTTGCATTTGCCGGGTTACGGCGCCTGGTTTGCACGAGCGGTGTGAGCCTTCGCGATAAGGGATTTCCTTCGGTCGTGCGCGATGCTCTTGCTGTTGTTCGGGACATTTGTGGGAGCGGCTTCAGCCGCGATGCTTTTTGATTCGCACAACCGCAGGCGCTCGAAGGCTCCCACCCGGAAGTCACATCCAGGAGCAAGGCATCGCGACTGAAGTCGCTCCCACAGAACAGCCGAGAGCCGAAGCATCGCGTGCAGGGCGCGCTCCCATGGGAACTCAGGGAGTGATGACGATCGGTTCGGGTTCCAGTTGCACGCCGAATGTCTCGCGCACGCCATCCATCACGTGCTGCGCCAGTGCCCACAACTGCGGGCCGCTGGCGTGGCCGTGGTTTACCAGCACCAGCGCGTGGCGGTTGGAGATGCCGGCATCGCCTTCGCGCAGGCCCTTGAACCCGCTTTGCTCGATCATCCAGGCGGCGGAGAGTTTGCAGCGGCCGTCGGGCATCGGCCAGGCGGGCAGGTCGGGGTGGTTGCGTTTCAAGGTGTCGGCGATGGTGGCGTCCACGATGGGGTTCTTGAAGAAGCTGCCGGCGTTGCCGATCACGGCGGGGTCGGGCAGCTTTTTCGTGCGCAGGTGCACGACGGCTTCGGCGACGTGGAACGGTGCGGGTTTGTCCACGCCCATGCGCGCCAGTTGTTCGTCGATGCCGGCGTAGTCGGTGCGCAGCGGGCGGTTGCGTGGCAGCAGGAAGCGCACGGCGGTGACGATGTAGCGGCCGGGTTCGTGCTTGAACAGCGAGTCGCGGTAGCCGAAGGCGCAGGTGGCGTGGTCCAGCGTCACCACGCAGCGCTCGCGGGTGTCCCATGCTTCCACGCTTTCCACGAACTCGGCTACTTCGCAGCCGTAGGCGCCGATGTTCTGGATCGGAGCGGCGCCCACGGTGCCGGGAATCAGGATCAGGTTTTCCAGCCCGGCGTAGCCCTGGCCCAGCGTCCAGCGCACGAAGTCGTCCCAGCGTTCACCGGCCGCCACCGCGATGCGGGCACTGTCGCCGTCGCTTTCCACCTGCACGCCGCGGGTGGCCATGGCCAGCACGGTGCCGTCGAAGTCACCGGTGAACAACACGTTGCTGCCTTCGCCCAGTACCAGCAGGCGACTGTTGCACACGGCGGGGAAGTCGAGCAGCTCGGGCAGCTTGCTGGCGTCGTGGATCTCGGCCAGCAGCCGCGCCCGCGCATCGACGCGCAAGGTGTTGCGATTGGCCAGCGGGGCGTTTTCGATCAGCGTGTAGCCGCCCATGTCGATTCGCTCCGCTGGCATGTCGATTCGCTCCACAGGCATGTCGGTTCGCTCCGCAGGCATGTCGCTACGTTCAATCGACATGCGCGGCCCCGCGCTGGCGGCGGATTTCGTCCACGCATTCATTGACCAATGCCGGGCCGCGATAGATCAGCCCGGAATACAGCTGCACCAGCGAGGCGCCGGCGTCGAGTTTCTCCGCTGCATCGCTGCCATCCAGGATGCCGCCCACGCCGATCAGCGGGATGCGCCCCTGCAGGCGTTTGTGCATGCCGGCCAGCACCGCGGTGGAGTGCGCGAACAGCGGCTTGCCGGAAAGTCCGCCCGCTTCGTCGCCATGCGGATCGTCGGCGACGGCGCTGTGGTCGATGGTGGTGTTGCCGCAGATCACGCCGTCAATGCCGGTGTGCAGCAGTACCTCGGCCACGGCGTCCTGCTCGGCTTCGCCCAGGTCGGGCGCGATCTTCAGCAGCATCGGCTTGCGCCGGCCGTGTTGCGAACCCAGCCGCTCCTGCGCCTCGCGCAGCACCGAGATGAAGCGCCGCAGCGTGGCTTCCTCCTGCAGGTCGCGCAGGCCTTGCGTGTTGGGCGAGGAAATATTGATGGTGATGTAGCTGGCGAGCTCGTAGACGCGGGTGAGGCAGAACAGGTAATCGCTGGCGGCTTTCTCGTTCGGCGTGTCCTTGTTCTTGCCGATGTTGATGCCGAGCACGCCGTGGTAACTCGATGCGCGCACGTTGCGCACCAGCGCATCGACGCCCTCGTTGTTGAAACCCATGCGGTTGATGATCGCCTCGTGCCGCGGCAAGCGGAACATGCGGGGCCTGGCGTTGCCCGACTGTGGTCGCGGCGTCACCGTACCCACCTCGATGAAGCCGAAGCCCAAGGTGTTCAGCGCGTCCAGATGCTCGGCGTTCTTGTCCAGCCCCGCGGCAAGACCGACCGGGTTGGGGAAGCTGATGCCGAACGCGGTGGTCGGCAGGTCGGCCGGTGGCTTGGCGATCCACTGCGCGAGGTTGCTGCGCTGGGCCACGCCTAGTGCGTACAGCGTGGCGCGATGCGCGGTTTCGGCATCCAGCTTGAACAGCAGCGGGCGCAGGTAGTCGTACATGTGTCGAGCCGGTTAGCCCGCGAAGTGCGGGAGTCGTCGTGGAAGTTTATCGCGCCTTGGCGGCGGCGCTCAGAGCCTGTGAATCATTTGAGGACTGGACGACGCCAGACATTTCCTTCCCCTGCGCAGCGGGGGAAGGTGCCGACGGCGGATGGGGGCGCTCTCGATCTTGCTTTTGCACGACGAAAGGAGCCCCCTTCAGCCCCTCGGGCAGCTTCCCCCGCTGCGCAGGGGAAGCGAAAGCACAATTCACAAGCAGTCAGCCGTTGAGCATCTGCCCGCCATCGACCGCCAGCGTCTGGCCGGTGATCCAGCCCGCCCACGGCGAGGCCAGGAACAGCGCCGCGTGGGCGATTTCCTGCGGGGTGCCGAAGCGGCCGAACGGGATCTTTGCCAGCGTGGCGCGGTACAGATCGGGCTGGTCCCGCTTGCGCCGCTGCCACAGGCCATCGGGAAAACTGATGGAGCCGGGTGCGATCGCGTTGACGCGGATGCGGTGTTCGGCCAGCGCCAGCGCCTGCGAGGTGGTGTACTGGCTCAGCGCCGCCTTCGCCGCGGCATATGCCGCGCCGTGGGCGCGCGGCCGAAACGCGGCGATCGAACTGGTGTGCAGGATGCAGGGATGGGCCGAGGCCTGCAGGTGCGGCAGCGCCGCGCGCGAGGTGCGTACGGCGGCCATCAGGTCCACGTTGAAGCCCGCCAGCCAGCTGTCGTCGTCGTCGCCGAAACCGTAGCCGCTGGCGTTGTTCACCAGCACGTCGATGCCGCCCAGGGCGGCGGCCGCGTCCGCCACGTAGCGTTCGATGTCCGCGGCATCGGCCAAGTCGCAACGCGCCGCGTGCGCCTGGCCGCCCAAGGCGGCGATCGCCCGCTGCGTTTCCTCCAGTGCCGCGGCACCGCGCGCGCAGATCGATACCGCCGCGCCCGACTGCGCAAAGCCCAGCGCGATGCTGCGGCCGATGCCCTTGCTGCCGCCGGCAACCACGACCCGGTAGCCGCGGAAATCGAAGGGAGGGGCAGCGGGCGTGCTCATGCGCGGGTCAATGCCAGCCGAACCATGTGAAGCCGAAAAACAGCAAGGCCACGAACGCAAGCACCGCCAGCAAAACCGCGGCCAGTTGCGCGTAGCCGAGTACCAGGCCGGTGATCGCCATGCCGTCGCCGCCCGTTGGACGATCGACCGGGCTGCGGCGGATCTCGCTGCGTGCCAGGTGGCCGCAGATGATCGCCGCGATCGCACCGATGAACGGCAGCACGCACCACGCCAGGATGCCGGAGACCAGACTCGCCACCGCCAGGGGGCTGGTGGTGGCGGGTGGGGAGGAATGCGGTGGGTAGTTCATCGGTCGCTCACTCCTGCAAAGCTGGAACAGCACGATCGCGGAAACGCGGCCGAACCCTCAACATCCGCCATCCCGGCGTTCGCCGGGATGGCGGCATGAGTGTTCGGCCTCACTCATGCACCACGGCTGCGCAGACGTTCCGCTCCGGCCGCCACCGTCACACCGTGAACTTGATCCCCTGCGCCAGCGGCAACGCATCGGAATAGTTGATGGTGTTGGTCTGGCGGCGCATGTACACCTTCCACGCATCCGAGCCCGATTCGCGCCCGCCGCCGGTCTCTTTCTCGCCGCCGAACGCGCCGCCGATCTCCGCGCCGCTGGTGCCGATGTTGACGTTGGCCAGGCCGCAGTCCGAACCGGCCGCGGACAGGAACTGCTCGGCCGCCCGCAGGTTGTTGGTGAAGATGGCCGAGGACAGGCCTTGCGGCACGTCGTTCTGCATCTCGATCGCCTCGTCCAGCGTCTTGAACGGCATCACGTACAGGATCGGCGCAAACGTCTCCGTCTGCACCACGTCATGCGCATTGGCGATGCCGGTGATGATGGTGGGCAGCACAAAGTTGCCCTTGCGATCGGTCAGCGCCGCGCCGCCGGTGGCGATGGTGCCGCCGGCCGCCTTGGCCTTTTCGATCGCCGCCAGGTAACCCTGCACCGCTTCGGGGCTGTTGAGCGGACCCATCAGCGTGGTGGCCTGGGTGGGGTCGCCGATCTTGCCTTCCACCTGCTTGTACGCCTGCACCAGGGTGCCGACCACGGTGTCGAAGATCGACTCGTGCACGAACACGCGGCGCGTGGTGGTGCAACGCTGGCCGGCGGTGCCCACCGCGCCGAACACGATGCCGGGGATCGCCAGCTTCAGGTCGGCCGTTTCGTCCACGATGATCGCGTTGTTGCCGCCCAGCTCCAGCAGCGAGCGGCCCATGCGTTTGGCCACGCGCTCGCCGACCAGGCGGCCCACCTTGGTGGAGCCGGTGAAGCTGATCAGCGGGATGCGCTTGTCGTCCACGAACTTCTGCGCCAGCTCGCTGCCGGCGTCGTTGAACAGGAAGAACAGGTCGGGGAAACCGCCTTCCTTCAGCGCCTCGTTGCAGATCTTGATGGTGGCGATGGCCGACAGAGGCGTCTTCGGCGACGGCTTCCAGATGCAGATGTCGCCGGCGATGGTGGCCAGCATGGCGTTCCACGCCCACACCGCGACGGGGAAGTTGAACGCGCTGATGATGCCGACCAGGCCCAGCGGGTGGTACTGGTCGTACATGCGGTGGCCGGGGCGCTCCGAATGCATGGTGTAGCCGTACAGCATGCGGCTCTGGCCCACCGCGAAGTCGGCGATGTCGATCATCTCCTGCACTTCGCCGTCGCCTTCGGGCTTGATCTTGCCCATCTCCAGCGACACCAGCGAACCCAGCGCGTCCTTGTGCTTGCGCAGCGCCTCGCCGCACAGCCGCACGGCTTCGCCGCGCTGCGGCGCGGGCGTGGTGCGCCAGATCTTGAACGCGGCCTGGGCGCGCTCGACGATCCGCTCGTAGTCGGCGGCGCTGCTGGCGGGCACGCTGGCAATCACTTCACCGGTGGCCGGATTGGTGGGCTGCAGCGTGCCGGCGTCGGTCGTGGCCGACCATTCGCCCTGGCCCAGGTAGGTGCCGGACAAGGTCTGGTCGAGGCCGAGCGACTTCAGAATCGCATGGGACATGAGCGTCTCCATTGAATGGTTTAAAAAGAAACCATTCTAGCAGGTGGCCATTTGCCGGGCTTCGCGCGGCGTTCTTCGCGCCTCGGCGAATCCATGCGAAAATTGCGCATCGCCCTCGTAGCTCAGCTGGATAGAGCGGCCCCCTCCTAAGGGGCAGGTCGGACGTTCGAATCGTCTCGAGGGCACCAGGCATGCAAAACGACGAAGGCCGGCAATGCCGGCCTTCGTCGTTCCTGGCGTTGCCGCGAGGCCGGATTATTTCGTGGCACGGTCGAACTTGCGGATGAAATCGCGCACCTGCGGGTACACGGTTTCGCGCCAGCGCCGGCCGCTGAAGATGCCGTAATGGCCGGCCCCCTCGATGACCTTGTGCGCGCGGCGTTTGGCGGGAATGCCGCTGCACAGGTCGTGCGCCGCCTGGGTCTGGCCCAGGCCGGAGATGTCGTCCAGCTCGCCTTCGACCGTGAGCAGCGCGCTGCGCTTGATCGCCGCCGGGTTCACCCGTTCACCGGCCACGTCCCACAGGCCGCGCGGCAGCAGGAACTGCTGGAACACGGTGGCGATGGTGTCCAGGTAGAACGCGGCCGGCATGTCCAGCACGGCGTTGTATTCGTCGTAGAACTTGCGGTGCGAGGCGGCGTCTTCCTGGTCGCCGCGCAACAGGTTCTGGTAGTAGTCCCAGTGCGAGCTGAGGTGGCGGCTGGGATTCATCGCGATGAATCCGGCGTGCTGCAGAAAGCCCGGGTAGACCTCGCGGCCGTGGCCGGGATAGTTCGGCGGCACGGTCTGCACCACGTTGTTCTTGAACCACGACAGCGGCTGCGTGGTGGCCAGGTTGTTGACGCCGGTGGGGCTGCGGCGCGGGTCGATCGGGCCGCCCATCATGGTGAGGCTGAGCGGGGTGTCCTCGCCGCGTGCGGCCATCAGCGACACCGCCGCCAGCACCGGTACGGTGGGCTGGCACACCGAGATCACGTGCAGCTCGCGCGCGCCGATGTGGCGGATGAATTCCTCGATATACGCCACGTAATCGTCGAGCCCGAAGGTGCCGGCCTCGGCGGGCACCATGCGCGCGTCGACCCAGTCGGTGATGTAGACCTTGTGTTCGCGCAGCAGCGTGCGCACGGTGTCGCGCAGCAGCGTGGCGTGATGGCCTGACAGCGGCGCCACCACCAGTACCACCGGGTCGACCTTCATTTTCTCGATGGTGGCCGGGTCGTCGCTGAAGCGCTTGAAGCGCTTCAGCTGGCAGAACGGCTTGTCCAGCGCCACCCGTTCGATCACCGCGATCTCGTGCTCGTGGGCCAGCGCGCTGTGGATGTCGAATGCCGGTTTCTCGTAATCCTTGCCCAGGCGGTGGATCAGTTCGAACCCCGCCGCCATCCGCTGCACGCCCGGCCATTGCGACAGCGGGCTGGCGTGGTCATTGAGCATGCGCGCGTTGGCCTGGGCGAAGTAGCTCAGCGGGCCGAGGAACGAGCGTTGCCATTCGTGGATTTGATAAAGCATGGGGCGGGTGTGCCTGCGACGAAAGGCGCCATCTTAGCCTTTTTGACCGCCGGGTGTTGCATCGCCGCAAAATCAGTGGTGGCCTGCCTAATCAATCACTTGGCGAGAAACGGCAGCGCAGCAGCAGCTCGTCCACGCCCTGCGTGTCGCCCATGCCGTCGCGCCATTGCAGCGGTTTCTGGAAGCGCACGCCCAGCGGCATGAACACGCGGTTGTACCACCACATCGCGCGCTGGCGCCGGTGCACCAGGAACCACTGGCCCAGTTCCAGCAGGCGCGAGGATTTGGGTTGCATGCCGTACACGGCGCTCTGCTCGATGGTGAAGCCGTGCTGGGCCAGCAGCGTCATGATCTGGTCCGGCTCGTAGCGCCGGCAATGCCCCACGAATTCGTCGAATGCCGTCCACGCGTGCTGGTGCAGCGGCACTGACAGCAACACCGTCGCGCCCGGTGCGGCCACCCGCGCCAGTTCACGCAGTGCGCCCTCGTCGTCGGCCACGTGCTCCAGGATGTCCAGCGCACACACCAGGTCGAAGCTGGCACTGGCGCAGGGCAGCGCACCGATCATGCCGTGCGCGGTATTGGCGCCGCGCGCACGCAACTGGCGCAGGGCGGCGTGGCTGAGGTCGATGAAGCAGGTGTCCTCCAGCGGAAGGCGCGGGCGCAGGCCCGGGGCTACCTCCAGCCGGCGCGGCGCGGTGGCGACCAGTTCGCGCACCAGCGGCCAGGTGTTGAAGCGTTGCGGATCCATCAGGTGCGCGTCGGCCCACAGCGATTCATAGAAGCCGCGGTTGGCACGGATGAGCTCATCGTTGCTGCGGCTGTCGCGAGCGGGGCTTGGCATGGGCGGATGGAGTCCTGCGCGGCGGGGCGACGGTGGAGGAATCAGGGCGGCGAACGGATTTCGGTGCCGGCAACGATATCGTGCACGGCGCGGCGGCGCGGGTCGATCAATGCCGGTATGTACCAGACGATCCATGCCACCAGAACGGCCCACAGCGCCAGTCGAAGTCCGACCCATTGGGTGAGGCCCAGCAATAGCCACGGTGCGGCGGCGACACCCAGGCGAACCAGCAACTGCGGCCACGAGGGCGTATCACCGGTGGCGGTGGTCAGGCGGATGCGCCACGGCCGCATGCCGATGGTCTGCCCGCCACGACGCCACGACGCCACGAAATACCCGCCCACGCAGGCGGCCTCGAACAGCGGAAACCACCACGCGCGCAGATGCTGCTGCTCGTCCAGCAAGCGGCCGCCGGTGACCAGCAGGCCCAGCATGTTCGCCACCATCATGATCGCCAGCACGATCAGCAGGTCGTACACCAGCGCCGTCAATCGACGCCACAGCGGGCAGGGCGGGGCAGTGGGAAAGGTGCGGGACATCAAGTGTGGATCGCTTGCGTGTTGCGCGCGCAATGGCCAGCATCGAGCGCATGACGAAGGAAGAAAACCCGCCCAGTATCGCCGAAGCCGACCGCGCCGGCATTGCCGCGTTTCTCGAACGGCTGTGGTCGGAGGATGGCCTGGCCGATCGCACGCTGGAGGCGTACCGCCGCGACCTGCAGGCGCTGGCCGCCTGGCTGGCCGGGCGCGGGCGCCAGTTGCGCACGGCGCGGCGCGAGGATATTTCCGCCTACCACGCGGCCTGCGCCGGGGCGATCCGCTCGATGGCGCGGCGGCAATCCACGTTTCGCCGCTATTACGCCTCCATCGCCCGCGACGAGCCCGCGTTCGTCGACCCCACCGCCCTGATCGAGCGGCCGCGCCTGCCCCGCAGCCTGCCGAAGGCCTTGGCCGAACGCGAGATCGAGAGCCTGCTGGCCGCTCCCGACCTCGGCAGCACCCTGGGCCTGCGCGACCGCGCCATGCTGGAGCTGATGTACGCCTGCGGCCTGCGCGTGTCGGAGCTGGTCGAACTGCCGCTGGCGGATTTCAATGCGCGCCAGGGCGTGCTGCGGGTCACCGGCAAGGGCGGCAAGGATCGGCTGGTGCCGGTGGGTGAGGTGGCGCTGGAACACATCGGCAACTATCTGGCCGACGCCCGTCCGCCACTGGCTGGCGCGCGCCAGCCGCCGGCGCTGTTCCTCAGCCAGCGCGGCAGCGGCATGACGCGGCAGATGTTCTGGTTGTTGGTGAAGCGCTACGCGGCGCAGGTGGGCATCAACCCCAAGCGCATCTCGCCGCACGTGCTGCGCCATTCGTTCGCCACTCACCTGCTCAACCACGGCGCCGACCTGCGCGCGCTGCAGATGCTGCTGGGCCACAGCTCGCTCAGCACCACCCAGATCTACACCCTGGTGGCGAAGGAGGGATTGAAGCGGCTGCACGCGCAGCACCACCCGCGCGGATGATCGTGCGCGGACCAGGCCGGTTCAGCGGACTATGCGAGAATCGCCGGTCATGCCCGGCCAAGCCGGATCGAACGAGGTCGTGATGTCGAAGAAATGGCTGCTGGCAACGTGCGCCGGCCTGATGGTCGCCAGCGTGATGGCAATGGGTGCCGCCAGTGCGGTCGAGCCGGCCCCCCTCAAGGTCACCCCCGCGGTCAACACCATGGTGCGGAACGCGCTGAAAACGCTGGCGCCCGGCGTGCAGGTGGACGCGGTGGAACCGGCGGCGCTGCCGGGCTTTTATCAGGTGATCGCCTCCGGCCAGCTGATGTACCTCAGCAGCGACGGCCGCTACCTGCTGAACGGCGACCTGATCGACCTGGCGCAGAAGAAGAACGTGAGCAACGCGGCGTGGGCCCGGTTCCGCAAGGCGGAGCTGGCCAAGGTGCCCGCCTCGCAGCGCATCGTGTTCGCGCCGGCGCACCCGAAATACACCGTCACCGTGTTCACCGACGTCAACTGCGGCTATTGCCGCGCGCTGCATGAGCACATCGCCGCCTTCAACAAGGCCGGCATCGCGGTGGAATACCTGGCCTGGCCGCGCGAAGGCGTCGCCAGCACCTCGGGCAAGCCAACCGCGACGTACAGCGAAATGTCGTCGATCTGGTGCGCGGCCGATCGCAAGGCGGCCTTCAGCGCCGCCATTGCGGGCAAGGCACCGCCCGCCGCCACCTGCACCAACCCGGTGGCGGACCAGTTCGACCTGGGGATGAAGCTGGGCGTCAGCGGCACGCCCACCATCGTGGCACCCGATGGCCGCACGCTGGGCGGTTATGTGACCCCCGCGCAGCTGCTGGTGGCGCTGCAGCAAGGCGACTGAGCGGGTGTGGGAGCGGCTTCGGCCGCGATGCCTTTTGCCTTGGAGCCCCAGAGCAGGAGCATCGCGGCTGAAGCCGCTCCCACAGGTGGGGTCCTGCCCTGACGCAGGGCCTTGATGCGGCGGGACCTCCACCGGCAGACCTCGGCTCGCCACTGGGTTAGAATGGGCGTTTTCCCTGCACAGCGCCGTTCCCCGCATGATCGCACTCGACGGGCAGAACGCCCTCTCGCCGTTCCGCCTCGAACGCCTCAACGCCCGCCTGGATGCCCTGCATCACGGTGTACGCGTGCAGGCGTCGTGGTTCGTCTATTTCATCGACGCCGATGCCGCGCCCGAGGGCGTGCTGCGCCAGCGGCTGCTGGCCGTGCTGGAAGCGAAGGATGGGGCGCCGGAGCCGGCCACGTTGTGGGTGGTGCCGCGGCTGGGCACGATTTCGCCGTGGTCGAGCAAGGCCACCGACATTCTGCATGGCGCGGGTTTCGGCGCCGATGTGCGGCGGGTGGAGCGCGGCATGGCGTGGCGCATGGCCGGCCTGCCGGACGCGGGCACGCCTGCTCATGAAGCGGTGATGGCACTGCTGCACGATGCGATGACGCAATCGGTGTTGAGCCGCATCGAGGACGCGCACAGCCTGTTCCTGGGCGGCGCACCGGGTGATCTGCAATACATCGCGCTGGGCGACGACGCCCGCGGCGCGCTGGCCGAGGCCAACAGGCGGCTGGGCCTGGCGCTGGCCGACGACGAGATCGACTACCTGGCCGACCGCTACGCCGAGCTGGGCCGCGACCCCACCGACGCCGAACTTTTCATGTTCGCCCAGGCCAATTCCGAGCACTGCCGGCACAAGGTGTTCAACGCCAGCTGGACGGTGGACGGCGAGGAGCAGGACAAGACCCTGTTCGGCATGATCAAGCACACCCACCAGCGCTCCCCGGCGTACACGCTGTCCGCCTATTCGGACAACGCCGCGGTGATCGAGGGCAGCAACGGCAAGCGCTTCTTCACCGACCCGGATGATGGCGTGTGGCGCGGCATCGAGGAGCGCATCGACTTCGCCATCAAGGTGGAAACGCACAACCACCCCACCGCGATCGCCCCGTGGCCTGGCGCGGCCACCGGCGCCGGTGGCGAGATCCGCGACGAGGGCGCGACCGGCCGCGGCGGCAAGCCGAAGGCCGGCCTCACCGGTTTCTCGGTCTCCGACCTGCGCATTCCCGGCCATCCGCAGCCGTGGGAAGTGGAGCGCCCGCTGCCGCCACGCATGGCCAGCGCGTTCGAGATCATGCGCGACGGCCCGCTGGGCGCGGCCGCGTTCAACAACGAATTCGGCCGCCCTTGCCTCGGCGGCTATTTCCGCAGCTACGAGCACGAGACCGGCGAGCCGGGCCTGCGTCGCGGCTACGACAAGCCGATCATGCTGGCCGGCGGCCTGGCCAACCTGCGCGCCGGCCATGTGCTGAAGCACCCGGTGCAGCCGGGCAACAAGGTGATTGTCCTGGGCGGCCCGGCGATGCTGATCGGCCTGGGTGGCGGCGCGGCCTCCTCGGTGGCCGGCGGCGCCTCCAGCGCGGAGCTGGATTTCGCCTCGGTGCAGCGCGACAACCCCGAGATGGAGCGACGCTGCCAGGAAGTGATCGACGCCTGCTGCGCGCTGGGCGAGGCCAACCCCATCGTCAGCGTGCACGACGTGGGCGCCGGCGGCCTGTCCAACGCGATTCCGGAGTTGCTCAACGACGCCAACGTGGGCGGCGTGATCGACCTGTCGAAAATCCCCTGCGACGACCCTTCGCTGTCGCCGATGCAGGTGTGGAGCAACGAATCGCAGGAACGCTACGTGCTGGCCATCGCGCCGGAAAACCTGGCCCGATTCGAGGCCATGTGCGTGCGCGAACGCTGCCCGTATGCCGTCGTGGGCGATGCCACGGAAGAACGTCGCCTGCTGGTCACGCGCGCGGCCGCTTCTGACGAATCCCGAATCCCGAATCCCGAATCCCGGGAGATCGTCATCGATCTCCCCATGGACGTGCTGTTCGGCAAACCGCCGCGCATGCACCGTGACGCCACCCGCATCAAGCCACGCGTGGACCTGGTGCCCGACCTCACCGGCATCGGCATGGACGAGGCGCTGCTGCGCGTGCTGCGGCTGCCGGGCGTGGGCAGCAAGAGCTTCCTGATCACCATCGGCGACCGCACCGTCGGCGGGCTGAATCATCGCGATCCGATGGTCGGCCCATGGCAGGTGCCGGTGGCCGATTGCGCCGTCACCGTCGCCGACTTCGACGGCTACGCGGGCGAGGCGATGGCGATGGCCGAACGCGCGCCGGTGGCCCTGCTCAGCAGTGCCGATGCGGCACGGCTGGCGGTGGGCGAGGCGATCACCAACCTGGCTGCCGCACCGATCGCCTCGCTGGGCGAGGTGCGTTTGTCGGCCAACTGGATGGCCGCGGTGAACCATCCGGGCGAGGATGCTGCGCTGTTCGATGCGGTGAAAGCGGTGGGCATGGAGCTGTGCCCCGAACTCGATATTTCCATCCCCGTCGGCAAGGACTCGCTGTCGATGCAGACGGTGTGGCAGGACGGTGGAACGCCGCAGCGCACGGTGTCGCCGGTGTCGCTGGTGATCACCGGTTTCGCCCGCGTGGGCGACGTGCGCCGCACGCTGACCCCGCAACTGAAGCTCGATCGCGGTCACTCGTCACTGTGGTTGGTCGATCTGGGCGCCGGCCGTGACCGCTTGGGCGGCTCCGCGCTGACCCAGGTGTTCAACCGCGGCGGCGGCGTGCCGCCGGATCTCGATGACGCCAAGCGCCTGCGTGCGCTGTTCGAGCTGGTGCAGGAAGCGAACGCCAGCGGCCTGTTGCTGGCGTACCACGACCGTTCCGACGGCGGCGTCATCGTCACCTTGCTGGAGATGGCCTTCGCGGGCCACTGCGGTCTGGAAATCCATCTGGACGGCTGGGCCGAAGCGGCCATGCGCGCGCTGTTCAACGAGGAGCTGGGCGCCGTGATGCAGGTGGCCGACGCCAACCGCGAGGCGTTCGAGAGCCTGCTGGTGAAATACGACCTGGCCGGTTGCAGTCACCGGATTGGACGTCCAAAAGAAAAGTTGGGCATCAAGCTGTTCAACGGCAGCGACACCTTGTTCAAGTGGAACTGGAGCACGCTGTACGCGGCCTGGAACGAAACCAGCCACGCCATGCAGCGCCTGCGCGACAACCCGCTCAGCGCCGACGCCGAGCTGGAATGGCGGCTGGATGATGCCGACCCGGGCATCTCGCCAAAGCTCACGTTCGACCCGACGCAGGACGTGGCCGCCGCGCTCATCGCCAAGGGCCAGCGACCGCGCATCGCGATACTGCGCGAGCAGGGCGTCAACGGTCAGGTGGAGATGGCCGCCGCGTTCACCCGCGCCGGCTTCGACGCGGTGGACGTGCACATGTCCGATCTCGCCAGCGGCCGCATCAAGCTGGCCGATTTCCGCGGTTTCGCCGCGTGCGGCGGCTTCTCCTACGGCGACGTGCTGGGCGCGGGCCGCGGCTGGGCCACCTCGATCCTCTACAACGACAGCCTGCGCGAGCAGTTCGCGGCGTTCTTCGCCGACGAGACGAAGTTCGCCCTGGGCGTGTGCAACGGCTGCCAGATGCTGTCGCAGCTGAAGGAAATCATTCCTGGCGCGCAGCACTGGCCGAAGTTCCTGCGCAATGCGTCGGAGCAGTACGAATCGCGTGTGGCCACGCTGGAAATCCTCGACTCGCCCAGCCTGTTCTTCAAGGGCATGACCGGCTCGCGGATTCCGGTGGCGGTGGCGCACGGCGAAGGTCGGGTGAGTTTTCCGCAGGTGTGCAGCCCGTCCAAGTCGCATGGCGCGGTGCGCTTCGTGGACAACCGCGGCAAGCCCACCGAGAACTTCCCGCTCAACACCAACGGCTCGCCCGGCGGGCTGGCCGGCTTCACCGCCGCCGATGGCCGCGTGACCATCCTGATGCCGCACCCGGAGCGCGTGTTCCGCAGCGTGCAGTTGAGTTGGCATCCGGAAAACTGGGGTGAGGATTCGCCGTGGATGCGCATGTTCCGCAACGCCCGCGTGTGGTGCGGCTGATCGTTCCACCGCCCACAGAACGCCACTGAGCCATGGCCCGGTGGCGCTTACCCGAGTGGCATGCCGTGGCGCCGATGCTGGCATGGCTGGCGGCACTGGCATTGCTGCCATGGTGGCTGGGCCTGCCCCTGTTGCTGGCGCTGGCTGCCGCGTTGTTGCTGCAACTGCACTGGCCGGCGGAGCACGCCAGGCTGCTGCGGCGCGCATTGCGCTGGGGACTGCCGGGCGTGATGGTCGCGCTGCAACGGGCATTGGGCGGCGGAGCGTTCGGCGTGGGTGCCGCACTGCTGGGTGCACTCGCCGGCTACACCTTGCTGGCGGGCATGGAGGCCTGGCTGGACCGCGACCTGCGCCGCGCGCCCGCCGGCACCACCTCCGATGCGGAATGGCCCGAGTTGGCCCGCGCGCCGATCGGCCCGCCCGCACGCATCATCGAACTGCGCCCGCCCGAGTGGCGCGCCGCATCAGCGGAACTCGCCGATCCGCGCGGTGGCAGCTTGCAGTGGCGCGAGGGCAGCTACCTGTTCGCCGACGGCATGCAACTGGAAGCCGGCGAGCAATGCGATTTCAGCCCGGGCGGACGCTGGTTCGCCGCCCGCCCCGAACGCGGCCGTCGCCTGCTGCTGTGCGATCGCGACCATCACCGCTGCCACCGCCTGCGCGGCTGGAACCTGTACGGCTGGGACGGCGAACAGCCCTGGCTGCAGCGACGCGAAGGCGACATGCCCGTGCCGCTGGAACACGTCTCCGGCTCCCGCGGACGCCGGTCGATGTAGGAGCGACTTCAGTCGCGATGCTCTTTGCGGGACAGCTCCAAAGAAAGAGCATCGCGGCTGAAGCCGCTCCCACAGGTCTACGCGATGATCGCCGCCACGTGTTCTCACATCTGCCCCGCTCCCGCATACTTGTGCGGGTGAATCCTCCTTCTTCTTCCGCTTCCGCGCCCGCGGTCAGCATCATCATCGTGTCGGCCGACAGCGGCCCCTCGTTGCGTGACGGTGTGCGCGAGGTATTGGCCGGAACCTTGCCGCTGGAACTGATCCTGATCGACAACGCCTCCGCCGACGGCATGCCGCAGGCGATCGCGCAGGCGCATGCGGGTGACGCGCGGCTACGGGTGATTGAAAGCAGTGCAAACCTGGGTTTCGGGCCGGCGGTGAATCGCGCCGCCGCGCAGGCACGCGGCGAAACCTTGCTGGTGTTGAACCCTGATTGCCTGCTGCGGGAAACGGCGTTGCAGCGGTTGCTCGACATCCTCGAAGCGCATCCGCGCGCGGGCCTGGTTGGTGCGGTGGTGTGCGATGCCGATGGCCAGCCCGACCCGGCCTCGTTCCGCCGCGATCCATTGTTGCGGCGCGCGCTCACCAGCCTGTTCGGTGGCGCGGGAGAAGGCGTGGCCATCGATGGCGCCATCCCCGACCGGGTGGTGGAAGCCGAGGCCGTCTCCGGCGCGGTGATGCTGCTGCCGCGCGCCGTTTTCGAGCAGTTGGACGGCTTCGACGAAGGCTATTTCCTGCACTGCGAAGACCTGGACCTGTGCCGCCGCGTGCGCGATGCCGGCTACCAGGTGCTGCTTGCCGGCGACGTGCATGTGCCGCACGGCAAGGGCAGCTCCAGCCGCCACCGGCCGGTATTCGTCAGCCGCTACAAGCACCGCGGCATGTGGCGCTGGTTCCGCAAATTCGACCCGGCCGCGCGCAATCCGCTGCTGGCCGCCGCGGTGTGGTGTGGCATCTGGGGACATTTTTTGCTGCTGGTGCCGGGGCAGTGGTGGCGGGCGAGGCAACGGGCGCGGCATACAAACGCCTGATTCCGCGCCGCAGCTCCCGTAAAACCGTTCCGGCTGCGCGTAGCCACGCAGCGGCGACGTCGAAGCCCTGCTGCATAACCACCCTTCGACTCCGCCGCTGCGCGGCTACGCGCAGGGCGATCGGTGGGAGATTTTCCGATTCCCCATTCCCCATTCCCCATTCCCCATTCCCCATTCCCCATTCCCTCCAAACCCCATGCCCAACCCGCGCCAGACCACCACCCTCGCCACCCTCGGCCTGCTGGCAATGACCGCCGTCTGGGGCTCGACCTTCGTGCTGATCAAGGACGTGGTGGGGCGCATGCCGGTGGCGGATTTTCTGGCTGTGCGTTTCCTGATCGGCGCGGGGGTGATGCTGGCGTTGTTCGCGCGGCCGGTGTGGCGGCTTGGCCGGCAACAGCTGGTGCGCGGCTTGTTGCTGGGGGCGCTCTACGGTGCGGGGCAGTTGCTGCAGACATGGGGCCTGGCCTTGATCGCGCCCAGTGTCAGCGGTTTTGTCACCGGCATGTATGTGGTGTTCACGCCGATCCTGGCGGTGTTGCTGTTGCGCCGGCGGATGCCGGCCGTGACGTGGCTGGCGGTGGCCTTGTCCACGGCGGGGCTGGCGCTGCTGTCGCTCAACGGGTTGTCGGTGGATCTGGGCGTGTGGCTGACGCTGGCCTCGGCCGTGCTGTATGCACTGCACATCGTGGGGCTGGGGCAATGGTCGCGGCCGGGCGAGGCGTTCGGCATGTCGGCGGTGCAGATGCTGGCGATCGCCGCGGTCTGTCTGCTGGCCACCGCGCCGCATGGCCCGGTGTGGCCGCCGGACCGCAACGCGTGGCTGGCGATTCTGTACATGGCGCTGATCGCCGGTGCCGGCGCGATGCTGATGCAGACCTGGGCGCAGTCGCACTTGCCGGCCACCCGCGCCGCCATCGTGATGACGACCGAGCCGGTGTTCGCCGCCGCATTCGCGGTGCTGTTCGGCACCGACGTGCTGGGCTGGCGCATGCTGGTCGGCGGCGCGCTGGTGCTGGCGGCGATGTATCTGGTGGAGTTGCTGCCGTCGCGGAGCGATGCGGCTGGCGCAATGCAAGCCGAGGCAATCCACCACGAAGTGTGAGCTGCCGCCCATGCACTTGTGGGAGCGGCTTTAGCCGCGATGCTTTTCGAGCGAGGGGCGAAGAGCCACAGCATCGCGACTGAAGTCGCTCCCACAAAAACGCGGCGCAGAAGCTCTGGCGGGTCAGTGGTTGGGGCGCGGCTGCAGCGCGATACGCACCAGGTACACGATGATGGCGACATTGCCCACCAGCGTGGCCAGCTTGAGCCAGCCAAAACCGTGCAGCGTCTCGTACAACTCCAGCGGGATCAGCGAGCCGGTGGCGATCACCGTGAACCATTCCGCCCAGTGCTTGCCCAGCCACAGGCCGACGCCCTCGATGCCAAACAGCAGCGCATAACCCAGCGCCACCGCCCCGACCGCCACGAACTTGCTGGGGCCGAACGCCACCAGCACGCCTACCAGTTTCCAGCGCAGGCCATTGCTGTCGGCCAGCGAAAGATGTTCCAGCCAATGCACCAGGTGTTCGAAATTCTGCTGGTGGTCCAGATGGAACGCGGCCATCGCCACCAGTACCAGACAGACGGTCTTGATCACTTCGTAGATCGCGATGACGCGCAGTCCGGGGTGGCGCTGCAGCGGTGCGGAGTCTGGCGGTAACGGGAGGGTGTTTTCGATGGAAGACATGGTGGACATCGGGCAGGCAAGCGACCCATTGTCCTCGCTTGGCGCCGATTGACCAATGCGCATGACACTTCCGGTGGGAGCGGCTTCAGCCGCGATGCTCTGCAGCTGTCCCAAGAGCATCGCGGCTGAAGCCGCTCCCACAGGTGTCTCAGCAGCAGCGTCCGCCGCCGCCCTTGTAGCGCGCTTCCTGCCGCTCGCGGAAAAACTCGCCGTAGCTGGGCACCGTGCGCTCGGGGTGATGCTCGCGCAGATGCTTCACGTAGACGTCGTAGTCGGGGATGCCGCAGCACAGGCGGGCGGTCTGCACCGCCCACTTGCGTACAGCGTTCAACGTGGTGGCCATCATGACGCCACGCTGCCCAACGCCACGTAGGGCTCTTCGTGCGCGGTCGGATGGTTGGCCTGCCAGCCCTTGACCAGAGCGCGCAGGCAGAACGCCACCATCACCACGATCAGCAGCATGAACAGGCCGGTGAGCGCCATGTCCACGTAGTTGTTGGTGACGATCTGCTGCATGGCGGCCGGGGTCTTGGCCGGCGCCAGCAACTGGCCCTGCTGCAGGGCGGCGTTGTACTTGTTGGCGGCGGCGGTGAAGCTGATCGGGCCGACCAGTTTCTGGTAACCAGCAGTCATCGTGCAGATGATCAGCCAGATCGCAGGGATGCCCGGCACCCACACGTAGCGCTCGCGCTTGAGTTTCACCACCACCACGGTGGCCAGCATCAGCGCGATCGCGGCGAGCATCTGGTTGGCGATGCCGAACAGCGGCCACAAGGTGTTGATGCCACCCAGCGGATCGACCGCGCCCTGATACAGGAAATAGCCCCACAGGAACACGCAGATCGCGGTGGCCAGCAGGTTGCCGGTCCAGGAATTCGTCTCCTGCAGCGGCTTGTGGATCAGGCCGGCGATCTCCTGGATCATGAAGCGGCCCACGCGGGTGCCGGCGTCGACGGTGGTCAGGATGAACAGCGCTTCGAACAGGATCGCGTAGTGGTACCAGAATGCCATCATGCCGCCGCCGGGCATGATGTTGTGCAGCAGCTGGGCCATGCCCACGGCCAGCGTGGGCGCACCGCCGGCGCGGCTGAGGATGCTGTTCTCGCCGATGTCCTTGGCCGTCTGGATCAATTCGGCCGGCGTGACGACGAAGCCCCACTGGCTGATCGTGGTGGCCGCTTCCTGCACCGTGGTGCCGATGATCGCGCTGGGCGAGTTCATCGCGAAGTACACGCCCGGGTGCAGGTAGGTGGCGGCGATCAGCGCCATGATCGCCACGAAGGCTTCGCACAGCATGCCGCCGTAGCCGACCATGCGCGCCTGGCCTTCGTTGGCCAGCAGCTTGGGCGTGGTGCCGGAGGCGATGATCGAATGCCAGCCCGATACCGCGCCGCAGGCGATGGTGATGAACAGGAACGGGAACAGGTTGCCCGAGAACACCGGGCCGGTGCCGTCGATGAAGCGGGTCACGGCCGGCATCTGCAGGTCCGGCGCGGCGATCAGGATGGCCAGCGCCAGCAAGGCGATGGTGCCGATCTTGAGGAAGGTGGACAGGTAATCGCGCGGCGCCAGCAACAGCCACACCGGCAGCACCGAGGCGACGAAGCCGTAGCCGATCAGCCACCAGGCCAGCGCCTTGGCGTCCATGTCGAACAGCGGCGCCAGGGTGGCGGAGTCGGCCACGAACTTGCCGGCCCAGATCGACACCAACAGAAGAACCAGTCCGATGATCGACACTTCGAGGATGCGCCCGGGGCGGAACCAGCGCATGTAGCCGCCCATCAGGAACGCGATCGGGATGGTGGCAGCCACGGTGAACGTGCCCCACGGACTGTGCGTCAGCGCCTTGACCACCACCAGCGCCAGCACGGCCAGCACGATCATCATCAGCACCAGCACGCCGATCATCGCCACCAGACCAGGCACCGGGCCCAGCTCCTCGCGCAGCATGTGGCCGAGTGAACGCGCGTCGCGGCGCAGCGACAGGCCCAGGATCATGAAGTCCTGCACCGCGCCGGCAAATACCACGCCGAACAGGATCCACAGCGTGCCCGGCAGGTAACCCATCTGCGCGGCCAGCACCGGGCCTACCAGCGGGCCGGCGCCGGCAATGGCGGCGAAATGGTGGCCGAACACCACCCACTTGTCGGTGGGCACGTAGTCCAGCCCATCGTTGCGCAGCACGGAGGGCGGCGCGCGGGTGGGGTCCAGCTTCAACACGGAGTGTTCGACGAACTTGCCGTAGAAGCGGTAGCCGATGGCGAAGATCGCCGATGCGGCAGCCACCAGCCAGATCGCATTGATCGGCTCGCCCCGTCTCAATGCCACCACGCCCAGGCAGAAAGCACCGATGATGGCGATCGCGGCCCAGACAATCCTGCTGGCGGCGCTCGGCGGGGGAACGGTGGCTTGCATCGTCTGCATGGCAACTCCTCCTCGGCAATACCGCAAGACTCCGCCCGACGGCGGCGATGGTCAATGCCAAAGAAGGCCAGCCGGACTAGCCATTGGTCGAATTGCGGGATCCGTGCACACCGCGTCACAGGGGCGGCGCTACACTGCCCGGCCCGCCGCCATCGAGGAAATACGCCATGCGCATCGCGATACGTCACGGTTTGTGCGGTCTTGCCCTGGTGGTTGTCGCGTTGCCGGTGGGCGCCGCCGGGTCCAATCAATTCAAGGACTTGCTGAACAGGGTCAAGCAGTCGACCCACACCTCGAATACGTCGCAGGTGGGCAGCAACCTGCCGACCAGCGACATCGCCGCCGGCCTCAAGGAAGCGCTGGCCAAGGGCACCACCAACGCCATCAACAGCCTCGGCCGCGACGGCGGCTTCTGGAACAACGCCAAGGTGCGCATTCCCCTGCCGGGCAAGCTCGAACAGGCCGGCCAGCTGGCCAGGCAACTGGGCCAGGGCGCCAAGGTGGATGCGTTCGAGCTGAGCATGAACCGCGCCGCCGAGAAAGCGGTACCGCAGGTGGCCGGGATCTTCGGCGACGCGATCCGCAAGATGACGCTGGACGATGCGCGCGGCATCCTCACCGGCGGTGACCACGCGGCCACCGATTTCTTCCGCCGCGTGGCCGGCGATGCGTTGACCGCGCGCATCCATCCCATCGTGGCCCAGGCCACCGACAGCGCCGGCGTCACCCGGAAATACAAGGCGTTCACCGCCGGCAGCGGTGGTGGCCAGCTCGGCAGCGTGCTCGGGGCGCTGGGCGGCGGAAAGTCGAACAAGGGCGGCAGCCCGCTGGACCTGGACGACTACGTGACGGCGAAAACGCTGGACGGCCTGTTCACCGAGATCGGTGCGCAGGAGCAGTCGATTCGCGAGAACCCCGCCGCACGAAGCACCGAGTTGCTGAAAAAGGTGTTCGGCGGCCAATAGCCCGGCGCGGCCCTGAGCCCTTGTTCACGCGGCGGCCGCCACAATTTCGGGATGGATGTTTCCTGATGGAGAGGCTCGCATGATTCGCGAAATCCTGAAGATGGGCGACCCCCGGCTGCTGCGCGTCGCCCCGGCTGTGCCCACGGCGATGCTGGGCAGCGCGGAGCTGGATGCGCTGATCGCCGACATGTTCGACACCATGCACGATGCCGGCGGCGTGGGCCTGGCCGCGCCACAGATCGGCGTCGATCTGCAACTGGTGATCTTCGGCTTCGACCAGAACGAGCGCTATCCCGACGCACCGGCCGTGCCGCGCACGATCCTGCTCAACCCGCTGATCACGCCGCTGTCGCAGGACATGGAAGAAGGCTGGGAAGGCTGCCTGTCGGTGCCGGGCCTGCGCGGCGCGGTGAGCCGCTATTCCCTCATCCGCTACCAGGGCGTCGACCCGCAAGGCACCCGCATCGACCGTACCGCCGAAGGCTTCCACGCCCGCGTGGTGCAACACGAATGCGACCACCTGATCGGTCGCCTGTACCCCTCGCGCATTACCGACTTCAGCAAATTCGGCTACACCGACGTGCTGTTTCCGGGGCAGGACCTTACAGACGATTGAGCGGACGGGAGAAGGGCGTTGTCGTTGACGAACAGGGCCGGACGACAGGTGGCCATCTTGATGGTGTGGCTTCTGGTGTGCACGGTAGCGACATCGGCATGGGCGCAGCCCACGGTCCGTCCCGAGCGTGCCGGTGCAGCAACAGCCGGACTTGACCCCGTGATCCAGGCGGTCTGCTCGAAGCAGGTCGTGCTGCTTGGCGAGGATGGGCACCATGCGGGCGCCACAACCATCGCGGTGAAGACGTCGCTGGTCAGGCGATTGGTCGGGGAATGCGGTTTCAGCGGTGTGGTTTTCGAAAGCCAGTTCTACGACATGCTGGATTTCGAGCAATCCATTGCCAGGGGTACGGCAACTCGGGAGCAACTCGCGGATGCCATCGGTGCACTGTGGTCGCGCTACGCTGCGTTCGCGCCGCTCGAGCGCTGGCTGTTCACCGAGGCGCAAGCAGGGCGTGTACGGGTGGCAGGCATGGACCCTCAAGTCGGGGGTATCACCGCCCACTATTCGCAACAACAGTTACCGACGGATTTGTCGTCCGTGCTGGCCGGCGACCGACGCAAGGCGTGCAGCATCATCATCGGGCGCCACAACCGCTGGGAATACGACGATACCCATTCTTTCGATGCCAGCGCGCTGAAGCAGTTGCGCGGTTGCCTGGGGGATATCCGGACGAAGCTCGGGGCGAAAGACGCCAAGCCATCCCCTGCGCTGATCGCGATGACGGACTCGTATGCCCGCTACCTGGATTTTGCGGGGGTAGACCCTCTTGGCCTGCGCGATCGGGCGATGTATCAGAACTTCGTCTGGATCCGCGCGCATTGGCCGGCGAACACGCGAATCGTGGTGTGGTGCGCCAGTGTGCATGCGGCGAAAACACTTGAGGGCGTCAAACCGAGTGTCCGCCCGCTGGGAAGTTATCTGACCGAATCGCTGGGCGATCGCGCCGCCGCGATCGGCTTCAGTGCGCTCGGCGGCAGTTACGGCCAGGTGGGTGGGCATGGAACGCCGCGATCCCTTGCCGCGGCGGCACCGGACACCATGGAGTCACGAGCCTTTGCCACAGCGGGGCTGGTCGCATTGCGCTTCGTCGGTCACACAGAGCTCGCGTCGATGGGCAAGATACCAGCCCGCGCCCTGGACTACGGAAAGTTCCACGCGCTGGACTGGTCGCGAGTGCTGGACGGCGTGATCGTCCTGCGGAAAGAGACGGCCGCAAAGGCCGTGCCGGTTAACTGAGCTCGTTGTCCCGCGCATGAGTGGCCGGATGCCGCAACTACCTCCCGGAGATGAAAGATGAAAGCGATCTGGAACGACACCGTGCTGGCCGAAAGCGACGACACCGTCGTGGTCGAAGGCAATCACTACTTTCCCGCCGCCTCGTTGCGAGAGGAATATTTCCGCGAAAGCGATCATCACAGCGTGTGCCCGTGGAAGGGCACGGCCAGCTATTACGACGTGGTGGTCGGTGACGCGGTGAACGCGCAGGCCGCGTGGTACTACCCGCAACCGAAAGATGCCGCGGCGCAGATCGCCGGCCGCGTGGCGTTCTGGAAAGGGGTGCGCGTCGCCGACTGATACGGTGGGCTTTGTGCCCGGCCACCGAATCCATGCGGAAGCAACACATGACACTGACCGCATCTCGACATCCGCAGGCGCAGGCTGGATAGCCCCGTTATCCAAGGAGCCGCCATGCTTTCCGCCTTCGGCCTCAACTGCACCCTCAAAACCGGCAACGAATCGTCGTCCACCCAGAAACTGCTCGACCAGGTGCTGGGTGCGCTGCAGGACTACGGCGTGACGACCGCCTGCGAGCGCGCCGTCAACCACGACATCAAGCCCGGCGTGAAAACCGCCCAGGGCCCGGGCGATGCGTGGCCGGCGCTGCGCAAGCGCATCGACGACGCCAACATCTTCGTGCTGGCCACGCCGATCTGGATGGGTCAGCCCTGCAGCGTCGCCAAGCGGGTATGCGAACGGCTCGACGCCGTGTTCGGGGAAATCGACGAGCACGGCGTCTATCCGACCTTCGGCAAGGTCGCCATGGTCTGCGTCGTCGGCAACGAGGACGGCGCCCACCACGTCACCGCGGAGATGTACCAGGCGCTCGCCGATGTCGGTTTCAGCATCCCCGGCGGCAGTTCCAGCTACTGGGTGGGCGAGGCGATGCACAAGACCAACTACATCGATCTTGAGGAAACGCCCAAGGCGCTGGCCGGTGCGATCAAGACGCAGGCCTGCAACGCGGCGCATCTGGCGCAGCTGCTGCAGGGGAGCCCGTATCCGCCGACCAAGTAGCCGCTGGATCGTCTGGTCAGGCAGTCCGCTGTGACGAGTCGTGGTGCTCGATGAAAGTGGCGACGCCGCAGCGGCGGCAATGCACGTCCGCCATCAAACAGCAGCAGGCCCCGATAATTCCCTGGCCGAGGCAAAGCGCGCCTTGTACGCGCCGGGGCTGGTGCCGAGCTTGCGGCGGAAATGGTGGCGCAGCGTAACGGCGCTGCCGAAGCCGCATTCCTGCGCGATGGCGTCGATGGACAGCGACGAACCTTCCAACAGCTCGCGTGCGCGGTCCACCCGCGCCGCGATCAGCCAGTCCGTGGGGCTGCTGCCGGTCGCCTCCCTGAAGCGGCGCATGAAGCTGCGTTCGCTCATCGCGGCCATCGCAGCCAGTTCGGCGATCGACTGGCGGCTGGCCAGTCGGCGGTGCATGGTCTCGATCACTTTCGACAGCGGATTGCTCGGCCGCCTGGGCACCGGTCGTTCCACGAATTGCGCCTGGCCACCATCGCGATGCGGCGGAATCACCAGCCGTCGCGCCACCTGGTTGGCGATGTCCGGGCCGTAGTCGCGCCGAACCAGGTGCAGGCACAGGTCCAGGCCCGCCGCGCTGCCGGCGGAGGTAAGCAACTGACCCTCGTCCACGTACAGCACCGCCGGATCGACCGTGATGCGCGGGTACCGGCGTTGCAGCGCGTCGGCGTAGCGCCAGTGGGTGGTGGCGCGCCGCTCGTCAAGCAGGCCGGTGGCCGCCAGCACGAAGGCGCCCGAACAGATCGACAACAGCCGCGCGCCGCGCGCGTGCGCCTCGCGCAGCGCGTCCAGCACGCGCATGGGCACCGGCACGTCGATGCCCTTCCAGCCGGGAATGATGATGGTGCCGGCTTCGACCAGCCGGTCCAGCCCGGCGTCCGCCATCACTCGCATGCCGTGCTGGCCACGCAAGGGGCCGCGCTCGGCAGCGCAGGTTTCGAAGCGGTACCAGCCTGGCTGCAGTTCGGGCCTGGGCAGGCCGAAAACTTCGGCCGCACAGGCAAACTCGAAGCCGCACAAGCCGTCATACACCAGCGCGGCGACCAGCGGATTGCGCGCGATGGCGCGGCGGCGTGAGGTTGGCATGATCTGATCGAATCGTGTCGTTTTCGCCAATTGTGCGCGCGCCGACGGAACCGAACAATGAGCTTCCCTCCAGCACCGGAAGTCGCCATGTCCAACGCCGTCACCCAGACTCCCGCCGCGCCGCCCGCGCAGGCACTGCAGCATTTCGAGGCCGCGTTCGCGTTCGAGACCGATTGCTGGGATACCCACGACGCGCTGCGGCAGGGAAATCCCGGTTTCGTGCTGATCGACGCACGCAGCCCGGCACATTACGCGCGCGGGCACGTTCCCGGCGCGGTGAACATCCCGCACGGCAAGATCATCGCGTCGCGCCTGGCGACATATCCCGAGTCAACGTTGTTCGTGGTGTATTGCGCCGGCCCGCATTGCAACGGTGCGGCGCGCGCCGCGGTACGGTTGGCCCGGTTGGGACGGCCGGTGAAGCTGATGGCGGGCGGCATGGCCGGTTGGCTGGATGAGGGGTTCGAACTGGCCATCGGCAATGCGTGAGCCGTGGCAAATCCCGCGCCATGCAGGACAGTTCCTCCAGCCATGCAACATGCACCCGCCGCTGGCGTCGACGGTGGCGGCATGAAGGCGGGTGCCGCGGCGTGCGAGATACGGCCGGTATCGCGCCAGGACGTGCCGACGCTGGTGCTTCTCTGCGCGGAACACGCCAGCTACGAGCGCGCCATGCCGCTGCCGGTGGGTATCGGCGAGGGATTGGAGCGGGCGCTGTTCTCGCCCTCGCCGCGGCTGCACGCATGGGTGGCCGAAGCGCACGGCGAGCTGCTCGGGTACGCGACCGCCACGAGCGCGTTCTCGACCTGGCAGGCGCGCGAATTCCTGCACATGGATTGCCTGTTCGTGCGTGAAGGGCGCTGTGGCGACGGCATCGGCATGTCGTTGCTGGCGGCGGTCATCGCGGCCGCACGGCACGCCGGCTGCGCGGAAGTGCAGTGGCAGACACCCGACTGGAACACCGGCGCGGCACGATTCTATCGTCGCGCCGGCGCCATCGAAGTGCCCAAGCGCCGATTCTTCCTGCCGCTCGATGACTGCGCCGAATCATGCCGCGCGAGTGACAGCGACTGATCGATCGGGCGCAGGCCGCCGTCGTGTTCCGGGATGCGCCAGCGCATCGGCTCGACCATGACAAAGCGCCGGGACGAGTACGCCAGCGGCATCGGCAGCGACGCGCCGATGCCCGTACGCAGCGATTACCGCGTACGGGCGCAATGACTCAGTGCTTTTCGGTTTGTGCCGCTTTCGCTGCGGATGCGGCGTCGTCGAATTGCCAGGCCGGCTTGCTTTTTCCATCGATATTGAGCCGCGCGTGCGGCAAGCCGTCCATGCCATTGAACTTGATGTGAGCGCGTTCGGCGTCCGTGCCCATTTCGATGGCAGAGTCCCGCGCCTTGGGGTCGCCGTAGTTGATGTACATTCCGGCAAAATTTTCCTCGTCATCGACCATCAGGCCAATGGCCTCATACGGGGGCTTGGCGCGATCGAGCGCGAGCCCGACACGTCCGGTGCCCATGAATGCCATGCCGCCGCGCTCGCTGCCCTTGGTGTCGTAGAGCGTCATGCCGTAGTTGTTGTCATCACCTCTTCGCTTGTAGGTCTTGCCATCGATATGCAGCGTGGGGATTTGCCCGAGCGCCAGGCGATCAGCGCCCGTCTTCCCGAGGAAAATGATGCTGTCGGATGCACTGTCCTTGCGCGTACGGTCCTTGCTGGCCGGCACCGGCGCGCCGATCAGGATGCGGTCATGGCCTTGCGCATCGGTGATCACCAGGCCCTGTGCCCGGAGAATCGGGTCCGGTTTGGTCGGTGTATCCGGCTTGCGCAGCAACGACACGGCAGCCAGTGCAATCACCGCCAGCAGGGCGATGATCACCAGGAGGCGTAAACGCGCCACCTCACGTTGCAGGCGGTTCCAGTCTTCCATGCGAATGTCGATCTGCTCGGCCATGCGTCGTCTTCCTTTTTTGGGGATGGGGAACTGCGCGGCTCGGCGAGCGACACGTCGCGGACGAGGGCGCAGCGCTCAAGATTACAGCGGCGGGGGCAGGGCGCGCGCGCGGGCCATGGGCGAAATCGGCGATGGCGTAGAGTGGTCGCTTGGCGGAATCCCGCCCGGGAGAAGTTCGGTGAAGAAAGAAGACGAAACGCACATGCAGATTGTGTCCGCCGACATCAGCTCGGAATCGCTGACGGGCATGGTGATTTTCCGGCCGCATTGCGTGTCGCGCGTGGGCCGTACGCTGCCCACCGTTGGCAAGGCGGGCAACTGGTACGCGCTGCGCCCGGCCGAAGTGCGCAGCTTTGCGCGTGCCTTGCTGGATGCCGCCGATGCACTGGATCTGAAGGCGAAGACGCTGCAGGCCGCCAAGGCGGCGACCGGCTGAGGCTTGCGTACTCGACACTGCTCAGGATCGTCGCTGTGGTTGCGCCAACGCTACTACCTCGCCGCCCTGGGCGCCGTGGTCGGGCACGCAGGGCGGCATGTCGCGATCTCAGCGTGACAGTGATGGCGAGGTGGATGTTGCTTGCGCGTTGGCGTCGGTGGTGCCGTCGGATATTTCGTCCCGAGGCAAACGCGATACACAGCTTGGATAAGGGGCCTTTTCGCCCGCAACTTTCGCGCACAAAAACACCGGCATCAGTTGCTCCAGCCGCGCCACCCAGCGTGTCTTGTCGAACGCGACGCGGGCCGCTTGCGCCGGGCTGCGCTCGGCCCACTGGATCGTGTAATAGTCCTGCGCACCCTTGATGGCGAGGGAAAGGTCGCGCGCTAACGGTAGCGGTTGATGGTGTCGCGCAGTTCGGTCGCGGCGGTGCGCGCGGCGATGGCGAAGTCCTTGTCGTTGCCGGCGTAGATGATGCCGCGGGAGGAGTTGATCATCAGGCCGCTGCCGTCGGTGGTACGGCCGGCGTGCATCACCGCCTCGATGTCGCCGCCTTGCGCGCCGATGCCGGGCACCAGCAGCGGCATGTCGCCCACCAGTGCACGCACCTGGCGGATTTCGTCGGGCCAGGTGGCGCCGGTGACCAGGGCGCAGTTGCCGTGCGTGTTCCAGTCGCGGGCGATGGTTTCGGCCACGCGCAGGTACAACGGCACGCCGCCGCAATCCAGCGCCTGGAAATCCGCGCCGCCGGGATTGGAGGTACGGCACAGCAGGATCACGCCCTTGTCCGCGCGATCCAGGAACGGCTGGATCGAATCGCGGCCCATGTACGGGTTCAGCGTCACTGCGTCGGCACCGTAGCGGTCGAACGCCTCGGTGACGTAGTGCTGCGCCGTGCTGCCGATGTCGCCGCGCTTGGCGTCCAGGATCACCGGCACGCCGGGATGGCGCTGGTGGATGTGGGCGATCAGGCGCTCGAGCGCATCTTCGGCACGCAGGGCGGCGAAGTGGGCGATCTGCGGTTTGAACGCGCAGGCCAGGTCGGCGGTGGCGTCGACGATGGCGCGGCAGAAGGCGAACACCGCGTCGGGCGCGCCCTTGATGTGCGCGGGGAATTTCGCCGGGTCCGGATCGAGCCCCACGCAGACCAGGGTGTCGTGCTGGCGCCAACGTTGCTGCAGGGCGTCGGAAAAGCGCATGGTCACTCTCGAGTCGGCGGGATCGGTTGGCCATTTTAGCGGCTGGCGGGATTTTTCGTTTATCGTCGACGAGAGTGATCTGTCATCTCGAAAACCGCGAGGCCCTAGCCCATGACGCACGAGATTTCCGCCAGCCGACGTCGCTTCCTTCAGGTCGGCGCCACGGCCGCTGCCGTGGCGCTGATCAACCCGCTCGCCGCGAAACCCGGTGGCGGTTCCGGTGGAACGCCAGTTCGCGCCACGCTGAAACTGGGCGAGTCGGTGACCGGTCGCACGGTGCCCTCCGGGCTGGTCGGCCTGAGTTTCGAAACGCTGCAGATGCACGACACGCGCTATTTTTCGGCATCGAACGAGGCGCTGATCGGCCTGCTGCGCCGGTTGAATCCCGCCGGCGTGCTGCGCATCGGCGGCAATTCCAGCGACTTCTCGGCGTGGAGCGGCTACACCGGTGCGCTGCCGCCGATGCCGCAGTTGCCGAACGCGGTGTACAAGCGGCCGTACATGGTTACGCCCGAGCAGTTGGCGAACCTGGCCGGCTTTCTCGACGCCACCGGCTGGCGGCTGGTATTCGGCGTCAACCTGCGCCGCGGTTCGCCGGAAATGGCGGCCGAGCTGGCCGAGGCGGTGCAGCGCGCGGTGGGCGACCGGCTGCAGGCGATCCAGATCGGCAACGAACCGAGCCTGTACAAGCACGCGGATGGCAGCGCCTTCAGCTACGACGAGTACATGGCGCTGTGGCGCAAAACCGCCGGGGCGATCCGCCAGCGCGCGCATGTGCCGATCGCCGGCCCCGACACCAGCAACGAAATCGACTGGGTGCTGAAGTTCGCCCGCGACACCGACGACATCGTGGCGCTGACGCACCACTACTACCGCGGCGGCGCGCCGGCGCCCACCACCACGGTGGCGCAAATGCTGGCGGGCGATCCCGGCTTCATCAGCCAGGCGGAACAGGTTGCCAAGGTGGCGGCGGCGAAGAAGCTGCCGTTCCTGCTCACCGAGGCCAATTCCTACTGGGGTGGCGGCAAGCTGGGCGTCAGCAATACATTTGCCTCGGCGTTGTGGAGTGGCGATTTCACGCTGGCTTGCGCACAGGCCGGCGTGGACGGCATCAACATCCACTCCGGCACGCTGTCGGTGCTGGAGGCCTCGCTCAACAAGAACGTGGCGACGGCGCCGAACGGCGCGAACCTCAAGCAGCGGCTGGATGCGATCAGCGGCCGCTACACACCGATCGCCGGTGACGTGGGCCAGGGCTGGTACCCGCGCCCGCTGTATTACGGCTTGCTGCTGGCGCAGCAGTTTGGCGGCGCGCGCTTCGTGTCGGCGGAGCTGGCCGCGAACGGCGCCAACCTCACGGCCTACGCGGCCGACAGGAACGGCCAGCGGCTTATCGCGCTGTTCAACAAGGATTTGCAGCGCGACGTGACCGTGCGCATGGAGCTTGGCGCGCCCGCGTCGCGGCTGCGCCTGTGGCGGCTGGAGGCCGATTCGATCGACGCCATCCACGACGTGCGCCTGGCCGGCAACGAGGTCGCCGGCAACGGCGACTGGTCGCCGCGCCACGAGGAAACCGTGGCCGTCGACGGCAGCCACGCCCAGGTGCGATTGCCGCGCGGCAGCGCCGCGCTGGCCTTTGTCGAAGCCTGAGTCACCCCGCGGCCCATACCGTCATTCCTGCGAAAGCAGGAATCCAGCGCCTTCCGCGACGCTTGGGAAAGACGCTGGACCCCAGCGTGACCAGCTTCGCTGTTGAGAAGCACTTCGCTGGGGTGACGGACGTTGGGGTTTTCGGAGCAGGTGGGAAGCGCGTGCGAGCCGCCTTTCCGAATCCCGACTCCCCATTCCCGATTCCCGAAGCTCGCCTCAGGCGAGCTTCTTGTACTTCACCCGCTTCGGACCCGCGTCGTCGCCCAGGCGGCGCTTCTTGTCGGCCTCGTACTCGTTGTAGTTGCCGGGGAAGAACTCCACGTGCGAGTCGCCTTCGAACGCGATGATGTGGGTGGCGATGCGGTCGAGGAACCAGCGGTCATGCGAGATCACGATCGCCGAGCCGGGGAATTCCAGCAACGCATCTTCCAGCGCGCGCAGGGTTTCCACGTCCAGGTCGTTGGACGGCTCATCGAGCAGCAGCACGTTGCCGCCCTGCAGCAGGGTCTTGGCCATGTGCAGGCGGCCGCGTTCGCCGCCGGACAGGCTGCCGACGATCTTCTGCTGGTCGGTACCCTTGAAGTTGAAGCGGCCGATGTAGGAGCGCGACTGGATCTCGAAGTTGCCGATGGTGAGGATGTCCGAACCGCCGGAGACTTCCTGCCACACGTTGTTCTTCGGGTCGAGCGCGTCGCGCGACTGGTCGACGTAGGCCAGCTTGGTGGTGTGGCCCAGCTTCACCTCGCCCGAGTCCGGTGTTTCCTTGCCCATGATCATCTTCATCAGGGTGGATTTGCCCGCGCCGTTCGGGCCGATCACGCCGATGATGGCGCCCGGCGGCACCTTGAACGACAGGTCCTCGATCAGCACGCGGTCGCCGAACGACTTGGTCACGTTCTTGAACTCGATCACTTCCTGGCCCAGGCGCTCGCCCGGCGGGATGAAGATCTCGTTGGTCTCGTTGCGGCGCTGGTAGTCGACCGAGTTCAGTTCCTCGAAGCGGGCCAGGCGGGCCTTGCCCTTGGACTGGCGGCCCTTGGCGGCCGAACGCACCCACTCCAGCTCCTTGGCGATCGCCTTCTGGCGCGATTTCTCCTGGTTGGATTCCTGCTTCAGGCGGGCGTCCTTCTGCTCCAGCCATTCGGTGTAGTTGCCCTTCCACGGAATGCCGCGGCCGCGATCGAGTTCGAGAATCCACTCGGCGGCGTTGTCGAGGAAGTAGCGGTCATGGGTGACCGCGACGACGGTGCCGGGATAGTCGTGCAGGAATTTCTCCAGCCAGTCGACCGACTCGGCGTCCAGATGGTTGGTCGGCTCGTCCAGCAGCAGCATGTCGGGCTTGGACAGCAGCAGGCGGCACAGCGCCACGCGGCGCTTTTCGCCACCGGACAGCGGGCCGACGACGGCATCCCACGGCGGCAGGCGCAGCGCATCGGCGGCGACTTCCAGCTGACGCTCCAGCGCATGCGCATCGTTGGCGGCCAGCAGGTTTTCCAGCTGTTCCTGTTCCTTGGCCAGCTTGTCGAAATCCGCGCCGTCCTCGGCGTAGGCGGCGTACACCTCTTCCAGCCGCTTCTGCGCGTCGAGGATTTCGGAGACGCCTTCCTCGACCACTTCGCGCACGGTCTTTTCCGGGTTCAGGTCCGGCTCCTGCGCCAGGTAGCCGATCTTGGTGCCCGGCTGCGCGCGGGCCTCGCCCTGGAAGTCCTTGTCCACGCCGGCCATGATCTTCAGCACGGTGGACTTGCCCGCGCCGTTGACGCCGAGCAGGCCGATCTTGGCGCCGGGGAAGAAGCTGAGCGAGATGTCCTTGATGATCTGGCGCTTCGGCGGGACGATCTTGCTGACCCCGTTCATGGTGTAGATGTACTGCGAGCTCATGCAACCTCCGAAAGCGTGCGCCGCGCCGGTGGATCGGCACGACAAGGGGAATTCATCAAACCGCGCATTATAGCGGCTTGTGCCGTCGCGCCGATGAACCCGCGCGAAGCCACCTGCCGGTGGCCGCAAAAGCACGGCAGCGCTACAATTTCCGGCTAAATCCCGCCACCACCCTGCCGAGGCCAGAATGTTCCCCAAGGACTGCACGATTGCCGGTTATGACGACGAACTGGCCAAGGCCATCGCCGATGAAGGCCAGCGCCAGGAAGATCACGTCGAGCTGATCGCCTCGGAGAACTACGCCAGCCCGCGCGTGCTGGAAGCGCAGGGCTCCAAGCTGACCAACAAGTACGCCGAAGGTTATCCGGGCAAGCGCTACTACGGCGGTTGCGAGTATGTGGACGTGGCCGAGAAGCTGGCCATCGAGCGGCTGAAGCAGTTGTTCGACGCCGACTATGCCAACGTGCAGCCGCATTCCGGCTCGCAGGCCAATCAGGCCGTGTACCTGGCGCTGCTGCAGCCGGGCGACACCATCCTGGGCATGAGCCTGGCGCACGGCGGCCACCTCACCCACGGCGCCAAGGTCAACGTCTCCGGCAAGCTGTTCAATGCGATCCAGTACGGCGTCGACGAGAACGGCCTGATCGACTATGACGAAGTGCAGCGCCTGGCCACCGAGCACCGGCCGAAGATGCTGGTCGGCGGCTTCAGCGCCTATTCGCAGGTGGTGGATTGGGCCCGCATGCGCAAGATCGCCGACTCGGTGGGCGCGCTGTTCTTCGTGGACATGGCCCACGTCGCCGGCCTGATCGCCGCGGGCGTCTACCCCAGCCCGCTGCCGCACGCGCACGTAGTCACCTCCACCACGCACAAGACCCTGCGCGGACCGCGCGGCGGTCTCATCGTGAGCAAGGGTGCGGGCGAAGAAATCGAGAAGAAGCTGCAGTCGATCGTGTTCCCCGGCATCCAGGGTGGCCCGCTGATGCACGTGATCGCGGCCAAGGCGGTGGCGTTCAAGGAAGCGCTGGAGCCCGAGTTCAAGGAATACCAGGCGCAGGTGGTGAAGAACGCCAAAGCGATGGCCAAGGTGTTCATCGAGCGCGGCTACAAGATCGTCTCCGGCGGCACCGAAAACCACCTGATGCTGGTCGACATGATCGGCAAGGACGTCACCGGCAAGGCCGCCGAGGAAGCGCTGGGCAAGGCCCATATCACCGTCAACAAGAACGCCGTCCCCAACGACCCGCGCAAGCCCTTCGTCACCTCCGGCCTGCGCGTGGGCACGCCCGCCGTCACCACCCGCGGCTACAAGGAAGCGGACGTGACCGAACTGGCGAACTGGATCTGCGACGTGCTGGATGCGCCGGAAGACGAGGCGGTGATCGCCGCGGTGCGCGGCAAGGTCACTGAACAGTGCCGCAAGTTCCCGGTGTATGGCTGAGAAGCCGGGAATCGAGATTCGGGATTCGGGATTCGGAAGAACCCGGATTCCCGCGCGTTTGCGCTTCTCACGAATCCCGAATCCCGTCTCCCGAATCCCGTAAAAATGCACTGCCCCTTCTGCCAGCACGAAGACACCCGGGTGATCGACTCGCGGCTGACCGAGGACGGCAGCACGGTGCGGCGCCGGCGCGAGTGTCCGCAGTGTGGCGAGCGGTTCAATACGTTCGAGACGGCCGAATTGAAGTTGCCGACGATCGTCAAGAGTGGCGAGCGGCGCGAGACGTTCGACGAGCGCAAATTGCGGGTGAGTTTCGAGCGCGCGCTGCAGAAGCGGCCGGTGCCCAGCCATGATGTGGACAGCGCCGTGCGCACCATCATCAACGACCTGCGCCGCAGCGGCGAGCGCGAGATTCCGTCGCGCCAGCTGGGCGAGCTGGTGATGCGCGAGCTGAAGAATCTGGACCAGGTGGCGTACGTGCGCTTCGCCTCGGTCTACCGCAAGTTCGAGGATGTGCACGCGTTCCGCGAGGAAATCGAGAAGCTGGAGCGTGATTTGCCGGGGTTGTCCGATCTGCAGTTGCCCCTGCTGGGCGGCGGCAAGCGTGAAGGCAAGTGACGTGCACCGCCGCCCTGTAGGAGCGGTGCGGTGAGCGCCTCTTTCTCCGCCACCGACCACGCCCACATGGCCCACGCCTTGCGTCTGGCCGAACGCGGCCTCTACACCACAGCACCGAACCCACGCGTGGGTTGCGTGATCGCCCACGGCGACGAGGTGGTCGGCACCGGTTTTCACCAACGCGCGGGCGAACCGCACGCCGAGGTCTACGCCTTGCGCGAGGCCGGCGAACGTGCCCGCGGCGCCACCGCCTACGTCACGCTCGAACCGTGCGCCCATCACGGCCGCACGCCGCCATGTGCCGATGCGTTGATCGCCGCCGGGGTAGGGCGGGTGGTGGTGGCGGCCGAAGACCCGTTCGATCAGGTCGATGGCCGCGGCGTGAGTCGCTTGCGCGCCGCCGGCATCGCGGTCGAAACCGGCCTGATGCGTGAAGCCGCGCGCGAACTGAATATCGGGTTTTTCAGCCGCATCGAGCGCGGCCGCCCGTTCGTGCGGGTGAAGCTGGCGATGAGCCTGGACGGCCGCACCGCGCTGGCCAACGGCGATTCGAAGTGGATCACCGGCGAGGCCGCCCGCGCCGACGTGCAGCGCTGGCGCGCGCGCAGCTCGGCCATCCTCAGCGGCAGCGGCACCGTGCTGGCCGACAACCCCCGCCTCACCGTGCGGCTCGCTTCTAGCTCCCTCTCCCCCGGCTCCGCCGGGGGAGAGGGTTGGGGTGAGGGGGCTGCTTTTGAAGCCAGAGCCCCCCTCACCCAACCCTCTCCCCCAAGCAAGCTTGGAGGAGAGGGCTTCAAGCCTCTGCGCGTCATCCTGGATCGGCAACTACGCACCCCCGCCGGCAGTCACGTGCTCGATGGCTCGGCGCCGACCCTGCTAATCCATGGGGAATCCGCCTCTTCCTGCACCGACGACCGCTTCGCGCACATCAAGCGCCTCGCGCTACCCACGCCGGCCGATGCCTTCGATCTGCACGCGGTGCTGGCCCTGCTGGCCCAACGCGATGTCAACGAAATCCACGTGGAAGCCGGCCCCAGGTTGTGCGGTGCGCTGTTCGCCGCCGGCCTGGTCGACGAGCTGCTGCTGTACATCGCGCCGTTGCTGCTGGGCAGCGAAGCGGCGCCATTGATGCACCTGCCCAGCCTGACCGACATGGCCTCGCGCTGGTCGTTGCGCCTGCTGGACCAGCGCATGCTGGGGCCGGACATCCGCCTGCGCCTGCGGCCGGGCTGACTTCTGCCGCGCCCCGGCGCACCCGATCATCTTTCCGCACAAGGAGCCCGTCGCATGAGCAGTGCCCATCCCGAAACCATCCGCTGGGGCATCATCGGTTGCGGCGACGTCACCGAGATCAAGAGCGGCCCCGCGTTCCAGAAAACCCCGCATTCCGCGCTGGTGGCGGTGATGCGCCGCAACGGCGAAAAAGCGCGCGACTACGCGCAGCGCCATGGCGTGCCGAAGTGGTACGACGACGGCCAGGCGCTGGTCGACGATCCCGACGTGGATGCCGTCTACGTCGCCACGCCGCCGTCATCGCACAAGCACTACGCGCTGATGAGCATCGCGGCGGGCAAGCCGGTCTACGTGGAAAAGCCTATGGCGATGGACGCGGCCGAGTGCGCGGCCATCGTGGCCGCCGGCCGCGCCGCCAACGTGCCGGTGTTCGTGGCGTATTACCGGCGCATGCTGCCGCGCTTCCACAAGATTCGCGAGCTGCTGTTCGACCAGCACGCCATCGGCACGCCGCGCTCGGTGCATTGCGTGCACACCGCGGCGCACAACCCGCGTTACAGCGAGCCGCAGTCGGTGCACTGGCACGTGCGCCCGGAGATCTCCGGCGGTGGCTTGTTCGTGGACATCGGCTGCCACACGCTGAACATCCTGGACTGGCTGTTCGGCCCCATCACCAGCGTCAGCGGCCACGCCAGCAACCAGCGCGGCAGCTATCCGGCGGAGGACAGCGTGGCGATGGCGTTCGCGTTCGGCAACGGCATGATCGGCACCGGCCTGTGGAATTTCGATGCGCTGCAGCGGCACGACCTCACCGAAGTGGTGGGTGATGCGGGCCGGCTTTCCTTCGCCACCTTCGGCGACGGCCCCATCCGGCTGGAGAACGCCGCCGGCGTGCGCGAATTCAACATCGAAAACCCGCGCGCCATCCAGCAGCCGCTGATCGAAACCATCGTGGCCGAGCTCACCGGCCATCCGGGCAGTTGCCCGGACGTCACCGAAAGCGGCGTGCGTACCAGTTGGGTGATGGATCAGGTTTTGCGCGATTACCGACGCAAGACCGGGCAGCGCATCGGGTTGTAGCTCGGCGCGCGCCGCCCTTGTGGGAGCGACTTCAGTCGCGATGCCTTTGCTTCGACATCCTGGAGAGCATCGCGACTGAAGTCGCTCCCACAAAGAGCATGGGCTTGTTGGCGATGGTGCTAGACTCCGCCAGTCGGCTTTGCCGGCAGTACGACGTCTTCAGGGCGGGGCGAAATTCCCCACCGGCGGTAGGCCTTTCGAGGCGAGCCCGCGAGCGCTTCCGCCATGCGGAAGGTCAGCAGATCCGGTCCAATGCCGGAGCCGACGGTTGGATGCGGGCAACCACATCCTCAAAGTCCGGATAAAGAGAAGACGGCACGGCACACGCTTCGCGGCGTGCGTCAGGCCTCATGCCTTGAGGCGTTTTTCGCTTTTTTCGACGCGGGAAACGTTTCATGAAAATCATTCAGTCATGGCATCGCCTCGCCCTCCCGCCGGAGGTGCGCTGATGTTTACCGGCATCATTCAATGCGTGGGTCGCATCGCGCGGCTCGAACCGCGCGGCGGTGACGTGCGGCTGCACGTCGATACCGCCGACCTCGATCTCGCCGACGTGCAACTGGGCGATTCCATCGCCGTCTCCGGCGTCTGCCTCACGGCGGTCACGCTGGAAGCGCGCGGTTTCGCGGCGGACGTCTCCAACGAAACGCTGTCGCTGACTTCGCTGGGAAAACTGAAGGCCGGCGATCCGGTGAATCTGGAAAAGGCCTTGCGCCTGGCCGACCGTCTGGGCGGCCATATGGTTTCCGGCCATGTCGACGGGCTGGGCAAGGTGGTGTCGATCACGCCCGATGGCCGCTCCCAGCGCTGGACCTTCGAAGTGCCTGCCAGCCTGTCGCGCTACATCGCCGCCAAAGGCTCGGTCTGCATCGACGGCACCAGCCTCACTGTCAACGAAGTGTCGGGCCATCGCTTCGGCGTCAACCTGATCCCGCACACGGTCGAGCACACCGCGTTCCACGCGCGTCGCGTGGGCGATGCGGTGAACATCGAGGTGGATGTGGTGGCGCGCTATATCGAGCGGCTGCTGTCCAGCGGCGAGACGCCGAAGCTGGATGAGGCCTTCCTCAAGCAACACGGTTTCGCCTGATCTCTTTGCTCCTCCCCCTGTTCGCAGGGGGAGGTTGGGAGGGGGTAAGGCTTTTGATTTTCAGATCAAGAGCAACCCCTCCCCAACCCTCCCCTGCGAGCAGGGGAGGGAGAACATCCTTCCCAAGGAACACCCATGCCCTTCAACACCATCCCCGACATCCTCGAAGACATCCGCGCCGGCCGCATGGTCGTCATCGTCGATGACGAAGACCGCGAGAACGAGGGCGACCTGATCATGGCCGCCGAGAAAGTGCGCGCCGAAGACATCAACTTCATGGTGCGCGAGGCGCGTGGCCTGGTCTGCGTCACCCTCACCGAGCAACGCACGCGCCAGTTGGGCCTGAAGCCGATGGTCAGCGACAACACCTCGGCCTACCACACCAACTTCACCGTCTCGATCGAGGCGGCCGAAGGCGTCACCACCGGCATTTCCGCCCACGACCGCGCGCGCACCATCCAGGTGGCGGCGCAGGCGGATGCGAAGCCGCAGGACCTGACCCAGCCCGGGCACATCTTTCCGCTGACCGCGCTGCCGGGCGGCGTGCTGAGCCGCGCCGGTCACACCGAAGCGGGCTGCGACCTGGCAGCGCTGGCGGGGCTGGAACCGGCGGCGGTGCTGATCGAGATCCTGCATGAAGACGGCTCGATGGCGCGGCGGCCGGAGCTGGAGATTTTTGCGCGCAAGCATGGCCTGAAGATCGGCTCCATCGCCGACCTGATCCGTCACCGGCTGGAAACCGAGAAGACGGTGCAGCGCGTGCACGAGGAAGATGTACAGACCGAGTTCGGTGCGTTCCGGCTGGTCGCGTACCGCGACGTGATCCGCAAGGGCCTGCACTTCGCCCTGGTGCGCGGCACGGTGGATGACGGCGCGCCGGTGCTGTCGCGTGTGCACGTGCGCAACACTTTGTCCGACGTGCTGCATCTGCAACGCGACGACCTCGGCATAACCCTGACCGCGGCCCTGCGCCGCATCGCCGACGAGGATCGCGGCGTGCTGCTGGTGCTGTCGGGCGACGACACGCCCGACGCCCTGCTGGCCGGGCTGCAGCGCCAGCCCCAGCCCGAACCGGCACGCGACGCGCAACAGGAGTGGCGCGAACTGGGCCTGGGCGCGCAGATTCTGGCCGACCTCGGCGTGCACCGCCTGCGCGTGATCGGCACGCCGCGCAAGCTGGTGGGCCTGGGCGGTTTCGATCTGGAGGTTGTCGAGTACGTTTGACCGTACCGGCCCTGAACCTGTGGGAGCGGCTTCAGCCGCGATGCTTTTTACGGGATTCGGGATCCGGGATTCGGGATTTGGAAGAGCCAAGAGCATCGCGGCTGAAGCCGCTCCCACACATCGCGCCATGTCTCCGCCCTGCAACCGCCACCCCATCGCCGCATAATCGACCGTCGCCCACCGAACCCAAGCCCATGCCCGAAACCCGCATCCGCCTGATCGCCCCTTCCGGCTATCCGCACGATCGCGCCGCCATGACGCGCGGCGTGGAGCGGTTGCGCGTGGCCGGTTGCGTCGTGGATGCCCTGGATGTACTCGACCGCAGTGAGCAGCGCTACGCCGGCAGCGACGCCCAACGCACGGCGGATATCAATGCGCTGGCCACGCTGGATGCGCTGCCGGATATCGCGCTGGCCATCCGCGGCGGCTACGGCGCCACCCGGCTGCTGGCCGACCTGCATTACGACGCCTTGCGCGAGCGGCTGGGCGGCAGCAACACGCTGCTGGTCGGCTATAGCGATTTCACCGCGCTGCAACTGGCGCTGCATGCGAAAAGTGGGCTGTGCACCTTCAGCGGCCCGATGCTGGGCGCGGATTTCGGCGCGGAAGCGCTGAGTGATTTCACCTGGCGGCATTTCTGGCAGACCGCCCGTTCGCCCGATTCGCACGTGTCGTGGCGCACCGCGTCCACCACCGAGCTGGACGCGGAAGGCCCGCTGTGGGGCGGCAACCTGGCGGTGCTGTGCAGCTTGGTCGGCACGCCGTATTTTCCCGCGATAGAGGGCGGCATTTTGTTCGTCGAGGACGTGGGCGAACCGCCATTCCGGATCGAGCGGCTGCTGTACCAACTGCACCTGTCCGGCGTGCTGGGGCGACAGCGCGCGCTACTGCTGGGTGATTTCAGCCAGTGCCGGCCCAGCGGCTACGACAACGGCTATGGCTTGGCCGACAGCTTTGGGCAGATCCGCACCGCTAGCGGCATCCCGGTGATCGACGGCCTGCCAACCGGCCACGAACCGGACAAGTTCACGCTGCCGTTCGGCGCACTGGCGCGGTTGCGGGTAGGCGCCGGCGAGGCGCAGTTGAGTTTCAGCGGATACCCGCATTTATCTCCGTAGCCGCTCCTCCTCCTGCAAAGCAGGGGGAGGTCGGCGACTGTAGGGAGTCCTTTAGGTGAGGGGGTTACGCTTTTGATTTCAAGATCAAAAGCGACCCCTCCCCAACCCTC
>NZ_AJXU01000082.1 GCF_000264315.1 Rhodanobacter fulvus Jip2
CCTGCGAGCAGGGGAGGGAGCTGAGCGAGCAGCACGGCCTGCAAACCCGTAAAATGCCCGGTCAGCCTGGGCCACGCCCACCAAGGAACCTCGCAATGAAGATCATCGAAGGCGATTTCGCCACGCCCAAAGGCCGCTTTGTCATCGTCGCCGGCCGCTTCAACGGCTTTGTCGTCGAACCGCTGGTGGCCGGTGCGCGCGACGCGCTGGTGCGCCACGGCGTGGCGGACGATGCGATCGACCTGGTTCGCGTCCCCGGCGCCTGGGAGATCGCGCTGGCCGCGCACAAGCTGGCCAACAGCGGCAAGTACACGGCAGTGATCGCGCTGGGCGCGGTGATCCGCGGTTCCACCCCGCACTTCGACTACGTGGCCGGCGAATGCGCCAAGGGCCTGGCGCAGGCCGCGTACGCATCCGGCGTGCCGGTGGCGTTCGGCGTGCTCACCACCGACAGCATCGAGCAGGCGATCGAGCGCTCCGGCACCAAGGCCGGTAACAAGGGCGCGGATGCGGCCATGGCCGCGCTGGAAATGGTCAACCTGTACGGCCAACTGGCATGAGCCAGCAAGGCATCGACATGCAGGCGCGCTCGCGTGCCCGCCGCCGCGCGTTGCAGGCGTTGTACGCATGGCAGTTGAGCGGCAGCCACATGAACGCGGTGATCGACCAGTTCCGCCACGAGCAGGACATGGAAGTGGCCGACCTGGAATATTTCGAGGACCTGCTGCACGGCGTCGAAACGAACGTCGATGCACTGGACGAAAGCCTGCGCCCGCACATCGACCGTGAAGTCGCCCAGATCGACCCGATCGAACGCGCCGCGCTGCGCCTGGCCGCCTACGAACTGAAATTCCGCCCCGACGTGCCGTACCGCGTGGTGATCAACGAGGCCATCGAAGTCACCAAGCGCTTCGGCGCCGACCACGGCCACAGCTACGTCAACGGCGTGCTGGACAAACTCGCCAGCGAACTGCGCGCGGTCGAGAAAACCCGCAGCTGAAGCCACCTATCTGTGGGAGCGGCTTCAGCCGCGATGCTTTTGCGATTCCCGATTCCCGATTCCCGATTCCCGATTCCCGATTCCCCGCAAAAGAGCATCGCGGCTGAAGCCGCTCCCACAAAAAAGCAACCAGGCGCACCGATGGAATTCCGGCTGATCGATCGCATCCGCGAACTCACCGCGCAGCCGCGCGACGACGTGCGCCTGGGCATCGGCGACGATGCGGCCGTGCTGGCCGTGCCGGCGGGGCAGGAGCTGGTGGTGGCCATCGACACCATGGTGGAAGGCACGCATTTCCTGCCCGGCACTGCCCCCGCCGACCTGGGCTGGAAAGCGCTGGCAGTCAACCTCTCCGATCTTGCCGCGATGGGCGCCACGCCCGCCTGGGCCTTGCTGGCGCTGACCCTGCCCAGGGCCGACGCGCCCTTTGTGGACGGCTTCGCCGAAGGTTTCGCGCAACTGGCGCAACCGCACCGGCTGGCGCTGGTCGGCGGCGACACCACCGGCGGGCCGCTGTGCATCAGCGTGGCCGTGCACGGCTTTGTGCCGCCCGGCCAGGCGCTGACCCGCGCCGGCGCGCAGGTGGGCGACGAGGTGCTGGTCACCGGCACGCTGGGCGATGCGCTGGCCGGGTTGTACGCCTTGCGTGAGCCGCCGCAGGATGACGCGCACCAAGCCATTCTTCGCCAGTTCCTGATCGAACGATTGACCCGACCTGATCCGCGCGTCGCCGCCGGCACTGCCCTGCGTGGGCTGGCCACCGCCTGCGTGGATATTTCCGACGGCTTGCTGGCGGACCTGGGCCATATCTGCGAAGCCAGCAGCGTGGGCGCGGAACTGGAAGCGGCACAACTGCCGCGCTCGCCCGCGCTGCGCGAACTGCATGGCGAGGATGAATCGATTCAGCTGGCGCTGAGCGGCGGCGACAACTACGAACTCTGCTTCACCGTGCCGCCGCCGCGGCTGGCGGACGCACTGGCCGCGCTGGCCGAAGCCGGTTGCCCCGTGACCCGCATCGGCCGCATCACCGAAGGGCATGGCGTACGCGTGCGCGCCGCCGATGGCAGCGAGCTCACCGTCACCATGAAGGGCTGGGAACATTTCGCATGAGCGCCAAAAAGACCCTCAGCCCCGACCAGCGTCGCGCCCTGCTTGCCACTCCCGCCGGCTGGCTGGCCTGCGGTTTCGGCTCCGGCCTGGCACCGATCGCGCAAGGCACCTTCGGCTCGGCCGCCGCCTTCATTCCCTGGCTGGCGCTGCGCCAGCTGCCGTTGCCGCTTTACGTCGTGGCATTGCTGGTCGGCTTCGCCATCGGCGCAGGAGCCTGCGCCATCGCCGGCCGCGCGCTGGGCGTGGACGACCACCGCAGCCTGGTCTGGGACGAATTCATCGGCCAATGGATCGCGCTGCTGCCGTTGGGCATCGCCGCATTGCTGCCGCCCACCGGCCTGGCCTGGTGGATGCCGGTCGCCGCCTTCGCCCTGTTCCGCCTGTTCGACGTCTGGAAACCCTGGCCCATCCGCTGGCTGGATCGGCGGGTGAAGGGCGGGTTCGGGGTGATGATCGACGACGTGATTGCGGGCGTGTTTGCGGCGGTGGTGTTGGGAGTGGGACTGTGGAGTGTGGGGTGAGCGTGTTTGCCGGGTTGCGCTTGCTAGGCGAATAGCGGCGCAAGTTTCTTCGGCAAGGTTGCTCCAGCCAGCTTGCGTGTTTCCTTGGCGATGTTCAGCGCCATGTTGGTTCTGGCCACTTCCAGCAGCGCAACGTCGACAACGCGGTCCTGTTGCTCGTTGAGCCACGTCAAAATCGTCGCCAGATGCCACAACGCCGGCTTTCCCTCGTGAATCGCCACAGGAAATGTGGACATGTTGCCGATCATCAGCTTGCGCATGTTTTGCCGGGTAAAGCCCGCGATGTCCGCAACGTCGGTCAAGCCAACGAAATCCGGCGACGCTTCAACCAGCACGGCTGTGGGAATGGCCTTGCGCACATCTTGCAGAGCGGACGAAATGGCCTCGAACGCGGATTTCGCTGTGCGAGTGAAATCCAGGGCAATGCGACCACTTTGACCGATGCCGATGAGCGCGTCATCGCAGCCGGCCGCAGCCAGTGCTTCGATGTACTGATCCGGGTCAGCTCCCGAACTTGGCAAGCTGAATTTCAACGTGAACTCATAGTCGGTCATTGTCAGCCTCCGCTCGTTACTGATGTCCCGCCGCGATGTGACGTGCAGTTGTTTACCACTCGCCGAATCTGCTTTGCATGGCTTCCGGCATTTCTGGGCGTGCTCCAGATGCTGGCGATGCAAAACTCTCCGCAGCGGCAGGTCGCATCGTTGTAGGGGCAATACATCTTTCCCCAGGCATGCGAACCGCCGATCTCGATGCGCCAGCCGCTCTCCTCGGCATGCTTGAGAGCAGCTTCTATCTCGGCCTTTGGGTGCGGCTTTCTAGCCAATGGAGCTCCTTGCGAACGTTAGGTTGATCCCATTTAGTTGTCAAGTGACAACCAACAGGCAGAATTTCGGTCGAGGCATGGACCGAGGATAGGCCATGGTTCAACCTGAATGGATGCCACCTTGTAGGCCGGCTGCAGATGTAATGTCCGTTGTTCACGGAGGTAACCATGCCAAATCCAACCCTCATGCCCGCCGCCTTCCTCGGCCACGGCAGCCCGATGAACGCACTCGAACACAACCGCTATACGGAAACCTGGCGCGCGTTTGGCGCCTCGGTGCCGAAGCCCCGCGCGATCCTGATGGTGTCGGCGCATTGGTACGTGAATGCCACGGCAGTGACGGCGATGGCGCGGCCGAAGACGATCCACGATTTCTACGGCTTTCCGCAAGCGCTGTTCGATGTGGATTACCCGGCACCCGGGTTGCCGGAGCTGGCCGAGGAAGTGGCGGAGGTGGCGAAGCCCGATTACGTGGGGGCGGATGCGGACAGCTGGGGGCTGGATCACGGCACCTGGTCGGTGCTGGTGCATGCGTTTCCGGATGCCGACGTGCCGGTGGTGCAGTTGTCGATCAACGCCGCCGAGCCCGCGCGTTATCACGTGGAGCTGGGCATTCGGCTGGCATCGCTGCGCCAGTGCGGCGTGTTGTTGATGGGTAGCGGCAATGTGGTGCACAACCTGCGCGCCATGGACGGGCGTTCGCCCGACCTGGGTTTCGACTGGGTGCGGCCGTTCAGCGAGGAGGCGATCGACGTGATGACGGATCGCCCCGCGGATGCGGCGCAGTTGGTGTCGCATCGCGACTTCGGCCGGGTGGCGCCCACGCCGGAGCATTTCCTGCCGCTGCTATACATCGCCGGGTTCAGCGCGGCCACCGGGGAAACGCCGAAGGTGCTGGTGGATGGTTACGCCTATGGCTCGCTGTCGATGACGTCGTTTGGCGTGGGCGCGCCGTGCCCGCCTGCGGCGGCGGGTTTGCCCGGGGCATCGCCCTTGGGCAGCAAGGCGCCGTCCGACGGGACGAATATCTAGCGGCTCTGCTGGTGCGGGCGTTCCTGGGAATGGCATGCACATTCCGGTGCCCCCGGTTGTCGCGTATGGTCCGCAAGACGCTTGGCCGCTTGATCATCGACAGGGGATAGACCGATGCATGCTCCAGACACTCATGGGCCCGGATGCTTTACGGGCCCGGTTTCCGTGCGGGCGGGGAAGGCGTGGTTTCGGTCCTTCCATGGGTCACGCCACGTCCTGATGGTTTTCCCGCTGTTGTTGCTGGCCGGCTGCAACCATCGGGTGGCGTCGGAGAAGAACGTCGACGTTTGCGCGCTGATGCTGGAGGCGGCGACTTCAGCGCTGCATGGGGCGCCTGTCGTCGAGCGTGGCTCGGGTACTTGCCAGTTCCATGTCGACGGGGACGACAACAATGGTGGGCGCATCGAGGTCGGGCTTCTCACGCATGCCGCAGCGGGCGGCTCGCGCCAGTTTGATCAAGCCTTGCGATTGACCCTGGCCGAGGCCGGACAGACTTACGGAAACCCGGGATCGCCTGAATTTGGCGATCTGGCCGAAGTGGCGGTGGGTTTCGGCAGCGAGCCGACCGGACCCCTCCGGCAGGTGGTGGTGGCTGAGCGTGGCGTGATGATGGAGGTGTTCGTCGGCGCCGAGACGGAGCTCAGCCACGACGAGGTCGTTGCCCTGACGCGGGCGCTGTGGACGCAGGTGACCACGTACAAGCGACCGTCGGCCTGAAGGCGAGGGAACGTTCGCCACGTTTTTTTCCACCGATCCGCCCGCCTTTCTCGCGGCGCTGAGGTCAGCTGAGGTAATGTCGGCAGTTCGTCGCCGTAGCTGGCTGCGGTCGCGCACCTCATCCGATCCATGGAGAAACGCCCATGCAATACCGTCGCCTTGGCAAATCCGGCCTGCAGCTTTCCGCGTTGTCGTTTGGCGCGTGGGTGACGTTCGGGAAGCAGGTGGATCGCACGCAGGCGCGCGAGTTGCTGGCGCTGGCGCACGCGCGCGGGGTCAATTTTTTCGACAACGCCGAGATCTACAACCACGGCGTGGCCGAGGAAGTGATGGGCGACGTGCTGGCCGACCTGCGCTTTCCGCGCGACAGCTATTGCGTGTCCAGCAAGGTGTTTTTCGGCTCGGCGGTGAACCCGTTGCCGACCCAGCGCGGCCTCTCGCGCAAGCACGTGATCGAGGCCTGCCACCAGGCCATGCAGCGGCTGCGGGTGGATTACCTGGATCTGTATTTCTGCCATCGCGCCGATCCGGAAACGCCGATGGAGGAAACCGTGGCGGCGATGGATACGCTGATCCGCCAGGGCAAGGTGTTGTACTGGGGCACCAGCGAATGGTCGGCCGATGAGATCCACGAGGCGCATCGCGTGGCCCGCGAAAACCACATGTACGCGCCGGTGATGGAGCAGCCCGAATACAACCTGCTGCATCGCCAGCGGGTGGAGGTGGAATACGCGCCGCTGTACGACGCCTATGGCATGGGCACCACCATCTGGTCACCGCTGGCGTCCGGCCTGCTCAGCGGCAAGTACAACAACGGCGTGCCGCCGGATTCGCGACTGGCGCAGGCGGGTTTCGAATGGCTGCGCGACAGCCTGCTGGGTGAGGGGCTGGACAAGCGCATCGGCAAGGTGCGCGCGCTGAAGACGATCGCGGACGACCTCGGCGTGAGCCAGGTGCAACTGGCGCTGGCCTGGTGCCTGCTGAATCCGCACGTCTCCACCGTGATGCTGGGCGCCAGCCGGCTGGAGCAGCTCGAGCACAACCTGGGCGCCATGGACGTGCTGCCGCGGCTGGATGCCGCCGTCGCGCAGCGGATCGAACAGGCGATGGCGGGCTGAACGGGGGTTTCGCGGGAGGCGGCGCGGGCGGTTGACAGGGTAATGAGAATCATTATCATCTCTAAACCGTCGCCGCGCTGGAGCTCCCGATGCCGCCTTCGTCCCTGTTGTTGTCGTCCCCCGCCGTTTCCATTGGCGAATCGCGTCGGCGTCCCCTGTCGATGACCACCAGTGCGGTACGCCGCGTCAGCAGTCTCGCGCTGCTCGACGGCGCGCGTGAGCTGGTGATCCAGCATCAGGGCAACGAGTACCACTTGCGCCTGACCCGCAACGACAAGTTGATCCTCACCAAGTAACCCGAGCCACCCCCAGTCTCCACGCCTCAGCCAGTGCGCATGCGCCAGCCGGGCCACCGTCGAGGTGATCCATGTTTGGCCGTCCATTTTCCATCCTGCAGTGTCTGGGCTATCACCCCGCACCTACCCACGTCACCCGGCGCTGGCGGCGGATCACGCCGCTGGAACTGATGCGTCGGTTGCCGGCCCTCGGCTGCGTGTTGTATCTGCCAGGCGAGTGTGCTGACACCCGGTCGCCTCCTGGCTGGCTGCTGGGTTCGGCCGATCTGCAGCCGTTGTTGCGCACGCACTGGCTGGCGGAAGTGGGCGAGGTGACCACGGAGGGGCCGCGCGAGTGGATCGAGTGCGTGGATGTCCGCGGCGCCACCCAGGCCCGGTTGCATCTGCTGCCGGATACCGACTATCTCGCCTGGGATCGGTTGCTGGCGGCGGGCGAGGGCGTGGAGCCTCCGGTTGGCTGGCGTATGTCGCGGCGTTTCCAGCCGAGAAGTGCGCGCTTGTGTTGTTTTGCCTGGCGGGCCTTGGCCGGCTTGCGCGTGTTTGATGGGCGCCTTGCATCGGTGGCTTCCATGGCGGGACAACGGGTGGCGGGGCAGGTTGCGCGGGCTGAGGCGTTGCCGCTGGAGAGGATGGCCGGGGTTTGAAGAGCGCCCCCCTTCCGCCCTGCGGGCACCTTCCCCCGCAAGCGGGGGAAGGAAGTTGGCTGTTTCGAGGAGTCCGATCACTTCCCCCGTTTCACGGGGGAAGGTGCCCGAAGGGCGGAAGGGGGCGCTGTCCCCCCAACCTGTCCGCCTGTCCGCGCCCTTGTCCGCGGACACTCCGCGTAGCGATGGTCAAATATCCAACCCATTGATTTTATGGAAATATAACCAGCCATCCTCGCTGGCACATCGCTTGCAATCCCTCTCGTGCAACCGCGCTGTCCGCGGTCGGGAAGGGCAAGATGATTCGTGACACCTCCGCGCAAGACCGCATGGTCGAGGTCAAACCCAACCGTCGGCGACGGGTGATTCTGGCGGGCGTCGGCGTGGCCGTGCTGGCCCTGCTGGTGTGGCTGGCGCCGGGTATCGGGCGGATGTTTTCCGCCTCCGCGTCGGTCAGCAGCTCGCGGCTGTCGTTTGCCACGGTGGAGCGCGGGCCGTTCGTGCGCGACATCGCGGCCGAGGGCAAGGTGGTGGCGGCGGTCAGCCCCACGTTGTACGCCACGTCGGGCGGCGCGGTGACGTTGAAGGTGCACGCGGGCGATACGGTGAAAGAAGGCCAGGTGCTGGCCACCATCGTGAGCCCCGAGCTGACCAACAAGCTGGCGCAGGAACAGAGCAACGCCGACGCGATGGAAGTGGATTACCAGCGCGCCCAGATCGATGCGCGCAAACAGCGCGGCGAACTGCAGAAGGCGTACGACAACGCCAAGATCGACGAGCAGGCCGCCGAGCGCGATCTCGATCGTAACGAGAAGGCATTCGGCAAGGGTGCCGTGCCGGGCATGGACGTGGACCGCGCCAAGGACGCGCTGCACAAGGCGCAGATCACGTTGCAGCACGCGAAGGCCGACCTGGGCATGGACAACGCCAGCCTCAACTTCGACATCCAGTCGAAGAAGCTGGCGCACGAACGCCAGTTGCTGCTGGTGAAGGATCTGCAGCGCCAGGTCGACGACCTCAACGTGAAATCGCCGGTGGACGGCCAGGTCGGCCAGCTGTTCATCGCCGAGCGCGCCACGGTGGCGAAAGACGCGCAACTGCTCAGCGTGATCGACCTCTCCGCGCTGCAGGTGGAAATGCAGGTGCCGGAAAGCTTCGCCCGCGATCTTGGCATCGGCATGGCCGGCGAGATCAGCGGCAACGGCCACGTGTGGCAAGGCCTGGTCAGCGCGATCTCGCCCGAGGTGGTCAACGGCCAGGTGGCGGCGCGGCTGCGCTTCAAGGCCGACACGCCCAAGCAATTGCGGCAGAACCAGCGCCTGTCGGTGCGCGTGCTGCTGGACAAGCGCGACAACGTGCTGACCGTGCAGCGCGGCTCCTTCGTGGATGAATCCGGCGGCAGCTACGCCTACCTGGTGCACGACGACATCGCCACCAAGACCCCGATCCGCGTGGGCGCCTCCAGCATCGACAAGGTGGAAATCCTCGATGGCCTGAAGGAGGGCGACCGCATCGTGATCTCCGGCACCGACAGCTTCAAGGGCGCGACCACCGTGGCCATCAGCAACTGACGATTTTCTCCCTCCCCTGCTC
>NZ_AJXU01000083.1 GCF_000264315.1 Rhodanobacter fulvus Jip2
CGCTTTTGATCTTGAAATCAAAAGCGTTACCCCCTCCCAACCTCCCCCTGCTAGCAGGGGGAGGGGCCAAAAATAACCACCACTGAGGGATGACACCCATGCTCAAGATGACCCACCTGTCCAAGGTCTACCGCACCGAAGTGGTGGAGACCTATGCGTTGCGCGATTTCAACATCGACGTGAAAGAGGGCGAATTCGTGGCCGTGACCGGTCCGTCCGGCTCGGGCAAGACCACCTTCCTCACCATCGCCGGCCTGCTGGAAACTTTCAGCGGCGGCGAATACCACCTCGACGGCATCGAGGTGAGCAACCTCAACGACAACGCCCGCTCGAAGATCCGCAACGAGAAGATCGGCTTCATCTTCCAGGCGTTCAACCTGATCCCCGACCTCAACGTGTTCGACAACATCGAGGTGCCGCTGCGCTATCGCGGCATGAAGGCGGCCGAGCGCAAGCAGCGGATCATGGAGTCGCTGGAGCGCGTGGGCCTGGCCTCGCGTGCCAAGCACTACCCGGCCGAACTCTCCGGCGGCCAGCAGCAGCGCGTGGCCATCGCCCGCGCACTCGCCGGCTCGCCGCGCCTGCTGCTGGCGGATGAGCCCACCGGCAACCTGGATACGCAAATGGCGCGCAGCGTGCTGGAGCTGCTGGAAGACATCCACCGCGAAGGCGCCACCATCGTGATGGTCACGCACGACCCGGAACTGGCCGCACGCGCCCAGCGCAACGTGCACATCATCGACGGCCAGGTGGTGGAACTGTCGGAAGACCCGCGTTTTCACCCCGCCCAGGTCGCCACCGGCGAAGCCCGCGGCTGAGCGGCCGGGATTCGTGATTGGGAATTCGGGATTCGCAAAAGCCACAGCTCGCGCGTCCACCGCTTTTCCGAATCCCGAATCCCAAATCCCCAATCCCAGGTCTTGAGCATGTTCGCCTACTACTTCCAACTCGGTCTTCGCAGCCTGCGCCGCAACCCGGCGCTGACGGCGTTGATGGTGATGGCGATCGGGTTTGGCGTGGCGGCGTCGATGACCACGTATGCCGTCTTTCGTGCGGTGTCCGGCAACCCGATTCCTGGCAAATCCGCGCAATTGTTCACGCCGCTGGTGGACAACTGGGGGCCGCAGCAAAACCTCCAGGGCGAGCCGCCGGATGCATTGGATTACGTGGATGCCATGGCGCTGATGCGCGCGCAGCAAGCGAAGCGCCAGACCCTGTTGTACCAGGTGCAGATGTCGGTGTTGCCGGGCGGTGATCGTGATCTGCCTGTTTCGGCGAACGGTTACGCCGTCTACGGCGATTTCTTTCCGATGTTCGACGTGCCGTTCCAGTATGGCAGCGGCTGGAGCGCCCAGGATGACGAGGCGCGCAGTTCCGACGTGGTGATCAGCGCGCAGCTCAACCAGAAACTGTTCGGCGGCGTGAACAGCGTGGGTCGCACGGTCAACTTCAGCGGCCACGACTATCGCGTGGTGGGGGTGACGCGACCATGGGACCCCAAGCCACGCTTTTTCGACCTGTTCAATACCACCGGCTTCAAGGATGCCTCGGATTTCTACATGCCGTTCACTCGCGCACAGGACCTGCAGATGCGCAGCAATGGCGGCAACAGCTGTCGGGGCAGCCTGACCTTTACCGGTTGGGAAGACTATCGGCAGAGCAACTGCGTGTGGATCACCGCGTGGGTGGAACTGGACAGCGCCGCCGCCGTGGCGCGCTACCGGCGTTTTCTCGAAGGGTATGCCAGCGATCAGCAAAAGGCCGGACGCTTTGCGTGGTCCCCCAACGTGCGGTTGTACGACGTGATGCAGTGGCTCGACGTCCGCCGGGTGGTGCCACCGGAAAGCCGCATCTCGCTGCTGGTGGCGCTGGGCTTCTTCGCGATCTGCCTGGTCAACACCATCGGTCTGTTGCTGGCCAAGTTCCTGCGCCGTGCCGGGGAGATTGGCGTGCGTCGCGCGTTGGGAGCGTCGCGTCGCGAAATCTACGCGCAATATTTGATTGAGGCGGGCACGGTCGGTCTGGCCGGCGGCGTGCTCGGGTTGCTCCTGACCGCAGCCGGCGTGGCCGGCGTCGGCGTGCTGTTTCCGCCGCAGATCGCAAAGCTGGCGCAACTCGATATGTCGCTGGTGGGGTTGACCTTGCTGGTGGCGATCATCGCCACCGTACTGGCGGCGTTCTACCCGGCCTGGCGCGCGGCGCGCGTGCAGCCGGCGTGGCAATTGAAGAGCAACTGAGGGATGACGATGAGCCTTCAGATCAAACCCATCCTGGTCGCGCTGCGGCGGCACAAGGCAGGCACCTTGCTGATCGCGGTGCAGATCGCGCTGACCCTGGCGATCGTCTGCAATGCGTTGTTCATCATCCACCAGCGCCTGGCCACCCTGTCCGAACGCAGCGGCGTGGACGAGGCCAATGTGTTCGTGATCGCCAACCAGTGGGCGGTCGACTGGACAACCCAGCAGATCGACGCCCAGGTACGAGCCGACATGCTCGCGCTGCGCCAGCTGCCCGGCGTGCGCAATGCCGCCCCGTCCACCGGTTATCCGCTGCAGGGTGGCGGCTGGGACAACTTCATCACGATGACGCCCGACCAGATCAAGCCCACCACCGACTCGGCGGTGTACATGGGTGACGAACACCTGCTCGATACGTTGGGCTTGCGGTTGGTCGCGGGGCGAAATTTCCATTCCGACGAGGTGCTCGTGATGGGCACCCAGCAGGCGCTCGTTCCGCCGCAGGTGATCGTGAGCAAGGCGTTGGCCCATCGGCTTTTCCCCGACGGCTCGGCATTGGGCAAAAGCTTCTACGCGATGGCTGCCTCGCCCAGCACCATCATCGGCATCGTCGATCCGCTTCACCGGCAGGGTGCATCGCCATGGGACAAGCTGCACGCCGGGCAGTCGCTGATATGGCCGGCACGACCGGACGACGCGCGCGGCGTGTTCTACATCGTGCGCGCGAAACCGGGCCAGCTTGCTGCTGCGATGCGGGAGGCACCCAAGGCGCTGTACGCGCAGAGCCGCCTGCGCATCATCGACCCGAAGGACGGCATCCAGGATTACGCGCAGATCCGCCACCGTGTCTTCGACAGCGACCGCGGCATGGCCATCCTGATGGGCATCATCAGCGCGGTGCTGCTGGCGATTACCGCGGCAGGCATCGTGGGCCTGACCAGCTTCTGGGTCGGCCAGCGGCGCAAGCAGATCGGCATACGCCGCGCACTGGGCGCCACGCGCGGCGACATCCTCGGCTACTTCCTCACCGAAAACCTGCTGATCGGCATCGGCGGCGTGCTGGCGGGCGTGGTGCTGGCGTTCGGCATCAACCTGTGGATGGTGAGCCAGTTCGAAACGGCGCGGTTGTCGCTGGCGTATGTGGCCAGCGGTGTCGTGTTGTTGCTGCTGCTGGGGCAGGGCGCGGTGCTGGCGCCGGCCGTGCGCGCCTCGCACGTGTCGCCGGTGGAGGCCACGCGTTCGGTGTGACGTTTTTCTCCCTCCCCTGCAAGGCAGGGGAGGGCTGGGGAGGGGACTTTTGATCCTGACGTCAAAAGCTTTACCCCCCTCCCAACCTCCCCCTGCGTTGCAGGGGGAGGGGCCACTTCTTCTGGAGCATTCGGAATGTTTGCCTACTACCTCGAACTGGCCCTGCGCAGCCTGAAACGAAGTCCCGGCCTCACCGTGCTGATGGTGCTGGCGATCGGCTTCGGCGTGGCCGCGTCGATGACGACGTACTCGGTGTTTCGCGCCGTTTCCGGCGATCCGATCCCGTGGAAATCGGCGCAGTTGTTCGTGCCCCAGATCGACAACTGGGGTCCGAAGAACGGTACCGACGACGGCGAGCCGCCGAATGCGATGGACTATCTCGATGCCACCACGCTGATGCGCGACCATCGTGCCAAACGGCAATCGGCGATGTATCAGATCTCCCCCTCGGTGGTGCCCGCGCAGGCCGGCAAGCATCCGCTCAACGTCACCGGCCATGCGGTTTACAGCGAGTTCTTCCCGATGCTGGACGTGCCGTTTCTCTACGGCAACGGCTGGAGCGCGCAGGACGATGCGCAGCGCGCCGCGGTGGCGGTGATCAGCAGCAAGCTCAACGAGAAGCTGTTCGGCAACGTCGACAGCGTGGGCCGTACGGTGAACATCGAAGGCCGCGATTACCGCGTGGTCGGCGTGCTCGATCACTGGAATCCGCAGCCACGCTTCTACGACGTGACGAACACGGGCGGCTTCAGCGAAAACGTCGAGGACGTCTTCCTGCCGTTCGAGCGCGCGATCTCGGTGGGCCTGCCCAACAACGGCAACACCAACTGCAACGCCACGCCGAAGGAGTCCGGTTTCGTGGGGCTGCAGCATTCGGAATGCGTGTGGATCGCCTACATGGCCGAGCTGGACGATGCGGCGGCGGTCACCGCGTATCGCCAGTACCTGGACGCGTATGCGAAAAACCAGCAGAAGGCCGGCCGTTTCGGCTGGGCGCCCAACAACCGCTTGCGCAACCTGCCCGATTATCTGGAACAACAGCAGGTGGTGCCGCGCGATACCAAGGTGTCGCTGCTGGTGGCGCTGGGTCTGCTGCTGGTGTGCCTGGTCAATACCGTGGGCCTGCTGCTGGCCAAGTTCCTGCGCCGCAGCGGCGAGATCGGCGTGCGCCGCGCGCTGGGTGCGCCGCGCAAGGCGATCTACCTGCAGTTTCTCACCGAGGCCGGCATGGTCGGTGCGGCCGGCGGCGTGCTGGGTCTGCTGCTGACCGGCGTGGGTGTGGCCAGCGTGGGCCTGGTGCTGCCCAAGAGCATTTCCGACCTGGCCCGGCTCGATCTTTCGCTGCTGGCGATCACGCTGCTGGTGGCCGTGCTGGCGACCTTGCTGGCCGGGCTTTACCCCACCTTCCGTGCGTCGCGTGTGCAGCCCGCGTGGCAATTGAAAAGCAACTGAGGATCGACCGATGACCTTGCATCCCATCCTCGCCGCTCTGCGCAAGCACAAGGCGGGTGTCGTGCTGATCGCCATGCAGATCGCGCTGACCCTGGCGATCGTCTGCAATGCGGTGTTCATCATCGGCCAGCGCATCGAGCGGGTGAACCGCCCGACCGGGCTGGACGAGAGCAACCTGTTCCTGATCACCCAGCAGTGGGTGGACGCGCCCGGCGAGGACACGCCCGGTGGCGTGGACAAGCTCGATGCCATGCAGCTCGAAGATCTCGCGGCGTTGCGCCAAGTGCCCGACGTGGTGTCGGTGGCGCCGATCAATTCGATGCCGCTGCTCGACTCGTCGTGGAACGGCGCCATTGCCAGCAAGCCCGGTGACACGCAATTCCGAGGCAAAAGCGTTACCCGCACCACGTACTACTTCAGCGATGACCAGATGCTGCCCACGCTCGGCGTGCGGCTGGTGGCCGGGCGCGCGTTCAATGCCGGCGATGTCGGGCACCAGGGATTTCGTGACCAGCGTGATCCGGACATCGTGATCCTGACCAAGGCGCTTGCCGACAAATTGTTCCCCAATGGCGCCGTGGGCAAGGCCGTTTACCTCAACGGCGGCAACAAGCCGGTCACCGTGATCGGCGTGGTCGAGCGCATGCAGGTGCCGTATGCCGGCGGCGGCGACGAGGTGGCGTGGAACTCCACCCTGATACCCACCCGGCTCAACGCCAACTTCGCCCGCTACGCGGTACGCACCAAGCCGGGCCGCCTGGACGACGTGATGCGCGCAGTGACGCCGGCGCTGTACAAGGTCAACCCGATGCGCGTGCTCGACGACGACAGCGTGCGCTCGTTCACCGAGATCCGCGACAAGGCCTATCGCGCCGATCTGGGCATGGCGATCCTGATGGGCGTGGTGTGCCTGATCCTGCTATGCGTCACCGCCGCCGGCATCGTCGGCCTGACCAGCTTCTGGGTCGGCCAGCGCCACCGGCAGATCGGCGTGCGCCGCGCGCTGGGAGCACGCAAGATCGACATCCTGCATTACTTCCAGATCGAAAACCTGCTGATCGCCGGCAGCGGCGTGGTGATCGGTGTGCTGTTGGCGGTGGGACTGAACCAGTGGCTGATGAGCCACTACGAGATGACCCGCATCCCGATCCTGTACGTGCTCACCGGCGTGCTGGCGATGCTGGCGATCGGCCAGGCCGCGGTGTTCGTGCCCGCGCGGCGCGCGTCGAATGTGCCGCCCGTGGTCGCCACCCGCGCAGTGTGACGCTTTCAACTCCCTCCCCTGCTCTGCAGGGGAGGGCTGGGGAGGGGTGCTTTTGCTGTTGAAGTCAAAAGCTGCCCCCCTCCCAACCTCCTCCTGCAAGCAGGGGGAGGGGCCATCAACAGAGTGAGCGGAATGTTTGCCTATTACCTCGACCTCGCCTTGCGCAGCCTGCGCCGAAACAAGGCACTCACCGCGCTGATGGTGCTGGCGATCGCGTTGGGTATCGGCGCGTCGATGACCACGCTTACGGTGTTGCATGTGTTGTCGGGTGATCCGCTGCCGGGGCGCAGCGGCAGCTTGTATTACCCGCAGATGGACCCGCGCGATATGGATGGCTACAAGCCGCAGGATGATCCGCCGGAGCAGGTCACCTGGATCGATGGCATGGCCTTGCTGCATGCCAAACGTGCCCGCTACCAGGCCTTGATGACCGGCGGCGCCGTGCCGATCCAGCCGGCGAACTCCGCGATCGATCCGTTCTTCGAGGACGCGCGCTACACCTCCGCCGATTTCTTTCCGATGTTCGACGTGCCTTTTCTTTTCGGGCATGGCTGGAACGCCGCTGACGATGGCGCCAGCGCGCACGTGGTCGTGCTGAGTCGAAAGCTCAACGACAAGCTGTTCGGCGGCAAGGACAGCACCGGGCAGATGTTGCGCGTCGACGACATGGCGTTTCGCATCGTGGGCGTGCTGGACAGCTGGCGACCCACACCGCATTTCTACGACCTCTACACCGGCAGCTATTCGTCCGAAGAGGGCGTGTTCGTTCCGCTGACGACCGCCACGGACATGAAGTTCACCCACAACGGTTCGAACGATTGCTGGGGCAAGGGCCAGAGCGACAACATGAAAACCGCCACCTGCACCTGGCTGCAGTTGTGGGTGCAACTGGACACACCAGCCGAGGCCGCCGCGTATCGCAAATTCCTGCTGAATTACTCAAGCGAGCAGAAAGCGCTGGGCCGTTTCCAGCGTCCGCCCAACGTGCGTCTGCCCGATGTGATGGGCTGGCTGGACTACAACAAGGTGGTGCCCAGCGACGTGCACCTGCAGGTGTGGCTGGCGTTCGGCTTCCTGCTGGTGTGCCTGGTCAACACGGTCGGGTTGATGCTGGCCAAATTCCTGCGCCGCTCGGGCGAGCTCGGCATACGCCGCGCACTGGGTGCTTCGCGCCGTTCGCTGTTTGCGCAACTGCTGACCGAAGCCGGGGTGGTCGGCCTGGTCGGTGGTAGCGGCGGCCTGCTGCTGGCGCTGCTCGGTCTGTGGCTGGTGCGCAGGCAACCGTCGGATTACGCCGCATTGGCGTATCTGGATTTGCCGATGTTGCTGGCGACGTTCGCCGCTGCCGTCGTGGCCACCTTGCTGGCCGGTCTGCTGCCTGCCTGGCGGGCCTGCCTGATCCCGCCTGCGTTGCAACTGAAGAGCAACTGACATGGATATCCGCCCCATCTTCTCCACCTTGCGCCGGCACAAGATCACCTCGCTGCTGCTGGTGCTGGAGATCGCGCTGACGTGCGCCATCGTCTGCAATGCGGTGTTCCTGATCAGCCAGCGCCTGCAGCGCACCGAGATGGTCAGCGGCGTGGCCGAGCATGAACTGGTGCAGATCCATGTCGCCAACATCGGCAAACCGGCCGACGCCAGGGCGCGTGCGCAGGAAGACCTGGCGCTGCTGCGACGGATTCCCGGCGTCACCGCCGCGGCGCTGCTCAACCAGGTGCCATTCACCAACAGCTCGTCGAATACCGGCATCAAGCTGGATCCGACGCAAAAGCTGCACACGCTCAGCGCCACCATGTACATGGGTGAAGGCGTGATCGACACCCTTGGCGCACGGCTGGTGGCCGGGCGTGATTTCAATGCCGACGAATACATGGACTTCGACGCCATGCGTAGCGATCCCGACCTGCAGAGCAAGGTGGGTTCGGTGGTGATCACGCAAGCGCTGGGCGAACGGTTGTGGCCCGGCGAGAGTGCGCTGGGCAAGAACATCTATCTCGGTGAAACCTCGGTGCGCGTTATCGGCGTGGTGCAGTCGCTGATCCGGCCATCGCTGTTCAGGGGTGACGACTCGGCGCAGTGGACGATGGTCTTCCCGCTGCGCATGAGCGCTGCCAGCGCCACGCGCTATGTGCTGCGCACGGCACCCGGGCAACGCGAGAGCGTAATGGCGGCCGCCGGCAAGGTGCTGCGCGAGAACGACCCGCGCCGCATCATCCTCGACACGAAAACGCTGGACGACATCCGCAGCCACTTCTTCCAGAACGATCGCGCCATGGCCGGTATCCTGGTCGGCGTCATCATCGCGCTGCTCGTAGTCACCGCGCTGGGCATCGTCGGCCTCGCCAGTTTCTGGGTGGCACAGCGCCGCCGCACCATCGGCGTACGCCGCGCGCTGGGCGCCACCCGCCGCAACATCCTCCACTACTTCCAGACCGAGAACTTCCTGCTCGCCACCATCGGCATCGTGCTGGGCATGGTGCTGGCCTACGGCATCAACCTGTTCCTGATGGCGCACTACGAATTGCCACGATTGCCGGCCGTCTATTTCCCGGTGGGCGCAGTAGCGTTGTGGGTGATCGGCCAACTAGCGGTACTGGGTCCTGCGCTGCGCGCCGCCGCGGTGCCGCCGGTGGTGGCGACGCGGTCGGTGTGATTTTTTGCCGGGATTCGGGAGACGGGATTGGGGATTCGGAAGAGCAAAGGCTCGCCGTGTCGCCGCTTTTCCGAATCCCGAATCTCCAATCCCAAATCCCGCTCCGAAGGAGCAAACATGTTCACCTACTACCTCGACCTCGCCCTGCGCAGCCTCAAGCGCAACAAGGTCCTCACCGCGCTGATGGTGCTTGCGATTGCGGTGGGCATCGGCGCCAGCATGACCACGCTTACCGTGGTGCACCTGTTGTCCGGCGACCCGATACCGGGCAAGAGCAGCGTGCTGTATTTCCCGCAGCTTGATCCCGAGAACCCTGCCCGAGCGGATCACACCGAGCCCTATGCCGTGATGGACTACCGCTCGGCTGTGGATCTGTGGAGCGCGCACCGCGCCGATCGCCAGGCCATCCTCACCAGCAGTTCCGTGAAGGTGCGTGCAGCGGAAACCGGTCGACCACCGCTGATGCTGGGCCTGCTTTCCACCTCCTCGGATTTCTTCCCGATGTTCCAGGTGCCGTTCCAGTACGGTTCCGGCTGGAGCGCGGAAGACGACGCCCGCCACGCACGCGTGGCCGTGATCTCGCACGACCTGAACGACAAGCTGTTCGGCGGCGCCAACAGCGTGGGCCGCAGCCTGCGGGTGCGCGACACCGACGTACGCATCGTGGGCGTACTCAAACCATGGCGACCCACGCCGCTGTTCTACGACCCGTGGCCCCAGAACTTCAGCAAGACCGAAGACGTGTTCGCGCCCTTTACCAGCAGCATGGAAATCAACGAGGGCAATTTCCTGCCCTACACCTGCTGGCATGTGCCGGAGGATACGCACCACCTGCAGAACGCGGATTGCGTGTGGGTGTGGTTGTGGGCGGAGCTGGACAGCCCGGCCAAGGCGGCGGCCTACGCGCGCTTCGTGGCCGATTACGCGGAGCAGCAGAAGGCGATGGGGCGATTCGCAACGGGCAGGGAACATGTGCGGGTGCGTGATGTGATGACGATGCTGACCGCACGCGGCATGGTGCCGGGCGATGTACGACTGCAGGCATGGCTGGCGTCGGCTTTCCTAGCCATCTGTCTGTTCAACGCGGTGGGCTTGCTGCTGGCAAAATTCCTGCGCCGCAGCGGCGAGATCGGCGTGCGCCGCGCGCTCGGCGCGAGCCGTCGTGCGATTTTTGCGCAGTGCCTGGTGGAAGCCGGCGTGATCGGTCTGCTGGGTGGGTTCTTCGGCTGGCTGCTGACGCTGGCGGGCTTGTGGCTGGTACGGCAGCAACCGGTGGATTACGCCCATCTCGCGCATCTGGACACCGGCATGTTCCTGGCCACCTTCGTCATGGCGATAGCGGCGAGCCTGCTGGCCGGGGTGATACCCGCGCTGCGTGCCAGCCGCGTGGTGCCCGCCTGGCAACTCAAGGCGCTGTGAGGAGGATGACCATGCAGATTCGACCCATACTCGCCGCCTTGCGTCGCCATCGGCTCGCCACGCTGCTGATCGCCATGGAAGTTGCGCTGGCTTGCGCCGTGCTGTGCAACGCGTGTTTCCTGGTGGTGCAGCGCTGGAAGCTGATCCAGATCCACAGCGGTGTCGACGAAAGCGCGCTGGCGGTGCTGACGGTCAATGGCTTCGATCCCAGCCAGGCAGCGGACGTCAATGCGCGCATGCTGACCGGCTTGCGCAGCATCCCGGGCATGCAGTCGGTCACCGTGATCAATCAGGTGCCGTTCGGTCCGCAGGCCGGCGCCGCCGGCGTCTCGCACGACCCTGGCAGTTTCAAGAACACGATCGGCGTGGTGGATTTCGTGCTGGGCGGGCCGGGCACGTACGAGGCGCTGGGCCTGAAGCTGGTCGAGGGGCGCCTGCCGCAGGCGGACGACTATCGCCCTGCCACCAATTTCGCGCCGCCGGATGCGCAGGTGCTGGTCAGCCGCGCGCTGGCGGATCACGCCTGGCCGGGGGAAAGCCCGCTGGGCAAGGATTTCTGGTGCGACAAGCTGCACTTCCGCGTGATGGGTGTGGTCGATCACCTGGCACGCGCGCATCCGCATGATTGGGGCACGCAGGCAACGGAGTGGACGGTGTTCACGCCGACGCTGCCGGGAGGCTCGCTGGCCGGCACGTATCTGCTGCGTGCCAACCCGCACGATCTGCCACGCGTGTTGCACGAGGCGCGCGACGCCGTGGCGAAGATTGCCCCCCATGTGGTGCTGGATCAGGAAAACAGCCAGACCATCGGCGACCTGCGCGCGGATTACTTCAAGTCCGACCGCATCATGATCGACCTTTTGATCGGCGTGATCGTCACCATGCTCGGCGTCACCGCGCTGGGCATCGTCGGCCTGGCCAGCTTCTGGGTGCAGCAGCGGCGCCGCCAGATCGGCATCCGCCGCGCCATCGGCGCCACCCGCACCGACATCCTGCGTTACTTCCAGACCGAGAATTTCCTGATCGTCACCGGCGGCATCGTGCTGGGCATGGCGCTGGCCTACGCGCTGAACCTGCTGCTGATGCAGCACTACGAACTGCCACGCCTGCCGGTCTACTACCTGCCGATCGGTGCGTTGGTGCTGTGGGGGCTGGGGCAGCTTGCCGTGCTCGGGCCGGCGCTGCGCGCGGCGGCCGTGCCGCCGGTGGTGGCAACGCGGAGCGTATGACCCCGGCGGCTTCCCACGACTCCTCTTACCTACGCAACCTCCAAGGCTACTCATGAAATCGTTCCCTATCGTGTGCCTGTGCCTAGCGACAATCTTGCAATGCACGATGGCTCCGGCGGCAGCGTCCGCCCGCGAGTCGACGCCTTCGGCCGACGCCGAAGCGCAGACGATGACGCGCGACGAAGTTACCCGCATCATCGACAACACGCGCCGCATCGTTTCACCCAACGGCGTGGACGAACGCCTCAAGCTGCGCATCGGCGGCATCGACCAGTGGGTGTCGATCCGTGGGCGCGACCGTCGCAATCCGATCCTGCTGTTCCTCCACGGCGGCCCGGCGTCGGTGGTCATGCCGGTCAGCTACACCTTCCAGTCGCCGTGGGAGGACTACTTCACCGTCGTGCAATGGGACCAGCGTGGCGCCGGCAAGACCTATGCGGCCAATACGGAAGCGCAGATGTCGCCGGGCATGACCGTCGCCGGCATGACCGATGACGCCGCGCAGCTGGTGCAGTACCTGCGCAAGCACTACGACAAGCAGAAGATTTTCCTGCTCGGCCATTCCTGGGGCACCGTGCTGGGCACGCGGCTGGCGCAGCAACATCCGGACTGGTTCTACGCCTATATCGGCGTGGGGCAGGTGGTGAATGTTCGCAGGAACGAGGAGATCGGTTTCGCCTTCGCCCTGCGCAAGGCGAAGGCCGACCACAACCAGACGGCCGTGCGCGAACTGGAGGCGCTGATGCCCTATCCGGGTACGGGATCCATGACGATCCAGCGCATCGGCACGCGCAGCAAGTGGGAGGCCTACTACGGCGGCCTGGCCTATGGCCGCAAGGACTTCTCCCACGACGCCGACGCCGGAGCCCTGTCGCCCGATTACAGCCAGGCTGAGCTCGCTGCGATCGGCAAGGGCAGCCTGTACACGCTCAATCACCTGCTGCAGCCGCTGCTCAGCCTGAATCTCGACAACGTGACAGCATTCCGCTGCCCGGTGATCCTGTTCGTCGGACAACACGATTACACCACCTCGCACGAACTGGCCGAGCAATGGTTCGAGCGCATCCAGGCGCCGTCGAAGCATCTGGTGCTGTTCGCGGAATCGGCGCACATGGTCATGCAGGATCAACCAGGCCGATTCCTGATGCACCTGGTGACGGATGCGTTGCCGCTTGCCCAGAAGGTCGGCGATGCGGCACCGGCGGAAATCACCCGCGGCGATTGATCGACCACGCTCCCGTTAGTCGGCCTATTCGAGGGGAATGGAATGTTTGCTTACTACATGGACCTGGCGCTGCGCAGCCTGAAGCGCAACCCGGTGCTCACCGCGCTGATGGTGCTGGCGATCGGGCTGGGTATTGGCGCCAGCATGACGATGATCACCGTGTTGCACGTGATGACCAACGACCCGCTGCCGGAACGCAGTACGCATCTCTATACGCCGCACCTTGACCCGCTGCCGCTGGATTACTCGCACGGCGGCAGCGGCATCGATCCTTCCGACAACCTCACCTGGCCCGACGCGATGTCGCTGTTGCGCGCGCACCGCGGCGTGCACCAGGCGGCGATGGCGGGCGGCACCTTGCTGGCGCTGCCGGTCCAGTCTGGATTGCAGGCGCTTTACGCCGCCGGGCGCTACACCACGGCGGACTTCTTCGCGCTCTTCGGCGTGCCGTTCGAGTACGGCGCCGGCTGGAGCGCGGCGGACGATACGGCCGGTGCCCGCGTGGTCGTGCTGTCGGACGAATTGGCGCGCAAGCTGTTCGGTCGCGCCGACGTGGTGGGTCGCACGGCACGACTCGGCGAGCTGGACTACCGCGTGGTCGGCGTGGTTACCCGGTGGGATCCAGCGCCTCAGTTCTACGCGGACAGCACCGGTTCCCAGTTCAGTGACATCGATACCTTCTTCCTGCCGCTGTCGGTGGCGGTGAACGAGGACCTGCCGGTCAGTGGGAACGAGTCCGGCTGGGGCGACGACGAAAAGACAGGTTCGAGCAAGCGTGGCGCTGCCATGAGCTGGCTGCAGTTCTGGGTGCAGTTGGACACGCCGGCACAGGTGGCCGACTACCGCCAATACCTGATCAATTACTCGGCACAGCAGAAGGCGTTGGGCCGGTTCCAGCGTCCGCCCACGAACGCGACGCTGTTCGGCCTGATGGACTGGCTCGCACACCAGAACCTGGTACCCAACGACGTGCACCTGCAGCTGTGGCTCGCGCTGGGCTTTCTGTTCGTGTGCATGGTCAACATCGTGGCCCTGTTGCTGGCGAAATTCCTGCGCCGCAGCGGCGAGATCAGCGTGCGCCGGGCACTCGGGGCGCGACGGCGCGACATCTTCGTGCAGTTGGGCGTGGAGTCCGCGCTGATCGGCGTGGCCGGCGGTACGCTCGGCCTCGCAATCGCCCAGCTCGGCCTGTGGAGCGTGCGCCATCGGCCCGGCGATTACGCAAGAATCGCGCAGATGGATCCTTCCATGCTCGCCGGCACGTTCGTGCTGGCGGTGCTGGCCAGCGTGCTGGCCGGACTGCTGCCCGCATGGCGTGCCTGCCGGGTGGCGCCGGCTTTGCAACTCAAGGCGTCGTGAGGAGTTCCCATGCAGATTCTTCCCATCCTCTCCTCGTTGCGCCGGCACAGGCTTACCGCCGTACTGCTGGTACTGCAGGTGGCTTTCACCTGCGCCATCGTTTGCAACGTGGTCTTCCTCATCGTGCAGCGCGTACAGCGCGTGAGTGTCACCACCGGCATTGCCGAGAACGAGTTGTCGGTGATCCACAGCTCCGGCTATACCGCGCACGAAAATGCGCAGGCCCGGCATGCCACCGATCTGGCCGTGTTGCGCGCCATGCCTGGTGTGCGTTCGGTGGCGGCGGTGAGTTGGTCGCTGCCGCTGGACCAGAGCGACGATTCGTACGGGGTCTGCCCTGACGACGCGTCGAAGAAGCAGGCGATGGCGCGGCGTTCGGCAGACGGTACGAGTTGCGTGCAGCCGAGCATGTACGACGGCACCGAGGGCCTGATCGGCACGCTCGGCCTGCGGCTGGTCGCGGGACGCGACTTCACACCGGACGATTATGTGATCGGCAGCGTGCACAAGCCGGCGGTGGCGGTGATCACGCGCGCGCTGGCGCGGCGCCTGTACCCTGGCAAGGATCCGCTGGGTCAGTCGATGTACCTGGGTGATGCGGTGATCCGTGTGGTCGGGGTGGTCGACACTCTGTTGCGCCCCAATCTGCGCACGCCAGCCGTGGACGGTTACAGCGTGGTCTGGCCGCAGAAACCCGACGGGCGCACCGTGACCTACGTGCTGCGCAGCGCGCCGCGGGATCGCGCGCGGCTGCTCCGCGAAGGGCGCCAGGCACTGTTGGCGGCGAGTTCCAACCGCCTGGTCAACCCCGATCGGATGGAGCCATACACCGACATGCGTGCGCGCTTCTTCCAGCGCGACACGACCATGATCGGTCTGCTCATCGCCGCGGGGTTGGGCCTGATGTTCGTCACCGCGCTTGGCATCGCCGGCCTGGCCAATTTCTGGGTGCAGCAACGCACCCGCAGCATCGGCATCCGCCGCGCCATCGGTGCCACCCGCGGCGACATCCTGCGTTACTTCCAGACCGAGAATTTCCTCATCGTGGGCGCGGGCATCGTATTGGGCATGGCGCTGGCGTTCGGGTTGAACGCGGGATTGATGACGCATTACGAAGTGCCGCGATTGCCTTTGTTCTATCTGCCGATCGGCGCGCTGGCGCTATGGATGCTGGGCCAGCTCGCGGTACTGGGCCCCGCGCTGCGCGCGGCGGCGGTGCCGCCCGTCGTGGCGACGAGGTCGGTGTGATGGGCGGGGGATCCTGCCGGAATCGGGCGGTTCCGCCGGTCTTTATCGTGTTGAGGCATGCCGCGTTCACCAACGGAGCGATCGAATGATTCGATACAGCCTTGAGCTGGCCCTGCATGGGTTGCGGCGTTCTCCCAAGAGCACGGTGCTGGCGATCGTCACGGTGGCGCTGGGGCTGGCGGCCAGCATGACCACGCTGGCGTTGCTGCACCAGTTGTCGGCCGATCCATTGCCGGGTCGAAGCCAGAACCTGTACCTGGCGTGGGTGGATACGGTGCAGGCGAAACCCGATAGCTATGAATCGTTGAATGACGTGACGCATCCCGATTTCAAGCGCATCAAGATGGCCGATGCGCAGGCCTTGGTGCAGGAGCACCGGGCGGTGCGGCAGGCGGCGCTGGCTGGGCTGGATGCCGATGTGAGCACCACGGAGGGTGAGCATGTGCAGAAGGCGCAGTCGCTGCTGGGGACGACCAGTGAGCTCGTGCCCATGTTCGGCGTGGCGTTGCGCTATGGCCGAAACTGGAGCGCGGCAGAGGATGCGGCGCGTGCGCCGGTGGCGGTGATCGATGTGGATCTGGCGCAGAAGTTGTTCGGTACCGGGAACGTCGTGGGGCGCAGCATCCGGCTCGACAAGACCGTGTTCCGGGTGATCGGGGTCAGCACTCCATTCGCACCGCAGCCGCATTTTTTTGGACTGGATCGATGGGCTTTCAGTGATAGCGACCTGGAGAACGTGTTCGTGCCGTACACCGCAGCGCTGGACGCGGGTCTGATACCGGGCGGCTCCGACGGTTGTGACGACAAGACCAAACGCAGCCTTTTCGACGTCGATCCAGCACGCTGCGCGTGGCTGGCGTACTGGGTGGAACTGGATACGCCGCAGCAGGTCGCGGATTACCGTACTTATCTCGATCACTACGCCGCGCAACAACCGCGCCTGGCGGAACTGGCCAAGCCGGCGAAGGCGCAGCTGTTCGGTGTGTCGGAGTGGCTGGCGAAGCAGAACGTGATCCCCGACAACGCACGCATGAATGTATGGCTGGCCATGTCGTTCCTGCTGTTGTGCATGGCCAATGTGGCGGGCTTGCTGACCGCGAAGTTCCTGCGTCGCAGTGGCGAGATCGGCATTCGGCGCGCGCTCGGGGCACCCCGCCGTGTTGTCTTCATGCAGTACGTGCTGGAGGCCACCGCAGTCAGTGCGCTGGGTGGCGCGGTCGCGCTGCCGCTGACTTTGCTGGGTCTATGGATTGTGCGGTTGCAGGATCAGGGCTTTACCGATCTGGCACGGCTTGATCCGCTGATGTTTGCGGGCTTGTTCGCCCTGTCGCTTTTGGTGGGCGTGTTGGTGGGCGTGGTGCCGGCGTGGCGTGCATCCACGATCGAACCCGGTTTGCAGGTCAAGAGCGTCTGAGGGGGCTGATCATGTCCATGCGTATCCATCTATCCGTGTTGCGGCGGCACAGCCTGATGCCCGCACTTGTCGTGCTGCAGGTGGCGTTGGCCTGCGCGATTTTGTGCAATGTGCTGTTTCTGGTACAGCAGAAACTGGCGCCGCTGTTGGCGCCTAGCGGCGTCGCCACTGATGAACTAATCCTGGTCGATCGAATGGATTCACAAGCGCAACCATGGACGGCCGCCGAGGTGCGCCGTGGCGAGCAGGTGTTGCGCGAGGTACCTGGCGTGCGTGACGCATCGGCCGCATTCGGGCTACCGATGGTGCCGGGTGCCCTGATGGATATGGCCTTGCAGGGAGGCAACGGCGTGAAGATTGGCGTCAACGGCTATCTCGGCGCAGGCTTGGTGAAAACGCTGGGGCTGCAGCTGGTGGCCGGGCGGGATTTTCTGCCGGACGAATACCACGACTTTGGCTTGGATGGTGACGGCAGCCACGGATGGGATCCGGTGGCACAGCAACCGATCATCATCACCCGCGCGCTGGCGGATCAACTGTTCGACGATGGGCATGCGCTGGGCAAGTTGATGAGCGATCTCCACGATAACCAGGGAAATGGTCATGGTTATCGAGTGGTGGGCATCGTGCGGCACCTGCTGCGCAATCAGCTCGGCCTCGCCACCGACGGCCGTGCCGACAACACCGTCCTGCTGGCTCGGCGCATCGGCAGCACGTCGATCTTGAACTTTGCGGTGCGTGTCGATCCCTCGATGCACGACGCGGTGTTGAAGCGGGTCGCTGCGGCGATCCAGCGCGAGTTCGGCGCCAGGATGAAAGAAGGGGCCACCGCCCGCGTCAGCTTCTACAGCGAACGACGGGCACAAGCGTTCCAGCGTCAACGCGCGGCGCTGTGGCTCTTTGCCGGGGTAACCCTGGCGGTCGTCATCGTCACGGTGATCGGCATCATGGGACTCACCGGTTTCTGGGTGCAGAAACGCACGCGACAGATCGGCATCCGGCGGGCGCTGGGTGCGCGAAAGGTGGACATCCTGCGCTATTTCCTCGTCGAGAATCTGCTGATCGTGGGCGTCGGTATCGCTATCGGCATGCTGCTCGCCAGCCTGGGCAACCGGCTGCTGATGCGCCATTACGAGTTGGTGCACCTGCCCTGGACTTACCTGCCGTGGGGCGCGCTGGTGATGGTGATACTCAGCCAGCTTGCCGTGCTCGGCCCTGCGCTGCGCGCCTCGGCGGTACCGCCGGTAGTGGCGACGAGGTCGGTGTGATGGACACTCCAGACCTTTCCGCCATGCCGCCACGGAAATACCCGCCGACTGTCCGCCACCCGAAAGTCATGGCAACCTTCCCGGCCTCGGCGGCATCCATGACCGCATGTGCAGAAAATCTATGAGAACTGTCCTTATCATCGACGACAACCCGGCCGTGGGCGAGGCGCTGTCGCTGGCGTTGTCGCTGAACGAGATCAAGCCGTTGACCGCGCTCACGCCGGACGAGGGGCTAGCGTCGCTGGCGCGTGGTCAGGTGGATGTGGTGATCCAGGACATGAACTTCACCGCCGATACCACCTCGGGCGAGGAGGGCGTGGCGCTGTTCCGTGCCATCCGCGAGCGGCATCCGGATTTGCCGGTGATCCTGCTGACCGCGTGGACGCATCTGGAAACTGCGGTGGAACTGGTCAAGGCTGGCGCCGCCGATTACCTGGCCAAGCCGTGGGATGACAACAAGCTGCTGGCCACGGTGGAAAACCTGCTGGAGCTATCCGAATCCACCCGCGAGGTATCGCGCAGCCGGCGCGAGCGGCGTCAGCGCAGTGACCAGTTGCGGAAGAATTATCAGCTGGACGGGCTGGTGTTTGCCTCCGACGCGATGGCGCGCACGCTGGAGCTGGCCTGCCAGATCGCCCGGTCGGACGTGCCGGTGCTGATCACCGGTCCCAACGGCGCCGGCAAGGAGCGCATCGCCGCGATCGTGCATGCGAACTCCGCGGTGAAGCGCGGGCCGTTCATCGCGGTGAACTGCGGTGCGTTGCCCGGCGAGCTGATCGAGGCCGAACTGTTCGGCGCCGATGCCGGTGCCTATACCGGCGCCAACAAGGCGCGCGAAGGGCGCTTCGAGCTGGCCGATGGCGGCACCTTGTTCCTGGACGAGATCGGCAACCTGCCGTTGTCCGGCCAGGTGAAACTGCTGCGCGTGCTGGAAACCGGCCAGTACGAGCGGCTCGGGTCCGGGCGCACGCGGCAGGTGAAGGTGCGCGTGCTGTCGGCCACCAATGCCGACCTGAAGGCGATGGTGCGCGCGGGCACGTTCCGGGAGGACCTGTATTACCGGCTCAACGTGATCGAGGTGAACCTGCCGCCGCTCTCCGAGCGCAGCGACGATATCCTGCCGCTGGCCGAATTTTTCCTCGATGGCCGCGCCGAACTGGGCGATGCGGCGCGCGAACTGTTGCTCGGCTACCCGTGGCCGGGCAACGTGCGCGAGTTGAAAAACGCCATCGAGCGCGCCGCGCTGCTCTCGGGCGGCGGGCAAATCACGCCGGAGCTGCTCAACCTGCCGCAGCATGTCTCCAGCGCGGCGCGCAGCCTGGACGAGCCCAGCCGCGAAGTGGTGGAAAGCGCGTTGCACAAGGCCGACGGGGTGGTCAGTCGTGCAGCGCAGCAACTGGGCCTGTCGCGGCAGGCCCTGTACCGTCGCATGGAGCGCTATGGCCTGGCGTCGTCAAACTGAGATGCAGTGGCCTTGCCGCGCCGCGCGGGTCGTAGAAAGATGGACGCCGCCTTTCTCGGGGGAGAACTGTCATGCGATACGTAATGGCACCGCTGCCGGCACTGTTGCTGGGCGCGCTGGTCGCCCAGGCCGCTGTGACCCAACCATCCATCGGGCAAAAGTGGACGATTCCGTCAACGGAGTCGCCGGCCATCGACTACCGGGTCGGCTCGCCGCGGGTCGACGCGCCGCCACCCGGTCCGTTCGAGTTCGACGACCATCGCCCGCGCGGTCCGGTAGGCCAGCCGCCGCCGCGACCGAACGACCGCAACGTGGTGCTGGGCCTGGGCCTGCCCTGGACCGACGGCCGCCCACCGCTCGATTGCGCGCAGACGCCGATGGATGCCAAGTGCCATTGAGGGGTGTGATCTCTGTGGGAGCGACTTCAGTCTCGATGCCTTTCGGGCCAGGCAGAAGCATCGCGACTGAAGTCGCTCCCACAAGATGGAGTTCGCCATGTGGCGCTGGCTGACCTCGCTGCGGATGCGGCTGACCATCCTGCTGGTGGTGGCGGGCGTGGCGGGGGCGTTGATCTACGCCGGCGTCAGCCGCTGGCCCGTGCCGCAGGTACTGCACTGGCTGCGGACCCAGGAGGCGTTTTCGACGCATGCGTCGTCGGCCGGTGTCTATGGCGGCGTGCTGATCAGCCTGGTGGTGCTGCTGCCGCTGGCGCTCTGGCTGGCCGGCGTGGTGATGGCGCCGGTGAGCCGCCTGCTGCGCGCACTGGAAGGCGCGGTGGCCAGTTACCGCGACGGCGATTTCAGCTTCTCCATCGCCGCGAGCCGGCGCGATGAACTGGGCCAGTTGATCCGCATGCACAACGCGCTGGGCCAGACCCTGCGTGAGCAGCGCCAGCACCTGGTGCAGCGCGAACTGCTGCTGGACACCGTGGTGCAGAACACGCCGGTGGCGCTGGTGCTGACCGATGCGATCGGCCGCGTGGCGTACGCCAACATCGCCTCGCGCCACCTGTTCAACAACGGCCGCAGCCTGCAGGGGATGGATTTCTCGCAATTGCTGGCCGCCGGCCCCGACGCGCTGCGCCAAGCGGTGGAAAGCGGCGAGGATGCCCTGCTCAGCGTGGAGATGGATGGCGGCGAGGAAACCTTCCACCTTTCCCAGCGCGCGTTCCGGTTGCAGGGGCGACCCCACCGGCTGCAGTTGTTCCGCCGCATGACGCGCGAGCTGTCGCGGCAGGAAGTGGCGACCTGGAAGCGGGTGATCCGGGTGATCAGCCACGAGTTGAACAATTCGCTGGCGCCGATTTCCTCGCTGGCGCACTCGGGCGCCGAGCTGGCCCGTCGCGGCGATGTGGCGCGGCTGCCGGGCGTGTTCGCCACCATCGGCGAGCGCGCGAACCATCTGCACGGTTTCATCGCCGGCTACGCCAGCTTCGCCAAGTTGCCGGCGCCGCGGCTGGCGCCGGTGGAGTGGCCGCCCTTTCTTGATGCACTGGCCTTGCACTGCCGCTTTCGATTGCTGGCGGAAGCGCCGGAGCGGCCGGGCATCTTCGACGCGGTGCAGATCGAGCAGGTGCTGATCAACCTGATCAAGAACGCCCACGAAGCCGGCGGCGACGAGGACGAGGTGTCGCTCTCCATCACGCAGGCCGGCCGCGACCTGCGCATCGAGGTGGCCGATCGCGGCCCCGGCATGAGCGAAACCGTACTGGCGCAGGCGCTGCTGCCGTTCTATTCGACCAAGCGCGCGGGCACCGGCCTGGGCCTGGCGCTGGCGCGCGAAATCACCGAGGCGCACGGCGGCCGGGTGCTGCTGGCCAACCGCGAAGGCGGCGGTTTGCGGGTGACCTTGCTGTTGCCGCAGGCCACGCCGAGATAACCGCCGCGGCCCATGGCGCTCGCCTATACTCAAGGCTTCTTCAGGGGATGGAGCTTACGTCATGGGATTGGGACAACTGCTGGCGCTGGTCATTGTTTTTCTGGTGGTGGTCGGCATCGTCAAGCTGGTGCGCATCGTGCCGCAAGGCTACGAATGGACCGTGGAAACCTTCGGCAAATACACCCGCACGCTCACCCCGGGGCTGCATTTCCTGATCCCGATCTACCAGGCGGTCGGACGCAAGATCAACATGATGGAACAGGTGCTGGACGTGCCCTCGCAGGACGTCATCACCAAGGACAACGCCGTGGTGGGCGTGGACGGCGTGGTGTTCTATCAGGTGCTGGACGCGTCCAAGGCGGCGTACGAAGTCTCCAACCTGGAGCAGGCCACGCTGGCGCTGATCATGACCAACATCCGCACCGTGCTGGGCTCGATGGATCTGGACGAAAGCCTCAGCCAGCGCGACGCCATCAACGCCAAGCTGCTGCGCGTGGTGGATGAGGCCACCCACCCGTGGGGCGTGAAGGTCAACCGCATCGAGATCAAGGACATCGCCCCGCCGCGCGACCTGATCGACGCGATGGCGCGGCAGATGAAGGCCGAGCGCGAGAAGCGCGCCAACATCCTCGACGCCGAGGGCTTCCGCCAGGCGGCCATCCTGAAGGCCGAGGGCGAGAAGCAGTCGGTGATCCTGGCCGCCGAGGGCGAGAAGGAAGCCGCGTTCCGCATCGCCGAGGCGCGTGAGCGTTCGGCGGAGGCCGAAGCCAAGGCCACCACGATGGTGTCCGACGCGATCGAGGGCGGCAACGTCAATGCGCTGAATTACTTCGTGGCCAACAACTACGTCGATGCGCTGAAGGAAATGGCCAAATCTCCCAACCAGAAAATGCTGCTGCTGCCGATCGAGGCCACCGGCATCCTGGGCTCGCTGGCCGGTATTGCGGAGCTGGCGAAGGAATCGCTGGGGCAGCAGAAAGTCGTCGCGCAACCACCAGCACGCTGATGCTCTGCTCCCCTCTCCCGCTTGCGGGAGAGGGGCCGGGGGAGAGGGCAAGAAGCCGGAGAAGGTTATGGACAACCTCGCAAACGCCAAAACCATGCGTTCAGAGCAAACGCCAGCCGAACAGCACCTCTGGTACCACCTGCGCGCGAATCGCTTCATGGGCCTGAAGTTCAAGCGACAAAAACCGATGGGTCCCTATATCGTCGACTTCATCTGCCTCGAACGCGGCGTCATCATCGAAGTGGATGGCGGACAACACGGCGATGATGTTGCTTATGATCAGCGGCGTGACCGGTGGCTGGCGTCACAGGGCTTCATCGTGTTGCGCTTCTGGAATCACGATGTGTTGAATCAAACGGAGAGCGTGTTGGAACGCATACGACAGGTCGTCGATGAACGGGCTTTCCCGGCACGACTGCCCTCTCCCCCAGCCCCTCTCCCATGAATGGGAGAGGGGAGCTAACCCATGGAAACCATCATGTTCGAGGCCATTTCTACGCATTACCTGTGGTGGATTCTTGCCCTGCTGCTGATTGCGGGGGAATTGTTGTTGCCGGGGTATTTCCTGTTGTGGATCGGCATCGCCGCCGCGGCGATGGGCGTGGTGCTGTGGGTGGCGCCGACGCTGGGGATGTTGGCGCAGGCAATCGTGTTTGGGGTGCTGGCGTTTGCGGCGTGCGTGCTTTACGCGAAGCTCCTGCGGCCGCGGCTGGAGCGCAGCGAGCCGGGTAATGAGCGCTTGAACCGTCGCGGCGAGCAGATGATCGGCCAGCGCTACGAGCTGATCGAGGCGATCGTCAACGGCCGCGGCAAGGCCCGCGTGGGCGACGGCCAGTGGCTGGTCAGCGGGCCGGATCTGCCCGCCGGCAGCACAGTTGAAGTGGTAGCGGTGCAGGGCACCACGCTGCAGGTTCGCGCAGCGGCATGAGTGCGGTCGTCAGCCAGCCTTTCGCCGCGATTGCGCTCAACACGCGCATTGCCTTCCTGGTGGAACTGGCGCGACGACTGCATCAATACGGCACCTCCGCGCCGCGGCTGGAAATGGCCATCTCCGGCGCGGCGCAGCGGCTGGAGCTGGTGGCCGACGTGTGGTCCAGTCCCACCGCCATCATCATTTCGTTCACCGACATGGCGCAGGGCGAGGAAGGCGTGGCGCAGACCACGCAGGTGATGCGGCTGGCGCCGGGCGAGGTGAACCTGGCGCGCCTGTGCCGCGCCGACGACATCGCCGATCGCGCCATCGCGGGCGAGCTGGATCTGCGCGAAGGCTTTCGCCAGTTGCGGCTGCTGGGTCGTCCCGATACACCGTGGGAGCAGGCCGGCACCATCGCCAGCTACGGCTTGTCCGCCGCCGCCATCGCGGCGCTGTTCCTGCACAGTTCGTGGGTCGATCTGGTGGTCGCTGGGGTGATCGGCGTGATCATCGGCTGGATCGCGATACTCGCCGGCACGCGGCCGCGGCTGGCGGTGGCCAGCGACGTGATCTGCGCGATGGTGGCGACTACCGTGGCGATCGTGGTGAGCGCCTTCGTGGTGCCGCTGGCGATCAAGTCGGTGGTGCTGGCGGGCCTGATCATCCTGGTGCCGGGCATGTCGCTGACCAACGCGGTGCGCGAGATTTCCAGCCAGAACCTGGTCTCCGGCATGGCGCGCATGGGCGGCGCCATGGCGACGCTGCTGAAACTGGTGTTCGGCACCGTGGCTGCCACCCAGCTCTGCTCCGCCGCCGGCATCCACGCGCGCGACTACGCCTTGCCTGCGTTGCCGCCCTGGACCGATTACGTGGCGCTGCTGGTGGGCGCGGTCGCGTTTGCCATCCTGTTTCGCGCCGCGTTGCGCGACTGGCCGGCGGTGATCGGCGCGGTGATCGTGGGCTACCTGGCCACGCGCTGGGGCGGCGAGATTTCCGGCGCGCTGCCGGCGGCGCCGTTCGGCGTGTTCCTGGGCGGCTTGCTGCTGGGCGCGTTCTCCAACCTGTACGCCCGTTTTGCGCACCAGCCCGGCGCCGTGATCCGCGAGCCGGGCATCCTGCTGCTGGTGCCGGGCAGCGTGGGTTTTCGCAGCATGTCGTTCCTGCTGGAGCGCGATACGCCGCTGGGCCTGGACACCGCGATGCTGCTGCTGACCCTGCTGGTGTCGATCGTGGCCGGCCTGATGTTCGGCGATTTGCTGATTTCGCCAAGGCGCTCGTTGTAACCCCAAGCCTTCCTTCCCCCGCTTGCGGGGGAAGGGAAATATCGGGCTTTTCAGGCGCCCGACGCTTCCTCGAAGCGGTTGGCGTCGCGGTTCTTGCGCACCTTGGCCGGGTCCCACACGCGGCCGTTCATGGTGATGTAGACGCCATCGGGCAGGGTCTGCACCGCGGCCACGGCGCAGCCGATGTTGAACACCGCATCCGAGCCCTGGAAACGGGCCGGGTTGAGCGCGCCGGTCAGCACGATCACCTTGCCCTTGATGCCGGCCAGCGCCTTGGCGGTGTCGACCATGGTGTCGGTGCCGTGCGTCACCAGCACGTGCCGATGCGGCTGCGCCTCGATGGTGGAACGCACCAGGGCGCGGTCCTCCGCGGCCATGTGCAGGCTGTCCTTGCGCAGGATGGGGATCACGTCGAACTGGAAGCCCACGCCCAGCTGGCTCAGGATGTCGCCGATCTGTGGCGCGCCGATCTTGTAGTCCGACTTGTCGTCGAAATAGATCTTGTCGATGGTGCCACCGGTGGTGACGATGGTCAGATGCTGCATGGGCTGGGCCAGTAGAGGGAATGGCGCATTTTAGCCCGCCCACCGCATCACCCTGTGGCAGCGGCTTCAGCCGCGATGCTCTTCACCCCAGCAACAAACCCGTGTCCTCCGCATCCGCCACCGTCAACCGATCAAGCCCGTGGCTGACGAACCGGCGCAACGCCGCCCCCGGCCGCCGCTCGCCGCTGCGCGCCGACCACGTGGCCTGACGCGCCAGCAACGCGGCCGCCGCGCAACGGGCGAGAGTGAAAGCCAACCCGCGCGCGCCCGCTTCGAGCGACGCACGATCAGCACCATGCCGATCGAGCTGCGCGGCGGCCCCATCCAGCGCGCCGGTGATGACGGCCGCGGCCGTTGCATCATCGCTGGCGACCAGCCAGCCGTCGATCGCCAGCCGCAGCGCCGCCAATCCGTCACCGGCCAGCGCCCGCAAACTGTCCAGCGAAAGCACATTGGTGGTGCCTTCCCAGATGGGATACACCTGCGCGTCGCGCAGCAACTGCGGCAGGCCGGTGTCCTCGATATAGCCGGCGCCGCCGAAACTTTCCAGCGCTTCGGAGCACAGCTTTACCGCCAGTTTTCCCGTCCACAATTTCGCCAATGGCGTGAGCAGGCGCAGCAGCGCCGCTTCATGCGCGGTCGCGCTGCCGCTCTCGACCCGGCCCAGCAGATGCGCCACTTCGAACGCCAGCGCAAAGGCGGCCTCGAATTCGGCCTGCATGTCGGCCAGCGTCCGCGCGTGCAGCGGCTGCTCGATCAAGGGGCGGCCAAACGCCTGCCGCCGCGTGGCGTAATCGCGCGCCAGGCTGATTGCGCGGGCCATGCTGGCCACCGCGCAGACGGCATTCCAGGTGCGGGTGACATTGAGCATCGGCGCCACCTGGCGCACGCCGTGGGCCAGTTTGCCCACGGGCCAGGCGGGCAGGCCGTCGAGATGGATTTCCGCGGTGGGCAGTTCCTGCGTGCCCAGTTTGTCCTTCAGCCGGTCGATGATCAGCTCGGGTTTGCGCCGTGGGCCATCCATCGTTTCCACGTAGAACAGCGCCAGCGCGGCGTTGCCTTCGCCGGTGCCTTCGGGCCGTGCCAGCGCCAGCGCCGCCTCGCCGACCACCGCCGAGCTGAACCATTTGCGGCCATGCAGCCGCCACTGGCCATCGCCATCGCGGCGCGCCACGGTTTCGCTGCGGCTGACGTCGGAGCCGCCGATGTTCTCGGTCATCCATTGGCCGCTGAGCCAGAAGTGCGCCGGATCGCGGCTGAGGAAATGCGGCAGCGCGCGCTCGATCAACGCCGCGTTGCCGGAGGCTTTGATCGCGGTGGCGGCGCCGTCGGTCATCGCCAGCGGGCAGGTGTAGAACTCGCTGGCCACGTGATACAGGTAGACGCGGGCGAACTCCTCCAGCCGCGCGTATTCGCCCGGCGCATGGCCGGCGGCGAGCACCGCGTGCCGCGTCGTCAGGTGCGGGCCTTCCAGCCATGCCGTGGTCAGTTCGATCCGGTCGACGCGGCGGCCCCACGCGTCCCACTGGGTCAGTACCGGTTTGCGTCGGGTGCTTTCGCTGGCGCGTTGCCATGTCATCTGCGCGTAGTCGCCGAGAGCGGCGAGGTCGGCATCCAGCGCCGCGCGGCGTTCGGCTGGCAGCACGCGATCGAGCAGGGCGTGCAGCCATCGATCGCTGCGCCACGGATGCGCCAGTTGCGGACCTTCTTGCAGGAATCCCATGGGTGTTCTCCCTAGGTGACCAGGGTTGGACGTGGAACCGTTCGCCAGACGACTAGAATAGGCGCGTTTCCATCGAGGCGTGCCAGCCCCATGACCCCAGTGACGGTACCGCGTGTGGCGGTGTTGATTCCGTGTTTCAACGAGGCGGTGGCGATTGCCTCCGTGGTGCGCGCGTTTGCCGCCAGCCTGCCGCAGGCACGGATCGTGGTGTACGACAACAACTCGACCGACGACACCGCGCGCATCGCCCGCGAGGCCGGCGCCGAGGTGCGGCGGGAACGGTTGCAGGGCAAGGGCCACGTGGTGCGGCGCATGTTTGCCGATATCGATGCGGACGTCTTCGTGATGGTGGACGGCGACGCCACCTATGACGCCGGCGATGCGCCCGCGATGATCCAGCGCCTGTGCGACGAGCGCCTGGATCTGGTGGTGGCCAGCCGATCCAGCGATCACGCGCAGGCTTATCGCGCCGGCCATCAATGGGGCAACCGTTTGCTGACGGGCCTGGTCGGCTGGATATTCGGCCGCACGTTCACCGACATGCTGTCCGGCTACCGGGTGATGTCGCGGCGTTACGTGAAGTCGTTTCCGGCCCACGCGCAGGGTTTCGAGACGGAGACCGAGCTGGCAATCCACGCGCTGGAATTGCGCATGCCGGTGGCGGAGATGCCCAGCCGCTACAGCGCGCGACCGGAGGGTTCGCACAGCAAGCTCAACACCTGGCGCGATGGCTGGCGCATTTTCCTGACCATCGTGAAGCTGGCCAAGAACGGCCGGCCGCTGGCGTTCTTCTCGGTGGCCTGCGCCTTGTGCGTGTTGCTGGCGGTGGTCCTGTCGCTGCCGCTGTTCGAAACCTATCTGGCCACCGGCCTGGTGCCGCGATTCCCCACCGCGATCCTGAGCGCGTCGCTGTGCCTGCTCGGCGGCGTGTTCCTGGTTTGCGGGTTGGTGCTGGACACGGTGACGCTGGGCCGGCGCGAGCAGAAGTATCTGGCGTACCTCAACCAGCCGGGACTCCCGAGCGCGAGTGATCCGCGCTGATGCGGGCGCTGGATGCGCGGAAATTCCTGGGCGTGCGCGCCTTGCTGGCGTGCCTGTCGTTCGGTGCGCTGCTGTCGGTACTGCGCGGCCAGGACGCCAACTGGGACCTGAAGAACTACCACCTCTACAACGCCTGGGCCTGGCTGCACGGGCGGTTGGCGCTGGATCTGGCGCCGGCGGGCCTGCAGAGCTTTTTCAATCCCTTGCTGGACGTGCCGTATTTCCTGCTGGGCACGGGCCCGTTGCAGCATGGGCCGCGGCTGCTCGCCGGCGTGCAGGGGCTGTGGTACGGCGGCCTGGTCTTCATGCTGTTTCGGGTGGCGATCCGGCTGGCGGGGTTGCGCGGGCGCACGTTTGGCTGGGCCGATGTGTGGGCGGTGCTGATCGGCGTGACCGGAACGATGACGGTTTCCCAGACCGGTTCAAGCTTCAATGAGTTGCCGCTGGCCTTGTTCATCTTGTCGAGCCTGTACGTGCTGTTGCCGTTGTGCGCCGACACGCCGCTGTCGCAGCCGTGGCGGCGCGCGCTGCTGGCCGGTCTGCTGAGCGGCCTGGCTGCGGGTTTGAAACCCACCGCGGTGGTGTATGCGCCGGCCCTGGCGCTGGGCCTGTTGCTGGCGTTGGGGATGCGGCGCGAGGCGTGGCGGCTGGCAACACTGTTCGGCGTCGGTGCGCTGGCCGGTTTCGTTGCGGCGTACGGCTGGTGGGGTTGGCAGCTTTACGAACTCACCGGCAACCCGATCTTTCCGCTGTTCAACCAGGTGTTCCACTCGGCGTGGGTGCCGGCGTTGGGCGGCACCGATCGGCAATATCTGCCGCGCGATCTGGGTCAGTGGCTGTTTTACCCGCTCTATTGGCTGGGAAAGAACCAGCACATCGTCACCGAGGTGAACTTCGCCGATGCGCGTTATGCGCTGGCGGGGTTGTCGACGCTGGCGCTGGTGACGTTGCTGTGGCTGCTGCGGCGCCAGCCGCTGCCAATGGATCGGTCGATACGGTTGTTGTTGGTGTTTGTGGCCACGGCGTACGTGTCGTGGCTGTGTCTGTTTTCGATCCTGCGTTATGCGGTGCCGCTGGAGTTGCTCTCGGGCTTGTTGCTGCTGGCAGCGTTGCAGTGGTTCGCGCCGGCAGACGCGGCGCCGCGGAGTTGGCTGGTGTGGGCGATGGCTGGCGCCTTTCTGCTGCTGGCCGGGTTCAGTCGCTATCCGGGCTGGGGGCATGTGCCGTATGGGGACGTCGCGTTCGACGTGCGGCCGCCGGCGGTCGAGCGCGGCAGCCTGGTGCTGGTGGTGGGGCAGCCGGATGCGTACGTGATTCCGTTTCTGCCGCATGCGCAGGACAACCGGTATATCGGATTGAGCTGGTTCACCCGATCCGCGCTCGGCTTCCGGTTCGATGCGTTGATCCAGGAGCGGATCGCGGCCCATGCCGGCGCGGTGTACGCCCTGCTGCGCGACGACGCCGATGAGGATCTGCCGCTGCTGCAACGGTATCTGCCCGGCGCCCGCATCAGCGATTGCGCGCCGGTGCGGAGCGGGCTGGAGCAACGGCGCAACGGCAAGGACGCTTCCGGTAACCTGCGCATCTGCCGGCTGATGTCCGACTAGTTCAGCGCGCCTTGCGTTTCACGCCGGCGCCCAGCAGGCCGATCAGCAGCACGGTCAAGACGATCTCGACGATGGCCAGCCAGCGTTGGTCGGCGGCGCTCCATGCTTCCGACACGCCATGGCAGAAATAAAACAGGCTGAGGATGCCCACCCACAGCAAGGCGCGGCGCACGTCGCGGATCGCCAGCAGCGGCAGCAACAGGGGCACGGTGGTGATCGCCAGCACCAGCCAGACCGGCACGGTTTGCGCGGGAAACAGCCAGGCATGCCACACCGGCTGCAGCACCGTCAGCGCCGCCCAGGCGATCAGGCCCAGCCGCTGTTCCTGCGGCAGACGCGGCATGGTGCTCATGCGCCGGCCGCCAGTTTGCGTGCGGTGTCGGCAAGGCGGCGGCCCAGAGCACGCGCCAGTTCGCGTTCATGATCGCTGATCGGGTTGTCGCCCGTGGCGCCGGCGACGTGGCTGGCGCCGTACGGTGTGCCGCCGCTCTGGGTGGCGCTGAGCGCGGCTTCGGTGAATGGCAGGCCCAGCAGCAGCATGCCGTGATGCAGCAGCGGCAGGGCCATCGTCAGCAAGGTGGATTCCTGGCCGCCGTGCATGGTGCTGGTGGAGGTGAAAACCGCCGCCGGTTTGCCGACCAGCGCGCCGCTGGCCCATTCGGCGCCGGTGGAGTCGAGGAAGTATTTCAGCGGCGCGGCCATGTTGCCGAAGCGGGTGGGGCTGCCCAGCGCCAGGCCGGTGCAGTCGGCCAGGTCGGCGCGGGTCACGTAGGGTGCGCCGTCGTCCGGTTCGGGCGGCTGCGCCACTTCCGTCACCGGCGCTACCGGCGGCACCTGACGCAGTCGCGCGTGCATGCCGGGCACTTCCTCGATGCCGCGGGCGATCAGGCGCGCCAGTTGGGCGGTGTGGCCGTAGCGGCTGTAGTAGAGCACCAGGATGTCCGGGCTCATGCGCGGTGGTTCCGGCGTCGGCGATTCATGTGTTTTGGGTGTTCATGGGCGATACGCTAGTGTACCGGCGCATGCCGCGCGAGTTCATGCCGCGATGTCGCACGCGAGGTTGTCGCGACGATGCCGCCCCACCGGCGCAACGATGGAAGAATGATGGCCCTGCGCTTCAATCGCGAACGCACGTCGAATTTCAGCCGCTTCATCTGGCAGCGTTTTGTCGACGACAAATGCTTCGAGACGGCCGGCGCGCTGTCGTACACCACGCTGGTGTCGCTGGTGCCGCTGATGGTGGCGGTGTTCGCGATGTTCTCGGTGTTTCCGGTATTCCAGCCCGCACGCGATACGCTGATCACGTTCGTGTTCAACAATTTCGTGCCGGCGGCGGGCGAGGCGGTGCGTAACACCATGCTGGGTTTCGCGGCCAACGCCAGCAAGCTCACCGGCATCAGCATTTTGGTGATGCTGTTCAGCGCGGTGTCGATGATGATCAGCATCGAGGATCGGCTCGATCGCATCTGGCGCGTGCGCCAGCCGCGCGGATGGGGATCGCGTCTGCTGCTGTATTGGGCCGCGTTGACGCTGGGACCGATCCTGGTGGTCGGCGGCATTGCCGCCACCTCGTATGTCACGGCGATGCCGTTGCTGCACGGCGCCTACGACCTGGGCACCAGCATCGCCGAGCGGTTCCTGGTGGTGCTGCCGTTCGTGGTGACGTTCGTGACGTTGTGGCTGATGTATTCGGTGATCCCCAACTGCCGCGTGTCGCGCCGTGATGCGGCGATCGGCGCGCTGCTGGGCGCGGTGCTGTTCGAGGTCGCCCGCTGGGGCTTCACGTTGTTCGTGCGCAATGCGCACACCTACCAGCAGATCTATGGGGTGCTGGCCACGATTCCCATCTTCCTGCTGTGGATCTACCTGTCGTGGGTGATCGTGATACTGGCGGCGTCCATCGCCGCGTCGCTGTCGGCGTACGAATATCACGCGCCGGCCACGACGCTGCCCGAGGGCGCGGAATTCCTGGGGCTGCTGGTGGTGTTGCGCCATTTCATCGAAGCCCAGCGCGATGGCTCGCGGGTGGACCCGGCACAGGTGCGGTTGTGCGAGCCGTATCTGCGCAGCGCCGCCATCGCCGCCTATTTCGACGACCTGCAACGTGCCGACCTGATCACCCGTGGCGAGGCAGGCTGGCTGCTCTGCCGCAGCCTGGACAGCACGGACCTGCTGCGCGTCTACAACAAAACCCATTACCGCCTGCCGTTGCGCCCGGCTGAGGAAGCGGCCGCATTGGGCATCGAGTTGCCCAGGACGTTGCTTGAATTGCTGGACGTGATGGCCGATACCCTGCATGCCGCGCTGGGCACGCGGCTGGACCAGATCTATCCGCAGGACGCCGATGCGCCTGCCGATGTGCCCGCCATTGAGGAACCGAACGCATGACTTTCCGCTTTTCCCGTCCCGCCGTATGGACGGCCATATCCGTCGTGATGCTGGCCTTTGCCGCGCCCGTATGGTCGGCCATGCCCGCGCAGCCCACGCTTCAGGTGACCACGCTGCAGGGCAAGACGTTTGATCTTTCCGCACAGCGCGGCAAGTGGGTCATCGTGAATTTCTGGGCCACCTGGTGCGTGCCGTGCATCAAGGAGATGCCGGACATCTCGCGCTTCGTGGCGGCGCACCCGAATGTCCGCGCGATCGGGCTGGCGTACGAAGACAGCGATCCAGCCGACATCAAGGCGTTCCTGGCGAAGCGGCCGGTGGTGTATCCGATTGCGCAGGTGACGCTGGACAAGCCGCTGAAGGATTTCGACCAGCCGCGCGGGCTGCCCACCACCTACCTGATCAGCCCGGATGGCAAGGTGGCCACGCACATCGTGGGGCCGGTGACCGAAGCCTCGCTGGCCAAGTTGATCGGCCAGCCGTGATGGGCACGCCGTGATGCCGACCGCGCGGTTCGTTGTCATTGGCAAGGTGCAGGGCGTGTTTTATCGCGCCAGCACCCGCGAGCAGGCGCTGGCGCTTGGTGTTTCCGGGCATGCGGAAAATCGGCGCGATGGCAGCGTCGAGGTGCTGGCCAGCGGGTCGGCGCAGGCGCTCGATGCGCTGGAGCGCTGGTTGCGGAAAGGGCCGCCGATGGCCGCGGTGGCGACGGTCGGTCGTGAGGATTTGCCGGAGCAGGGGTTGCGGGGTTTTCAGATCGGTTGAAGAGCACCCCTCCCCAACCCTCCCCTGCAAGCAGGGGAGGGAGCACAGCAGAGCGCTTTGCTCCTCCCCCTGCTCGCAGGGGGAGGCTGGGAGGGGGTTCGCTCTTGATCTGCTCTCTACCCGCCGCCCAGCGCCTGCAACTGATCAGCCTGGTACTCCCGATTCAACGCATCGATCAACTCCCCCAGATCCCCCTGCACGATTTCAGGCAAGCGATAGAGCGTGAGGTTGATGCGGTGGTCGGTAATGCGGCCCTGCGGGTAGTTGTAGGTGCGGATGCGCTGGCTGCGGTCGCCGGAGCCCACCTGTAGGCGCCGCGCCTCGGAGCGTTCCTCACTCTGCTTGCTGCGCTCGACGTCCAGCAGCCGCGCCTTCAGCAGGCTGAGCGCGCGGGCGCGGTTCTTGTGCTGACTGCGCTCGTCCTGGCATTCCACCACGGTACCGGTGGGGATGTGGGTGATGCGGATGGCCGAGTCGGTCTTGTTGACGTGCTGGCCGCCGGCGCCGGACGCGCGGAAGGTGTCGGTTTTCAGGTCAGCCGGGTTGATCTCGATCTCGTCGATCTCGTCGGGCACCGGCATGATGGCCACCGTGGCGGCCGAGGTGTGGATGCGCCCCTGTGATTCGGTTTCCGGCACGCGCTGCACGCGGTGCGTGCCCGATTCGAACTTCAGTTGCGAATACGCACCCTTGCCTTCGATGCGCGCCACCACTTCCTTGTAGCCGCCGTGCTCGCCCGCATGCTCGCTGAGGATTTCCACCTGCCAGCGGCGGCTTTCCGCAAAGCGCAGATACATGCGCAACAGGTCGCCGGCAAAAATCGCGGCCTCGTCACCGCCGGTGCCGGCGCGCACTTCGAGATACAGGCTGGCGTCGTCGCGCGGGTCCTTGGGCAGCAGCAGGATCTGCAGCTCGTCGTCCAGTTCCCGCAGGCGTTGCTCCAGCCGGCGCACGTCGTCGGCGGCCATCTCGCGCAGTTCGGCGTCGTCCAGCATGGCCCGCGCGTCGGCCAACTCGTGTTCGGCCTGGTCGTGTTCGTGCAGCGACGCGGCGACTGGTTCGAGCTGGGCGTATTCCTGCGACAGCGCGCGGAAGCGGGCGTTGTCGGCGTGCACGTCGGGCTGGGCCAGCAACAGGCCGATTTCCTCGTGACGCTCGGCCAGTGCTTCGAGCTTGCGGCGGATCGATGGGGTCATGGGCCGGAATGTTTACCCTGATGGCGGGGCTGAATAGTGGGAGCGACTTCAGTCGCGATGCTTCTGCTCTGAGGCTCCAAAGCAAAAGCATCGCGACTGAAGTCGCTCCTACAAGTTGGGGGTGTTCGCGTCGTCGTCCAGCCCGTACAGCCGGCCCGCCGCGTGCAACAGATCCATGTCGCCGCTGAGCGCCGCCTCGCGCAGGCGCGCGCTGGGGTGATGCAGCAGCTTGTTGGTCAGCGTGTTGGCGAGAAAGGCCAGCGCTTCGTCTGCCGGCTTGCCGTGGGCGATCATGGCGCGGGCTTTTTCCAGCACTTCGTCGCGGTAGGTTTCCGCGTGCTGGCGGATGTCCAGCGCCGGATTGTGCACGGTGAGCGCACGGCGCCAGGCCATGTAGCGATCCACCTGCAGGTCGATGATGGCGTCCGCCTCGCGGGCGGCAGCCTGGCGCGAGCGGCGGTTTTCGTCGATCACCTGCTGCAGGTCGTCGATGCCGTAGAGATAGACATCGGACAACTCGGCCACGCTGGCCTCGATGTCGCGCGGTACGGCGATGTCGACCATGAACATCGGCTTGCGCCGCCGCGTGGCCATCGCCTGTTCGACCATGGCGCGGGTGACGATCGGCGTGCGCGCGGCGGTGGAGGAGATCACGATGTCGGCTTCGGCCAGGTGCTGCGGCAGGTCGGCCAGCGCCACCGCGTAGCCGCCATGGCGGGCAGCCAGTTCCTGTGCGGTTTCCAGCGTGCGGTTGGCCACGATCAGCCGGCGCGCCTGCTTGTCGGCCAGGTGCCGTGCGGCCAGTTCGATGGTGTCGCCGGCGCCGATCAGCAGCACGCAGGCTTCTTTCAGGTCCGCAAAGACCTGCTCGGCCAGGCGTACTGCGGTGAACGCCACCGACACCGTGTGCGCGCCGATGCGGGTGTCGGTGCGTACCCGCTTGGCCACGGCGAAGGTGTGCTGCAGCAGGCGGTCCAGCGGCGCACCCAGTGCCTGCGCGGCGCGGGCCTGCTGGTAGGCATCCTTCACCTGGCCCAGGATCTGCGGCTCGCCCAGCACCATCGAATCCAGCCCGGTGGCGACGCGGAACATGTGCCGCACCGCATCCTGTTCATCATGCCGATACAGGAACTCGTCCAGCTTGCCCGGCGTCAGATGGTGGTGGCGATTCAGCCATTGCTGCGGGATACCCTCGGCGCCGGCCGCCACGCCCACATACAACTCGGTGCGGTTGCAGGTGGACAGGATCAATGCCTCTTCCACGCCCGGCTCGCCACGCAGCGCGCGCACGGCTGCCGCGGCGGCGTCCGGGTCGAACGCCACGCGCTCGCGCAGGCTGACCGGCGCGGTGAGGTGATTGAGCCCGAGGGCGATCAGCGGCATTTTCGGAGGGGATCCGGGCGGGAATGACGGCAGCGTAGGCTAAGCTTGATACATGCTGCCGTGTATGAGGCGAATACGGCGAAACGGTCAAACAAACGGTGAACAGTGTGCGGAGCAGGGCGGTCAAGTTCAAGCAACTGCGGCATTTTACGGCAGTCTCGGCATTGGCGCTGGGGCTGGGTGGGTGCGCCTCGATGGCGTCGCGGCCGGCCACCACCGCAACGGCGCCCGCGCAGCCGTTGACGCACCTGGTGGTGGCGACGCCCGACGCCGACCACGATCTGCTGGCCCAACTGCTGGCCGGCGAGATGGCGCTGAACCGCACCGACCTCGCCGGTGCGGCCGGATTCTTCGGCAAAGCCATGCTGCTGAGCGACGAGCCCGAAGTGGCCGAACGCGCCGCCGGCCTGGCCACCGCGGTGCACGATGACGCCGCCGCGCAGCGCGCGCTGGACCGGTGGCAGTCGCTGGGTGCCGAGCCTGCCGCGCTGGCTGCGGGACGCGCGCAACTGGCGCTGGACCGCGGCGACGGCGACGAGGCGGCCCGTCAGTTGCAGCGTTTGCTGGACAGCGGTGACAAGGACGCCTGGCGTCAGCTCGGCCGCGTCTTGCTGGCTGCCCGCGACCAGGCCCAGGCGGGCCGCCTGCTGGAAAAGCTGGCCACGGCGCAACGTTTGCCAGCCGACCCCAGGGCGTGGCTGGCGATGAGCGAACTGGGCGACAAGCTGGGCCGCCACGCTTACGCCATGCAGATCGCCCAGGCGGCGATGGAGCGTTTCAAAAGCCCCGAAACCTACGCCTGGGCGGCGCAGATGACGTTCCGCCAGGGCGACCATGCGGCGGCGCAGGCGCTGCTGCGCCAGGCCGTTGCGCGTCATCCGGAAAGCACCGCGCTACGCATGGGCTATGCCGGCATGTTGAGCCAGGCCGGCGACAATGCCGCCGCCTTGCGGGTGCTCGACCGCGGCCCGCAGGATGCCGACACCTACGCCCTGCGCGCGTCGCTGGCCGCGCGGGCCGACGATGACAAGGCGATAGCGGCGTTGTACCAGCAGTTGCAGAAGGCTTCGCCCGACGTGCGCCGGCACAACGCCTACCTGCTCGGGCAACTGGCGCAGATGCAGCGCCGCGATGCCGAGGCATTGACCTGGTACGACCAGGTGGCCGATGACGACCCGCACGCGTTCGACGCCGACCTGCGCACCGCGGTCATCCTGCAATCGCAAGGCCACAGCGCCCAGGCCCACGAGCTGCTCAGCCAATTGCAGATGAGTTACCTCGATCAGCCCGATCAACTGCGACAGGCCTATCAGGTGGACGCCGAGCTCTACATGCGCGAGCAGCACTTCACGCTGGCCGAAGCGGCGTTCAACCGCGCCTTGCAGGTGGTGCCGAACGATCCCGGCCTGTTGTACGGGCGCGGGCTGGCCTATGCCGAGGCGGGCAAGGTGGATCAGGCGGTGAAGGATTTCGAGCACCTGCTGAAAATCAAGCCCGATGACATCGACGCCAGCAATGCGCTGGGCTACACCTTGGCCGATGCCGACCGCGATCTGCCGCAGGCCGAAAAACTGCTGCGCGCCGCCCGTGCCGCCAAGCCGCAGGACCCGGCGATCGCCGACTCCTGGGGTTGGTTGCAATATCGGCTGGGTCACCTCGACAAGGCGGCCGAGGTTCTGCGCGGCGCGTGGCAGTCGCGCAAGGACACCGACGTGGGCGTGCATCTGGCCGAGGTGTTGTGGAAACAGGGTCGGCAACAGGAAGCGAAGAAATTGTTCGACGAAGTACGCAAGCTCGACCCGCACAGCAGTTTGCTGCGCGAGACCCTGAAAAGGCTGCAGCCGTGAAGCGCCTGTTGCGGCATGCCCTGTTGGTGTTGCCGTTGCTGCTGACCGCCTGCGTGCCCGCCGTGCGCATGAAAGGCGACGCCAGCCTGCTGGCCGCCCAGCAGGCACGCGAACGGGTGCTGGCGCCGGTCGATCGCTGGGTGCTGCAAGGGCGGCTTGGCGTATCCAACGGCAGTGACGGCGGCAGCGGAAGTTTCAGCTGGAGCCAGGATGGCGACCACTACGAATTCGTGTTGCGCGCACCCGTCACCGGCAAGAGCTTCCGCCTCAGCGGTGACGGCCATGGTGCGCTGATGGAAGGCCTGGATGGCGGGCCGATCCGCGGCCGCGACGCCGAATCGCTGATGCACCGGGCGCTGGGTTGGGATGTGCCACTGCGCGACCTGCGCGCCTGGGTGCTGGGGCTGCGCGCCGACAGCGGCCCCGCGGAGCTCACTTTCGGCGAGGACCGGCTTCCGGCCACGCTGCTGCAGGATGGTTGGAGCGTGGATTATCGCGAGTGGGATACCAGCCGCCAGCCGCCACTGCCGAAAAAGCTGTACGCGACGAAACCGCCGTACAAGGTGAAACTGGTGATCGAATCGTGGCAACTCCCCTGAGTGCGGTTCGCGGCGATGACGCTACACCCCATCCTCGATCCGGCCGCCACGACATGAGCTGCCGGATCGTGCGTGCCCGCGCCGCTGACGTCGACGCGCTGTGCGAGATCGAGCGCAAGGCGGTGCAGCTGTTCCGCGGCCACCCGGCCTGGCCGTCGTATGCGGCGATGGTCATTCCGCCCCCGTTGCTGCATCTGGCGATCAGCCGCGGCCTGGTATGGGTGGCGCTGGACACGTCGGACGAGCCGGTGGGTTTCGTATGGCTGGATACCGACGTGGGCGAGGGCGCGATCGGCATTGCCGAGCTCGACGTACTGCCGTCGCACGGCCGCCGTGGCATTGGCGCGGCGATGCTGGAACATGCCTGCGACTGGGCGCGCGCGGCCGGCTATCGCCGGGTCGACCTGGGTACCCTGGCCGATGTGCCGTGGAACGCGCCGTTCTACGCCAGGCATGGCTTCGTGGCGGTCGACAAGAACGATCCGACCTTCGCCCTGGCCCACCAGCGTGATCGTGACAACGGTTTCCCCGAGCACCTGCGCCAGTTCATGAGCCGTCATCTGCCGCCGCTGGCCGCGGGCGATTGGACGGTCTGGCCGGCGCCGGCCAAGCTCAACCTGTTCCTGCGCATCGTGGGCCGGCGCGACGATGGCTACCATGAGCTGCAGACGGTATTTCGGCTGCTCGACTGGGGCGATGAGATACGCCTTCGCGTCCGTGGCGATGGCGGGATACGCCGGCTGAGCGACACGCCCGGCGTGCCGGCCGAACAGGATCTGGTGACCCGCGCCGCGCGCCTGCTGCAAGCCGATGGCGGCCTGGGCGTCGACATCGCGGTGAAAAAACGCATTCCCATGGGTGGCGGCCTGGGTGGCGGCAGTTCCGATGCGGCCACCGTGCTGGTGGCGCTCAACCACCTGTGGGGACGCCACCTCGACATCGATGCGCTGGCCGAGCTGGGCCGCCAGTTGGGCGCCGACGTGCCGGTTTTCGTGCGGGGCAGGTCGGCGTGGGCCGAAGGCGTCGGCGAGAAACTCACGCCGCTGGCGTTGCCGCGGCGCTACCATGTGGTGCTTGACCCGCACGAATCGGTACCGACGGCGGCGCTTTTCCAGGCGCCCGAATTGACACGAAATGCGCCGCGGGCGACAATTTCATCCTTTGTTTCCGGCGAAACGTCGGAGAACGCCTTCACGACAGTTGTGCGAGCGCGACACCCGCGGGTGGCCACGGCGCTGGACTGGTTGGCGGGCTTCGGCGAGGCGCGACTTTCCGGTAGCGGTGGTTGCCTGTTCCTGGAGACGAAATCACTCGATCGGGCGGTGGCGATTGCGCGTCGTTGCCCGGCGGCATTTTCGGCACAAGTGGCCGCAGGTGTCGACGTGTCACCGCTGAACCAGGCCCTGGCGCGCCATTGCGGCGCGCCGTGAGCCGCATGGATCGAACCAAAGCACGAACGAAAACTAAAACTTCTGGGGCGTCGCCAAGCTGGTTAAGGCACGGGATTTTGATTCCCGCATGCGCAGGTTCGAATCCTGCCGCCCCAGCCATTCATGATGGCCATTGGTTCTGAGGTAATGACTGTGGATACGTCCACCCCGATGCTGCTTTTTTCCGGCAATGCGCACCGCGCACTGTCCGAGAACGTCGCCCAGCGCCTGGGTGTGCCCTTGGGCAAGGCGCTGGTAGGCACCTTCAGCGACGGCGAAGTGCAGATCGAGATCGAGGAGAACGTCCGCCGGCAGGAGGTTTTCGTCATCCAGCCCACAGGCGCGCCGAGCGCGGAAAACCTGTTCGAGCTGCTGGCGCTCACCGACGCACTCAAGCGGGCCTCGGCCACCAGCGTCACCGCGGTGATGCCGTATTTCGGCTATGCACGGCAGGATCGCCGGCCGCGCTCGGCGCGGGTGCCGATCACCGCCAAGCTGGCTGCCAAGATGGTCAGCGCCGCTGGCGTGGATCGCCTGCTCACGGTGGATCTGCATGCCGACCAGATCCAGGGTTTCTTCGACATCCCGGTGGACAACGTCTACGCCTCGCCGGTGCTGCTGGCCGACATCTGGCGCAACCACGCCACGGACGACCTGATCGTGGTGAGCCCGGACGTGGGCGGCGTGGTGCGTGCGCGGGCCATTGCCAAGCGGCTGGACGACGCGGATCTGGCGATCATCGACAAGCGCCGTCCGCGCGCCAACGTCTCCACGGTGATGAACATCATCGGCGACGTGGAAGGCAAGACCTGCGTGATGGTCGACGACATCGTGGACACCGCCGGCACCTTGTGCGCGGCCGCCGCCGCCCTGAAGGAGCGTGGCGCCCGCAAGGTGATCGCCTACTGCGTGCACCCGGTGCTGTCGGGCGCGGCGGTCAGCAACATCGAGAACTCCCAGCTCGACCAGCTCATCGTCACCAACACCTTGCCGCTGCGTGCCGAAGTGCAGGCCTGCGGCAAGATCCGCCAGCTGTCCGTCGCCGAACTGCTGGCCGAAACCATTCGCCGCATCGCCTACGGCGAGTCGGTGAGTTCGTTGTATGTAGATTGAGAGACGGGATTCGGGATTGGGGATTTGGCATTCGCAAAAGCGCCACTGGCTCTGACGAATCACAAATCCCAAATTCCAAATCCCGAAACACAGACTTCACCTGGTCGCGGGGAAGTCAACCAGTCGCCGCGAGGCGGCAAACAACCACCAAGGTAGTGAAAAGCAATGTCCAAGAATCTTGAAATCAAGGCGCAAAGCCGCAAGGACGAGGGGAAAGGTGCGAGCCGCCGCCTGCGTCGTGCCGCTTATGTGCCTGCCGTTGTCTACGGCGGCGATCAGGCTCCCGAGAGCATCCAGATCGAGCACAACACCATCCTGCTGGCCGCGAAGAACGAGTCGTTCTTCTCCTCGGTGCTCGACCTGAACGTCGACGGCAAGGTGCAGAAGGTGCTGGTGCGCGACTGGCAGAAGCACCCGTTCAAGCAGCTGATGATGCACATGGATTTCCTGCGCATCGACGAGAACGCCAAGCTGCGCGCCAACGTGCCGCTGCACTTCCTCAACCAGGAAACATCGCCGGCCGGCAAGATGTCCGGCGTGGTGATCTCGCACAACCTGACCGAGGTGGAAGTCAGCTGCCTGCCGAAGGACCTGCCCGCGTTCATCGAGCTGGATCTGGGCGCGGTCGAAGCCGGCGACATCATCCACCTGTCGCAGCTGAAGCTGCCGGCCAACGTGGAACTGCCCGCGCTGGCGCTGGGCGAGGCGCACGACGCCGCGGTGGTCACCGTGAACGCCGTCAAGGAAAGCGCTGCCGACGCGGCCGAAGACGCGGCTGCCGAAGCCGAGGCCGAGGCGAACAAGGCCGCGGCTGCCAAGCCGGCCAAGCCGGCGGCTGACAAGAAGTAAGCCGCGACGGCCCGCGCTCCGATGGAGTGCGGGCCGTCCTGCTGCTTCTGCGCATGGCTGGTTTGCGACTCATCGTCGGGCTGGGCAACCCCGGTACCGAATACCTCCGAACCCGGCACAACGCCGGGTTCTGGCTAGTTGACGCCCTCGCCAGCGCTCAAGGCGAGCGTTTCGCCTTCGACGGCAAGCTGCATGGCGAGAGTTGCCGCGTGCGCCTCGGTGGCGAACCGGTCTGGCTGCTGAAGCCGGCCACCTTCATGAACAAGAGCGGCATCGCCGTGGTTTCGGCGCTGCGCTATTACAAGATCGAACCCGAACAATGTCTGGTCGCGCATGACGACCTGGATCTTCCTGCGGGCACCGTGCGGCTGAAGTTCGACGGCGGCCACGGCGGCCAGAACGGCCTGCGCGACATCATGGCCCACCTCGGCCACGGCAAGTTCCATCGCCTGCGCGTGGGCATCGGCCACCCCGGCCACCGCGACCAGGTCACCCCGTGGGTGCTGGGCCGGCCGTCGGCCACGGACGAGGACGCGATCCTCGACGGCATCGCCCGCGCCCTGGACGTGCTGCCGCTGGCAGCGGAAGGCCAATTCGACAAGGCGATGCAGTTGTTGCATACGAAGTAGCCGGGATTGGAGATTCGGGATTCGGGATTCGTCAAAACATGGCGGCCCGCTCTTCCGAATCCCGAATCCCGAATCCCAAATCCCGGAGTCCCAAATGGGCATCAAATGCGGCATCGTCGGTCTGCCCAATGTCGGCAAGTCCACCCTGTTCAACGCGCTGACCAAGGCGGGCATCGCCGCGGCGAATTTCCCGTTCTGCACGATCGAGCCGAACGTGGGCGTGGTGCCGGTACCGGACCCGCGCCTGAACGCGCTGGCAGAGATCGTCAATCCGCAGAAGGTGATCCCGACCGCGGTGGAGTTCGTCGACATCGCCGGGCTGGTGGCTGGCGCGTCGAAGGGCGAGGGCCTGGGTAACAAGTTCCTGGCCCACATCCGCGAGGTCGACGCGATTGCTCACGTGGTGCGCTGCTTCGAGGGTGACGTGATCCACGTGGCCGGCAAGGTCGATCCGATCGCCGACATCGAGACCATCGACACCGAGCTGGCGCTGGCCGACCTCGAGTCGGTGGACAAGGCGCTGAACCGCGCCGAGCGCGCGGCCAAGGCGAACGACAAGGAGGCGCTGGCGCGCAAGCCGGTGCTGCAGAAATTGTCCACCGGGCTCAACGAGGGCAAGTCCGCCCGCAGCCTCGGCCTGGACGAGGAAGAAAAGGCGCTGGTGCGCGACCTGTTCCTGCTCACCCTGAAGCCGCTGATGTACATCGCCAACGTCCCCGACGACGGCTTCGAGAACAATCCGCTGCTCGATGTCGTGCGTGAGCGCGCTGCGGCCGAGGGTGCCGAAGTGGTGCCGGTGTGCGCGTCGATCGAAGAGGAAATGGCGCAGCTGGACGACGCCGACCGCGACGAGTTCCTGAAGGACATGGGCCTGGACGAGCCGGGTCTGAACCGGGTGATCCGCGCCGGTTACAAATTGCTCGACCTGCAGACCTATTTCACCGCCGGCGTGAAGGAAGTGCGCGCGTGGCAGTTGCGCCGCGGCTCCAGCGCACCGCAGGCGGCGGGCGTGATCCACAGCGATTTCGAGAAGGGCTTCATCCGCGCCGAGACGATCGGCTACGACGACTTCATCCAGTACAAGGGCGAAGCCGGCGCCGCCGCCGCCGGCCGGCTGCGCAAGGAAGGCAAGGAATACATCGTCAAGGACGGCGACGTGCTGCACTTCCTGTTCAACGTCTGAGCTGCCGGACGTTCGGCGGCGCAGCGATCAGATGTCGCTGTCGTCGCCTTCGGTGATCTGCCGCTGCATGCGGTCCAGATAGGCGTCGAGTTCTTGCGTGCTGGCGAAGACCTCGTTCACCGGCACGGCCTTGACGATGTCGAACACCTTGCGCACCTGCGGCTGCGGATTCAGCAGCAGGGTGTGGCCGCCGCGGGCGCGCATGCTTTTGCGGATCTTGGCAAAGCTGCGCAGGCCGGCGCTGCTGACGTATTCAAGGTGGGCCAGGTCGATCACCACGGTGCCGCCATCGGCGAGCCGTGGCAGCAGGGCGAGCATGGCCTCGTCGAGCTCGCCGAAGGTCATCGCGTCGAGGCGGCCGCCGACCTGCACGACCGCGCGGTCGGGGGCGGAGAATTCACTGTGCAGGCTGAGCGTCATGGTGAAGATCCATCCTCGGTCGGGTAGGTGAAGCGAAGCAGCAGGTGATTGCCTTGCGCGTCCCGTGTATAGCGCATTTCGTCGGTCATGGTGCGTGCGAGGTGGATGCCCAGGCCGCCGATCTGCTCGCGGTCGGCCAGGTCGCCGGTAAGGGTGGGGGCGGCGGATTGCAGCGGATCGAAGGCGATGCCGTCGTCGATCAGCTCGATCGTGGTGGCGCCGGGTCGGGACTGCAGCAGCAGCCGAATCCGGCCGGGTCGACCATCGGGGTAGCCGTATTCCACCGTGTTGACCATCAGCTCCTCCAGCACCAGGCGCACGTCGCCGTGCAGTGATGCCGGGACTTTTGCCTCCTGCAGCAGCTGCTCGCAGCGGTCGAGCGCCACGAAGACGTCCGGCAGCCGGTTGTCGATGTCTATCCCGGTCGCCGGCACCCCGGTGCCGTGCCAGGTCAGCGCCAGCAGGGTGATGTCGTCCGCCTGCGCGGCATCCGCCACGAAATGGTCGACGTCGCCCAGCAACCGCTCGATGTAGCCGGCGGTGGTGGCGGTCGACGGCACCTGCACCAGGCTTTCCACGGTGCGCTCGATGCCGTACATCTGTTGCTCGTGGTCGCTGGCTTCGGTGATGCCGTCGGTATACATCAGCAGCGTTTCGCCGGTGCGCAGGCGCAGGCGGTGTTCCGGATAAGTGGAATCCTCGTACAGCCCCAGCACCGCGCCGGTGGGGAATTCCAGCAGTTGCGGCGCGCCGCGGCCGCACAGGATCGGCGGCTCGTGGCCGGCGCTGGCCAGTACCAGGTCGCCGCTGCCGGTGTCCAGCAGGCCGCACAGCAGGGTGACGAACATGCAGCTGTCGTTGCCGCGGCAGAGTTCGAGATTGAGCAGATGCAGCAGGTTCTGCGGCGTCTGTGCGCGCGGCGCCAGCGCCTTGGCCAGGGTGATCGTCTGCGCCATGAACAGGGCGGCCGGAATGCCCTTGTCGGAGACGTCGCCGACCATCACGAAGAAGCGCTGCGGGTCGAGCATGAAGTAGCTGTAGAGATCGCCGCCCACCGCCCGCGCGGGACGCAGCGCGGCATGCAGTTCGAACTGCGCGCAGACGGCGTCGAGGTAGTGTGCATTCGGCAACAGGCCCAGCTGGATCTGATGGGCGATCTCCAGTTCGCTGGCCAGCCGCTGTTTTTCGCGCGCCACCCGGGCGAGATCTTCCAGGTGCAGGGCCAGCTCGCGGCGCATGTGATCGAACGACTGGGTCAGGCGGCCCACTTCGTCGGGCCGGCGGGCCGGCGGCAATTCGAAATCCAGCTCGCCGCGGGCAACGTGCTCGGCGCGGTCGGCCAGCACACCCAGCGGCGCCATCGTGCGACGGATCGTCAGCAGGGTGATCAGCGACACGCCGAGCAGCGCCAACAGGCCCAGCGCGAGGCTCAGCATGAAGATGCGCCGCACGCTGGCGTAGGTCTGGTACTCGGGCACCACCAGCCCAAGCCGCCAGCGGGTGCCTTCGATCGGTGCGGAATAAACCCAGACCGGCCCGCGCGCCCGCGGGTTCTGCGCCACCCGCAGGCGCATGGTTCCGGCCTGGTCGCTGGCCAGCGCGTTGAGCAGGGCCGGTGAGCCGCGTTTGCCGACCAGAACCGGATTGTCGTGCGCCAGGTAGTTGCCGTCGCTGTCGAGCACGAAGGCGTAGGCGCCCGCGGGCTTGTCCAGGCTGCTGAGGATATTGTGCAGCCAGTCGAGCGTGACGTCGGCGTTGATGATGCCGGTGGGGTGCCCGTTGCGCTCGATCGCCACGGAGTAGTTGATCACCTGGCGGTGCCGCGACAGCGACAGGAACGGCCGCTGCCAGCAGCCGCTGGCGCAACCGAGTCCGCCGAGGAACCAGTTGCTGTTCCAGTAGGGGTTGCTGTCTTGCGACAGGTTGCGGCTGGTCAGGCTGCCGTCGTCCAGTCGACGCACGAACGGCGAGTACATGGGCGCATCGGAGGGGTCGGGTGACGGCGTGAACACCGCGGCCAGGCCGTCCATGTCCAGATTGGTGGACAAGGTGTCGCGCAGCAGGGGTTCGGCGTCATCCTGGCGGGTGGCGACGATCGTTGCGAGCATCTGCGCCGAGACGGCCACGCGATCGATCCTGGCCTGGATCTGGCTACCCGCGTTGGCCGCCAGGGCGGCGGCCTCGTGGTGGGTGTGCTGCAGGATCTGCGCGCGGGTCAGGCTGAGCAACAACGCCCCGATCGCCGCAAGCACGACCGTGGATCCGACCAGAACCCACAGTGCTGTCCGCGATGCAATGCTGCGCAGGGCCATGCTGCATTCCCGGTTTCCTTGGCCTTGCATCTAGCCACGAATAATTGGTTGTCCGCAAGCCGGACCGGCAAGGGTGGTTTCGTCAGTCAGGGCATAATCCCGCCCTCCTACTTCACCGACGAGACGCCGCCCCATGTCCGGACAACAGCACGAAGTGACGTTTCGCTTTCTCGCCCAGCCAACGGACGTCAATTTCGGCGGCAAGGTGCATGGCGGCATGGCGATGAAGTGGATCGACCAGGCTGGCTATGCCTGCGCGGTGGGCTGGAGCGGGGCGTATTGCGTCACCGCATCGGTGAGCGGCATCCAGTTCGTGGCGCCGATCCTGATCGGCGACCTGGTCACGGTACGCGCGCGGCTGATCCACACCGGCACCAGCAGCATGCATCTGGCGGTCGACGTGCTGGCTCGCGACCTGCGTCGCGACGAGCAGCGCCTGGCCACCAGCTGCGTCATGGTTTTCGTGGCGCTCGACGGGCAGGACGGCAAGCCCGCCCCGGTGCCGCGCTGGGAACCGCGCGACGACAGCGAGCGCCGGCTGCAGGCGCAGGCCCGGCAGTTGCTGGAGCTGTCCAAGGGAATGGAGCAACTGGTCGATCTGCGCGGCGTGACACTGGATTGAGCGGCCGCAAAACCCGCCGGAAAATCATGCGGACATGCGAATTCGGTGCCAGAAGGTGTTGACAGTCCCGGGTCCGATCCACACAATACGCGTTCTTTGTTGGAGGGATACCCAAGCGGCCAACGGGGGCAGACTGTAAATCTGCTGGCTTACGCCTTCGGTGGTTCGAATCCACCTCCCTCCACCAGTTGCAAGCGGCATCATGCGACGTGAAAACGGCGCGGTTGACAAAGGGTTCCGCGCAGGGCGGGAGTAGTTCAATGGTAGAACATCAGTTTTCCAAACTGATTACGCGGGTTCGATTCCCGCCTTCCGCTCCATTGTTCTGCACGTGCCCGGCGCCCTCGGTCGAAGCAGTCGCTGCTTAGATCGACGCCTTGATGAAGTCCGGCCGGATGCCGGGTTTATCTTCGCCATCACGGAGGATGGCAAAAAGTATCTGCTCATGTAGCTCAGTCGGTAGAGCACTTCCTTGGTAAGGAAGAGGTCACAGGTTCGATTCCTGTTATGAGCACCAGTTCAGTTTGACCTTCACGGTCGTGACCCTAGCAGGGCACGTTTTCTTTTTAACCATTGACTCCATCGGGGTTTAGCGCGCATGGCAAAGGGTAAATTC
>NZ_AJXU01000084.1 GCF_000264315.1 Rhodanobacter fulvus Jip2
CAATGCGGGGGGACGTCGCCACTTCTTCAGATATGCCGTGGTCTGTTGCGTACTGTCTAGTCAGATCGTCCCTGATGTGATGCACAAGCTCCAGATGCAACTGTCGGTTGTACTTCTCCCCATCCAGCGCCGTCACCGCACCGGCTCCGCCGCCCACGACGCCACCCACAGCCACGCTGGCCAGCTCCATCAACGTCCTGCCTTCGGCGCTGTTCGGATCGATGTGGTGATCGGCGAGGTAATTGGCCATCGCCCCACTGGCGGCTTCACTCGCCGCC
>NZ_AJXU01000085.1 GCF_000264315.1 Rhodanobacter fulvus Jip2
GTTCCGCCATGTAGTCGGCCAAATCCCCCGCCGCACGCATCCCCACATATCCCGCCGCCTGCCCCAGTGCCTGCTTCTCCTTGATCTTGTCCACATCAAAATCGTTGCTGACGCCATTGCCGTCGAGCGTCGCGGCGCTGCGATCGATGCTGCTGAGGTCCTGGTCCGGGTTGTCGCGCACGATGATCGTGCCCTGCGCGATGCTGCTGGCGGTGTCGCTGCTGTCGTGGCTGTTCTGCGGCACGGCCAGATTCAACGCTGCGCCGATGGCATTGCTGGCCAGGTTGCTGCCCGCCGAGCTACTGCTGCTGAAGGAAACCCCCATCTGGCTCGCGCTGCTGCGGGCGCTGTTGTGCAGGTCGTTGACGACGAGACTGCCGGTGTCCAGCAGGTTCTTGCTTGGATCGGCGGTGCTAGCGATGGCCGCGCCGGTCAGCGTGGTGGTATCGCCCACGTGAATGTCGAAGCCGCCATCTCCTGCGGCCAACCCGGTCTGATCCGTCACGCTCTGGTAGTTGTTGCTGATGTTGCTCTGGCTATAGCTGGCCCCGCCACTGCTGCTTCCATAGCAAATCGGCGGGATACACAAACTCAGGCCTGCACTGGCGCTCTGGTACGTCTCCTTGTAGTGGTCGGTGTCCTGCGTGCTGGTGAGGCTAAGGCTGCGGCCGATGTCGGCCAGGATGGTGTTGCCATAGGCTTGGGCGCCTTCCAGCGTGGTGTCCCTTCCGCTGGTCAGGCTCAAGGTGTCGCCAGCGTTGACGCTAGTGACGTGGTTCGTGGTGCTGTCGCCGTTGCCCTTGCCCCGGGCCGCCGCCGCGGCCAGTTCGATGGTGAAGCCGTTCTGCTCCCCACCCAGCGCAAAGCCCACGCCGATGCTGGCGCTGCTGCTGTGGTTGGCGCTGTCCCGGTCGGTGGTGTCCTGACCGGCGGTGAGGGTGATGTCGCGAGCCGCCGCCAAGGTGACATCGCGACCGGCCTGCACTTGGGCCCCTTGCAATGCCACATCGCCATTGGCCGCGTAGCCG
>NZ_AJXU01000086.1 GCF_000264315.1 Rhodanobacter fulvus Jip2
GGTGGCGAAAGTCATCAAGTAAGCCGGGAGTCGGGAATCGGGAGTCGGGAATCGGAAAAGCAGCGATCCGCGCTTTTCCGGCTCTTCGATTCCCGATTCCCCATTCCCGATTCCCGTTTTTACGCCAGTAGCTCAATTGGCAGAGCAGCGGTCTCCAAAACCGCAGGTTGGGGGTTCAAGTCCCTCCTGGCGTGCCACTTTCCAAGGAGCAATGACGGGTGGCGGATGGCAATACCGGCCGCAAGGTCTGGTATGCCGATGACACACGGCAACTGCGCATGAATACCAAGGCAGAACAGCCCAAGGGCACGAACGCCGCCGATATCGGTAAGCTGGTACTGGCGGGTCTGGTGCTGGCCGCCGGTATCTTCGCCTATTCCTGGTTCAACAACGATGCCAGCATTCCCGGCACGGTTCGCCTGCTGGGCGTGTTTGCCGCGCTGGCGATCGCGCTGGCCATTGCGGCCTTTACCGCGCCCGGCCGGCGTGTGCGGCACTTCATCAGCGAATCCCAGTTCGAAATGCGCAAGGTCGTGTGGCCAACGCGCGACGAGACGCTGAAGACGACCGGCATCATTATCGTGGTGGTGATCATCCTGTCGCTGCTGTTGGGTTTGATCGACCTGATTCTGAAGTCAGTCATCCTTGACTGGCTGCTCAAGTTGGGTTTCTGAGGTGGCAAGCATGAGCAAGCGCTGGTACGTGGTACACGCCTATTCCGGTTTCGAGAATCAGGTGAAACGTTCGCTGGACGAGCGCATCCAGCGCGCGGGCATGGAAGAGAAGTTCGGCGAAGTGCTGGTGCCGACCGAGGAAGTGATCGAAATGCGCGGCGGCCAGAAACGGCGCAGCGAGCGCAAGTTCTTTCCCGGTTACGTGCTGGTGCAGATCGAGGCCAACACCGAAGGCAAGGTGCCGCGCATCGACGACGAGTGCTGGCATCTGATCAAGGAAACACCGAAGGTGATGGGCTTCATCGGCGGCACGGCCGATCGCCCCCTGCCGATCCGCGACAGCGAGGCCGAGGCAATCCTCAGCCGGGTGCGCGAAGGTGTCGAGAAGCCACGGCCGAAGGTGCTGTTCGAGCCAGGCGAGATGGTGCGTGTCACCGAAGGCCCGTTCAACGACTTCAATGGCGTGGTCGAGGAAGTCAATTACGAGAAGAGCCGGTTGCGCGTCGCGGTGCTGATCTTTGGTCGCTCTACGCCCGTGGAACTGGAATTCGGCCAGGTCGAAAAGGCCTGAGCCCCGGGGATCGGGTGGTTCAGGGCGAACCCGCCAGGCACCTTCGCCATCTCCCCCGCTAGCGGGGCCGAGTTGGAGAGGGGGATTCCAGCCAACCGGAGCCTTCTGCCCGCTTTGCTTCACCTCGAGGCCTCACTGGCACGGGGCTTGCTCACAAACAGGTAAATCTCTAAACTACGCGGTTCACGCTGGGTCTTTTCGACTCGGCGTGCGCGCGTTTCGGGATCCGCAAGAGGCGGATCTTCCTTCCATCCACGGAGCGGTGAACAGCGAGGAGCCGCAAGGCGCCTGCACTCGCGAGGAAATCCCATGGCAAAGAAAGTTATTGGTTACATCAAGTTGCAGGTCAAGGCCGGTCAGGCCAACCCGTCGCCGCCGGTGGGCCCCGCCCTCGGTCAGCGCGGTCTGAACATCATGGAATTCTGCAAGGCGTTCAATGCCGCCACGCAGAAGCTGGAGCCGGGTCTGCCGATTCCGACCATCATCACGGCCTACTCCGACCGCAGCTTCACCTTCATCACCAAGACCCCGCCCGCCACGATCCTTCTGAAGAAGGCCACCGGCGTCGCCAAGGGTTCGCAGAAGCCGAACACCGACAAGGTCGGCAAGGTCACCCGCAAGCAGCTGGAAGACATTGCCAAGCAGAAGGAGCCGGATCTGACGGCTGCCGATCTCGACGCCGCGGTGCGCACCATTGCCGGTAGCGCCCGCAGCATGGGCCTTGTGGTGGAGGGTTAAGACATGGCAAAGCTCACGAAGCGTATGAAGTCGGCTACGGCCGCGGTGCAGCCGGGCAAGTTCTACGGCCTGGAAGAAGCGCTGAAGATCGTCAAGGACAACGCCACCGCAAAGTTCGCCGAGTCGGTGGACGTGGCTGTGCGTCTGGGCATCGATGCGAAGAAGTCGGACCAGGGCGTGCGCGGTTCTTCGCTGCTGCCGCATGGCACCGGCAAGACCGTCAAGGTTGCCGTGTTCTGCCCGCCGGGCGAGAAGGCCGAGGCCGCCAAGGCCGCCGGTGCCGACGCCGTCGGCATGGACGACCTGGCCGAGCGCATGCAGGCGGGTGACCTCGACTTCGGTCGCGTGATCGCCACGCCGGACGCGATGCGCGTGGTCGGCAAGCTCGGTCAGCTGCTCGGCCCGCGCGGCCTGATGCCTAACCCGAAGGACGGCTCGGTCACCGCCGACGTCGCCACGGCGGTCAAGAACGCCAAGGCCGGCCAGGTGAAGTTCCGCAACGACAAGGGCGGCATCATTCACGCCACCATCGGCAAGGCGAATTTCGAGGCGGCGCAACTGGCCGACAACCTCAATGCGCTCATTGGCGATCTGCTGAAGGCCAAGCCGGCGACGGCGAAGGGCCAGTTCCTGCAGAAGGTCGCGTTGTCCAGCACGATGGGTGTCGGCGTTGCCGTGGATACCTCCACGCTGACGCTCGGCGCCAAGTAAGTATCAAGCCCCGTACCGGTTCTCCGGTGCGGGCAAGTTTTTGAGGGCAGTTTCGGCCACTGGCCGATGCCGCCGTCAAAGACCGCAGGCGCGCTCAGCGCGCGGTGACGACGGGCAGGACGCTCGCATCTGGCAGGGAATCGCCGTCACCGCCAGCGGGATCGCTTAATCGGGTTCGAGAGGATCCGGCCTGCGCAGATGGTGCTGCCCTTCTGGAATGTTCGATTTGTTCTGGAAAGGCCATCACCCGGGACGTGTGTCCCCGGCGTCACGGATGGCGTCGCCCAGGACCGCAAGCGGCAGGAGCCGCAAGCGGAGTTCATTTGGAGGAGTGCAATGGCTCTCAATCTGTCACAGAAGAAAGAAGTAGTCGCCGAACTGGCAGGTGTTGCCGCAACGGCTCACTCCCTGGTCGCTGCCGAGTATGCGGGCACCACGGTCGAACAGATGACCGCGATGCGCAAGAAGGCTCGCGAATCCGGTGTGTACTTGCGGGTTGTCAAGAACACGCTGGCGTCGCGCGCCGTGGCCGGTACCGAATTCGAGGTCGTCAAGGACGCCCTGGTCGGTCCGCTGCTGTACGCATTCTCGACGGAAGAGCCCGGTGCTGCCGGGCGTCTGATCAAGGAATTTGCCAAGGGCAACGACAAGCTGAAGGCCAAAGTCGTCTCGGTGGAAGGCAAGCTGCTGCCGGCCGAACACGTCGACGTGCTGGCCTCGCTGCCGACCCGCGAACAGGCGTTGGCCATGCTGGCCCGCGTGCTGGCCGAACCGGCCACGATGTTTGCGCGCGTGGTCAAGGCCGTCGCCGATCAGCAGGGTGGTGGCGAAGTCGCCGCCGAAGCCCCGGCTGAAGCCGAGCCCGCCTGAGTTCATCGACTTACATACTGAATCGAATCACATCCAGAGGTAAATGAAATGTCCCTGTCCAACGAAGAAATCGTTGAAGCCGTAGCCGCCAAGTCGCTGATGGAAGTGATGGACCTGGTGAAGGCCATCGAAGAGAAGTTTGGCGTGACCGCCGCCGCTCCGGTTGCCGTGGCCGGCCCGGCTGCTGCTGCCCCGGCTGCCGAAGCGCAGACCGAGTTCGACGTCGTGCTGAAGACCGCCGGCGCCAAGAAGGTTGACGTGATCAAGGCTGTTCGCGCGATCACCGGCCTGGGCCTGAAGGAAGCCAAGGACCTCACCGAGGCCGGCGGCGTGCTGAAGGAAGGCGTGTCGAAGGAAGACGCCGAGAAGTTCAAGAAGGATCTGGAAGCTGCCGGCGCCACGGTCGAACTGAAGTAATTGGCGCCCTTGCGCGTCGTCAGTTTGATCTAGTTTCAGGCAAGCCTGGGGGCGAAAGCTCCCGGGCTTTGCCTGCTTTTAGCGGGAATGGGGAATGGAGAATGGAGAATCGTTGAGCGACGCCAGCTGTTTGCTCTGACGATTCCCCATTCTCGATTCCCGAGTCCCCAGTTTTTTCATTCAGCCGGTGTGTGCACCACCGGCGTCACAGCGAACCGAGGCGGTATTCACCATGGCCTACTCGTATACCGAGAAGAAGCGCATCCGCAAGGATTTTGGCAAGCGTCCCCCCGTACTGGGCGTGCCAAACCTGCTGACCATCCAGACCGATTCCTACCGGGAGTTCCTGCAGGAGCATGTCGCGCCCAAGCAGCGCGACGAGAAAGGCCTGCACGCGGCGTTGAAGTCGGTGTTCCCGATTTCCAGTTATTCCGGCAATGCCGCGCTGGAGTATGTCGACTATCGCCTGGGCGAGCCGGCGTTCGACGAGCGTGAGTGCCGCAACCGCGGCATGACGTTCGGCGCGCCGCTGCGCACCACCGTGCGCCTGGTCATCTACGACAAGGACAGCCCGGCCTCGAAGAAGGTGGTGAAGTACATCAAGGAGCAGGAGGTCTACATGGGCGAGATCCCGCTCATGACCGACACCGGCACCTTCATCATCAACGGCACCGAGCGCGTGATCGTCTCGCAGCTGCATCGTTCGCCGGGCGTGTTCTTCGACCACGACCGCGGCAAGACGCACAGCTCGGGCAAGCTCCTGTTCTCGGCCCGCGTGATTCCCTACCGTGGCTCGTGGCTGGACTTCGAGTTCGACCCGAAGGACGCGCTGTTCACCCGTATCGACCGTCGTCGCAAACTGCCGGTGACGGTGTTGCTGCGTGCGCTCGGTTACAGCAACGAGGAGATGCTGGACATCTTCTTCGAGCACAACGTATTCCACCTGGGCAAGAAGGGCGGCATCACGCTGGAGCTGGTCGCCGAGCGCCTGCGTGGCGAAACGCTGAGCTTCGACCTGGCGATCGGCGGCAAGGTGCTGGTGGAAGCGGGCAAACGCATCACCGCGCGCCACGTGCGCCAGCTGGCGGCCGAGGACATCACCGCGCTGGAAGTGCCGGACGACTATCCGATCGGTCGCATCCTGGCCACTGACATCGTCGACGCGCAGACCGGTGAATTGCTGGCCTCGGCCAACGACGAGATCACCGCGGAGCATCTGGAAGCCTTCCGCAAGGCCGGTATCGAGACGCTGCCCACGCTGTACGTCAACGATCTCGATCGCGGCGCCTACATCTCGCACACCCTGCGCATCGACAACACCAAGACGCCGCTGGAGGCGCTGGTGGAGATCTATCGCATGATGCGTCCGGGCGAGCCGCCGACCAAGGATGCCGCGCAGAACCTGTTCTTCAATCTGTTCTTCACCTTCGATCGCTACGACCTGTCGGCCGTGGGCCGGATGAAGTTCAACCGTCGCGTGGGCCGCCAGGACATCCTTGGCCCGGGCGTGCTGTACGACCACAAGTTCTTCAGTGAGCGCAAGGAAGAGGCCTCGCAGGCTCTGGTCAACGAACAGGGCGAGAAGTCCGACATCCTTGACGTGCTGAAGGTGCTGATCGACATCAAGAACGGTCATGGCACCGTCGACGACATCGATCACCTGGGCAACCGCCGCGTGCGTTCGGTCGGCGAAATGGCCGAGAACACCTTCCGCATCGGCCTGGTCCGTGTGGAGCGCGCGGTGCGCGAGCGCCTGTCGCTGGCCGAGGCCGATGGCCTGACCCCGCAGGACCTGATCAACGCCAAGCCGGTGGCGGCGGCGGTGAAGGAGTTCTTCGGCTCCTCGCAGCTGTCCCAGTTCATGGACCAGAACAACCCGCTGTCGGAAGTCACCCACAAGCGCCGCGTGTCGGCACTTGGGCCGGGCGGCCTGACTCGCGAACGCGCCGGCTTCGAAGTGCGCGACGTGCATCCGACCCATTACGGCCGCGTCTGCACCATCGAAACGCCGGAAGGTCCGAACATCGGCCTGATCAACTCGCTGGCCGTGTACGCCCGCACCAACCAGTACGGCTTCCTCGAGACGCCGTACCGCAAGGTGGCGGACGGCAAGGTCACCGACAAGGTGGATTACCTGTCGGCGATCGAGGAAGGCGACCACGTGATCGCGCAGGCGAACTCGCCGCTGGACAAGCACGGTGCCTTCGTCGAGGACTTCGTGTCCTGCCGTTTCCGCGGCGAATCCGAGCTGCGTCCGGCGTCCGAGATCAACTACATGGACGTCTCGCCGATGCAGACCGTGTCGGTCGCCGCGGCGCTGGTGCCGTTCCTGGAGCACGATGACGCGAACCGCGCGCTGATGGGCGCGAACATGCAGCGTCAGGCCGTGCCGACGCTGCGCTCGCAGACGCCGCTGGTGGGTACCGGCATCGAGCGCGCCGTGGCGCGCGACTCCGGCGTCATCGTTTCCGCCAAGCGTGGCGGCGTGATCGACCAGGTCGATGCGGCCCGTATCGTGGTGCGTGTCAATGAGGAAGAGGTCGGCGACAACGACGCCGGCGTCGACATCTACACGCTGACCAAGTACACCCGCTCCAACCAGAACACCAACCTCAACCAGCGTCCGCTGGTGAACGTGGGTGACGTGGTGGCCAAGGGCGACACGCTGGCCGACGGTTCGTCGACCGACCTGGGCGAGCTCGCGCTCGGCCAGAACATGCTGATCGCGTTCATGCCGTGGAACGGCTACAACTTCGAAGACTCGATCCTGCTGTCCGAGCGTGTCGTGCAGGAAGACCGCTACACCTCGATCCATATCGAGGAGCTGTCCTGCATCGCGCGCGACACCAAGCTGGGCGCCGAGGAGATCACCGCCGACATCCCGAACGTGGGCGAACAGGCGCTGGCGCGTCTGGACGAATCCGGCATCGTGTACATCGGTGCCGAGGTGAAGGCCGGTGACATCATGGTCGGCAAGGTCACGCCCAAGGGCGAGAGCCAGCTGACCCCGGAAGAAAAACTGCTGCGCGCGATCTTCGGCGAGAAGGCGTCCGACGTTAAGGACTCGTCCTTGCGCGTGCCGCCGGGCATGGACGGCACCGTCATCGACGTGCAGGTGTTCACTCGCGATGGCATCGAGAAGGACAAGCGCGCCAAGCAGATCGAGGAAATGGAAGTGAAGCGGATCCGCAAGGATTTCGACGATCAGTTCCGCATCCTCGAAGGTGCGATCTACAACCGCATGCGCACCCAGCTGGTCGGCCAGTCCGCGATGAGCGGTCCGGGCGGCCTGAAGCGCGGTACCGAGATCACCGACGCCTATCTGGACGGCCTGAAGAAGGACGACTGGTTCAAGATCAACGTCAAGGACGAGAGCGTCACCGAATTCCTGGAGCGCGCGGCCGACCAGGTCAAGCGCCACAAGGAGGAGTTCGACAAGCGCTTCAAGGAGAAGCAGGGCAAGATCACCCAGGGTGACGATCTGGCCCCCGGCGTGCTGAAGATGGTCAAGGTGTTCCTGGCCGTGAAGCGTCGCATCCAGCCGGGCGACAAGATGGCTGGCCGCCACGGCAACAAGGGTGTGGTCTCGAACGTGGTGCCGGTCGAGGACATGCCGTACATGGCCAACGGCGAGGCGGTGGACATCTGCCTGAACCCGCTGGGCGTGCCTTCACGCATGAACATCGGCCAGATTCTGGAAGTGCATCTGGGCTGGGCCGCCAAGGGCCTGGGCAAGAAGATCCAGAAGATGATCGAGACGCAGGAGAAGGTGACCAAGATCCGCGAGTTCCTGGACCAGGTCTACAACCACCATGCCGCCGGTGCCGTGCAGCACGTCGATCTGAAGTCGTTGACCGACGACGAGATCCGCGCGCTGGCCAACAACCTGCAGGAAGGCGTGCCGATGGCCACGCCGGTGTTCGACGGTGCGGAAGAGACCGAGATCAAGGCGATGCTGAAGCTGGCGGATCTGCCCGAGTCGGGCCAGACCACGCTGTACGACGGTCGCACCGGCGAGGCGTTCGATCGCCCGGTCACCGTGGGCTACATGCATTACCTGAAGCTCAACCATCTGGTCGACGACAAGATGCACGCGCGTTCCACCGGCCCGTACTCGCTGGTGACCCAGCAGCCGCTGGGCGGCAAGGCGCAGTTCGGCGGTCAGCGCTTCGGCGAAATGGAAGTCTGGGCACTGGAAGCCTACGGCGCGGCCTACACCCTGCAGGAAATGCTGACGGTGAAGTCCGATGACGTGCAGGGCCGCAACCAGATGTACAAGAACATCGTCGACGGCAACCACGAGATGTCCGCGGGCATGCCGGAGTCCTTCAACGTGTTGGTGAAGGAAATCCGCTCGCTCTGCATCGACATCGATCTGGAAGAGATCAAGTGATGGTCGGGATTCGGGAATCGGGATTCGGGATTTGCAAAAGCAGCCCCGGCTTCCGATTCCGGGTCCCGCAAACCTGATCTCGTTCGCGCCGCGGACCTCGACACCAAAAGAATTTGCTCCGACCGGAGATTCAAATGAAAGACCTGCTCAATCTATTCAACCAGCAGCGCGTGATGCCGGATTTCGACGCGATCAAGATCGCGTTGGCGTCGCCGGAGCTGATCCGCTCGTGGTCGTACGGCGAAGTGAAGAAGCCGGAAACCATCAACTACCGCACCTTCAAGCCCGAGCGTGACGGCCTGTTCTGCGCCGCCATCTTCGGCCCGGTGAAGGACTACGAGTGCCTGTGCGGCAAGTACAAGCGCATGAAGCATCGCGGCGTGGTGTGCGAGAAGTGCGGCACCGAAGTCACTCTGGCCAAGGTGCGTCGCGAGCGCATGGGCCACATCGAACTGGCCAGCCCAACCGCGCACATCTGGTTCCTGAAGTCGCTGCCCTCGCGCATCGGCCTGATGCTGGACATGACCCTGCGCGACATCGAGCGCATCCTGTATTTCGAAGCGTTCGTGGTGATCGATCCGGGCATGACCGCGCTGGAGCGCGGCCAGCTGCTCAGCGAAGACCAGTACCTGGAAGCCACCGAAGAGCACGGTGACGAGTTCGACGCGCGCATGGGCGCCGAGGCCGTCTACCAGTTGCTGAAGTCGCTGGACCTGCCGGGCGAAGTGATCCGCCTGAAGGAAGAGATCGGCTCCACCGGTTCGGAAACCAAGCTGAAGCGCCTCACCAAGCGCGTGAAGCTGATCGAGGCGTTCCTGGAATCGGGCAACAAGCCCGAGTGGATGGTGCTGACCGTGCTGCCCGTGCTGCCGCCGGACCTGCGTCCGCTGGTGCCGCTGGACGGTGGCCGCTTCGCCACGTCGGACCTGAATGATCTGTACCGTCGCGTGATCAACCGCAACAACCGCCTGAAGCGGCTGCTCGAGCTCAATGCGCCGGACATCATCGTGCGCAACGAGAAGCGCATGCTGCAGGAGTCGGTCGATGCGCTGCTCGACAACGGCCGTCGCGGCCGTGCCATCACCGGCACCAACAAGCGCGCGCTGAAGTCGCTGGCCGACATGATCAAGGGCAAGCAGGGCCGCTTCCGCCAGAACCTGCTCGGCAAGCGCGTGGACTACTCCGGTCGTTCGGTGATCGTGGTCGGTCCGACCCTGCGCCTGCACCAGTGCGGCCTGCCCAAGAAGATGGCGCTGGAGCTGTTCAAGCCGTTCATCTTCGCCAAGCTGCAGGCGCGTGGCGAAGCCACCACCATCAAGGCGGCGAAGAAGCTGGTCGAGCGCGAAGAGCCGATGGTGTGGGACATCCTCGAGGACGTGATCCGCGAGCATCCGGTGCTGCTGAACCGTGCGCCGACCCTGCATCGTCTGGGCATCCAGGCGTTCGAGCCGAAGCTGATCGAAGGCAAGGCCATCCAGCTGCACCCGCTGGTCTGCACCGCGTTCAACGCCGACTTCGACGGTGACCAGATGGCCGTCCATGTGCCGCTGTCGATCGAGGCGCAGCTGGAAGCGCGTGCGCTGATGATGTCGTCCAACAACATCCTCAGCCCCGCCAACGGCGAGCCGATCATCGTGCCGACCCAGGACGTGGTGCTGGGCCTGTACTACATGACGCGCGAGCTGATCAACGCCAAGGGTACCGGCATGGTGTTCTCCGGCGTCAGCGAAGTGCGTCGCGCCTATGACAACCGCGCGGTCGAACTGCACGCCAAGGTAAAGGTGCGCCTGCACCTGGTGCACGTTGCCGACGATGGCGCGCGCACGCATGAAACCGCGCTGGTCGAGACCACCGTGGGCCGTGCGCTGCTGGCCGAAATCCTGCCCGAAGGCCTGCCGTTCGCCCTGGCCAACACCGAGCTGACCAAGAAGAACATCTCGCGCCTGATCAACTCCAGCTATCGCTTGCTGGGTCTGAAAGAGACCGTGGTGTTCGCCGACAAGCTGATGTACACCGGCTATCGTTTCGCCACGCGCGCGGGCATCTCCATCGGTATCGACGACATGTTGATCCCGGACGAGAAGAAGCCGATCCTGGAAGACGCCGAGAAGGAAGTGGTCGAGATCCAGCAGCAGTACCAGTCGGGTCTGGTGACCGCTGGCGAGCGCTACAACAAGGTGGTCGACATCTGGTCGCGTACCAGCGAGCTGGTCGCGAAAGCCATGATCGACGGCATCGGCACCGAGAAGGTGAAGGATGCCGACGGCAAGATGGTCAACCAGAAGTCGATGAACTCGCTGTACATCATGGCCGACTCCGGCGCTCGTGGTTCCGTGGCGCAGATTCGTCAGCTGGCCGGCATGCGTGGCCTGATGGCGCGTCCGGATGGCTCCATCATCGAGACCCCGATCAAGGCCAACTTCCGCGAAGGCCTGAACGTGCTGCAGTACTTCAACTCGACCCATGGCGCCCGAAAGGGTCTGGCCGATACCGCGTTGAAGACGGCGAACTCCGGTTACCTGACCCGTCGACTGGTCGACGTGGCGCAGGACGTGGTGATCACCATGGACAACTGCGGCACCGAGAACGGCGTGATCATGCAGCCGATCGTCGAAGGCGGCGATGTGGTCGAGCCGTTGCGCGAGCGCGTACTGGGTCGTGTCGTGGTCGGCGATGTCTATGCGCCCGGCGATGACGACGAGCCGATCGTACTCACCGACACGCTGCTGGACGAAGCGCTCGTGGAGAAGCTGGACAAGGCCGGTGTGCAGGTGCTCAAGGTGCGTTCGCCGATTACCTGCGAAGCGGCCCATGGCGTGTGCAAGCTCTGCTACGGCCGCGATCTGGCCCGTGGCCACCTGGTCAACATGGGCGAGGCCGTGGGCGTGGTCGCCGCGCAGTCGATCGGCGAGCCCGGCACCCAGCTGACCATGCGTACGTTCCACATCGGCGGCGCGGCTTCGCGTGCGGCGGCAGTGGACAACGTGACGGTGAAGACCACCGGTTCGCTGAAGTACAACAACCTGAAGTCGGTGCAGCACAAGCAGGGTCACCTGGTCGCGGTGTCGCGTTCGGGCGAGCTCAGCGTCATCGACGCCAGCGGCCGCGAGCGTGAACGCTACAAGGTGCCGTACGGCGCCACCATCGCGGTCAAGGACGGCGCGGCGGTCAAGCCGGGCCAGACCGTGGCCAACTGGGATCCGCATACCCACCCGATCGTCACCGAGGTGGCTGGCGTGGTGCGCTTCATCGACTTCCTCGATGGCGTCACCGTGCAGAGCCAGACCGACGAATTGACCGGCCTGGAGTCGGCGGTAGTCACCGATCCGAAGCGTCGTGGCGCGCAGGCGAAGGATCTGCGCCCGATCGTGCGCTTGGAAGATGCCAAGGGCCGCGAGCTGAAGCTGCCGGGTACCGACATCGCTGCGCAGTACTTCCTGCCGGCCGGCGCGATCGTGTCGATCCAGAACGGTGCCGAAGTAGGCGTGGGCGACGTGGTTGCGCGTATCCCGCAGGAAACCTCCAAGACCCGTGACATCACCGGTGGTCTGCCGCGCGTGGCCGACCTGTTCGAGGCACGCAAGCCGAAGGAGCCGGCGATCCTGGCCGAGCGCTCGGGCATCATCAGCTTCGGCAAGGACACCAAGGGTAAGCAGCGCCTGATCATCAAGGACGTGGACGGCAACGAGCACGAGGAGCTGATTCCGAAGTGGCGCCAGGTCATCGTGTTCGAGGGCGAGCATGTGGAGAAGGGCGAAACCGTCGTCGACGGCGAGCCGAGTCCGCATGACATCCTGCGCCTGCTGGGCGTGGAGCCGCTGGCCTCGTACCTGGTCAAGGAAATCCAGGACGTGTATCGCCTGCAGGGCGTGAAGATCAACGACAAACACATCGAAGCGATCATTCGCCAGATGCTGCGCAAGGTCGAGATCGTCGAGCCGGGCGAAAGCCATTACCTGCGCGGCGAGCAGATCGAGCGCGTGCGCATCAACGGTGAAAACGATCGCGCGGTCGCCAAGGGCGAGCGTCCGGCCGAGTACCAGTCGATCCTGCTGGGCATCACCAAGGCATCGCTGGCCACCGAGTCGTTCATCTCGGCGGCTTCGTTCCAGGAAACCACCCGCGTCCTTACCGAAGCGGCGGTTCGTGGCACGCGCGATACCTTGCGTGGCCTGAAGGAAAATGTTATTGTCGGCCGTCTTATTCCGGCGGGTACGGGTTTGGCCTACCACGCAGGGCGTCGCCGCCAGGGTGGTCTGACCGATCTGGAGCTGGATACCCTTTCCGGTTCCACACCTCCGACGTCATTTGTCGAAGCGCCGGTCAGCAGTGAAGGTGGTGCCGAGTAAGCCTCGTCAGGTTTTACTCGCCGACATACGAAATGAGGTGCATGGATGCACCTCGTGTTCGGGTCACGGATGGCGGAGCGGCAGCTTGCCCAGGCAAGCTCGCTCATGTTAAATTCCCGCTTCTTGGCAGACCGAGCTTATTCGGGCTGCCTTTATGTTTTCAGGAACAGCTTCGCATGACGACAGTCAATCAATTGGTGCGCAAAAACCGCAGCCCCAAGACCTACAAGAGCGGGTCCCCGGCCCTGCAGAGCAGCCCGCAGCGTCGCGGCGTCTGCACGCGTGTTTACACGACCACCCCGAAAAAGCCGAACTCGGCGTTGCGCAAGGTTGCCAAGGTGCGCCTCACCAACGGTTTCGAGGTGATCAGCTACATCGGTGGTGAAGGCCACAACCTGCAGGAGCACTCGGTGGTGCTGATCCGCGGCGGTCGCGTCAAGGATCTCCCCGGTGTGCGTTACCACACGGTGCGCGGCAGCCTCGACTGCGCCGGTGTCACCAAGCGCCGTCAATCGCGTTCGAAGTACGGCGCCAAGCGCCCGAAGAAATAATGTCGCGCGGCCCTCGCTGGCCGCTTTACAGGCGGGCAGGAATGTCCGCGAAAATAACGGACAACAAACATGTCGCGTAAAGGTTCACATCCCGCCCGTCTGATCCTGCCGGATCCCAAGCATGGCAGCCAGCTGATTGCCCGTTTCATCAACATGGTGATGAAGAGCGGCAAGAAGTCGGTCGCCGAAAGCATTGTCTACGGCGCGCTGCAGCACATTGGCGAAAAGAATGCCGAGCCGGTGGCTCTGGTCGAAAAGGCGCTGAACAACATCGCTCCGGCGGTCGAAGTGAAGTCCCGTCGCGTCGGTGGTGCCACCTATCAGGTGCCCGTCGAAGTGCGTCCGGGCCGTCGCATGGCGCTGGCCATGCGCTGGGTGATCGACTCCGCCCGCAAGCGCGGCGAGACCTCGATGCCGCGCAAGCTGGCTGCCGAACTGCTGGAGGCTTCCGAAAGCCGCGGCGGCGCCGCCAAGAAGCGCGAAGAGACGCACCGCATGGCGGAAGCCAACAAGGCGTTCTCGCACTACCGCTGGTAAGTGGTTTGCGCCGTCCTCGATGACGGCGACGATCGACCCACTACAGGCGGTGGACCATGATGATTCAGCCGTCGCCACGACGGCGAAGATGGTCCGGCATCATTGCCGGACCGTCGGTTATCCAAAAGCCGCATCGCCACGATGGGGCAAGCCAGCCGGCATCCAGGCCGGATATTCATAAGCGCAACGGCCCGGATGGCTGTCACAAACCAGGGCAGGCAGCCCGACACAGGTAAATATCAATGGCACGCACCACTCCCCTCGAACGCTACCGCAACTTCGGCATCATGGCTCACATCGATGCCGGCAAGACCACGACCACGGAGCGCATCCTGTTCTACACGGGCGTCAGTCACAAGATTGGCGAAGTGCACGATGGCGCGGCCACGATGGACTGGATGGAGCAGGAGCAGGAGCGCGGCATCACCATCACGTCGGCGGCGACGACGGCGTTCTGGAAGGGCATGGACGGCTCGCTGCCCCAGCACCGCTTCAACATCATCGACACCCCGGGACACGTTGACTTCACCATCGAAGTGGAGCGCTCGCTGCGCGTGCTCGACGGCGCCGTGTTCGTGCTGTGCGCGGTCGGTGGCGTGCAGCCGCAGTCCGAGACGGTCTGGCGCCAGGCCAACAAGTACAAGGTGCCGCGTCTGGCGTTCGTCAACAAGATGGACCGCACCGGTGCCAATTTCGACAAGGTCGTCGGCCAGCTGAAGGCGCGCCTCGGTGCGCACGCCGTGCCGATGCAGGTTCCCATTGGTGCCGAAGACGGTTTCGAGGGCGTGGTCGATCTGCTCAAGATGAAGGCCGTGATCTGGGACATGGAAACCCAGGGCATGAAGTTCGAGTACCGGGAAATCCCGGCCGAACTGGCCGACAAGGCTGCCGAAGCTCACGCCTTCATGGTGGAGTCGGCTGCCGAAGCCACCGAAGAGCTGATGAACAAGTATCTGGAAGGCGGCGACCTCAGCGAGGAGGAGATCATCGCGGGCCTTCGCCAGCGCACGCTCGCCAACGAGATCATCCCGGTCTACTGCGGCACGGCGTTCAAGAACAAGGGCGTCCAGGCGATGCTCGACGCGGTGGTGCAGCTGCTGCCGTCGCCCGCCGATCGTCCGCCGGTCACCGGTATCGACGAGGACGAGAATGAGGCCTCCCGTCCGGCTGATGATGCCGCGCCGTTCTCCGCGCTCGCGTTCAAGATCATGACCGATCCGTTCGTCGGTTCGCTGACGTTCTTCCGCGTCTATTCGGGCACGCTGAACTCCGGCGACGCCGTCTACAACCCGGTCAAGAGCAAGAAGGAGCGCGTGGGCCGCATCCTGCAGATGCACGCAAACGAGCGTCACGAACTGAAGGAAGTGCGCGCCGGTGACATCGCCGCCGCGGTCGGCCTGAAGGACGTGACCACCGGCGACACGCTGTGCGCGCAGGACCACATCATCACCCTGGAGCGCATGTCGTTCCCCGAGCCGGTGATCTCGATGGCGGTCGAGCCGAAGACCAAGTCCGACCAGGAAAAGATGGGTATCGCGCTGGGTCGTCTGGCCGCGGAGGATCCGTCGTTCCGCGTGCGTACCGACGAGGAATCCGGCCAGACGATCATTTCCGGCATGGGCGAGTTGCACCTGGACATCCTGGTCGACCGCATGCGCCGCGAGTTCAACGTCGAGGCCAACGTCGGCAAGCCGCAGGTGGCCTATCGCGAGACGATCCGCTCCACCGACGTCAAGTCCGATTACAAGCACGCCAAACAGTCGGGCGGCAAGGGCCAGTACGGCCATGTCGTCATCGAGATGTCGCCGATCAGTGCCGAGGATCGCGCGGACGAGAAGCTCGCCGCCACGATCAAGGACGACTTCCTGTTCATCAACGACATCACGGGTGGCGTGATTCCGAAGGAATTCATTCCTTCGGTCGAGAAGGGCTTGCGCGAAACCATCACCAGCGGCCCGCTCGCCGGCTTCCCGGTGGTCAATGTCAAGGTGAAGCTGGTCTTCGGTTCGTACCATGACGTCGACTCGTCGGAAATGGCGTTCAAGCTGGCGGCATCGATGGCCTTCAAGCAGGGCTTCGCCAAGGCGAGCCCGGTGTTGCTGGAGCCGATCATGAAGGTCGAGATCGTGACGCCCGAGGACTACATGGGCGACGTGATGGGCGACATCAGCAAGCGTCGCGGCATGCTCACCGGCCAGGAAGACACGCCGTCGGGCAAGACCATCGACGCCGAGGTTCCGCTGGGCGAGATGTTCGGCTATGCCACCACGATCCGGTCGCTGACCCAGGGACGCGCCACGTTCACGATGGAATTCGACCATTACGCCGAAGCGCCGAGCAACGTCGCCGAGCAGGTCATGCACAAGGCCTGATCAGGGTTGTTTCGCTCTGCAGATAATTTTTCCGAATCACAGTTCTTTCGAGGTTTGAGTCATGGCAAAGGGTAAATTC
>NZ_AJXU01000087.1 GCF_000264315.1 Rhodanobacter fulvus Jip2
CATGGCAAAGGGTAAATTCGAACGCACCAAGCCGCACGTCAACGTCGGCACGATTGGTCACGTGGATCACGGCAAGACGACGCTGACGGCCGCACTGACGAAGGTCGGTGCCGAGCGCTTCGGTGGCGAGTTCAAGGACTACAGCGCGATCGATCGTGCGCCGGAAGAAAAGGCGCGCGGCATCACGATCTCGACCTCGCACGTGGAATACGAATCGCCGGTGCGCCACTACGCGCACGTCGATTGCCCGGGCCACGCCGACTACGTGAAGAACATGATCACCGGTGCGGCGCAGATGGACGGCGCGATCCTGGTGTGCTCGGCCGCCGATGGCCCGATGCCGCAGACGCGTGAACACATCCTGCTGAGCCGTCAGGTCGGCGTGCCGTACATCGTGGTCTACCTGAACAAGGCGGACATGGTGGACGACGCCGAGTTGCTCGAGCTGGTCGAGATGGAAGTGCGCGAGCTGCTGAGCAAGTACGACTTCCCGGGCGACGACACCCCGATCATCCACGGTTCGGCGCTGAAGGCGCTGGAAGGCGACCAGAGCGAGATCGGCGTGCCGTCGATCATCAAGCTGGTCGATGCGCTGGACAGCTACATTCCGGAGCCGGTGCGCACGATCGACAAGCCGTTCCTGATGCCGGTGGAAGACGTGTTCTCGATCTCGGGCCGCGGCACCGTGGTGACCGGTCGTATCGAGCGCGGCATCATCAAGGTCGGCGACGAAGTCGAAGTGATCGGTATCCGCGACACGCAGAAGACCACCGTCACCGGTGTGGAAATGTTCCGCAAGCTGCTGGACCAGGGCCAGGCAGGCGACAACGCCGGTCTGCTGTTGCGCGGCCTGAAGCGTGACGACGTGGAGCGTGGCCAGGTGCTGGCCAAGCCGGGCACGATTACCCCGCACACGAACTTCGAGGCTGAGGTGTATGTGCTGAGCAAGGACGAGGGTGGCCGTCATACCCCGTTCTTCAAGGGCTACCGTCCGCAGTTCTACTTCCGCACCACCGACGTCACCGGCGCTTGCGAGCTGCCGGAGGGCGTGGAAATGGTGATGCCGGGCGACAACGTGAAGATGGTGGTCGAGCTGATCCACCCGATCGCGATGGACGAAGGCCTGCGTTTCGCCATCCGCGAAGGCGGCCGCACCGTCGGCGCCGGCGTGGTGGCGAAAGTCATCAAGTA
>NZ_AJXU01000088.1 GCF_000264315.1 Rhodanobacter fulvus Jip2
GTCAAACCCGGGCCATCTCAACCTGACCCCGTTGTCTGACCCCGTAGCCTGTGAAGTTGTGCAGGCTACCGCGCCTGCGCCACTTTAGTTGGTCAGGTGTCGCACTTCGTTGTTGAATTCACCGATCACCTTGTTCAACCAACCATTGGGGGATGTATGAAATATCTGCTACTGGCTGTCCTGTTGGACTTTTTTGTATCTGGGGTCTTTGCAGCAGAACCAGCGCGATGCAAACAGCAGACCGTCGAGAAGTCGGTCATGGAAATGTGTCTCCTGCCCGGCGCTGCATTTCAACATGACTTGTACACACTTAAGGCTGACAAGGTGTTGATATTTGCTCTCGTTGATGACTATTCCGAGAATGTCGAGCTTGAGCACACCATTCCGGAAGGTTTGACAATCGAATTTCCACTCTCGAAGCAGGGCGAAAAGACCATAAAGATCAGAGGGGGCTGTGTTCCCGAAAGCAAAGATGGGGCAGAAGTGGCGCGAGTGTGTAATTTCTATTGGGGAAAGTATCAGATTATCAAAGGCGTTCGCTTCGAGTTTGAGTAGATTCTTCTTCGATCAGCTAGTCGCCGTCGACTTCTTCGACGTCGTCTCCCTATAGTTGCTAGGGAAAAAGACGCGATCCACTCAACTACAACGTTCATTTTGTTTGCCTTAATGGAGATTATCTGAAGTGAATAAAGTCATTACTTTTCTGAACGTGGCTGTTGCTTCATTGACCTTGATCGGCTGCGCTTCAACAGAAAGAAATGGAAAAGAGAAAAGCAATACTTCCAATGCAGGCACCTGCGATGAGCATGAAGCAGTCGCTAATAAATCGTATAATTTTGGAGCAATGAATTTTTACAAGTCGTATGCGATTACAAATGATCTGCAAGGAGCGCAAGCACAATTATTTCTAATAGAAAATGGATTGAAAGAAAAGCCAATAGGAAATTTCGCTGTAGCTTACAAGTCTGCGGAGCGGTCCTATGACAAAAATTTATCTTCGGCTAAAGTGATGGGTTGTGATACAAGTAAATATCCACCCTCCCCGGTAGATGCTTTCCGTAAGGGGGTAAAAATCCTTGAGGAAAAATCAAAATACGGAAAAGGGGACGGAGGCTAGAAACAGGGGTCAGAAACAGGGGTCAGTGTCTGAGGTTTCCCCACGTTTTCATGCTGGCACACCCAGTTGATCAAGCAGTTGCAGGCTTGGGTGTCGTAGCTGATCGATGAGTTCGCTCAGGCGTGCGCTCGACCAACGTCGCACGAGTGCTTCTCGACCGAGCCGCATGACCGAGTAGAGACGTCGTGTCGATCGGAACGGCGCGATCGGAACGGCGCGAGCCAGGCGTCGATGCCGCATCGCTCGCATGCCATACCCACGAGCCAGCTGGCAAACGCGGCCATCGCACTGAGGAGCAAGAGCACTTCGATACGCGCCCCTTTGCGGGTGAGGCTGTCCTCGAAGCCCTGGCCGTAGCGATGGGATTTCAGATCGCGGAACGACAGTTCGATCTGCATGCGTCGCCCGTACAGCGTGATCAGCTGGCGCGTACTGAGCGTCAGCGAAGGCGATGCCACGAGTAGCCACGGTTCGCTCTCCCGCTGTGCGTTCTTGCGGCTGTTGGAGTTGCAAGCAGGTACGCCTTGCCGATTGCGATGTTTGCGGCCTTTGGGTGGCTTGGCGTGCAACATCACACGTGCCGTCAGGGGGTTGCTGCGCGCGATATCCATCGATCCGAAATCGCGCGGCCTGCGCGCTGCCAAGGCATACATGGCTTTGCACGTCACCCACTCACCTGGTTCATCGGGTACCTCAACGGGCCTCAGATACGTCGTATTGCGCAAGCGCCCCAGCCACTGCCAGCCCATCGCCTCGACCGCCCGGAACCATGGCCCGCGGAAGCCGGCGTCGGTTACAAGAATCGGTCGCACGTCATCGGGAAGTACGTGCGCCAGACGTTGTAGAAACTGCTTTTCCGCCTTCGGTGAGCCTTGCTGGCCATTGGGAAAAACCATGTCCAGGATGGGAAGCGAACGGCCACCCACCGGAATAGCTGCACGCAGCAGATGCCAGCTTCGATCGGACTTCAGATCCGACCAGTCAATGACAATGGTCGGCTGCTTGTTGCGCACCAGCCAACGCGCCATGGCCTTGTAAAGATGCTCGCGCTCGACATGCAGATGGCGGTTTCCCAATAGTCGATCCAATGCTTTGAGCGGCGCGCGCACGCGCTCAGCGTCAGGCCACGAGCGTGCCAGATCCATCAGCGTCAGGCGGCTGCCGTGAATCATCGCCTCGACGGCACGCAGCAGCACACGACTGCGTAGCGCATGCATCGAACCAAGTGCGTCACGCAGGCACTTTTGCAATACTTCGGTAGCGCGCATGGTGTGGTCTCCTCTGGCTTCGTAACCCGTGAGGAATGACTGCATCATGCGCGCACTGTTCCTTCAGTCCGCGTGCAACGTGTTGATTGAGCGAGGAGATTCGTGGGGAAACCTCAGGGTCAGTGTGGACTTTCGGATGGCGCATAAAGTTCACACTGACCCCTGTTTTGGCAAGGCAGCACGGTAACGGCGAGTCGCGACGTGACCATCGTGGCGACGGGCGATGGCACCAAGGGTGCGGACGGCTATGCGGCGAATGGCGACATCCACCTGCAAGGCGCGCAGGTGCAGGCTGGCCGCGATGCCAGCCTGGCGGCGGCCCGCGACATCACCCTCACCGCTGGCCAGGACACCACCAATCGGGACAGCGCCAACCACAGCAGCAGCGCCAGCATTGGCGTGG
>NZ_AJXU01000089.1 GCF_000264315.1 Rhodanobacter fulvus Jip2
GCTGGCTGCGGCAGCGGCCCGCGGCAAGGGCAACGGTGACAGCACCACCAACCACGCCACCACCGTTACGGCTGGTGACACCCTCAGCCTGACCAGTGGGCGCGACACCACATTGGAAGGGGCCCAGGCCTACGGCAACACCATCCTGGCCGACATCGGCCGCAGCCTCAGCCTCACCAGCACGCAGGACACCGACCACTATAAGGAGACTTATCAAAGTGCCAGCGCCGGCTTGAGCCTGTGCATCCCGCCCATCTGCTACGGCGCCACCAGCGGCGGGGCCAGCTACAGCCAGTCCAACATCAGCAAC
>NZ_AJXU01000090.1 GCF_000264315.1 Rhodanobacter fulvus Jip2
GTGGCTGCGGGCTTGCTGAAAGCAAGATTCAGCGTGTGCGGAATGCATTCGTCGGAAAGTTCACACTGACCCCTATTTCTGGCTGTAGCTGGCCCCGCCGCTGCTGGCGCCGTAGCAGATCGGCGGGATGCACAGGCTCAGGCCGGCGCTGGCGCTCTGATAGGTCTCCTTGTAGTGGTCGGTGTCTTGCGTGCTGGTGAGGCTGAGGCTGCGGCCGATGTCGGCCAGGATGGTGTTGCCGTAGGCCTGGGCCCCTTCCAATGTGGTGTCGCGACCGCTGGTCAGGCTGAGCATATCGCCCGCGTTGACGGTGGTGGCATGGTGGGTGGCGCTGTCGCCATTGCCTTTGCCCCGGGCCGCCGCCGCGGCCAGTTCGATGGTGAAGCCGTTCTGCTCGCCGCCCAGGGCGAAGCCCACGCCGATGCTGGCGCTCCCGCTGTGGTTGGCGTTAAGGGTCAGGTCGCCCGCTGCGCGCAGGGTGCTGCCTCGGTGACGTCCACGCCCTAGCCGGTAGACAGGCTTTACACGCTCATGCCGGCAGGGGCGTCTCAATGTCGAATGTCTGCATGAAGGAATAAGGGTCGTGGTAAGCATCAAGTGGCTTGACCGGCAACCACTCCGCCGGAATCCAAGGTGTGTCCACTGCCACTTCGTAGCCATGCCGCCAAGCGATCTTGGCGTAGATCACTGCCTCGCAAACGATGAACCAGCCGGTATAACCCTGATCCTCATTGCGCCACTTGAGTTCCTTGGGCGTCACCATCTCCGCCAGCGCACTTTCCATAGCGCCGATGTCGCCACTAGCCAGTGCAAGACAGAACCGATTTTCCGGCGCGAATCGCGCCATCCTTTTAGGTATGTCTCCGAGGAACCGCTCGCTGCGTTCGCCCAGCTTGTTCCACTCCCCGCGCAGCGCCAACTTAGATTGATACGTCTCGAACTCAAACGTCCCGCCCTTGCTCGCACGTTTCAGATCAACGGCGTCGAACGCACCAAACCACGCCACAAGTTGCGGGTGATCAGAGAGCAGGGGCCAAAGCATGGCCTCGCGCTCATAGAGAGCGCCCCAGACACCCCTATTTGGATCTTTTTGATAAAGGATGCGATCAATCTTGCCGGCTACATAAGCCTGCTGCTTGCATTTCACCAAATCCTGGTCATCAAACCAAGCTACGAGTGAGGACGTGATGGCGAGCTTCCTCAGTCCGCCCTTGCATACTTCCGGGTCTCCCGTATTAGTTCTTATATATTGCAATCGCACGGCCTCGCGTTCCTTGTGACTAGCCATATGTTCTCCCACATGGACAAGGCCTTTTTCTATGCTCAATGCATGATCGGCAACAAATGACATAAATTAAATCTCGCTCAATGGAATTATGGGATATTGACCGGCACGCCGATTAATTGCCCTGTCTGCTTGTTAACGCCGATGACGGCCGTATTTAAAGTTCCACCATCACGGGCCTGATCAATGGCCCTATAGGCCGGAGATGTTTTATCTAGTTCGCCCATCACTCGATCAATCCACTTTCCAGAAAGTTGCAAAGAGCCGTCTACAGTCTTTCCAAGGGAGAACGTCCCATTCGTCACCTGCTTGGCATCAATCAGGATCGTCACCGACCCATCCGCATTTTGTAGCACCGCATCGAAACCCTTATTGCCAGCATATTTCCCGCCAGCGAGCACCGTCAGGCCCTGCTTCGTCGCGACCGAATTGAGTAGAGACTCCGTAAGTTCTCCGGTGAGGTCACCACCTTGTGCAATCTGCGCCATAAGTGCTTGATCGGCGGGATCAGTGACGTTCAGTACACACTGGCTACCGCACACCTTTGTCTGATTGATGAAGCCGCCCGGCGTGGGGGTGACCGAACCTCCCTTGGCCAACTGTTCAAAATCACCGACAGAATTCAGATTTCTGCTGTCGCCCGCTAACGTGAACGTCCCATCCGCATTGGCGATGGTCGCGACCTTCGTACCTGCGGGCAGCAGCGATATCCCGGTATAAACCTGACCGATGCCACCGGCTACACCGTAGAGTAATTCCGCGGCTCCTTGAGAGATGCCGAATGCATTCTGGATCGCCTGCCCGCCGAAAGTCGGCGTAGCCGCACCATTCCAACCCGTTCTCACACCCGCCTGGGTTTGGTCCACGCCCCAGCCGGTCAACAACACGCCGCCTGCCGCTAAAGCACAACCGCCGCCCAATGTTTCGGGACAAGCCGCCGCGCCAGTCGCAACTGCCGCGGCACCAGTCGCCGCCGCACCAAGCCCGCCCACCGCTTGCAGGCCACCCCCCAAACGCGTGAAGGGATGGCCGTAGCTGTTGTTGACGTAGGACAGATAGTCCGATGTCTTATCGCCGTAGCCGTAACCAAACAAGCTTTCCGTCACGGGTACAGACATGCCGCTCTGGATCACGACAGTACGAGTGATGCTTTGTTGTTGCAAAAGCGCCCGCTCATCGGCGTATTGCGGTTGACTACCAAGTGCCTCTAACTGACTGTAATAAGCGTACTCTGGACTGTTCTTGGCATATTCAGCCGAGCAATGCACCAAGGCGCAGGCCGCCGTGCTGAGGTCGGCTTCTTTCTGTTTGTCCCCGCCAGCCAGCGCCTTGATGCGTGCCTTCTCCGTTTCGTGCAACTGCCGGTTGTACTTCTCCCCATCCAGCGCCGTCACCGCACCAGCACCACCACCCACGGCACCGCCCACAGCCGCACTGGCCAGCTGCATCAGTGTCCTGCCTTCGGCGCTGTTGGGATCGATGTGGTGATCGGCGAGGTAGTTGGCCATCGCTCCGCTGGCCGCCTCGCTGGCTGCTGCGCCCAGCGCACCTTGTGTGGCGTTACCGCCGCCCAGTTCCGCCGTGGCCGCTCCTACCAAACCGTGCAGCAATACCCGGTAAGTGCCGCCCTCTCCCCACGATTTCTGATCTTGATCGGTACTGGCGTGGTCGGCCATGTAGTCGGCCAGGTCCCCCGCTGCCCGCATCCCCACGTAACCGGCCGCCTGCCCCAGCGCCTGCTTCTCCTTGATCTTGTCCACATCAAAATCGTTGCTGACGCCGTTGCCGTCGAGCGTAGTGGCGCTGCGATCGATGCTGCTGAGGTCTTGATCGGGATCGTTGCGCACGATGATCGTGCCTTGCGCGATGCTGCTGGCCGTATCGCTGCTATCGCTGCCGCCCTGCGGTATCGCCATGTTCAGCGCCGCGCCCATGGCGTTGCCGGCCAGGTTGCTCGCGGCCGAGCTATTGCTGCTGTACGAGAAGCCCATCTGACTCGCGCTGCTGTGGGCACTGTTGTGCAGGTCGTTGACGACCAGGCTGCCGGTGTCCAGCCGATTCTTTGAGGCATCCGCCGTACTGGCGATGGCCGCGCCGGTAAGTGTGGTGGTGTCGCCCACGTGG
>NZ_AJXU01000091.1 GCF_000264315.1 Rhodanobacter fulvus Jip2
GATTGATCAGAGCATCCCTAATGAAGTTCCCCCAAATAACCGGTCCCAGCGCTCCGGGCTGTCCTCGCGATAGCCGATTCGTCGCCAAGCCACCCACACCATAGCCGGCCCCCGTCGTCATGCCCCCCGTGGCCCCACCGAGCCACACGTTGTCGTCCGTACCATTCGCCAGATTGCCATACTCCGTATTCACCGCATTCGCGCCAGCCCCCAACGCGGTGTTCCACCAGAAGCCACGCCCCAAGCCGAGATAGCCTGAGGCGGCTGTCGTACCCACTTCAACCAAGTCGACATGACCATCCTTCTTTGCGGCCTGCGCTCCCGCGTTGACCAACGCGCCGCTTGCCGCGGTGCCCGTGCGCGTGGTGAGCGCGTATTCCAGGATGCTGCCCATTCGTGTACCTGCGGTTGCCTCGACGGCGACATTGCCCAAGCCCCCCGTCAATCCCGCCACCATGCCATTCAACGCCAGATTGCCCTGGAACGCCAAAAAGTCCTTACCGCTTTGCTGTTGCGCTTGATAGATGGCCTCGTCCATGGCCTGTGACTGCGGTTCTCCGGAGTTGTAATCGTTTCTTCCCAACACGTAGTACTGCTCCAAGCTGTAGCCCGTGGCTGGCAGCAGCGCGCCCAAACCGCCGTTGTCGTCGCTGTTCAGCCGCTGGTATAGCGCATATCCGTTGATGTTCGGGTCGGCGCGCTGTTCGGCGTTGGCATACGACATGTCGTAATACGTGCCCCCGATCCATTCGCCGAACGAGTCATTCTGGATGAACGCCTCAGCCGCCGCGTCCAACGGCGCGCCATCGAACTTGGCGTTGAACGTGTCGTCTTGCAGCCGCTGAGCAGTGACCAGCAAGGTCTGTCTGGCGTTGTCGACCCACTGGTCCTGCTGATCCTGCGGCAGCTGGCTCAAAGTGCAGCCACATTGCTGCTCGGCGAAAGCCTCGGCCTGTGATAGCAGGTGTTGCACATAGTCCGGATGCAACTGCCGGTTGTACTTCTCCCCATCCATCGCCGTTACCGCACCCGCGCCGCCGCCCACGGCACCGCCCACAGCCGCACTGGCCAGCTCCATCAGCGTCCTGCCTTCGGCGCTGTTCGGATCGATGTGGTGATCGGCGAGATAATTGGTCATCGCCCCGCTGGCGGCTTCACTCGCCGCC
>NZ_AJXU01000092.1 GCF_000264315.1 Rhodanobacter fulvus Jip2
GTTCCGCCATGTAGTCGGCCAGATCACCCGCCGCCCGCATGCCCACATACCCCGCCGCCTGCCCCAGCGCCTGCTTCTCCTTGATCTTGTCCACATCGAAGTCGTTGCTGACGCTATTGCCGTTGAGCGTCGTGGCACTGCGGTCGATGCCGCTGAGGTCTTGATCGGGGTTGTCGCGCACCACCATCGTGCCCTGCGCGATACTGCTTTGCGTGTCGCTGCTGTCGTGGCTG
>NZ_AJXU01000093.1 GCF_000264315.1 Rhodanobacter fulvus Jip2
CGAGCTACTGCTGCTGAAGGAGAACCCCATCTGGCTGGCGCTGCTATGCGCGCTGTTGTGCAAGTCATTGACGACGAGGCTGCCGGTGTCCAGCAGGTTCTTTGAAGCGTCAGCGGTACTGGCAATAACCGCGCCGGTCAGCGTGGTGGTGTCGCCCACGTGGATGTCATAGCCACCACTCCCCGCCGCCAGCCCCGTCTGATCCGTCACGCTCTCGTAGTTGTTGCTGATGTTGGACTGGCTATAGCTGGCCCCACCGCTAGTGGCGCCGTAGCAGATGGGCGGGATGCACAGGCTCAGGCCCGCACTGGCACTCTGGTAAGTCTCCTTATAGTGGTCAGTGTCTTGCGTGCTGGTGAGGCTAAGGCTGCGGCCGATGTCGGCCAGGATGGTGTTGCCGTAGGCTTGGGCGCCTTCCAGCGTGGCGTCCCTTCCGCTGGTCAGGCTTAGCATGTCACCGGCATTGACCGTGGTGACATGGTTCGTGGTGCTGTCGCCG
>NZ_AJXU01000094.1 GCF_000264315.1 Rhodanobacter fulvus Jip2
CGACGACGCCACCCACGAGGCAGTGGTCATCGAGGTGGAGCGGGCGATCTCCGGCCTGGGCGTGACGCGCGTGATGGATCGCCTGGCGCAGACGCGTGGTCTGCCCAAGGTCATCCGTAGCGACAACGGCAAGGAGTTCTGCGGCAAGGCGATGGTGACCTGGGCGCATGAGCGTGGCGTGCAACTGCGTCTGATCGAGCCGGGCAAGCCGAACCAGAACGCCTACATCGAGTCGTTCAACGGCCGCCTGCGCGCACTGGTTTCCCAGCCTGCT
>NZ_AJXU01000095.1 GCF_000264315.1 Rhodanobacter fulvus Jip2
AATAGATCAGAGCATCCTTAGAGCAATGACGGTCGCGCATGGTGAATTCCCGTTTTGGACAGGTTTCTCACTCCGCCTGACGTTCGCGGCCGCGGGCCGTGGTCAGATCAGGCTTGTGAGGCTTGCGACGTAGAAAGACATGGGAAGGGCCCTGTGAACGGGACAGTCCGTTACGCAAACAGCCCATCGCGTGGCCGCGTCAAGGGGCTCCTTAAAACCCTTGATATCGAACACACTTGACTGACTGCCCTTGGATACCAAGACAACGATGAAAGAACCATGGCTTCCCAATCGGAAAGGGTTCGGCGAGGATCCCGGCGGTTATGCCATGTTGGCGTGGATGAAGTGGGCATGCTTGCAGGAGCACGCTGGGCTTGCAATCGACCCGCAGAAGCCGCCGACCAGCGATGATCTGAAAAGTCCCACGCTCTGGTTGTCGCACTCCATGGCGCTCACCGAAGCGGCGGTGACACTGCTGCGCGTCGAACCACCCTTTGAGCACTTGCCACCGAAAATCCGTGGTGTGTGCGACACGCAATATTGTGCTGTTGCGTTGATGCTGGTGGGTTACAGCCTTGAAGTGTGCTTGAAGGCCATGGTGATCATCCGGGATGGAAGCGAGAGCTACGCCAGCGATGAAAAGGAATATCAGCATCACAAGCTGGCGCAACTGGCCTCGTTCATCCCTGATCTGTCAGAGAAGGACAAGGCCATCCTCGAATTGCTCACGCACTTTTCAACGTGGGCCGGCCGGTATCCGGACCCAGGCACCCGGCGCATCCAATTCCACGAGCAGGTGTTCCAGATTTCTGAAAGCAACCAGATTTCCGCAAAGGAGCTGTTCTTGCTGGCTTCAAGGGTGCAGAAGCACGTTCAAACGCTGATCGACTGATTGCCTGCAATCGTCACACCACCGTCGGTCGTTCGATATCGGGCCACGTGCGTCCCAGGTGCACGAACAACGCCTTGGTCCTCTCCCGGATGGCAGCCTCGTCCCACACGACAGCTGAGGGCTCGTGGAAGTAACGCGTGAGGTTCAACCGTGCGAATTTCAACAGCTCGGGCCGCTTGTCGGACCAAGCGCTGTTCGACAAGGCCGGGTTGAGATAGGGCGTGATCAAGGTGAGGTTGCCCAACGTGTTGAGCAGTCCATCGCGTTCGGCTGCGGCCTCTTGCGCCTTCACCGGATCGGCCAGGATTTCAGCTGACAGCGGCCAATGTTCCTGCCACTTTTGCGGCAGGACATGTTCAATAGTTAGTCCATCAGGAAGCGCCAGCACTTCGGACTTGTTGTGCTGCGCGGCGAATTCGAGGGCTTCGAGCACCAGGCGGACCTTGGGCTGGGACAAGCGCTTGTAGAGCGGCATGCCCCACACGGCCGTCAAAAGTTCCTCGTTGTCGGGATAGCGGACGCTTTCGCCGTTGCCCTTCGCCAACCAGGTCGAGACAAACGATGCGGACACGTCACCTGCTTTGTCCGCGGCCTTGATCAGGTCAATGAACAGGCGGTTATAGTTTTTCGGGGTGAGGCCGCAGATCATCCGTCGCACGAGGAAGGATTCGACAACGTCCAGCAGGCGATCGAACTCGGTCTGCCGATTTGGCATCAGTTCGCCATAGGCAAAAAGCAGGAAAGGATAGGCCGTGGTGGTGTCTATCGCATCCAGACGACGCAGGAACAACGCCAAACGTGGATGGTTACCCGCCGTGGTGAATTTCGCGTAGATCTTGGCGTAGCGGTCCAGTTGCGCCATGTGTTCCGCAGAGGTCGTCGGCAGCGGGATCAGGGAGCCTTCCACCGGCTCGGCGCTCTGCACAAAACCCTTGAAGATGCTGAACAGGTGCGTGGACTTCACCTCGTCACTGGTCATTAGAGCGAGGTAATAATTCAGGAAGATGTCGATGCGATAACGGGTGATGCGGCCTTGCTTAATTTCCACCCGCCACCAGTTGTCATCGAACCCACGCCAATGCTGCTCATACAGTTTTTCAACATCCTCGCCTTCGGATGAGGCACGCCGAAACAGGAAGTTCTTGATCAAGTCAGCAGGGAGCAAGGGCTCACCCAAGGCGTTCATCGTTTCAAAGATGACTTGGGTTTCATCTTCCTTATCCAGGTCGATGACAACCATTTGCAAACTGGCCTTCGCCACCTGCCACAAAGCTTCGTGTCTGTCGCCCATACTGATTGACATGGCGGGCTCTGATTCACCGACCACGTCCAGCTTGCCGGTAAACCAAGTCACCAGCTGAGAGGAGAAATATCGGTAAGCGCCAACGATGTTGGAACTGCGCAACTCAGGTTTGGATTTGAGTTGTTCGTCGAGTTTTGCGGCGGATCCGACTTCATGCACCAGGCGAAAGGCCGGGCGATCGCCGTTGGTCGGCCAGAGCTTGAATGCTTCCACCTCATGATCAATCTTGTTGGGGCGGTTGCTGACCAGATCTCCAAACCGCTCCACATACTTCTCACTTTCGAGCGAGGCGGCGTGATCGCGGCAGGCGACCAGGAACAGTTGGAGGGTGGTGAAACGCTGTTGTCCGTCGATCACCTGACGGCTTTCGACAGATCCGGTGGCATTGCCCAATTGTTCCAGGACAACAGCGCCCAGGAAGTGGGGATGGACACTGCCTTTGCGCAGCAATTTGTTCAACAGCCCCTGAATGTCATCCCAGAGCGGTTCCCAGTTGCGCTGCTCGTCCCAGACATACGGGCGCTGAAACAAGGGAATCTGGTATTGGATCGTTCGCTCGAAAATGCGTTCGAGATTGCGTGCTTTCGCTTCCATGCCCCGTCCCCTGTTGTAAGGCCTGCGATCTTACAGCGGCACCCGCCGTTAGGAGAAACGAAGTGACCAACTAAGGATGCTCTGATCTAT
>NZ_AJXU01000096.1 GCF_000264315.1 Rhodanobacter fulvus Jip2
ATATTAATGAGCAGGGTTATAATTTAGAACGTGGACAATCAAGACAACTAACGAATAAAAAACATGAGCAAGTAAGTCGTTATAAACAAAAGACAGATTATCATAGACAGGAATATGAACATGAGAGCCAAAAATTAGATGATATTAAGCAAAAGAATGAAACTATGCTACAAGAGTATCAAAAAGCATTAGATACGCTTAAAACGCCTTTAAATGTTCCATATGAGTTAGAGAAAGAAAAAGTCGGTGGCTTGTTTAATAAAGAGTTACAAGAAACAGGTAATGTGGTCATCAGTCATGATGATTTTATGCAATTTCAAGAACAAATAAAAGCAGCACAATTAATTACAGATGATTATGAATATATTAAATCTGGAAAAGCATTAAGGGATAAAGATGAACAGATACAAGAGAAACAAAAACAATATGATGATTTGGCGAAATCATCAGAGAAATTA
>NZ_AJXU01000097.1 GCF_000264315.1 Rhodanobacter fulvus Jip2
TCCAAATGACTACCAATCAAATCTATTTCTTCCTTTGTTAAGTCATTATCGTGATCTTTTTTAATCTCAGGTATGATTTTATTTGTTATCAATTCATGATAGAGTGCTTTAGAATCTTCATTCATCTTTGTCTCATGGTTTTGAATACTCTTTTTCCATACAAATGTATATCGATTGGCATTCGCTTCAACTTTCGTACCATCAATAAAAATGGTTTGATCATCTATAAGATGTTGTTTCAAACACTGACTATGAAATTGAATAAATAATGATTCTAATAAAGCATCTACTTTTGGATTGACTCTAAATCGATTAATCGTTTTATAAGAAGGCTTTTGATTTTGTGATAGCCACATCATCCGGATGCTATCATTAAGTAATTTTTCTATCTTACGTCCTGAAAACACAGATTGTGTGTAGGCATATAGAATGACTTTTAACATCATTTTGGGATGGTATGAGGTTGCACCACGATGATGTCTGAATTCATCGAATTCAGTTTTAGGAATTGTTTCTACAATATCATTGACATGTCGTGACATATCATTTGTGGGGATAAGAACTGAAGTTTCCAATGGTAGAGTAAGTTGAGTCATGTTATAATCTTTATACATAAGGCACCTCGTTAATTTAGTTTAGTGATATTTATTAAATTATACGAAAGGGCCTTATTTTTTTAAAGTATTTCAATGTAAAATTACATATAAATACAAAGTATTTTGGCGAGACTCTTGAGGGAACAGGACAAGCTGAAGACTACAGGCTGAAGCTATCCCCTAAAAAAGCGAGCCAACAATACGTAGTATTGTAAATAAAGAAGCCAGTAAATGAATTTATAATAAACTCATTTACTGGCTATTTTGTTAGGAAGTATGTCCCAACCTCTTCTTTATTTATATATCCAATATATCTATTTTGTATTTTAAGAGGATGTTTAGACCAA
>NZ_AJXU01000098.1 GCF_000264315.1 Rhodanobacter fulvus Jip2
CTCTTATCCTTTACCTTAAATCCTCGGAGCCTGAGTACAATTTTTAAGAGAAAAAGAACATTCCTGCGGAAAGCTCCAATTGTCTTTCCAGCCATTATGAAGTTTTGGAAGTTGAAATTCTCCATTGCCCAAAGGACATAGGAGAATGACATAACGATCGTTTTGCCTGCTCTAACCGAACCATCGCATATTATGCCGTCTTTATCGTGAACCGGCGATTCTGGCATCCACCAGGTGAGAACCTGAAGCTGTTTTTTGCTAAATGGAA
>NZ_AJXU01000099.1 GCF_000264315.1 Rhodanobacter fulvus Jip2
TTCATCAGTCCACACCTCTTTCGCTTTCCCTCTCAAAGCTTCCATGAAACCATCGTCCGCGTCTTCTTCGTCTTCTCCTGTGTCAGCTTTTAGTTTTTCGAGCTCAAGCTTCTGCTGTGCTATTTTGAGTTTTGCTTCCTCAATCTTCCGCTGGAACTTATCCGGGAACAGGTCAAAGTATTGAGCAAGTTTATCGAGGGCTTTCTG
>NZ_AJXU01000100.1 GCF_000264315.1 Rhodanobacter fulvus Jip2
ACGTAAACGTATATAACAATAAAACGCGAGAGATTGTTGGTAATTAACCCTCATCTCTCGCGTTTACGTATATTATTTTTTATCTTGTATCATTTCTTTAACTTCTCGTTCTGATTGATTTAAAATCAGACGACTTAATTCGTCATTATTCATATTTTTTAATTTAGGGTATCGAACTACAAAGAAAATAAGACCAATCACTAACCAACCGCCCAATGCAATATATGAAGGCATTGAAAGTGAAGCTGGTGATCCAGGGACTAATAATAAAAGTAAAAAGATAAATGAAACAATAGAACCTAAAATAGCAAAGGTCTTATAAATAGGACCATACGT
>NZ_AJXU01000101.1 GCF_000264315.1 Rhodanobacter fulvus Jip2
ATTTAAACAAGCCTTTAACCAGCTCCTATATTTCGGGAACATATATCTGGCCGAAAACGGCCAGGGAAATTATGAGGATGAGAATATTGAGCTCATATTTAACCGTGACATACAGATTAATGAAACTGAGACTATTAACAACATAGTTAACAGCAAAGGTATTGTAAGCGACAAGACTCTTGTAGCCAATCATCCTTGGGAATCTGATGTAGAAGAAGAACTAAAGCAGATTGAGAAAGAAAGAAAATCAGAGGAACCGCCAATGTTTGAAGCAGGTGATGAAGGATGATGAAGTAGGTGATCTCATTGAGCAAAAACAATATGAAATACTGGGAAGAAAGACAGAAACGAATTTATCTGGCTGGAGAGAAGAAAGTCAACGATTACTACCAAGAACTTAAAAAAGCATTCGAGCAAGCTAAAAAAGAAATTCATAGTGTAATTA
>NZ_AJXU01000102.1 GCF_000264315.1 Rhodanobacter fulvus Jip2
TCATTCTCTCCTTATCCAAATAGTTGATTGATTAAATGTATTGCTTCAGATTTCTTAGTTGTACCATGAATCAACATTCGCCCACCCTCAAAATATACAATTCTATGTTTTTTAAATTCAAATACTAACATATATTGGTTTTCATGGGAACGAATATCGAGTGCTGTAAGAAAATCAACTAATACTTTTTTTGTAATGTCTTTATTTTCATATTGAACTGTATCTCTACCACACAAAGTTGCATATGAAGTCGAATGAGCATATAAATACGGAAAGCTAGGATTC
>NZ_AJXU01000103.1 GCF_000264315.1 Rhodanobacter fulvus Jip2
CTTCTCGGGCCTGCAATCTAGCTTTAGCTTGCTCAAGGGCAGCAATGCTGGCTGTTATTTCGTCTATTTCCTTCTGAATTGCAGCAATAATTTCTGTGTTGTTCTCTTGCAAAGCCGCAATCTCTTTTTCGAGATTGAATTTTTCGATATATTTTGCTTTAAAGGTACCGTCATTGGCTGTTGCATATTTCAGCTTTTGTTCAAGGTTTTGGATTGTATCTTTTAACATCTCTACGACAATCTCCCGGCTTTGCAACTCTTTTCTGGCTTCGGCTATTTTTGTGCTAAGCTGTTCTATTTCTGTTCTTATAGCATCTGCGTGAGCTTTTAGTTGTTTTCCATCTGCACTAATGGCCTCTAACTTTTCGGCTTTCTGTCGATTAAATTCGGCCAAGGCTCCCCCCCTG
>NZ_AJXU01000104.1 GCF_000264315.1 Rhodanobacter fulvus Jip2
TGTCAGACCTTTATAATGTCAGACTGTATAAATAAAGTATAGGTTCAATAATAAGTGATTCAGCCTATTTTAACGCTTATTTTTCATTTATTGTCCCCTAACAAATAAATGAAAGATTAATATAATTTTATTATATATGTTTTTAATAATAACGACAAACGAATGTAAAATGTTATTGCAAAATACAATTAGTTAAAAACCATAGCAATGCAACATATAAAGAGATTTGTTATAATAATATAATTAAATTAAAAAGAAGGTGAAGTATGTTTCCATTAGTCGAATTCTGTATATCGAATATGGCCAAAGGC
>NZ_AJXU01000105.1 GCF_000264315.1 Rhodanobacter fulvus Jip2
CTTCAGCCATTGTAGAACGACAAATATTTCCAAGACATACAAAAGCTACATCTACCATCTTGTACTCCTCCAAACTTTAATATATAAACTATTTTATAGTTATTTTTAACATTTATAAAGCCATAATTTTACTAATTTCTATAAAAGTTTAATAAATTTTTATACTTTGATAAAATATGATAATAAAGAGGTGAAACAAATGGCACAGAATAATGAACAAATGATTAAAAATATTCGAAAAAAATTAAATATTGTAAATCAATCTTTAATTAATCCAGAAAAATTTAAAGATACAGATACAAAGGATATTAAAGACATTCATGATTTTGTTATGTCTAAAGATTCATTT
>NZ_AJXU01000106.1 GCF_000264315.1 Rhodanobacter fulvus Jip2
ATCTACTATTACGTCCTCGATGGAGACCATCTCATACCGGATATAGAGCAGCATGAAGGAGGTCCCATCCTCCACTATAAAAAGGGAGAAGAAGGCAGGAGCTGGGGGAAGGTGCCTTTTATAGCTTGGAAGAATAACCATCTTGAGTATCCGGATATTAGGTTTGTTAAATCCCTTGTTGATGCTTATGATAAGGCAAGAAGTGATATAGCCAACTTTATTGAGGAAACCAAGAACCTCATTTATGTTCTGAAAGGTTACGGCGGAGAAAATTTATCCGAATTTATGAGCGACCTCAACTATTACCGGGCCATTAAGATTGACGATCCTGAACATGG
>NZ_AJXU01000107.1 GCF_000264315.1 Rhodanobacter fulvus Jip2
GCTTTTCATTGCATTAATAATTTCATCTGAATCATATCCATCTGGAATACTCTCCATTAACACTTCCCAAGCATTTTTAATTATTTTATATCCACCATTTAAAATGATAAGAGAAATGATGATACTAATGATTGGGTCAATAATTTCCCATCCAGTAAAATGAATAAGTACTACTGCTACGATAACGCCAATTGAATTTAATAAATCTCCGAAAAAATGCCATAATGCGCTTTGAATATTAACATTATCTTCTTTTCTTAAAGAT
>NZ_AJXU01000108.1 GCF_000264315.1 Rhodanobacter fulvus Jip2
TTTCTGCAGATTTAGCAGCCAGCTTATCACGCAATGATGTAATTCCACTTGTTATATTCACATTAACCCCAGGGATTTTATTCAACAAACTTTCTATTCCTCTGGCCATTGTTTCAATACTGCCTAATATAGTGTTTGCTAAATCTAAAAACATTGTTTTTATAGCAGCTATCGGATTTCTAAACGCGTTACCAAGGAAA
>NZ_AJXU01000109.1 GCF_000264315.1 Rhodanobacter fulvus Jip2
TTTTAAATCTTTGTATTTAGGAGGAATAATCCTCTGATTTTTTCATACGTTATGTCACCTCGTAAATATTAATTATACTGAATTAGCAATTTTTATAAAATAAAACTTATTTTACTTCCAAAACCTAAATTCACGTTGCCAAAAATCAATCTGTTTTTGCAATTGTTTTTCGTTCGCTTTTAAAGTCGATTTCATTAATTCCGTTAAATCAATTGGAGATATTTCTCTAATCATTTTTTTAAATTTAGTCTTAGTATTCTTACTTAGCTTTCCCCACATACTTTCTTCATGCAACAAAGTATAAACCATAGCTTGCTC
>NZ_AJXU01000110.1 GCF_000264315.1 Rhodanobacter fulvus Jip2
AAAGAAGATCATATGAAAAATGGACAACTCAAGCCAGGTTATAATTTACAAATAGCGACAAATTCTCAATTCGTTTTATCTTATAATGTGTATCAAAATCCGACTGATACAAGAACGATGATACCATTTTTAAATTTAATTCAAGAGACCTACGGTCATTTACCTGAATATATTGTAGCTGATGCAGGTTATGGTAGCGAACCCAATTATATGGCAATTATAGATGATTTTAATCGAATACCACTTATAACCTACGGTATGTTTATAAAAGATAAAACTAAAAAATATAAAAGCGACATCTTTAACACTCAAAATTGGGATTATGACGAAATTAACGATGAATATATTTGTCCAAACAATAAGCGATTGGGTTTTAAAAGATATGCCTATCGCCATGATAAATATGGGTTTAAGAGAGACTTCAAATTATATGAATGTGATGATTGTTCAGAATGTCCTCTGAGACACCAATGCATGAAATACAATTCAAAAACGAATAAAAAAATAATGAAAAATTATAATTGGGAATATTTTAAAGCCCAAATTAATAAAAAGCTTTCAGAACCAAAAATAAAAACCATCTACAGTCAAAGAAAAATTGATGTGGAGCCTGTTTTTGGATTTATGAAGGCTATTTTGGGTTTCACTCGAATGTCCGTTCGAGGGATAAATAAAGCCAAAAGAGAACTAGGATTTGTGCTAATGGCACTTAATATAAGAAAAGTAACAGCTCAACGAGCTGAAAATAATCAAAAAAATTATAAAAAAGACAATTTCTATATTA
>NZ_AJXU01000111.1 GCF_000264315.1 Rhodanobacter fulvus Jip2
ACTTAAAGCTTGACTTTAAATCGCTTAATCGTTTTATAAGAAAGTTTTTGATTTTGTGAAGATCACATCACTTGTAAGAATAAGTACTGAAGTTTCCTTTCATAGATTAAGTTAAGTCATGTTAGAATCTTTATACATAAGGCACTTCGTTAATTTAGTTTAGTGATGTTTATTAAATTATACGAAAGTGCCTTATTTTTTTAAGTATTTCAATGTAAAATTACATATAAATACAAAGT
>NZ_AJXU01000112.1 GCF_000264315.1 Rhodanobacter fulvus Jip2
ATAAACCATAGCTTGCTCATTAATTTTTTCTAAAGTAGTCCACTCAGGTTTCAAAATGTGTAAATCATTAAAACAATCATTCCAGTAATCAACCATATCTCTTTTTAATTCAACTTCTACACGCCATAGATGTTCAGACATAACTTCAACATCTGCGTTATCTTTACGTTCTTGTTTTTTATTATAAATTCTAATAAATCTATCACTATCACGAACGCCAAAATATTTTGTTTCTGGCTTGCCATTACGACCATAAAAAACAGTTTTCTTAACTGCTTTATCAGTCATTGCATAGTAATCGCTCAAATCATCTTCAAAATCAAAAGCTAAATCTAATCTTGTAAAACCGTCATCTTCCATGTAGTCGATAATATTTTGTTTTAACC
>NZ_AJXU01000113.1 GCF_000264315.1 Rhodanobacter fulvus Jip2
ATATCTTGTTGCATTAAATTAAGTAAAATCGGAGTCGTAATATAGTAAGGTAAATTCGCTACTACCATAATTTTATCGCAATCATTTAAATACGTGTTCACAGATGCAGCTATATCAGCTTTTAATATATCTTCATTTATAATTGTTACATTGTCGTAGGGATGAAGTGTTTCTTTTAAAACTGGAATTAGACGTTGATCGATTTCAAATGACAACACTTTTTTAGCACTTTTAGCGAGTTGTTCTGTTAATGAGCCCATACCAGGGCCCACTTCAATTACACCTGTCGACTTATCAATATGACTTGCATCAATAATTTTATGAATAATATTAACATCTACTAAGAAATTTTGACCTAAGCTTTTCTTAAAATTAAAG
>NZ_AJXU01000114.1 GCF_000264315.1 Rhodanobacter fulvus Jip2
GCTTAAAGCTGGTTCCTCGTGTCACATGCAAGGTTGTTTGCTTACATGGGAAGGAATGGAGACTTTTAAGTCCATTCATCTTGTAAAGGAGGCATTTTTTATGAATTTCAGACCTATGGCAGGAATCGATGTAGGTAAATTCTTTAGTGAGATGGCAATTCTTTCTCCATCCAATGAAGTAATTGCCCGCATGAAGATCCGCCATGATTCCAGTTCTGACGTTGAAAGAGCCGTTAAATTACTGAAAAAAACGGAAAAGGACTTTGATTCTAGGCCTTTCGTCGTCATGGAATCCACCGGGCACTATCACAAAATCCTTTTCCATTCACTTTGTAAAGCTGGATTTGAGGTTTCCAT
>NZ_AJXU01000115.1 GCF_000264315.1 Rhodanobacter fulvus Jip2
CGTGGACGGCCGCATCCCGGCCACCTGGGAAGTGGTCAGCGCCCACGCCTGGGGCCCGCCGATCGGCCAGCCGCGTCGCGTGCCGGGCGGAGAAGTCGCCACGTTCTCACTCGATTCGTTGCGTGGCTCGCGACGAAAGTAGCGCGAAGCCGGCCTTCGGTCTTGCCTGGGGCCGGCCCGCCCCACCGCTTCATTTCTTCGACGGCGGCAGCACCGGCTTGAAATCAGGCAGCGGCGCGATGAT
>NZ_AJXU01000116.1 GCF_000264315.1 Rhodanobacter fulvus Jip2
GTATTTGGTAAAGATTTCCCGTTATATGGTTAATGAATAAGAAAATATAGATTTGTTGCACAAGTATGATAAAATATTTTAAAATTAATTTTGTTATTTTTAAGTACATTCAAAACCCCCTCACAATAATAATAGTGAGGGGGGGTAGTATATTATTTGTTAATCACAAAATACATTGAACTTATTTAGATATTTTTCTTTCTGAAGACAAATACTACAAGAATTAAGAAAATAAATATATAAACAATATTACCAATAAATAATTCATGTAA
>NZ_AJXU01000117.1 GCF_000264315.1 Rhodanobacter fulvus Jip2
GAACCGGAGAGAAATCATGTGGTACTCCAACATGGGCTACCCGCTCCCGAAACGGTGCCCGGAGTGCCGCGCAAAAAGAAGAAAGGAGCGTGAGAAAAATGAGAAAAAAATCAAAAATGCCCATGCCAGTCAATCTGAATGACTGCTGCCTATTGTATCAGATGGGCTATAGGGTTGAAATCAACGACGGAAAAGTCACGACAGTTGCAAAAGAACGCAAAAAGAAAACGGCTTAAAAGCCGCTGTAGAGAAAAACATCAATC
>NZ_AJXU01000118.1 GCF_000264315.1 Rhodanobacter fulvus Jip2
GTTTAGAACAAATGAGACAAGAATTAGAAGAAAAATATATCATATTACTTAAAATATGTTACTTCATATCAGATTGATTAGCTTTCAATTCACATATATGATTAAGCAACAACCCCCTAAGCTATAATAAGTTTAGGGGGTTATACAATCATAAAAATGTATCAAAAGAGTAAACAATTTTTCAATCATTTACCAAAGTGATCTAGTTCGTTTCATATTACTTAATATTCATTTATATTTAACTTCATTTCTAATTGATGAATGAGATGAGTAATCAGTTCATTATTAGGAGTTTCGATACCTAATGATTTACCATAGTCCACAAT
>NZ_AJXU01000119.1 GCF_000264315.1 Rhodanobacter fulvus Jip2
ATGCAGGTCATGCCAGTCGTCTAGCAGGAGCCTCATCAAGATGGACGCTGGAACCTTTGCTTTCGACAACGCTTGGCGCAATGCCTCGCCGTCCTTGGCTCGCTCTGCAGCTAGAACTTCGTCAAAGTCTGTCATAAGGCCTAAACGCTTAGCGTTTATCTGTCGCGCCAACACAGCAAGATCCAAGGCGCGATGCGTGTCGCGACAGATAAACCTCGTTGGACTAAACCGCCCGCGAGGTAGTCGCTTTGGGGATTGTAAGCCTGACCGCCTTGCGTGCGCGACCTTGAGGATGCGGCGAGGCGGTTTGGCACTGGCCGCCGGGCACGTTGACCGCAGCGATGGCGCGTACACCCGGTGTTTTTCGCGACGATGTGCGTGATCGCGACGACAACACCGACCCTTCGTCCGCAGTAC
>NZ_AJXU01000120.1 GCF_000264315.1 Rhodanobacter fulvus Jip2
ACCAGGAAGGCTACAAAACACAGACAGGTAGACCGTTTGGTAAGAATAGTATTCATGACATACTCAAAAACGAGAAATATAGAGGGGTTTACATTTTTAATCGTACTGAACGGAAAATTAATGGAAAAAGGAATCATCACAAAAGTAAAAGTGAGGATGAAATCATCAGGATTGAAGGTGGTATGCCACGAATAATATCTGATGAAATATGGGAGGCGGTGCAAAGACGTATGGAAAAGAATAAGAAGGGGGCAAATTCAGCAAAAGAAATATATCTTTTATCTGGATTAATTTTCTGCGGTAAATGCGGTGGTGCCATGACCGGCACAAGGAAATATGCTGGCAGAAATAAAGATCTGTATGTCAGTTATGAATGTTCTACCCGTAAAAGAACGAAAACTTGCGACATGAAAGCAATTAATAAAAATTATGTGGAAAATATTGTTATAGAGCACCTTGAGAAAAATGTATTCTCGCCAGAGGCTATAGAACGACTTGTTGCAAAAATATTTGAATATGCTGCTTCACAG
>NZ_AJXU01000121.1 GCF_000264315.1 Rhodanobacter fulvus Jip2
AAGCCTATGCACGAAAGCTTCTGTATATTAGGTAATCCAAATGTAGGAAAGACATCATTGTTTAATGCACTAACCGGTTCGTATGAATACATTGGAAACTGGAGTGGCGTTACAGTTGAAAAGAAAGTTGGACAATTAAAGAAAGATATTGGCAATTTAATCGATTTACCGGGTATTTATGATTTATCACCTATTTCTAAAGATGAAACAATCGTCACAGACTATCTGATGACAAATACATTTACAGGTATGATTAACATTATTGATGCT
>NZ_AJXU01000122.1 GCF_000264315.1 Rhodanobacter fulvus Jip2
TTCTCATCCAGGTTTGGTCGGCGTTTTTGTGGTGGATTTGTGCCTATAGGATTGTATGCTAATTGTGACCTTTTCCTGGTACAGTTCGCCTCCACCAGCAAAGGTCACAATCGTGTCGATGTCAACTTTGTCATCGTACACGATTACTTTTTTTACGTATGCCTGGATGATGCGTTTTTGCTCTTCCGGGCTTTTGCTTCTTATATCAGCATCTTTCTGAAGGTATTTCCTTATCATATCTTCGGTAGGCGCATGTGTTTTGGCTTGCAATTTGGCTTCTTCTAATTTAAGCAAAAGGTTTGCTTTCTTTGTTTCAAGTTCATCCATTTTTTCCTTCATAGACGGACGGAACATTCCTGCTGCTATGGCATTTACTATGTTGTTTATTTCAGTTTGAATACCAGCGAGTTGGTCAGTAAATGTTTTTATATCACGATTTATTTCTTCGACCTGTGAAGCAGC
>NZ_AJXU01000123.1 GCF_000264315.1 Rhodanobacter fulvus Jip2
ATTACAACTGCATCGGAATCCGTTCCGAGAGATACTGTTACATCTTCAGCAGTAAAATTCTGAATTGCGTTTAGTCTTTGCAATTCGTTGAAATACTCAATTAATGTTGCTCTTAGAAGCGATCTACCATCTGCGTTGTTATTGACCTTGCCAACATAATTGGATTCAAATATTTCTGTGATATCGTTATTTATACCGTCAAGCGTTCTGATAACTCTATTTTTTGTAAACTGCTTACCTTTATCAGCTGTAATAGTGGTCAATGAATTAATATCATATACTGCTGTTAC
>NZ_AJXU01000124.1 GCF_000264315.1 Rhodanobacter fulvus Jip2
AAAAGTATCACATTCATTGGTGGCGGAATTATCAGTATCGAATTTGCATCTATCATGATTAAAACTGGCACTGACGTTCATGTGGTTCATCATACAGATGAGATTTTACCAGGATTTAACCGTAATCATGTAGATAAATTAGTTAAAAAATTAGAAGATGAAGGCGTTAAATTCTATCTAAATGAAAATACAGCTGCAGTTAAAAAAGAAGGAGACGCGTTTACACTAACAACTGAATCTGGATTATCAATCAATACAGAATATGTACTTGATGCAACAGGAAGAGTTCCAAATGTTGAAGGTATTGGAT
>NZ_AJXU01000125.1 GCF_000264315.1 Rhodanobacter fulvus Jip2
CGTTATGAGCCAGTAAGCTGTATTGCTAGCACGTTAGGGGTTAGTGAGGAATTAGTCAAGTATAAAATACTAAATACGACTTAACGAAGTATTAAATAAAACTTAAATTTATGAGTGTTGGTATTTTATAAAACATAAAAATAAAACGAGGTGATCTTTATGGCGAGATATCAGCAAACATTTTTTAATGACTATCTTAAAAAATCTGCTACAATAAAAGCCGATTCATTATGGGAATTTGAACTCAAAAAGCAACAACTTATTGCCAAATGGCAGGAAGAAGAAAACAAAAAAAGAGAAAGAGAAGCTATTCAAAGC
>NZ_AJXU01000126.1 GCF_000264315.1 Rhodanobacter fulvus Jip2
CATTAAGACAATGTAAGCAAAAAGTTTCATTATCTTCTCCTGAAGCGTAAAAATCTCCTGAAAATATGGTTCTTCCGCAAACAGAACATTTAATGATGGTTCGACTACCTTCTTTAAGAGAATTATTATAACATTCAAGACATAAAAAACCCAATCTTGTTTCGTACTTACTTTCATTTTTGCCGCATTTGCTGCATATCATATTTGGTCACTTATTTTATTGCAAGAAGAATAATTGAGGCCGAAACACGATACCCTCCTTCTTGATTCTTATATTT
>NZ_AJXU01000127.1 GCF_000264315.1 Rhodanobacter fulvus Jip2
TCTTAAATGTTGGTGAAAATCAATGGGGATTACGTGATTGGTATTCAGTAGATGATATTGAAGAAAAAATTGCACCAACAATTCAAAAATTTGATATTCTTGATGACGATGATGAAGAAGATGAAAATCTTAAGTTACTTGGCGACGATGAAATGGATGATGACGATGATATTCCAGCTCAAACGGATGATCAAGAAACATTAGATGATTCTGATGATAATGAAGAAGATATTGACGGTTCAGATATCGTTATTGAAGAAGAT
>NZ_AJXU01000128.1 GCF_000264315.1 Rhodanobacter fulvus Jip2
CTATACGAACCAAGATGTACATCTACAAACTTATCACCAAAAAGTGTAGCATGATTTAAATCCCATACATCTGCTTTTGCTTTATCTTCATCAATATCAATAATAGCTAGTTCATCGACTAGTCCTTTAGCTACAACTGCATGTGCAAACGCAGAACCTACGAATCCACTACCAATCAGCACAATTTTATTTCTTTTCATTCAGCATAACCTACTTTCTAAAATAGAATAAAAATTCTGATAATTATATTTAGAATAGCACTTATCACTACTTTTTTAAATATTTAAAAGTTGAATAAGCGATTTACTAAAATATAAC
>NZ_AJXU01000129.1 GCF_000264315.1 Rhodanobacter fulvus Jip2
GTTCAACAACGCACGATAAAATTCATTCGGAAGCAGTGACCGGGTGACTGTTTAAGGTGGTAAGATGATGGACAATTTCCCTTCAGTTTCTATAGTAATCGTTAATTTAAACGGAAAACATCACTTGCACGATTGTTTTCAATCGATCCAGCGGCTGAACTATCCGAAAGACAAAATTGAGGTAATTTTGGTTGACAACGGTTCGACGGACGGCTCGGTCGAATATGTAAGCAAGAAGTTCAGTTGGGTAAAGCTTATCTGCAAC
>NZ_AJXU01000130.1 GCF_000264315.1 Rhodanobacter fulvus Jip2
TCTCTAGACCTTCAAATCTTACTTTGGAATATGGTAAAAGAAAGAGATAATCAACCTCATACAGATTACCTACACATTTTTAGACTGCAAGAAGATGAGAATATACTCTTAATCACACATGAACAAGAACAACCCGCATATAAATTGGAATATCACTATACAAACTATGTAAAAAATCAAAATGCATTACCTAAGAAAGTCTATGTCATCCGAGAAGATGATGTAGACGTTTTTTATTATGTGATGCTTTTACCAGAAGAATACTAAAAAGGAGAGACGAGCATGAACGCAATTACAAGTATTATAG